>NZ_JBQENG010000005.1:0-364504 GCF_052044585.1 Phyllobacterium sp. 22552 | reverse complement strand
TGGCCGAAGAGCTGAAATGGGGTGTTCCATGCTATACGTTTCAAAACAGCAATATCGTTCTTATTCATGGGTTTAAGGCCTATTGCGCAATGTTGTTTATCCAAGGCGCCCTGTTGAAAGACGACAAGAATATTCTGATCCGGCAAACTGAAAATGTGCAGTCCGCGCGCCAGGTCCGGTTTACCAGCCTGTCGGAAATAACGGGGATGAGAGCCGTCCTCAAAGATTATATTCAGGAGGCCATTGAGGTCCAGAAGGCGGGATTGAAGGTCGATTTTAAAAAGACGAAAGAGTTCGCTGTTCCTGAAGAATTCCAGATCAAACTCGATAATATGCCTGCCTTGAAAACGGCTTTTGAGGCGCTGACACCGGGGAGACAGAGAGGATATCTTCTCCATTTCTCATCGGCAAAACAATCCAAAACCCGCGAGGCCAGAATTGAAAAGGCAATGCCAAAAATTCTTGAGGGCAAAGGTTTGGACGATTAAAGCAATTCGGGGGAAACGTAGCAACTTATCCTGAATGGATCGTCAAAGCGAAAGCTTGAAACCTTCATGTGTTGGCGCGAATCCAAGCGAGCTATAGAATCTCAGCGCATCCGGCCGCGTTTTATCCGATGTCAATTGAACGAGCCCGCATCCGCGCTCTCTGAAATTTTCAATCGCCCATTCGATCATGCGGTGACCGATGCCTCGACCCCGATGGCTTGGCGCGATTCTCACGCTTTCGATCTGGCCGCGCCACATCCCGCTGCGTGAAAGTCCAGGTATATAGGAAAGCTGCATGCAGCCGATGATTTGGTCATCTTCTAAGACGGCAACCAAAAGTTGGTTCTGGTCTTCTTCGATAGCCTTTAAAGCCCGAATATAGCAATCAGCTATGGGGTCCGATACCGTTTCACGATTTTGTCCGAGTTCGTCATCGGCCAGCAGAAGAATCAAGGTGCGTAAGTCCGTTTGCACCGCTTTGCGAAATATGAGTGCTGGCATGGAAATATCTCCAGTTTATCGGTTAAGTCGGCCAGGATTCCGCCAAATGGGTGCTTCCTCACAACTAGTTGCAATTGATTGCTTCAGCGGAAGCCTCATAAATCATTGACTTCAGCTTCTCATACAGAAGGCGCATTCGCTCCGAAAGCCAATTGTCATGTCGACATACCAAACCGGACCATGGACTGAAAAAGAAATGTCCATTGTCCGCAAGTTCTATCCAAACTATGCCAGACTTGCAGAAATGCTGCCCGCGCGCAGCCCTGCGGCCATTCGCGGGCAATGTCGCAGGCTTAATCTTTCGCCCAGCAAACATAATTGGACAATGCAGGAAATCATCCGTCTGTCCGATCTGTTTCCGCGTTTGTCATGGATGGAACTGCGCCGCGAATTTCCGTTTGCGACCGAGAAAATGTTGCAAAGCATGGCGAACAAACATGGCATTCACCGCCGTGGCCAAAAACAGCTCATTGGTGGCCGGGCTTAACACCTGAGATCACTATTGGTTGATGAACCGTTTGGGTGGACAGGCAGGGAAAACGGCTTATCTTGCACATAGTCGCAACTTTCGAGGGTCCCCTCGATAGCTCCAGTCAACAGCCGAGCATAAATCCATGACAAAAGGTTCCGATCTACTTGTTGCAGCGCTTGAGAACGAAGGCGTTGACCGTATCTTTGGCATACCGGGTGAAGAGAACCTTGATGTTGTCGAGTCAATCCGAAAATCTTCCATCCAGCTAGTTCTGACCAGGCATGAGCAGGCGGCGGCATTCATGGCGGCGACCTATGGGCGCTTGACGGGCAAGCCGGGCGTCTGCCTGACGACATTGGGCCCGGGCGCGTTGAATCTTTCGACAGGGGCGGCCTATGCGCTGCTCGGCGCAATGCCCATGATCATGATTACCGGCCAAAAGGGAATATTATCTTCCAGGCAGGCGCGGTTTCAGGTGGTTGATGTGGTGGCGTCAATGAAGCCCTTGACCAAGCTGTCGCGGCAAATCGTGTCTCCGCAGATGATTCCAACCACTGTGCGCGAGGCTTTCAGGATTGCGCAGGAGGAGCGGCCGGGGCCGGTGCATCTGGAACTGCCGGAAGACATTGCGGCGGAGGAGTGTCAGCCGGTTCCACTGATTGCGCCCCATGCGGTCGAACTGCCAACAGCCAGCGATTTGTCTCTTGAACGCGCTGCCTCGATCATCATGGCGGCGAAGCGTCCTTTGTTGATGTTCGGCGCGGCCGCATCGCGTCCCCGGTCCACGTCAGACATTGCGCAATTCGTGCTTCGTACCCAAATTCCGTTTTTCACAACGCAGATGGGAAAGGGCACGGTTCCCGGCGGCACTGAATTATACATGGGAACGGCGGCGCTCTCAGAGCGCGATTATGTGCATGAGGCTATCGAGCAGGCCGATCTGATCGTTACCATTGGGCATGACACGATTGAAAAGCCGCCTTTCATCATGGGGGCGGAGGGCCCGAATGTCGTCCATGTGGGATATCTGCCAGCAACAGTTGAGCAAGTCTATTTCCCGCAATCAGAAGTCATCGGTGATATTGGTCCATCGCTCAAAGCATTGGCGGATCGCATCGAAGGGAAACTCCCCAATGCCCAGGCCCTGCTGCATTTGAGGGAGGGCATTTTAAGCCGGATTGCGGCACGCGCCACCGAGGACCGGTTTACCCCGCAACGGCTTGTCCATGATATTCGCGAAGCGATGCCGCATGACGGTATCCTCGCGCTCGACAATGGTATGTACAAGATCTGGTTTGCAAGAAATTACCGAACCAGAATGGCCAATACGCTGCTTCTCGATAATGCCTTGGCGACAATGGGTGCCGGATTGCCCTCGGCCATGACGGCAGCAATGCTTTATCCCGAACGCCGCGTCATGGCTGTTTGCGGGGATGGCGGATTCATGATGAACAGCCAGGAGCTTGAAACTGCAGTTCGCATGAAGCTCAATCTGGTTGTGCTCGTCATTGAGGACGGCGCTTATGGGATGATACGCTGGAAACAGGCTGTGGATGAATTTCCAGATTTCGGAATGACGTTTGGCAATCCGGACTTTGTTAAATATGCGCAGTCATATGGAGCCCAGGGAACGCGGGTCACGGAAATCGGGCAGTTCAAACAGGTGATAGCGACGGCTTTTGCTGAAGGTGGCGTGCATCTGGTCAATGTGCCGATCGATTATTCGGAAAACGAGCGCGTTCTGGTGAAGGAGTTGCGTGAGCGGCTTCCAGCGATATTGGAGTCATGAAGTGACGCTTGCAATGAAAGTATATCAGGCGTTTGACCGCGCAATCATTCAGGAGATTCCAACCGACGACGGCAAGGCCCTGGAGCACAAGTTGCAGATGGCTGCGCAAGCTTTTGCTGACAAGGCCGGTTGGCTGCCAACCCATGAGCGGATGGCTGTTTTGCGCAAAACCTCGGCGCTGCTTGAGGCGAATCGTGACCGTTTTGCCTTAATTATCGCGCGTGAGGGCGGCAAGCCATTGCCGGACGCCATCATTGAAGTGACACGGGCAATTGATGGCATTCTCAATGCAGCAGATGAATTGCGCAATTTCGGGGGCAAGGAAATCCCGATGGGGCTTACTGCCGCGAGTGCCAATAGATGGGCGTTCACAACCAAGGAGCCAATCGGCGTGGTTGCGGCTATATCGGCTTTCAACCATCCGCTTAATCTGATCGTTCACCAGATTGCACCGGCGATTGCTGTTGGTTGCCCGGTCATCATCAAGCCCGCTTCCACGACGCCGATCTCCTGTATCGAACTGGTCAAGCTTTTCCGGGAAGCCGGGCTCGACGAACAGTGGTGCCAGACTTTCCTTACAGAAGATAATGCGCTGGCAGAGCAATTGGCGATAGACCCACGCATTGCTTTCCTGAGTTTCATTGGCTCGGCCAAGATCGGCTGGTATCTGAAAAGCAAGCTGCCGTCTGGCACGCGTTGTGCACTCGAACATGGCGGTGCCGCGCCCGTTATTATTGACCGCGGTGTGGACGTGGACAGGGTCGCCGCCAGCGTTGTCAAAGGCGGCTATTACCATGCCGGGCAGGTCTGCGTTTCGTCGCAGCGGCTATTTGTGCATGAAGACATATTGGCCAGTTTTACCGAGGCTTTCGCTGCCAAAGTTACCGCTTTGCGTGTGGGTGATCCTGTCCTGAAGGATACGGAAGTCGGCCCATTGATTTTGCCCAAGGAGGCGGATCGCGTGGAAGCCTGGATCAAGGAAGCGACGGAGCAGGGGGCAACACAAATCGGTGGCGGACGTCTGTCTGAAACAACTTTGCGCCCGTCCATTCTTCTTAATCCAGGCGCCGAAACAAAAGTATCCAGGCTCGAAGTATTCGGACCTTTGACATGCGTCTACGGATATAGTGATCTTGATGCAGCCATCAATATCGCCAATTCACTGCCTTTTGCCTTTCAGGCAAGCGTCTTCGCATCAGATATAGCGGTTGCGTTGAAAGCTGCCAGACATCTTGATGCATCCGCTGTCCTTGTTAACGACCATACGGCATTCCGGACCGATTGGATGCCTTTCACCGGCCGTCGTCAGTCAGGCTATGGTGTTGGCGGCATACCTTGGACGATGGAAGAAATGGCGGACGACAAAATGATTGTGTTCAACCATGTAAGCTAAGGGCCTTCGCGCTTGACATGCGAAGTCCTGTGGCAAAATTGAGCACAAAGTTTCTTACCAGACTCAGGAGTCCACCATGTCCCAAAATCCATATTATGCGCCACAAGGCGGGCATCCTGCGCAAAGCCAGCTTCTCACGGGGCGTGCCGTGTTCACCACGGCCTATGCGGTGCTCCCGAAAGGGGTCATGCAGGATATTGTTACAAGCTATCTGCCATTTTGGGAAAAAACGCGCTGCTGGATCATCGCCAGGCCGTTATCCGGTTTTGCGGAAACTTTTTCACAATACATAATGGAAGTGGCGCCGGGGGGTGGCAGCACGCGTCCCGAAATCGATCCGCAAGCCGAAGGCGTTCTCTTTGTCGTGGAGGGGGAATTGCAGCTTACAATTGCGGGCAAGGAGCACATCCTGCAGCCCGGCGGCTATGCCTTCATTCCACCTTCGACAAATTGGCAGGCGTTGAACATATCCAACGCGCATGTTCGGTTCCATTGGGTGCGCAAAGCCTATGAAGCGGTAGATGGCATTGAAACACCACCGCCGCTTCTCCTGAATGAAAATGACATAGCCCCGACTGTCATGCCCGACACGGGCGGACGATGGGCCACGACGCGCTTCGTCGATCCTTCGGACATGCGTCACGACATGCATGTCACTATCGTCACGTTGCAACCGGGAGCTGTCATTCCCTTTGCCGAGACGCATGTCATGGAACACGGGCTTTACGTCCTCCAAGGCAAGGCGGTTTATCGCCTCAATCAGGATTGGGTGGAGGTCGAGGCTGGCGATTTCATGTGGCTGCGGGCCTTCTGCCCGCAAGCTTGCTACGCGGGTGGTCCGGAGCCGTTTCGCTATCTGCTTTATAAGGACGTCAACAGACATATGAAGCTTGGTGGCTCAAGGCTCTGATTTTCAACAGAGCCTCAAGCATTGTCTTGAAGAGACCTAGTTCCGGTCGGACGTTCCCGGCATACGCGGCAAAATGGGCCTTGTTCCGCCCACACCCTGCCGTTCCTGGATAGATTTTTCGGCATCAGAAGACAGGCTGCGCTCTTTTGTACGCTCCCGGCGATCCGGTCTGCTTGGCTCGGGCCGATCTGGTCGCTCTACGACTGGCGGGCGTGGCCTTGGATTATTATTGTCGTTCCAATCTGGCCGATCAGGTCTGTCGCCTCGGTGAGGGCGATCGCCTCTGTCGTCCCAGTCCCTTCGGGGGCGATCTCTCCAGTCGCGATCGCGCCTGCTTTCACGCCAATATCTGTCACGGCGGTCATAGCGGTCCCTGCCGTAATATCCATTGTCCGGATAGCTGGAGATATAACCTCCTGATCCGCCATAATAGCCATCGCCGCCATCATCGGCGACACAGCCGGACAGGACAATGCCGGACAACCCAATAAGTGTAACGACCGTGAGAGATTTTATGAACATCGCAGTTCCTCCATGCTCATGAACTGGTAGCGCGCAGGAATGTTCCGCGCGGTGCCCCCGAATTCATCTCTATGGCCTTATTCGTTTCAGCTCAAGAACTCCTCGACCTGTATACAGGGTTTGCGACAAATTCATTAATATGTTGAAATGACGCGTCATGGCTGAAATACCGACCATAAAACTCCCCTCCGGATACAATGTCCCGATACTTGGGCAAGGTACTTGGTATATGGGGGATGACGCCCGAAAACGTAGCGCTGAAGCTGATGCGTTGAAGCTCGGGATTGATCTTGGAATGAGCCTGATCGACACGGCAGAAATGTACGCAGGCGGCGGCGCTGAAGAAGTTGTGGCACAGGCCATAAAGGGCCAGCGCGACAAGGTCTTCGTCGTTAGCAAGGTTCTTCCATCCAATGCGTCAAGAAAAGGTACTATCACCGCTTGCGAGCAAAGTTTGCACCGGTTGCAGACGTCGTTCATCGATCTCTACCTTCTGCATTGGCGAGGGGGATATGCGTTAGAGGAGACTGTTGCCGCTTTTGAAACCTTGATGGAATCCGGCAAAATCCGCAGTTGGGGCGTAAGCAATTTTGACGTGGACGATATGGAGGAGCTGGAGGCGATTGCGGGCGGCACCGCCGTTTCGGTAAATCAGATTCTTTTCAATTTGAAACGGCGTGGCCCCGAGGTTGGATTAATGCCGTGGTGCCAATCGCGAAATATTCCGATCATGGCCTATTCACCGATCGAGCAGGGAAGACTGCTGAGCCATCCTGCCCTGACGGGAATAGCGCGCGAGTTGGAGACAACTGCGGCTGTTGTTGCGCTGGCATGGGTCCTGAACCAGGATGGCGTCATCGCCATTCCAAAGTCCAGCAACCCGGACCATATTCGCAGCAACAGAAAAGCCGCGGATATCACGTTAACGCCCGCGCAGCTGGAAACTTTGGATCAAGCGTTCAAACGACCCAATCGAAAACAACCACTGGACATGCTGTAATTGCAAAATCAGTAGAGGGCGTACCCCATGCCCTGAATGATGACGTCCCAAGACTTCCTTAGCGTGTAAATGCTTGTGTTCGTCTCAAGTCTCCCGGCTGAGACAGAAGAGCGAGAGTGCGGCACCGAGAAACAGCAGCACCACGGCGACCATGAGCGAGAGATGCATACCTTGTATGAACGCGACTGGTGCGGTGTCCCGCACCAGATAACCGCACGTCGCAACGCCGAGCATGCCGCCCATCTGCCGCGCCGTGTTGAGAACGCCCGATGCAATCCCGGCCCGTGACTGATCGACAGACGAGAGAGTGACGTTGGTAATCGTCGGAACAACCAGCGCGATGCCGCTCGCCGCCATCAACATTGGTGCCACCAACTGCCAGTAAGAGCCTTCGACGCTGATGGGAAGCAGCAGAAGATACCCGGCCGCCGCCAGAACAAGACCGAACACTATCAGCCTGCGCGCGCCGAGGCGGGTGATCAACCGGCTTGCTATAATGTTTGTGACCATCAGAATGACGGTCATTGGCAGGAACGCTATGCCTGTTTCCTGAGCCGAAAGATGCTGCTCCAGCTGGAAAAACAGGCTGAAGACGAAGATCAGGCCGTAATAAGCGAAGTTGATGATGACGCCGGTGACCGCCGCGATTGTGAATGCGGAATTAGAGAATAATGACAGCGGCAGCATCGGTGCGCGGCTTCGAACCTCGATCAGAATGAAGCCGATGGCGGAAAGAACGGTTACGAGCATGGCCACAATAATCCGCGGATGTGTCCAGCCCAATTGCCCCGCATCCGTCAGCGTCGTTGCCAGCGCTACAAGCGCAAGGATAGCCGCCGCCTGCCCAGGCAGATCAAGTGAGCGGTGGTCATTTCTGGGGCTTGGCGCCGAGTAGATCAGGGTCAAGGCCAGACCAATCAGCCCGATCGGAATATTGATCAGGAAAATGCCGCGCCAGCCAACTTGCGTTACCAGAAAGCCACCGACCACGGGTCCGGCCGCCAGTGCGATGCCTCCCGCTGCCCCCCACCAGCCGACAGCCCGGCTGCGCTCTTCCTTGCCCGGGAATGCCTGGCTGAGCAGCGCCAACGAATTTGGAACCAACAACGCCGCGCCGATGCCTTGTGCAAACCGTGCTGCAACAAGTGCCGTTAACGTTTGCGCTACGCCGCAGCCAAGGGAGGCGAGGGTGAAAAGAATGAGACCCGCTATGAAGACAGCGCGCGCACCAAAGCGGTCGCCCAATGCGCCCGCCATGAGCAGCAGCGCCGCGAAGATGAGTGTATAGGCGTTTACCACCCATTGGAGCCCAGCCACATTGGTGGAGAAACTCATGCGCAAAGCATCGAGTGCGACATTCACAACGCTGACGTCCAGAAGCACGATCACGAAGCCGAGAGAAGCGGCGATGAGCGTGATACGCGGATAAACGGGGTGAAAAGCGGACATGGAGACAATCCTGCAATGATAATTTGTCTCCAAATTACGGCAATGACTTCTGTGCGGTAATTCGGTATATATGCCAGTGAATCTTGAGAAATCGCACAGATGGCCGATTGGGAAAATCTTCGTCATTTCATCGCTGTGGCGCGCAGTGGCACCCTGTCCGGTGCGGCGCGCGCCTTGAAGGTGGACCACGCGACAGTCAGTCGCCGACTTACGGCGCTTGAAGCGGAACTGGACGTAGCGCTGGTTGAGAGACTGCCGCGATTCTGCCGCTTGACTGCTATCGGCCAACAGGTGTTCGATCAATCCGTCGCGATGGAAAATGCCGCGGATGGAATTGCCCGGATTGCTCAGGCAGCGCATAGGCCGCTCGTCGGCAAGGTCACACTTAGCGCTCCGCCCGTGTTGACGATGCATCTTCTAACGCAGCATCTCGCGCACTTCCGATCACTCTATCCGGATATCCGTCTTTCACTGGCGGCGCAGGCGCAGCAAGTGTCGCTCAGCCGCCGGGAGGCGGATGTGGCTCTCCGCCTGGTACGGCCCGATGAGACCGGAAGCGTTGCGCGAAAACTTGGGGTCATGGCATTCGGTCTTTACGCCAGCCGCGATTATGTGCATCGTGATGTGCCCGATCGATGGCAGTTCATCGCTTTTGACGAAAGCTTTGGGGATATGCCGCAGCAAAAATGGCTACTCGGCATTGCTGGTGCACGGCCGGTTGCATGCGAATTGAACGATATTGGCGGGCATCTTATCGCTGCGCGCACGGGCGCCGGCGTTGCCGGACTGCCTTGCTTTTTGGGCGATGCAGACCCGGACCTCGTGCGTATCGCAGAGGACGTTCCGCCCTTCTGTCGGGACATTTGGCTCCTTGTCCATCGGGACTTACGCAAGGCACCGTCCGTTCGGGCCGTGATGGATTTCGTTGTCGCACTCATCACCCAGCATGGCGGCTTTTCTGTGTGAGAAAGCGCGTTGGGCGACAATCCACAGCTCAGGATGCCTTATTGGTTAATTTGCGTTAACTATAAAGTTGTTGACGCGACTCGGATATTTTAGCACCCTAGTTACGGTTTTGAGGGGTTTGCGGCAAATTAAACGTTACCAAGCTCATGCGGTGTTAGTGCTGGCTTACAACGTTATATCTCTATCTGGCGTTACCCCTTTGGTTTTTATGTCGAATCGGCGCATGTTCTGCTTGCGCCGGGAACGACCGAACGGACGTACAGGATATTACCTTGACTATGATGCATGCAGCACAGGCAAATCAACCCGACCCATCCTTGGTGGGCGATGCTTCTTTGCCTGTTGTTCTGCCAGCCGACAGGGCAATCGCTGCCGATGCGGAAATGCTTTCCGCGCAGCTTCAAGCAATGCGCAACCGGCTCTTTCCGCCAACAGCCATGAAGACATTGCGCAAGTTCACCAGCGGCGAGGCGGCAAAGCTCATCGGCGTATCGGATGGGTATCTGCGCCAGCTTTCAATTGCAGGTGAGGGGCCGCAACCGGAGACGGGCAGCGGCGGCCGCAGGCTCTATACGCTTGCCGAGATCAATGCATTGCGCCGCCATCTGTCCGAAGCCGGGGGCGCCAAGGCAAAAACCTATCTGCCGCATCGCGATCCCGCCGCCAATGAGCACATGCAGGTCATTGCCGTTACCAATTTCAAGGGCGGTTCCGGCAAGACCACGACCAGTGCCCATCTGGCGCAGCATCTGGCAATGTCCGGTTTCCGTGTGCTTGCCGTCGATCTTGATCCGCAGGCATCAATGTCTGCATTATTCGGTTATCAACCGGAGCTGGATCTGACCGGCAATGATACGCTCTACGGAGCAATCCGCTATGATGGCGAGCGCCGTCCGCTGCGCGATATTATTTGCAAGACCTATTTTGATGGGCTTGATCTCATTCCGGGCAATCTGGAATTGCAGGAATTTGAACACACCACGCCGCAAATGCTTGCTGACCGCCAACACGGCGCTGCCCAAACTGTCGAGCAGCAATTGTTCTTTGCCCGTGTTCAGGCAGCGCTTGATACAGTGTCAGACGATTATGACGTTGTGGTCATAGACTGTCCGCCGCAACTTGGTTTTCTGACGCTATCGGCGCTTTGCGCTGCAACGTCAGTGCTTGTTACCGTTCATCCGCAAATGCTGGATGTCGCCTCCATGAGCCAGTTCCTGTTCATGACAGCGGATTTGCTTGCGGTCGTGCGAGAGGCTGGCGGCGAGCTTAATTTCGATTTCATGCGCTATCTGATTACGCGCTTTGAGCCAAATGATGCGCCGCAGCAGCAGATTGCCGGTTTCCTGCGTTCGCTGTTCGGGGACCGCGTGCTCACCTCATCGGTGGTCAAGTCCACTGCGTTTTCCGATGCAGGTCTTACCAAGCAGACGCTCTACGAAGTATCCCGCGACAGCTTCACCCGCGCAACCTATGACCGCGCAATTGAATCGCTGACTTCCGTCAACTCCGAAATCCAGGGCTTGATCTACAAGGCCTGGAAGAGGCCGGTATGAGGGCGCGATGATGACAGGCAATAATCGCAGGGATCAGCTCAAGGCATTGTTCGGAACGGTGGAAAACATTCCCGTACCCGAACAGAAACCCGTTGAGCCTATAGCGCAGCCGCTGATCGGCAATGAAGCGCTCAAGCCTCGCGCTGCATCAGGCGCGGTTAAGGCTATGGGGCTTTCGCTCGGCGGCATGTCCCGTGAAATTGAAGATGCGCGCCGCTTGAAGGAAAGCCTCGAAGGTGTCGAGCGCGTGGTTGAACTTGATCCTGCGCTGGTCGAAACCTCTTTTGTCGAAGACCGGCTCAGCCATGCGGCAGGGCTCGACGAAGATTTCGAAAATCTCGTTGAAAGCATCCGCCAGAATGGCCAGCAGGTGCCGGTTCTTGTGCGACCGCATCCGGATAAGCCGGGGCATTATCAGACCGCCTATGGGCATCGCCGCCTGCGTGCTGCCCAGCGCATTGGCAAGCCGGTCCATGCCATTGTGCGTGAACTCAGCGATGTCCAGCTGGTATTGGCTCAGGGCAAGGAAAATACCGAGCGCCGCGATCTTTCCTTTATCGAGCGTGCCTTCTTTGCGCGAAATCTTGTTGAGCGCGGCTTTGAGCGCGGGCTTGTTCAAGACGCCCTGTCGATCGACAAGGCTGAAATGACCCGCTTTCTGCAGGTTGCGGCCGCAGTGCCTTATCCGATCGTGCGGGCAATTGGCCCGGCCCCGAAGATTGGCCGTCCACGCTGGGTCAGGTTTGCAGAATTGCTCAAATCCAATGAAGCACAGGCTGCTGCGCTGAACGAAATTACGCTCGAGCCTTTTGGAATCGCAGATAGCAATACACGGTTCAATCGTATTTTCGAGCGGTTGCTCAAGCGTGTTGAGCCGGTCGTGCTGGCTCCGCGCAATGCTGCGCCGAGCGTGGACAAAATAAACACGGGTGCCAAGAAAATTGCACTTTTGGATTCAAGTGGAGGCAGGCAGGTCCTGACCTTCGCCGACCATATACCGCAAGGGTTTGCGGCATTTGTATCGGAAGAGCTTGAGGCATTGCTCGCCCGTTACAACAGCCGGACGAATGACAAATAACGTGGTGACTTATCCACGGGGTCAAAAAGCCGGATAGTGTGTGTAAGTGTTAGTACAAGCCGGTTCGTAAGGAGCCGTACAAAGGGACTGAAAGAGAAGGAAGCAACGGCAAGAAAAAAGGCCCCCAGAACGTCACCGCCCCGGAAGCCCTCTTCAATGTAGCAATTTTAGAGAATCACTTCCACCCTGACTTGTCAAGAGTCGGACGCGTTCCGGCATACCTTTTCATTGCCTCAAATTGAGGTGAAGAAACATGACCGATCGTTTTGCAACGTCGCCATTTGGCGGACGATCGCTGTCGCACGCCATTTTTGCAGTGCAGGAAAAGACAGCGCGAGCGAGAGAAAAACTGAACGAAACCGGCGGAAGTCAGCCGGAAAAATGGGCGCTTTTACGCTCATTAACCGAGGCGCGCGCAGCGTTTTTCCTTTCAGACCGTACGATTGCCGTTCTGGAAGCGCTGCTCAGTTTCTACCCGGAAACCATGCTTGATGGCGCAGCACCATTGATCGTCTTTCCGTCCAATGCAGAGCTGTCGCTACGCACACGCGGCATGTCTTCCGCGACAATTCGCCGGCATCTGGCGGCATTGGTCGAGACGGGACTGATTATCCGCCGCGATAGCCCAAACGGCAAACGTTATGCCCGGCGTGGCGAAACCGGCGAGATTGAGCACGCGTTCGGCTTCGATCTGTCACCTTTGGCGCTGCGTGCCGACGAAATCGAAGCCCATGCGGTTCAGGCACGCGATCTGGCGCGGGCGATCCACCGCGTTCGTAGCGAGATCACCATTCATCTGCGAGATATCTCCAAAACGATCCATGCGGGTCTTGGCGAGGAGCGGGCAGGTGACTGGATGGGATATGCGGATGAGCTTGCAGCTTTGTCCGGACGGGTAAGCAGGCATTTGCCGCTCGAGACACTCCAGACACGCTGTGACAGCCTGGCAAAGCTCCGCACGAAGGTCGAAAATGCCTATCTGGATACATTATCAGACAAAGAAATGAGCGGCACTGACTCTTCTTTTGAGCGCCATATTCAGAATTCAAATATAGACCCCAATTTTGAAAGGGCCCAAGAAAAGGGCCAGAGGCAAAACGGTGAGCCCGTACCGGTGGACAATATGCCTGGACGAACAGTCGCAATGACGAAGATGCGGCAAAGGCTTGATAGCGCCCGTCGAACTGTAAAAGCCACCGGACCCGTGGATGATTGGCCGAAGCTGGAAACAAAATCGATCCCCATGCCGCTGGATGCTGTGCTGTCCGCCTGTCCGCAAATTCGCGATTATGCCCGAAACGGCATTGAGGACTGGCGCGATCTGATGCAAACGGCAGGATTGGTCCGCTCGATGCTTGGCGTTTCGCCCGATGCCTGGGAAAGGGCGCGTGACGCCATGGGTGATATCAATGCTTCCATCACGATTGCTGCCATTTTGGAGCGCGTGGGTGAAATCCGCTCTCCCGGCGGTTATTTGAGAGCTTTGACCGACCGGGCCGAGATCGGGCAGTATTCGGTCATTCCGGTGATCAAAGCATTGAATGGCGAGGGACGAGCTTGAAAAAAAGCCGGGTCACAGTGATCCTATCTGGAATTGCTATCGTCGGGGCGCGGATGCGCCCCGCCAACTTAACCGGTCAGCCGGCAATCCGGCAGTCAAAAAGCACCGGTCGTCTCACTGAAAGCATTTCTCCAATTGCGCGGTCAAGATTGTCAGGCTCGTCGCATCGGATACCGACGGCACCGAAAGCTTCCGCCAGCTTTACGAAATCCGGCAGGGCGTTCGAGTAGGAACCGTGCTTTTGCGATTTTCCGCCTAAGCTCAAGTTCGGGTTGTTCAATATGAAAACCTTTATCGGTGCATCATACTGGATTGCCGTGGAAAGCTCCTTCATCGTCGCTTGGACAGATGACTCATCTGCAATATCAATGACGAGACTTTCAGGATGGGCGATTTGCATGCCTATTGCAGCCGGCAAGCCATAACCGGCCGTGCCGAACCCGCTTGATACTAGGGGCGAATAGAAGTGTTCAGCGAACTGATAGCGCTTCGTATCGGTAGCAATATAGGGCGCATGATCGCGGGTCAGCATGTAAAGCCGTTTGAGTGCGTAGTGCAGCCCGGTGTTTTCTTCGCGCTCGCGTTGCAAAGGAGTGTTTGCCTTTATCTGCCGGTCGTCTTCGGCAAGTTGCGGATTATCATCGACATGCGGGTCGGCAGAAGGAGCCACATAATAAGTGCTTTGGAGAAGCATATCCTTTGGCATGTCGATGAGAACCGGACCGGGCCGGCCTGAGCGGGCCAGATGAAATGCCTTATGAATTGTGGCGGCGAGTTCCTTCACATCTTTGACCAGCCAGCTATGTTTGGTGCAGGGCCGTGTAATCCCAACAGTGTCGCATTCCTGGAAAGCGTCAGAACCGATCAGGTCGGTTGCCACTTGTCCTGTCAGACAGATGATTGGCACGGAATCGGCCATGGCATTTTGTAGTGATGTCACCGCATTCGTCGCGCCGGGGCCGGACGTTACCAGCATGACACCGACTTTACCGGTGGAACGGGCATATCCTTCGGCGGCGTGGCCCGCGCCCTGTTCGTGGCGAACCAATATGTGCTTTATTTCGTTCTGTTGGAATATCTCGTCATAGATCGGTAGCACCGCGGCGCCCGGATAACCGAAAATGTGCTCAACGCCATTGTCGCGCAACGCCTGCAGGACAATTTCTGCTCCGGTCATTTCAGGACGTGCGGGTTCGTTAGTATACATGCCTTTCATGGCAGTTCCTTTGTGCAATGATTGAAGTGGATGGTTGTGACGGAGCAGGGCGGAACTAAATTCCGGGCATAAAAAAAGCTCCGTCAGGAGCTTGTTTGCCGCGCATGGGTGCTAATGCCGGATGGTCAAACCATCCTGCCCATGCGCGATCCCACCACCAGAATAACCATTGCAGCTTTCATAACCCGATTCAGTAACTGGAATTATTTGCGTGGTCAATACAATACACAGCGCAAGAAAAAGGGCGCCGAAGCGCCCCAATTCCTCAAACCGTTGAATGTTCCGATCAACGCGATGTGAGATCGTCCGGCAGTTCGCGGTGCTGGTATTTGCGGAATACTTCGCGCAGCGTGCCATTGTCGAAATTGGTCTTCACCCAGGTGTTGAGCCAATCCTGCAAGGGCTTTTCGCCCTTGGGCAAAGCTATGCCGAGATTGGTTTCAGCCTGCGTGAACTTTACTTCCAGCGGTTCCTTGCCTGCGCGCTTGGCATTGATGCCGCCCAGAACTGCCGACTGGCTGGAAATGATGTCGAGCTGCCCGGTGACTGCAGCAGTAATGAGTGTTGCATCATCTTCGAAGCGGACAATTTGTGCGCCCGGCGCATTCTTGGTGATATCCATGTCATTGGTCGTTGCGCGGGTCACGCCAATCCGCTTGCCCGCAAGGTCGGCATAGCTCTTGATCTCGATTTCCTTGGGCGCAATGACAATGATGCTCAGCGTTGCATAGGGCACCGTATAGTCGACGGCCTTTTTACGCTCTTCTGTGATGCCAAGTGCGGAAACCAGAATGTCCGCCTTGCCGGTCTGGATCGTAGGAACGCGTGCGGCATTGGTAATTTCGATCAGGTCAAGATCGACGCCGAGATCCTTGGCGATGAGCTTGGCGGTTTCGACGTCCGAGCCGGTCGGCTTCAAATTCTCGTCGACATAGGAATATTGCGGAATTCCCATGGCAACAGCAATGCGCACCTTGCCGGCTTTCTTGATGTTTTCAAGCGAATCCGCATGAGCGGCTGACGCCAGCATGAGCAGGGCCGCACTCGCGGCAATGCCGAATTTCGTAAGCAATCTCATTATTCTCTCTCCCTTTTGTGATTATGAGGTTGGTTCTGTCACAGGTCGTTGGCCAGAAAATCCTTCAATTCCTGGGTTTGCGGATGAACGAGCATTTCGCCGGTGCCGGTTTCCCAGACCCGCCCGGTATTCATGTAAATGACGCGGTTTGCGACCTTGCGGGCAAATGCCATTTCATGGGTGACGACGATCATGGTCATGCCGCCTTTGGCGAGATCTTCCATGACGCGCAAAACTTCGCCGGTCAGCTGCGGATCAAGCGCTGACGTTACCTCGTCGAAAAGCATGACCTTTGGCTGCATGGCGAGCGAGCGGGCAATCGCCACACGCTGCTGCTGGCCCCCCGACAATTGTTCGGGATAGGCATCGATCTTCTGCAACAGGCCAACCTTTGAGAGCACGGCCTTGGCGGTTTCCATTGCTTCGCTGCGGCCAATGCTTTTAACGCGCCGCAGCGCCAGCATGATATTTTCGGCAACATTCATATGTGGAAACAGATTGTAGCTTTGGAAAACCATGCCGACATCCTGCCGCAGCGCGCGGATATCGAGACTGGGTGAATGCACCTGATGACCGCAAACTTCGATTGTTCCACCCTGAATGGTTTCGAGCCTGTTTATGCAACGCAAGGCCGTGCTCTTGCCCGAACCCGATTGTCCAATCAAAGCCACGACTTCACCGGCTTCGATCTCGAAGGAAACGCCCTTGAGTACCTCGACAGTGCCGAAGCGTTTGATGACTTCGTTGAGCTTAACGACGGCCGACATTTAATTTCCTCTCAAGCGAACGGCTCCAGACCGAAAGCGGGTAGCAGACGCAAAAATAAAAGGCGGCAGCGATACCGAAGACGAGAAACGGCTGGAAAAGCGAATTGTTGATGACTTGCGCTGCGCGGGTCAGCTCGACGAAGCCGACAACCGAGGCAAGCGATGTGTTCTTGATAAGTTGCACCATGAAACCAACGGTGGGCGGTGTCGCTATGCGCAGCGCCTGCGGCAGGATCACGTCTTTCAGGGTCTGCCAGCGGGTGAGGGCAAGACATTCAGCCGCCTCAAACTGCGTGCGGGGCACGGATTCAACGCAACCGCGCCAGATTTCGCCGAGATAAGCGCTGGAATAGATCATCATGCCGAGACTGGCAGCCACGAGCGGCGGAACCTCGATGCCGATAACGCCAAGGCCGAAATAAATGACGAACATCAGGATCAGCAGCGGCATGCCCTGAATGAACTGGACATAGAGCAGTGAAACCCGCCGCAGCCAGCGCAGGGTTGACGTGCGCGCCAGCATGACGAAGAACCCGGCAACGCCGCCGAGAAGGAAGGCAAGCGCGGAAAGTATGACAGTCCAAAGCAGGCCGTTGAGCAGATAAACGAGATGATTTGTGGTGAAACCGCCGGTCATGTTCTCATCCTCACAAGGGTGTGCCGAGACGGCGGCGGCGCGGAAAAATTCCAAGCGCGATGAGATGGAAGCCAGCCCGCAAAAGATAAGTGATTGCGAGATAGAGCAGGGCGATGACGATGTAGGTTTCGAATGAACGGAAGGTGTAGGACTGGATATTATTGGCGACGCCGGTCAATTCCTCCGCCGAAATCTGCGAGGTGATCGATGTGGAAAGCATCATCAAAATGAACTGGCTGGTCAGCGCCGGATAGACCCGCTCGATCGCTGGCATGAGGATAATGTCGCGGTAGATCTGGAAACGTGAAAGCCCAAGCGCCTCTGCTGCTTCGATCTGGCTTGGATGCACAGCTTCCATGCCTGCGCGAACGATTTCAGCCGTATACGCCCCTACATTAATGACCATTGCAAATACGGCGGCAAAAAAGACCGGCATGGTTATGCCAATGGAAGAAAGGCCGAAGAAAATGAAGAATATCTGCACGATAAAGGGCGTATTGCGAACGACCTCGATATAGATGCCGACAATGAGGCGAAGCCAGGCATAGGCGCTGCGCCGGGCGACCGCGCAAAGCACGCCTATGACCAATCCGATCGCCACCGCAACGACAGTCATTTGGACTGTTGTGAGCGCTCCGGCAAGGAAGTCCTTCCAATAGGGCAGGAGAGCGGCGAAATCGAATTGGTAATTCATGGCTTACCTATCGTAAGCGAAGGCTTACGCTCTTTACAGTTTGTCATCGAGCCAGCCAGCCGCCATCGACAGGCAGAACTGTTCCATGCACATAGTCAGAGGCCTTGGAGGCGAGAAAGACCGCGGCGCCGCCTATGTCGGAAGGCTCGCCCCAACGGGCGGCTGGAATACGCGCCAGAATTTGCGCGCTGCGGTCCTGATCTTCGCGCAAGGCGGTTGTGTTATTGGTCACGAAATAGCCGGGAGCGATGGCGTTTACGTTTACGCCCTTGGCGGCCCATTCGCAGGCAAGCAGCCGGGTAATGCCGGCAAGTCCGCTTTTCGATGCCGTATAGGATGGAATCCGAATGCCGCCTTGAAACGACAAAAGCGAAGCAATGTTGATAATCTTGCCTTGCCCTTTGCCGATCATGTGCCGTCCGGCGGCTTGCGACAGGAAGAATGCCGATTTGAGATTGGTGTCAATCACCGCATCCCAATCCTCTTCGGTGAAATCCACGGCGTCATTGCGCCGGATAATGCCCGCATTATTGACGAGGATATCCAGACGTTCGAAGGATTGAAGCGTTTCGTCGATGATCCTGCCAACAGGTTCAATCGTCCCGAGATCGGCCTTGATCTCGATGAATTGCCTGCCCGCCGCTTCTATCAAATGACGCGTGTCATCCATGGACGAACGTCCAACGGCAGCGATGGAAGCGCCTGCCTGTGCGAGGGCCAGGGCGATACCCTGGCCGATGCCGGTATTGGCTCCGGTAACAATCGCTACCTTGCCTTGAAGATCGAAAAGATTGTTCATCGCAGCACACTCATCGGTACGTGGTCCATGTCGGTAAAGCTCTTATTGTCGCCGCCCATTGCCCAGATGAAGGCATAATTGGCCGTGCCCACGCCGGAATGGATCGACCAGCCGGGGGAAAGGATCGCCTGTTCATTTGCCACGATCATGTGGCGTGTCTGGCTCGGCTCACCCATCATGTGAAAAATGCGGGTGTCGGGGGCAAGGTCGAAATAAAGATAGGCCTCCGAGCGGCGGTCATGCGTATGGCAGGGCATGGTGTTCCACATATTGCCGGGTTCGAGCTGTGTCATGCCCATGACAAGCTGGCAGCTCTCGCAAATATCCGGGTGGATATACTGGTAAAGCGTACGCTTATTGGCGGTCAGCTGATCGCCCAGTATCAGCTTGTTGGCTTGTTCAGGCTTGATAAGCACATTTGGATGCGAAGCGTGAGCAGGCGTTGAAAGTAGATAGAACTTAGCCGGATTTGCCGCATCCACGCTCTCGAAGATCACATTGACGACGCCTTTGCCGACATAGAGACAGTCGCGGGCGGCAAGTTCGTGCACAGTGCCGTCAAGCGACACGCGGCCAGCGCCGCCAATGTTGAATATGCCAAGTTCGCGTTGCGCAAGAAAGAATTCCTGACCCACGGGAGTGGGCGCTGTCAGCGGCAGAGGCTTGGAGAGGGGCACCGCCCCGCCAATGATCAACCGGTCAATATGACTATAGGTGAGGGTAATCTCATCGGCCTCGAACATGTTTTCCATCAGGAAATGGCGACGCAGTTCGTCCGTGTCAAAATTGCGTACCGCATCCGGATGGCAAACCTGTCTCACTTCGATCTTCATTTCAGAACCTTTGCATGTCGGTGTTTTGCCGCTTTAAAAGCGGTCAGTCAGTCATCATCGATGAAAAATGCCGGGTCGACATTCGTCGTGTCTTTCACCTCGTTCAGCATCTGCCCGAGGTGAAAGCCCATGGCTTCTGTTGCGTGCGCTATATCGTGGCGGCGGATGCCATCGAGAATTGCTTCATGCTCGACAATGACGCGGGTAAGACGCCCGCTGAGCGGTAGTGTCAGCCGCCGATAGCGGTCGATCTGCATCTTTACCTGCTGGATCACGTTCCATATGCCGGGAAATCCGGCAATTGAATTGATCGACAGATGAAAATCCGTATCAGCGCTGTGAAAGCGTTCATTGTCGCCAGATGCTTCGGCGGCCACGAGATCGGCAATGCTTCGTTCCAGCCGGGCAATATCGGCAGGTCTCGCCTGTTCGGCAGCCAGCTTCACGGTCGTCTCTTCAAGGGATTTGCGGATGAGGATTGCTTCATAGAGCGCGCGTCGCGGAATGCGCGAAACGAAAGTTCCCGATTGTGGAAAAATATCGATCAGCCCGTCATCGGCAAGTCGCAAAACCGCTTGGTGGACAGGCGTGCGGCTCACGCCAAACTGCGCGGCGATTTCCTTCTCAAGAATGGGCTCCATCGGTCTGCGGCGCAGCGAAATAATGTCGTCAAGCAGTTGCTTGTAAATATGGGTTGCAGCCCGGGGGGTGGCTGCCCGCTGCTGAGCATAGTCCGTGCTGGATGTCGCGAGCGGGTGGGCCCGGTCACGCTTGCGCTCCGATGATGCGAGGGGGTTATCGGTCACTGAAAGCCGCAATCGCCCGCAAGGCGAGTCGTTAACAGGGGCAACCGGAACTTTTGATACTGCAAGAAAACCTCCTCCCAAAGGATTTGAAATATAAATATTCTAATATTTTAGTTTTGGCAAGCGCTTGCTTTCTGCTGGAGCGGGCCGGAGGATCACTGCGGGGAAAGCTGTTGCAATTATGCGTTGCACAGTTTACGCATATACACCGAAGCGAGATTGTATCCGGTTGTATTGCCGATGAAGTACAACCTTTTGTCGAGACTGAATTCTGATTTTATAGTAGCGTGCACGATATTTCGATAAGAACGGGCTGTTCTTTGACGACTGATTAAAAGCTTTGTGAAATTATGTGCCGTTAGGCGCGTCACCAGGTAATATTTACGATATAAAAATTGCCCGTAAACCATTTCATTTTGGGTATTGTGCGTTTTTTGGAAAGTTTCACGAATATTATGGAAACGGATTCAGGCAAATCACTGGACACATCCCGTCAACGCATTTTTGGCGTTCCCGTGGTCGCCGTTATTGGCCTTCCGCTTTTGGCCCTGCTGATTGTGCTGTTTTTGGGTTTTAGCCTGATCTTGCAGACGCAACGTACCGATCTGACAAAGACTTATGCTGACAGGACGGCGGAGTTTCTGGCCAGAGATATCGCCAATCAACTCGGCCATCTTGTTACGCCGCTTGAGGAATATGCCGATGCTTTTGCATCGCGGGTAAAAGCTGCTGGATGCAGCAATGCTGAATGCGTTTTTTCTTTTATCGAGGCGGATAGGGCCACTCCAGAGCGGGTTCCTATCCAGGTGTCGGTTCTCCGTTTCGGTGCAAGCAATGGTCATCTGTTAAGCGTTTTCAAGATCAAGGAGACCGACCGGGATTTTAAGGGGCAGGGCAAGACGCAATCGGACAACCCATCGCGTCTTCTTGTGACAAGGCCGGACAGGCCCATGCAAGAACGTGACTTCAATCTGTTTGAGCGAGGCTGGTATCGCGGCGGTATTGTCGGCAGGACACCGACCTGGAGTGCTCCCTATGTGGTGAATAATACCAGTGATCTGTGCGCTTCCACGCAAGGCAGCGTATGGACCATGACCCGGGTTCTGCCGATTTTTGGTCCGGATCGGAAGCCTTTAGGGGTCCTTGCACTCGACATGTGCGTCAATCGCATCAGCGCATTCCTGAGCAGCGCGACAGGCAATACTGTCCAGGAAATTAGCGTTTTCACGCCTTCCGGAGAGGAGCTTTCGGTTTCGGGCGGTCAATTCACGATCGGGCGGGACACAAGCAAAATCTCCGCCGACCTGGGAAACGCCGTATCTCTGGATAAGTTTGATCTCAAAGGCTGGCGCGTCGTCGTTACACTTGGTGACGAATTATCGGCGAAGGCGGATTGGGATTGGTATTATACGGCCGTCTGCTTGATCGGGCTTGCAATAAGTATTGCGCTGACTGCCTGGGCCGCGAGCTTTGTCGTCAATCCATTGATGCGGCTTTCAAGGGCTGTGACAGATGTCGGCAATCTCAATCTGGACACGCCCATCTCCGTTCCCACCAATATTAGAGAAGTCGGCCTGCTGGCCTCGGTGATTGAAAGAATGCGTCTTGTTCTGCAACGCAATCAGACGCGCCTCGAATTTCTGGCCTATCATGATCCGGCCAGCGGTTTTCTCAATCAGGCCGGTTTGGTCAAAGAGTATGATTTGCTGGTTGGCAAGGAAGGCCAGATTGATCTGATCCTCATAAAAATATGCAATTACCATCAGATCGCCAGCATTTTTGGCGATGAGGTTCTGGCACGAATGATCAGCAGCAAGATCGACAAGCTTCAAGCCACGCTTGCAGGGGGCGTCGTGGGCTGCCTCAACAATAATCTGATAGCCTATATCTATCCCAGCGACGAGGGGGTGGATATTCCTCTCATGCGCAAGATGCTTGCGGAAATGCGGTTGCCTTATGAAAATGAGGGGATACGTATTTCACCGGTTATTGCCTGCTCTGTCGCCCAGAAACAGGGGCAAATAGAGCCATTCGGCTCTTTGCTGCGCCGCGCCAATGGTGCCATGTATCACGCGGAAGACACCAAGAGCGAAGATGCTGTCTGGCACAATTCCGCTCTCATTCAGGATCTGCGGGCAGCTTTGGATTTTGGCGGTGATATTACGCGGGCCATCGGGCGCGGCGAATTTTCAGTGAGATATCGCCCTGTCGTGGATTTGCGGACAGGCCGGATTTGCGAAGCGCATACAAGTGTTATCTGGCATCATCCGGAATTCGGAGACATCAAATCGCATAAGTTCATTCCAATCTTTGAACAAAATGGCTCCATTCTTCATCTCGGCCTTTTTATCATGTCACGAGCATTTGAATTCCTGCACAATTTCAAAAAATACTACCCCGACAATAAATTACTGATCGGGATCAAGCTTTCTTTCCCCCAGCTCATGGACCCGCTGTTCATTGAACGCATCAGGGAGCTGCAGGCCGAATGGGGCGTCAATGCTTCGGAAGTAAATTTCATTATTTCGCAGAATATTGCGATGCTTGACGATCAGCAGATCTTCCGTGTCATGCGCAGGCTGCGGGATATCGGTTTCCGCCTGATAGTCGACCAGTTTGCCATGTCTCATTCTACGGTAAATGGAGCCATGGCGCTCCAATATGATGGAATGATGATTGGGTCGGAGGCCTATCGGAACATTGACCAGCCAGGCCCCGAGCGGGTCATTCTGTCAGCAGTATGCGAACTGGCAGGAAAACTGGATATGGAAAGAATAGCCGTTGGAATTGATACGCATGCCATCATCGAGCCATTGGTAAAATGCGGCTGCAATTTTGGCCGGGGTCCATGGTTTGGCCATTCGGGTTCGGAACAGGAGTTTCTGTCGCGCTATGACGAGAACGCCGCCATGTTCTCCAATGAGCCCGCTCACTGAGCAGATGACGTCTGCACCGACTTTGTGCGTGGTTCGATGAGGCTCACCATGGGGAAGGTGAGATGATTGGCAGGGCGCAATATTCTAAACGATGAAGATTATCTGTGCAGTTTACCAACTTTCCTCATGGTGAGCCCCGTCGAACCACGCACTATATAGTTGCAAGTTAAATTGCCGAGCTAGGCGAGGGGCCAAATGCAATAAGCCGACCCACCCCCTAATCAACACGCCCGCGAGCGGCCACCGGGGCGATCTCAGTGACCGTATCGCCCGAAATAAGCACGACACTATCGAAGAGATTGGACACGACACAGGCATGATTGGGGATGATGCGGATGCGCTCGCCTACCTTGGGCTTGTGCTGACATGCAGACAGGTCGATTGTGCCATGCTCTTCGCTAAGCGAGGAAATGACCGCATCTGGATATTCCACCACCCTGCCAAATCCGCTTAAACCCAATGTATCGCTTGTCAGCGACTTCGAGCCCGCGTCGATGATGGCGCGATTTTTGGTCGGGCGGCTTACGACAGTTGCAAGCACGGTGAGAGCGCAATCATCAAGGGTGCCGGCACCTTTGGCGACCTGAAAGAGATCCATATAGATATAAGTGCCAGGACGGTGTTCCGTTGCGCTCGCCACTTCATGGGCCCGCCACATATCGGGGGTTCCGCCATTGGAAATGGTGTGCGGGTCCAGCCCGGCTGCGATCGCCAGTTTTTCCGCCTCTGCGAGAAATGCCTGCGTGGTTTCGATACCGCCAGTTTTCGGATATGTCATGAAGCCGGCAAAGTTAAGCCCTTCCGATGCGTCGATCAGCTTGGCAAGCGCGACCGCTTCCTGCGGGGATTGAACGCCGCAGCGGCCCATGCCCGTATCGCATTCGACCAGAACGGTCAGTGGCTTCTTGCGCCCGGCAAAAGCCTCGGCATAACCGCGTATGGCCGTTTCATTATCTGCGGTTACGCTGATCGTGATGCGCTCATTAAGCTTGGCAAGACGCTCAAGCTTTGCTTTGCCGATAATATTGTAGGGGATGAAAATATCGCTCATTCCCGCATCGGCCATCACTTCAGCCTCGCCGAGTTTTTGGCAAGTAATCCCGATAGCGCCAAGCTCTATGGCTCGTTTGGCAAAACGCGGCAATTTATGTGTCTTGATATGCGGACGCACGGTCAAGGCATGATTGTCGGCATAGGTCTGGAATTTTTGTAGATTTGCCTCTGCGCGGTCCGTGTCGATGAGAACAGCGGGTGTATCAATATCGGTCAGCTTCAATCTCAATCTCCGAGCGGCAGTGTGGTCGCGTTATTGGCGTGCATGGCTTGCAGGTTCTTGATGCGGCGCATCCGCTCGACGGCAGGGGCACCGATTTTTTCGGCAACGGTCATTGCCAGCATATCGGTAAGCGCGAGCAGGGCATAGCGGGCGGGGGAGGGCCGGTAAACATTGGTGCCTTCGTCAATGTGAAAAGGCATGACAAGTTCTGCGGCCGCCGCAAGCTTCGTGCCGGGTGCCGTGAAGGCAATTGTTTTGGCGCCATAGCGCCGCGCGATCATGACGGCCTCGATCAAGGGCTTGATTTCCCCTGAAAGCGAATAGGCAATGATAACAGTATCCTTGTTGCTGGTTGCCGCTGTCATCTGCTGCATTTCGCCATCAATATGCGATGAGGCGGCAATGCCCAGGCGGAACAGGCGATTTTCCATTTCGGTAGCTGCCATTGAGGACGACCCGCCGGAGCCATAGGCGCGAACCATTCCCGCTTGCGCAATGAGCGAGGCCGCAAGTTCCAGATCGTCTCTGTTGATCAGATTGCACACGGTTTCGACAGCATCGACGGCGCTGCGCGCGATGACCGACGTCACACTGCCGTTTTCATCCTGCGCGGGTCCCGGCGCGATAAACCGCCCGGCAATGGCAAGCGATTGCGCCAGCCTTACCTTGAAATCCCGCGTGCCCTCAAAACCGAGCATACGGCAGAAACGCGTGATTGTCGGCTCGCTCACCCCAGCCTTTTCGGCCAGCTTGTTGATAGGCGCATGAGTGGCGAAATCCGCATCGGACAGGATCGCAGCTGCGACCTGGCTGTCGGAATGTTTGCCTGTATCGGCAACCTCCCTCAGCCTTGCAACGATGTCGAAATGCGGTGGTGCCATCTGTTGCTTTATCCATCTCGTTTGCAATAACGATGTGCGTGGTTTGACAAGCTCACCATGAGGGAGGAATTTAGTGGCAAAACAAAAGCCAGTAACCTCACAGCTTTATGCAAGCAACCCACCTTCCTTATGGTTGGCTATCCTGAGCTTGTCGAAGGGCGAACCCAAGCACATGTCAAATTCTGTTTCCGGTTTTAGCGTCAAAGACATGCACCTTTGCCGGGTCAACCGTCAATGATAATTGAGTGCCGGGCTCCGGCGCTAAACGATCACGGAACACGCAGCGCACGGCAACACCGGAAATCGTGCCGAACAAATGGGTCTCGGAACCTGTCGGCTCAATCACCTCGACGTGATAGGCAAATCCATTGCCATCGGGTGCGAGGCGATAGTGTTCGGGGCGTACGCCGATCTCGACCGGCTGGCCCGAAGCGGCAGTGGTATCGCCGACCGGAATGATGGTGCCATTGTCGGTGCGAACCTTTGGCGCGCCATCGCCACGTTCCAATATTCCGGGAATGAAGGTCATGGCGGGCGAGCCAAGGAAACCTGCAACGAATTTGTTGACCGGCTTGTCGTAAAGCTCAAGTGGCGAGCCCGCTTGCTCAATACGTCCGGCATTCATGACAACGATTCGGTCGGCCATGGTCATGGCTTCGATCTGGTCATGGGTAACATAGACCATTGTGGTCTTTAACTGCTGGTGAAGCGCCTTCAGCTCCGTGCGCATCTGCACGCGCAGCTTGGCATCAAGATTGGAAAGCGGCTCGTCAAATAAGAACAGGTCCGGCTCGCGCACGATTGTACGCCCCATTGCAACCCGCTGGCGCTGCCCGCCGGAAAGTTGGCGCGGCACGCGGTCCAGATAGTCATGCAGATTGAGCGTTTCCGCAGCCTTGCCGACCTTCGCGTCAATGGCTGCAGCCGACTCGCGCCGGATTTTCGGACCAAAGCCGATATTCTTGCGCACACTCATATGCGGAAACAAAGCATAGCTCTGAAACACCATCGAAATATTGCGCTGCTGCGGCGGCAGACCATTGGACAGGCGGTCACCGATCCATAACTCACCGGAAGAAATATCCTCCAATCCGGCAATCATGCGCAGGAGCGTGGATTTCCCGCAGCCGGAAGGTCCGATCAGCACCAGAAATTCGCCGTCCCGCACTTCGAGGTCGATCCCATGCAGTATATTCATTGCGCCATAGGATTTGGCGAGTTGCTTGATCTGTAGTCCGGCCATGTCACTTGTCTCCGGCGAGCACGTCATTGATGAAATGGAGATTGCCTGCTGTCAGGCCAGCATCGACAGTCAGTGTTGCACCGGTAATTCCCGATGCGGAGGCGCAACTGAGGAAGAAAGCCGCTTGCGCCACTTCGCCAGGTGTCACAAGACGTCCGAGCGGATAATGCGGCAGAACCTTTGCCAGAAGCTCCGGCTGTTTTTCCAGACGATGATCCCATGCCGGGGTGCGCACGGAACCCGGACATACGGCATTAGACCTTATACCAAACCGGCCGCGCTCAACTGCAAGCGCCTTCATATAGGCGATCATGCCAGCCTTAGCGGCCGAATAGGCGGGATTGCCGAAATGGCTGAGCGCATTGACCGATGAGATGAATACGATACTGCCGTCGCCTTTTGCGGCCATGGCCTCCGCAATCGGGTCCGTGACATGAAATGCGCCATTCAGATTGGTCGCAATTTCGCGCTCCCAAACATCGCCATCGACCTGATCGAGAATCTCGCCGCGGGAAAAGCCGGCATTATTGATCAATACGTCCGGTGTGCCGTGATCGGCAATAAAGTTTCGAATTGCGCTGCCGGTCTGCGCCTTGTCATTGATGTTGAAGACAAGCCCATTTGCCAGCGGCAGTCCGGTCAATAAGCTCTCATCTTGATCGGCGCCTGAAACAATGGCCCCTGCCGCATTGAACGTGTCGATCAATGCTTGCCCGATGCCGCCACCCGCGCCGGTTATAAACACCTGTTTGCCATACAAACCAAGGGCTCTGTGCAATGTCTCTGAAGTCATATCGTGACCTTGTTTTGAAATGTTCCCCTAGCTTATTAATGACGGCATATGAAAAAAAGCAACATAAAACTGTCATAACCCCTCAATTTTTGACTTGCATGAAAATAAATTACATAGAATGATGGTGAAAGTTTCAAAATTACGCCGATGGGAGAATGCGGCGTGTAACAAAGGGGAACATCATGATGATCAGAAAACTAAGCCTACTTGCAGGCCTTAGCCTTCTCGCCTTTTCGGGTGGAGCATTTGCCGACACCGTCCGCGTCACCATTGCTGAATATAGCAAGGGCACAGGCCCCTATTTCGAAGAAGCGGCCAAAGCCTTCGAAGCGGCCAATCCAGATACGAAAATCCAGATCGAAGTTGTTCCGTGGGACAGCCTTCAGCAAAAACTGACGACCGATATTTCGGCCGGTGCCAATGCCGACCTTTCCATTATCGGCACGCGCTGGCTGCTGGATTATGTCAAGGAAGGCATTATCGCCCCGCTTGACGGCAATATTACGCCGGATTTCAAGGCGCGCTTCATCGATACATTCCTCACGCCATCGGTCATGGACGGTAAGGTTTATGGCCTGCCGATCGCAGCTTCAGCGCGCGCCATGTATTATAACAAGGATATCTTCGCCAAGGCTGGCATTGATACCCCGCCTGCAACCTGGGCAGACTTCAAGACGAGCGCCGAAAAGATCAAGGCGCTTGGCACCGAGACCTATGGTTTCGGCTTGCAGGGCAAGGAAATCGAGACGGATGTCTATTTCTATTATGGGCTCTGGGCCAATGGCGGCGAGATCGTCAAGGATGGGAAATCCGGTCTTGATTCAAAAGCAGCCATTGATACGGCGACGCTTTACAAGAGCTTTATCGATGGCGGTCTGACCCAACCGGGCGTTACCTCCTATAGTCGCGAAGATGTGCAGAACCTGTTCAAGCAGGGCAAGGTTGCAACCGTCATCACCGCGCCATTCCTTTCCGGCCAGATCAAGACCGAAGCGCCAAATCTCAATTATGGCGTAGCGCCCATTCCCGCCGGTCCTGATGGCGGCAAGGGTACCTATGGCGTGACGGATTCCATCGTCCTGTTCGAAAATTCAAAGAACAAGGAAGCAGCATGGAAATTCCTCGACTTCCTGTTCACAACGGAACAGCGCACAAAATTCGACAAGATCGAGGGCTTCCTTCCCGTCAATGCCGAAGAAGCCAAAGACCCGTATTTTGCCGATAATGCCGATCTGAAAGTGTTCACGAGCCTTCTTCCGAATGCGCGTTTTGCTCCGGTCATTCCGGGCTGGGAAGACATTGCCCAGACGACGTCCAACGCCATCCAGAAGATTTATCTGGGGCAGGGCGAGATCGAGCCAACGCTGAAAGAAGCCGCTGCCAAGATCAATGAGACGTTGAAGTAACATACCCCTCCCGGCTGCTTGGCAGCCACCCTCCCCACAAGGGGGAGGGCATGGTGCCACATCCGGCTATCTGGCTCTAAAGTCGGGTCAAGCGCTAGCCCAACCCTCCCCCTTGTGGGGAGGGACGGACCCCAGGTCCGGGGAGGGGTCTTTTACAAACCAAAGGTAATTCCATCGATGCAACGGGCTTCAGTCCCCTATTTTCTCATCTTGCCGAGCTTTCTTCTGGCGGCTGCCATCATCCTTTGGCCGCTAAAGGAGATCGTCTCGCTATCGCTGCATGATGTGAACCGCTTTGGCATGTTGAAGGATTTCATCGGGCTTGAGCATTATCGCAGCCTGTTTGCCAATCCGGATTTCATTGCCGCGACATGGCGCACCCTGTTCTGGACGGCGGCCGTTGTCATTGGCACGCTGATTGTTTCCGTTCCCATCGCGCTTATCCTCAATGAGGATTTTTATGGCCGCGGCATTGCGCGCATTCTCATCATGCTGCCTTGGGCCATATCCTTGACCATGACTGCAATTGTCTGGCGCTGGGCGTTGAATGGCGAAAGCGGCATGCTTAATTCGGCGCTGCGTGATCTCGGGATCATCAACACCAATATTCAGTGGCTGGCGGAAGCCTCGACCGCTTTTCCCATGCAGATACTCATCGGCATTCTGGTCTCGGTGCCCTTTACGGTCACAATCTTCCTTGGCGGCCTTTCTTCCGTGCCGGAAGATCTCTATGAGGCGGCGGCGACTGAGGGTGCGGGACGCTGGGACCAGTTTCGCCTGATCACGCTGCCTCTGCTCAAGCCCTTCATCAATATCGCCTTCGTACTGAACACGATCTATGTGTTCAATTCCTTCCCCATCATCTGGGCGACGACGCAGGGCGGTCCGGCCAATTCCACCGATATTCTGGTCACCTATCTTTATAAAACCGCCTTCCGCATGGGCAGGCTGGGCGAAGCCGCCGCCGTTTCGCTGATCATGTTCGCCATTCTCATTATTTTCACTATTCTTTATGTGCGCCTCGCCATGCGGGAGGAAAAGCAATGAGCAAGAAACTGAAACGCTCCATCCTGTTCTGGCTTTTCCTGTCGCCCATTGTCGTGGTGATCCTGTTTCCCTATGCGGTGATGGCCATAAGCTCACTGAAATCGGCGACCGAAGTGCTCAATCCGACCTGGTGGCCGGACGAGCTGCATTGGCAAAATTTCCCGGAAATGTGGCGCACCTCCGGCATTGCATCGGCACTGGCCAATTCGCTTTACGTGTCCGGCCTGTCCACCGCCCTGACGATCCTTGTCTCCATTCCTGCCGCCTATGCGCTCAGCCGCTATCAATTTGCCGGGCGCAATGCCTTCCGCCAGTTTTTGCTCATCTCGCAAATGCTCTCGCCCATTGTTCTGGTCATCGGGCTTTTCCGCCTTGTTGCCGGGGCGGGTATGATTGATAGCCTCAATGTGCTCGTCATCATCTATACGGCCTTCAACATCGCCTTTTGCGTGTGGATGCTGCAAAGCTATTTCTCCACCATCCCGCGCGATCTGGAAGAGGCCGCGTGGATGGAAGGCGCAAGCCGCACGCGCACGCTCTTCACCGTGTTTTTGCCGCTGGCGGTTCCTGCCATGGTGGTTACGGCGATTTTCACCTTCATCAATGCATGGAATGAGTTTGTCATTGCGCTGACCATGCTGCGCACGGAAGGCAGCTATACTTTGCCGATCCGCGTCTTTTCGCTGGTTGCGGGGCGCTATACGGTCGATTGGCACTATGTTATGGCCGCCGCTTTCGTCGCGTCAGTGCCGGTCGCCATACTTTTCGCCTGGCTGCAACGCTATCTGGTGCGCGGACTTTCCATCGGCGCAGTGAAATAATTCAACAACAGGAAACAGATCATGACAAAACAGCATTTCGGCCAGTCGCATGTGCCATTGTCGCCAGCGGTTCGGGCAGGGGATTTCATCTATATTTCCGGTCAGGTGCCGGTCGGCGCGGATGGAACAGTCATTATCGGCGGTATCGAAGCCCAGACCAAGCAGGTAATGGAAAACATCAAAACCGCGCTCGCCCTTGCGGGGGCAGAGCTTTCCGATGTGGTCAAGACCTTCGTCATTCTGGAAGATGCGCGCGAATTTGCTGCCTTCAACAAGACCTATGCCACCTATTTTCCGCAGAATCCGCCCGCGCGCACAACCATTGAATCGCGGCTGATGATCGATATCAAAATCGAGATTGAAGCGGTGGCCTATAAGCCTGCATGAATATTGTGCGCCCTTCGACAAGCTCAGGATGAGGAAGGTGAGTTGATTGCAGGGTGCTTGATCGTCAAGCGTTGAAGATGAGCTTTGCAACCCGCTACCTCCCTCATGGTGAGCCCCGTCGAACCACGCACAACTCAACTGCCATAACCACCCAACCGAAAGCATAAAATGCGTATATTCACCGCATCCTTCGCTACCGAGACCAACACCTCCTCGCCAGTGCCGACAGATCGCGCCAGCTTTGAGATGGCATTCTATGCCGGTCCCGGCCAGCACCCGGATACGCCGACATTGTGCTCGGCGCCCATGGTGGTCCTGCGCCGCCGCGCGCGGGAAGAAGGTTTCGAGCTTATCGAAGGGACAGCAACATGGGCCGAGCCCGGCGGCCTGTTGCAGCGCAAGACCTATGAAGATCTGCGCGACGAGATTCTCGACCAGCTCACGGCGGCAATGCCGGTCGATGGTGTTATTCTTGGCCTGCATGGTGCCATGGTCGCGCAGGGTTATGATGATTGCGAAGGCGATCTTCTGGAGCGCATCCGCGCCATTGTCGGCCCGGATATTCTTATTGCTTCGGAACTCGACCCCCATAGCCATCTGACGAAAAAGCGCGTCGCCAATGCGGATATATTGGCGGCATTTCTCGAATTTCCCCATACGGATTTTTACGAGCGCGGCGAACATGTGGTTGACCTGGCCCTGCGGACACTCCGTGGCGAGATCAAGCCGGTCATTTCAACCTTCGATTGCCGCATGATCGGCGTCTATCCCACAAGCCGCGAGCCGATGCGGTCCTATGTGGATCGCATGAAAGCCCTGCACGGCAAGGATGGTATTCTTTCCGTCTCGCTGATCCATGGTTTCATGGCGGGCGATGTGCCGGAGCTGGGAACACAGCTCATGGTGGTTACGGATAATGATCGCGCCAAGGGCGATGCTTTGGCAGAAAGGCTCGGCATGGAGCTTTTCGCCCTGCGTGGCACCACGGCCATGCCGATGCTCGACACGGAAGCGGGGCTTGATGCGACCATGGCGATTGTCGCGCAGCGCCCGGGCAAGCCTGTGGTTGTCGCCGATGTCTGGGATAATCCGGGCGGCGGTGTAGCGGGCGATGGCACGCTGATCCTCAATCGCATTATCGAGCGCGGTATTGGCAATGTGGCTGTTGCGACGATCTGGGACCCTATCGCCGTCACCTTTTGCCTCGCCGCAGGCGAGGGCGCGCTGATACAGCTGCGCTTTGGCGGCAAGGCCGGTCCTGATGGCGGCGCGCCTATTGATGCGCGTGTCGAGGTGGTAAGGGCCGTGGAGGAAGGCTGGCAAAGCTTTGGTAAGAGCCGGGTTACGCTTGGGCCCGCAGCGCTGATCCGCCTTGAAGGCACGGATATCGACGTCATCCTCAACACGAACCGCACCCAGACTTTTGAGCCTGACATCTTTTCCAATATTGGCATTGATCCCTTGTCGAAAGATATTCTGCTGGTCAAATCAACCAATCATTTCCATGCGGGGTTCGAGCCGGTGGCGTCGGAGATCATCTATATCGATGCGGGCGCGCCTTATCCCTCAAACCCGAAAAAGACAGACTACCGCAAGCTCTCGCGTGAAATCTGGCCAAGAGTGGAAAATCCTTTCGGTTAGTATTTCGGTCATCTCAAGGCACATGCTTGCGTGGCTTTTGATTGTGCGTGGTTCGCCCTTCGGCTCGCTCAGGAGGGCTCACCATGAGGAAGAGAGCTGAGTGCAGGGAGCCAGCTCTTGCAACGCTGAAGACTGTCATCGCAACCCACGCACTTTCCTCATGGTGAGCTTCGCCGAACCCCGCACTATACTATTTGCAGCGGGCCTACCGGAGCGTTAGACCGAGCTAGTCAAAGGGCAAAAAACGCCCCTTGCAATTACTAGACGACTGGTCTATTATAACCTTATGAGCAAGATCGACACACGAGCAGTTTTGATTGATGAGGGCCTGAAGGCGCTTCTTTCCCACGGCTATGATGGCGCGGGAATCGGCCCGATCCTCAAGTCGGCGGGCGTGCCCAAGGGTTCGTTCTATCACTTCTTCGAAAGCAAGGAAGAGTTTGCTTCGGCGGTGCTTGCAAACTATTGCACCAACAACCAGAAGGTACGCACGCGTCTTCTGCTGGAAAATAGGTCGAAAGCACCGCTCCAACGTCTGCGTGATTATTTCGATTATTACGAGACAGTCTATAGCAGCGGCGATCCAACCTGCGGTTGTCTTCTTGGCAATCTTGCCCAGTCCATTGCGGCCCATAGCGAAGTGCTCCAGCGCGAGCTGAATCGCTCATTCACCGCTTGGCAGGAGGATTTTAAAACGGTGTTGCGTGAGGCACGTGATGCCGGAGAATTGCCGGAACATCTTGATCCGGATGAGACGGCCGCCTTTCTGATTGATGCCTATGAGGGCGCGCTGATCAGAATGAAGGCGGAAGGAAGCATCAAACCATTACAGCGGTTCCGCGCGATGACGCTCGACGGCCTGCTGACCCGCACATCATAGGAGTATTTATTATGGCTTATATAGAGACGACTGGTCTACTAGAAATTGACCGCAACTATCGCACTGGCCGCAGCTATTCGTTGCGAAACTCCAATAAGGCTGGTTTGCTTGAGCGGTTTGTCGAAAGAGTCCGCACAAGTTTTGCTTCCGGTGGCGTGGTTAGCGCGGAAGATGCGCCTCTGGCCCGCCTCAGCGATCGCATGCTTGACGATATTGGCCTGACAAGAGCGGAGGCCTTGGAGCTGGATCGGCGGGCGAGAGAATTGAAGTGATTTTCGGCATGCATTAGAGTGATGCGTGGTTCACCCTTCGACAAGCCCGTCGAACCACGCACTATATTAATGCGAATAGTTAACCTTGCACATAAGCCAACGGGGGAGCGCCAAGGGATGGCAACCTAGCCCAGCTCACTCCGCCAGGGCGGGTTTGCGCCTGCGCGGGAAACGGTTACGGCTGCTGCCTTGGCACCAAGTGTCAGTGCAGCGCTGATCTGATCCTGTGTCAGGGCAGGCAGGGCCGTTTTCGTCAAAAGCCCGGCTTCCTGCAATGAAGCCAGTACACCGGCGGTAAATGTATCGCCAGCGCCCACCGTATCGACAACCTCAACACGCTGCGCATCGACATGCACGGTCTGATCCTGCGTATAGCCGGTAACGCCATCAGCGCCATGGGTAACGAGAATGAGTTTCGGTCCCTGTTGATCTGCCGCAACGATCCAGCGTTTTGCGATTTCGTCCATCGTTCCGGCTTCACCGAACCATCGCATATCCTCATCGGAAATCTTGACGATATCGGTCATGGCGATCATGCGGCGCATGCGGGCGAGATGCTTTTCCTTGTCAGGAATGAAACCGGGTCGGATGTTCGGGTCGAGCACGATGACGCGCTTTTCATGCTCGCGCGCCATCAGCGCTTCATAGGTCGCGCCGCAAGGTTCCGGAATGAGACTGATCGCCCCAAATTGCACTGTGGTGACATTATCGTCCAGCACCGGCAAATGGTCTGTTGTCAGGGACCGCCCCGCGCTGTTTTCATCATAGAAAATATAGCTGGCCTGTCCGTCAACAAGCCGCACGAAAGCCAATGTGGTCGGCTGCGGCGAAATATGCGCATAGCGCGTGCCAACATGGTTTTGTGCCAGGCTGTCCCGCAACATCTGGCCGAAGAAATCCGAAGAAATTCCCGAAAAGAATTCGGTTGGCACCCCAAGCCGTCCGAGGGCAATCGCCGTATTGAAAACAGCGCCGCCGACATAAGGAGCAAAAGCAGCTTCTCCGGCGCCGGTCTGGCGCGGCAGCATGTCGATCAGGGCTTCACCACAACATAAAATCATAGAATATCTCTCTGGATTCAGGACTTATCTGGATAAATCACACCCTTGCGGATGATGATATTGGCATAAAGTCGAGGTTCACTTGTCGCAACAATCGTGTGCGCCTTTTTGATGCGCGCATAGAGTGCCTCGCCATTGAGCGCAACCAATTCAAACCCCGGCGCGCGTCTGGAGCAGACAGCCTGCATTTCGTGGTGAACGGGGTCGGCGCGGTCCGGATCGCCCATTACGGAAGCGCGGAACAATGCCTTTGGTACGAAGTCATCGACAGGCAGCACTTGCAAGATTGCATCGAGAAGCGGAATCAGCGGCAGGCCATCGGCGCGGATCAGCCGCCGAGCATCTTCCTGCGCCGGATAATTGCCGTCGACGAGTGCAATCTCGTCGCCATGTCCCATGGCGCGCAGTGTCGCCAGCAGTTCCGGCCCCAGCATTGGGGAAATTCCAATCAACATGGGACATCACCAGAGAGAATAGCAATCGGCATCCCATTTTTCTTAAAGCCATAATTTTGCATGCACTAAATTTCTTTCCTGAAAATCTTCTGGCCCAGAAGGAAACGGTCAGCCAGTGGCAGGCTGGCGGCTCCCAGTGAACGGGCATGGATCCCAACAGTTCCTGCAAGAATTGAGGGAAGCGATAGTCCCTCCAGCCGGAACGTATTTATATGTTTTTGAACGGCCTCCACGACCCGGGCGCGAACATCTTCAGGCATCCAGCCATCGATAATTGCGGCTTCAAAATCCACAACCGAGGCCGATGCGACGACGGCCTGCGCAATCGCTTTGCCGGCTGTGTCGATCCACTCGTCGAGTTCAGGGCCCATCTGTCCCCAATCGTCAGGCGAAGCCCAGAGCGGCGAGGGGTCACGGCCAAGCGTGGTGACGACGCGCTCAAGACCGGTGATTGAAGCCATATCGATGAGCTGGCGGGCTGTGCCGTCATTCCCGAATACCGGCATTGAGCCAAGCGCACCGGCATTGCCGCTGCGCCCGGGATAAAGACTGCCATTGATGACAATACCGCCGCCGATAAACGAACCGATATAGAAATAGACGAAATCATTGATATCTTTGGTTTGGCCAAAGACAAGCTCTGCGCCGCAGGCGGCGGTCATGTCATTTTGCAAATAGGCGGGGAAGGAGCAGAGTTCCTGGATTCGGGCACGGATATCGCAGTCGCGCCACTGGTCCAGCACCTCCTGCGGCGCGCCGACGGCATCGGCCCATTTCCACAGCTCAAACGGCGCGGCAATACCGATCCCGGCGACCCTTTCGCGCTGTTTGGGTGTCAGTTCGGCCAGCATGTCCCGCATGCCTTCTGCAGCAATGCGAAAGATCGGCGCCGGTGCCAGATAATCATAGGGCGTATGGCGCATGGAGCGGATGCGTCCGAGAAAATCGATCAGCACAAGGTCGGCGCTGCGCCGCCCGATCTTGAAGCCAAAGAAGAATGCGCCTTCAGGATTAAGCGCCATGGGGATCATGGGTTGACCGATCCGCCCGCGCAAAGGCTCTTCGCGGATCAGCAGTTCATCGGCTTCCAGCATGCGCATGATGATTGAGCTTGTCTGGGCGGAGAGCCCGCTCATCCGCGCAATCGCCGTCTTGGCAAGGCTGCCATGCTGGCGAAGCAGCGACAGCACCACACGCTCATTGTGATCGCGCATGCCGCTCTGGTTCGTACCGTGATGATGCGACGGCCGCGCGGCGGCACTTCGCTCCGATACTCGAATAGCCAACGAAATTCCTCCCGATTTCCCTGGGACAATGGAACGGGGACCGGCTTCTGTCAATATTAAATCACAGTGATTTATTAATGTTGACAGGTTGGGACGAGTGGTATTTGCTTATAGGGCACTTGGCCGGGAGGATAACTGTCCGAGATGTTTAGAAAATTGAACAGGGACCTGTCGAACACGGTCTCAATGCGGACGAGTATGCGCTTGCCGCGTCCATAGGAGGAAGTCACACATGGCTAAGAATCTATATTTGAAATCCACGGTATTTGGAGCGGCTGTCGTTGCTCTGGCCGCTTTGGCCGCGCCTGCACAGGCTGCGGATGTCAGCGCATGCCTGATCACCAAGACAGACACCAATCCGTTTTTCGTCAAGATGAAGGAAGGTGCGCAGGCCAAAGCCAAGGAACTCGGCGTTGAGCTGAAGGCCTATGCGGGCAAGATCGACGGCGACAGCGAAAGCCAGGTCGCGGCAATCGAGACCTGCATCGCCGATGGTGCCAAGGGTATTTTGATCACAGCATCCGACACAGCCGGTATCGTTTCCTCGGTCAAGCAGGCACGTGATGCCGGTCTTCTGGTTATCGCGCTCGATACGCCGCTTGATCCTGTCGATGCTGCCGATGCGACCTTCGCAACGGATAATCTTCTGGCCGGTGAACTGGTCGGCAAGTGGGCTGCCGGTACTTTGGGTGACAAGGCGAAGGATGCCAAGATTGCTTTCCTCAACCTCACCCCATCGCAGCCATCGGTTGACGTTCTGCGCGATCAGGGTTTCATGAAGGGCTTTGGCATTGATGTTGCCGATATCAACAAGATCGGCGACGAAACTGACCCGCGCATTGTTGGCCACGACATCACCAATGGCAATGAAGAAGGCGGCCGCAAGGCAATGGAAAGCCTTCTGCAGAAAGACCCAAGCATCAATGTCGTGCACACGATCAACGAGCCTGCAGCTGCCGGTGCCTATGAGGCTCTGAAAGCGGTCGGCAAGGAAAAGGACGTTCTGCTCGTTTCCATCGATGGTGGTTGCCCGGGCGTCAAGAATGTTGAAGCCGGTGTTATCGGCGCGACGTCGCAGCAATACCCGCTTGCCATGGCAGCGCTCGGCATTGAGGCCATCAAGAAGTTTGCCGATACCGGCGAAAAGCCAAAGCCAACGGAAGGCAAGACATTCTTCGATACCGGCGTCGCGCTGGTCACTGACAAGCCGGTCAAGGGTGTTGAGTCGATCAGCGTCAAGGACGGCCTGGCCAAGTGCTGGGGCTGATCTGAGCGGTCTTACCCTCCCCCTTGTGGGGAGGGACGGAGCGTAGCGACGGGCAGGGGTTCTTCTCACTTTGTAAGACCCCTCCCTGCTGCTTCGCAGCTTCCCTCCCACAAGGAGGAGGGTTAGCATCGCGCCCAGCCTTTTGTTTTCAACAGAATTCATTACCCTGTTCTAGGGAGGTCACATTATGACAGAAACAGAGCGAACGCCTCATAAGGGGCAGGAGTTCGAAAGCGTGCTGACGCAAAGCGCGACGACCGTCGCCAGCTTTGACAGCGATGACAAGAGCGCGCTGGAAAAGATACGGCATTTCCTGCATTCAAGTCCGGCAGCCGTCCCCCTTATTGTTCTGGTCCTGTCGCTGGTCATTTTCGCCGCGCTGGTCGGATCGCGTTTCTTCACGCCATTCGCGTTGACGCTGATCCTGCAGCAGGTGGCCATTGTCGGCATCGTCGGAGCGGCGCAGACCCTCGTCGTTCTTACCGCCGGTATCGACCTTTCCGTCGGCGCCATCATGGTTCTGTCTTCGGTGGTCATGGGGCAGTTTACCTTCCGCTACGGCCTGCCTGTCGAGGTGGCTGTCGCTTGCGGGCTGGCGCTCGGTGCCTTTTGCGGCTTCATCAACGGCATGCTGATTGCCTATGTGAAACTTCCGCCATTCATCGTCACCCTTGGCACGTGGCAGATATTTCTTGCCACGACCTATATCTATTCCAATAATGAGACGATCCGCGCCCAGGAGATCGAGCAGAACGCTCCCTTGCTGCAATTCTTCGGCGACAAGATCAATCTGGGTGGCGGGGCCATGTTCACCTATGGCGTGTTCGCCATGATCCTGCTGATCATGCTGCTTTGGTATGTGCTCAACTATACTGCCTGGGGCCGTCATCTTTATGCGATCGGCGACGATCCGGAGGCGGCGCAGCTTTCGGGCGTGCGCACCAAGCGCGTGCTTGTCTCGGTCTATGTTCTTGCGGGCCTCATTTGCGGGCTGGCCGGTTGGGCCCAGATTGGCCGTAATGGCTCGGTTTCGCCGCAGATTGGCCAGTTCGCCAATATTGAATCCATAACGGCTGTGGTTATCGGCGGCATGTCGCTGTTCGGTGGGCGCGGCTCCATTCTCGGCATGCTCTTCGGTGCGCTCATCGTCGGCGTTTTCTCTTTCGGCATGCGCATGTATGGCACGGATGTGCAGTGGACCTATCTCATGATTGGCGTGCTGATTATCGCAGCTGTGGCAATCGACCAGTGGATCAGAAAGGCGGCAAGCTGATGAGCACGACACAAACCTCCGCGACCCCGCTGCTCACAGCACGCGGTCTGGTCAAGCGCTATGGCCGTGTCACGGCGCTGGATCATGCCGATTTCGACCTTTACCCCGGCGAAGTTCTGGCGGTTATCGGCGATAATGGTGCCGGAAAATCCTCGCTGATCAAGGCGATTTCCGGTGCCGTGCATCCCGATGAGGGCGAGATCAAACTGGATGGCAAGGTCATCAATTTCCGCTCGCCCATGGAAGCGCGCGATGCGGGTATCGAGACGGTCTACCAGAACCTCGCTCTGTCTCCCGCGCTTTCCATTGCCGACAATATGTTCCTCGGCCGTGAATTGCGTAAACCTGGCATTGCGGGAAGCCTGTTCCGCATGCTCGACCGCAAGGCGATGGAAAAGATGGCGCGTGACAAGCTCACGGAGCTTGGCCTCATGACCATCCAGAACATCAGCCAGACGGTGGAAACCCTGTCGGGTGGCCAACGTCAGGGCGTCGCCGTGGCGCGTGCGGCGGCTTTCGGCTCCAAAGTCATCATCATGGATGAGCCGACAGCTGCACTCGGCGTCAAGGAATCGCGCCGCGTTCTGGAGCTTATTCAGGATGTAAAAAAACGCGGGCTGCCAATCGTGCTGATCTCGCATAATATGCCACATGTTTTCGAAGTGGCAGACCGTATTCACATCCACCGCCTGGGAAAACGCTTAACAGTGATCAACCCCAAGGAATATACGATGTCGGACGCCGTCGCCTTTATGACCGGAGCGAAAACGCCGCCAGCACAGGTAAACTGAACGAATATTACAAGTATATCTCCCCCGCAAAAGGGGGAGATATACAGCTGCCAATCGACCCACTATACCCATAGGAATTTTTGAGAATGAAGCGTTCTGAAATCAATGCGATCATCCGCGAGAGCGACAAGTTCATTCGCTCGTTCGGCTATGTCATGCCGCCCTTCGCCTATTGGTCGCCGGAAGAATTGAAGGCTCGCACATCAAGCGATGCCAAGGCAATTCTCGATGCGCGTCTTGGTTGGGATATCACCGATTACGGTCAGGGCAAGTTCGATGAACTTGGTCTGTTTCTCTTCACCACCCGGAACGGCAATCAGGAAGATCTGAAAAAGGGTGGCGGCATGCTTTATGCCGAAAAGATCATGATCAGCCGCGAGAAGCAGCTGTCACCCATGCATCGCCACATCGTCAAGGCGGAAGATATCATCAATCGCGGCGGCGGCACGCTGGTGCTGGAACTTTTCAACTCCAATGAAGATGGCAGCGTAGACGAAAAGACCGATGTGGAAGTTGCCACTGATGGCCGTATCGTGCGCCAGAAGGCAGGCGGCCTTTTGAAGCTGCAGCCGGGTGAGAGTGTGACGCTGTTGCCGGGCAATTGGCACGCTTTCTGGGGCGAGGGCGGCGATGTGCTGATCGGTGAAGTTTCGACGGTCAATGACGATCTGACCGACAATATTTTCCGTGAGCCGATCGGCCGCTTCTCCAATATCGAAGAAGATGAAGCGCCGCTGCATTTGCTCGTTTCCGATTACGACAAATGGCTGGCCTGACCCTTTTGGACGACAGGCAGGAAGCCGTGACCGCGCAAGAGCTGGTCTCGGCTATTCTCGCCCGTGCCGCCGATACGAAACGGCTTGTCGTGGCGATTGCCGGCCCTCCGGGTGCCGGCAAATCCACGGTTTCAGCGACGCTTTGCGCCGCCATCAATGCGCGCGATCCGGATGCGGCGGTGGTCGTGCCGATGGATGGGTTTCATCTCGACAATGCCATTCTCGATGCGCGGGACATGCGCAAGCGCAAGGGATCTCCACCCACATTTGATTGCGCTGGCTTCGAGGTCATGCTGAGGCGGCTTCGCGAGGGCGGCGAGGATATCGTTATCCCGCTTTTCGACCGCAAGCTTGATCTGGCGCGGGCGGGAGCAGATATCGTAAAGGCCGATCAGCGGATTTTGCTTGTTGAAGGCAATTATCTCCTGCTCGATCAGGCGCCCTGGAACCGTCTGGAGCCGCTGTTCGACATGACGGTATTCTTGCAGGTGGATCGGCTTGAGCTTGAAAACCGGCTGGTGCAGCGCTGGCTCGGTTTCGGCTATAATGTCGGCTCGGCACAGGCGAGGGCATTGTCCAATGATATGCCCAATGCCGATCTCGTGCTTGAGCACTCACGGCCTGCGGATTTCATCTTGAAGAATTAGAGCTTGGTGGCTCCCGATTGAAAGAAAATTTCAGAATCGGGCCACTTGCATTCCGGCATGCCGCGCCATAGTCCTCAAAGGATCAATGAGGCGTGGGGTGCGATTGTGAATTTCAGAGCTATTTTCCTGGCGGCCAGCCTTGTGCTGTCCGTTCCGTCCTTGGCTTGGTCAGATGCGGCCCAGACCGCCTTTGACAATGAAGATTATGTCACTGCATTGAAGCTTTGGGAGCCGCTCGCCGATAAGGGTGAAGCTGCAGCACAATATGGCGTCGCCAGCATTTTTCTCAACGGCTATACCGGCGTGGAGGATTATGCAAAGGCCCGCGATCTGCTCAACAAATCGGCGGATCAAAATTATGCGCTGGCGCAAAATGCCATAGGCGATGTTTATCGCTTGGGGCTTGGCACGGAGGAAAATCTGGCGGAAGCCGTGCTCTGGTATCGCAAGGCGGCAGAGCAGGGATTGGCGCGGGCCGAACGCAATCTCGGCTTTCTCTATTCCAACGGCATTGGCGTTGAAGAAGATGATGCGCAGGCACTCATCTGGCTGACCAAAGGTGCCGATCAGGGCGATGCACTGGCCCAATATTACCTCGCCAATGTCTATGCCAATGGCTATGGCGTTGAGGTGAACAAGGCTGCTGCTGCTGCCCTCTACCGGAAATCTGCGGATCAGGGCAATGCGGATGCGCAGAACTATCTGGGATATGCCTATGAGAGTGGCGAAGGCGTCGAGCAGAGCGATAAGGAGGCCGTTGTCTGGTATACGAAGGCAGCGGAGCAGGGTTCATACCGCTCGCAGATGAGCCTTGGAAATATGTATCTTGAAGGGCGGGGCGGTTTGCCCAAGGACCCGAAAAAGGCTGTTGAATTTTATCAGCTTTCAGCCGATCAGGGCTACTCGGTCGCGCTTGACAATCTTGGTCTGCAATATGCAGCAGGCGTTGGCGTGGACAAGGATTATAAAAAGGCCATGGAGCTGTTTCAGCTGGCTGCAGAACAAGGTTATGCCGCCTCGCAATATAATATCGGCGTCTTTTATAATATGGGACGCGGCGTTAAAAAGGATATGAAGAAGGCTCTCCATTGGTGGAAGCTTGCTGCCGATCAGGGCAATGAACTTGCAGCGGAAGCGCTTAAAGCCAACCAATAAAGAACGCTTGCGGCAGGCTCGTTCGGAAGCGTTCTTTGTTTAATCCAGCTATCAATTTCAAATGCGAAACCCTCCCCGCATGCGGGGAGGGTTTTTAGTTTGTTGTGCAGTCTCAGAACTTGACTGTCAGGTCGGCTTTGACGGCATTGTCGCGTGTGTCGCCGGAGAACTGGCCGGTATAGGCGAGGCCGAGCGTTGTACGTTTGCCGATGCCGACATCAAACCCGGCTTCGACAGCAAAGGCATTCTTGGCAATGGGCAGGCCCTCGATGGAGAAGGGCGCGCCGCCAGCAAAAGCCAGCTCACGTTCAGGCGTTACATCACCGAAGGCGTGGTTCCAGCCAACCATGCCGCGTGCCGTCAGCACGGTTGTTTCGCTAAGCGCAAAATTGCGCGAAAGGCGAAGCCCGAGCGTTGTCGTGGTAACATCGCTGGAGCCGGACAGACCGGTCAATGCGCCATCGCCGCCATCTTCCTGGAAACTATCGGTTTTCAGATGGGTGTAGCGGGCAGCAGCAAAGGGTTCGAGCGCCGCATATTGCGTCTCGACCTTGTAGCCGAGTTCACCGAAGACCTGAACGGTTTGGGCATCATAGGATGCATTCTGGCCGTTGGTAACACCGCCAAGCACCACATCGCGATCCGTGTCGATCTCATGATGACCAAGATTGACACCCAGGCGAAGCCCGAGCGCATCCCACTGCGTACCGGCATAGACACCGACCTGATAGCTGTCCACATCGGCCTTGGCCCCACCGCTATGCATCGAGGTATTGCCATAGCTTGCCAAGAGGCCGAAGCGCCATGTTTCGGCAATCACGCCATCAAGGCCGGTAACAAAGCCGCCCGTATCGCGGCTGTAGCCGGAGGCATTGCCGTCGCTGTCGGCATGCGCCCAGGCGCCATAGGCCTGACCCCAAAGGGTAGGGGAGAGATCGGCCGGAGCAATTGCGGCAAAGGCTTCGCTGCCCGTTGCTTTTTCGCCCGGACCATAGGCGAGAGGGGTGATCGTTGCCTGCGGGGTGACAGCCACGCCGTCAAAGGCCGCGCGAAGACGTTCTGTTGCCGCCTGACTGATAAAGTGCCCATCCTCAATCAGAACGCCGTCCAGCGTCGCATGGATTTCGCCGGTCAGCGATTGGTAGGTGCCTGCAACGGCGTCAAAAACCGTGCTGGTTTCGATTGTGTCGTAAAGAGAGCTTCCAGCGCCGCCAGTTTCAATGGATTTTGCAACCGCTCTTTGATTGCGCGTCTTGGCGAAATCGTCAAAGCCCAATGCGTTGCGTTTGAAGCTTGCCGCAATGCCGGTCGGAGCATAGGCGAGAACGCCATCATAGAACACATAGGCCGACTGAACACTTGCAAACTGGCCGTTTATGCCGCCCGTCGATGTCAGGAAATTATAGCTGTTACTATTGAGGGCGGAGCGCACCTCCTGTGCGCTGGGTTTTGTCGTGGCTCCGGTCTCCGGCGTCAGGAGAACAACGCCGCCAAGCAGGGTCGTCGTGCCATTGACGACGAGCTTGTCAGCCTCACTGCCATTGACTTCAATATGCAGGGTTGAACCCGTGTTGAAGGTCGCATCGCCATTTGAGGTCAAGGTGCCTACCGAATTGCCGGGAGCGACCGTGCCGCCATTATTGGCTATGATACCGCCAACTGCGCCAATGCCGCCGAGCGTACCTCTATCGTTGATGACAGCCTTGGAAGTGATGGACCCATCAATTGCAAGCAAGCCGCCATTGATGAGCGTATCACCCCTATAGGTACTGTCGCCTGTCAGCCGCAGCGTGCCCATGCCGGTTTTTGTCAATCCGCCAATATAATTGTTCGGGTCATTCAGTTTCTCGGTCAGTGTCGGAACGAGTGCTTCATAGGCAGTAAATTCTTTCAGCGCTCCGGCAATACGGTCATCGGTGATCGTGCCGCGAATTGTTTCGGCACTGGCTTCAGGCGTAGCCGAGAAATCGACAAATTGTGGCGCCCGCGGAATGCTTGTGTTTGGAGCTGTTGCCACGAATGCATTCCATAGGGCAGTTGCTGCAGGGTCCGCCAGCATCTTGGCATCCGCCGCCTCGAATGCTGCATTGGCAGCTTCGAGCTGCTCATCAGTCAAAGGCGGGTTTTGAGGAAGATTGATAATGTCGAGTTTCGCGTATCGGTCCCTGACAAGTTCGATGGCCGCAGGGAAGTTGGAATCCGGAAATTGCGTTATGACCTGTTGCCGGATTTTTTCCTTGCTGGCTTCGGTTATGCCATTCTGCCAGCCTTCTGTGATTTTCTTGGCTTCCCAATCAGCGATTGTTTGCTGGTCTTCAACGAACCGCTGGTCCAGCGCGTCCTGTGAGATATCATTGCTCCAGACTTCTTCATTGGTGCCGCGATAGGAGGCGGGCAGATTTGCCTCGACACGGCTCAGGAACTGGCCGGGGCCCTTTATTGCCTTGTCGAGATTGATCAGACCCCAGCCGAACACATTATCAACCCCGGCTTCGCCAAGATCGGTGGATGTCGTCTTGAGAATTTCGTTGACATCGCCATTGGAGAGATAGGGGAAGCGTTGCTTCAGCACCATGAAGGCACCGGTCGCGGCCGGGCCTGCCATGGAAGTACCGCTCAGTTCTTCATAGCCAGACGTGAATCTGCTGTCGTCCATTACATCGCCGGGATTAAGGCCGGTAATGTCGCCAACCGGCACACCACTATTGATGTTTGTGCCAGGAGCGGCGACGCAATGATATTTGGAATAGCCGCAAATGCTGGAAAAGCCACTTCGTGAATAGCCATCCGGGTTTGTCTCATCAGCAACGACACTCATTGTCGTCAGCCAATTTTTCTCCAGTTCAGGACGAAAAGTTGCAAGCCCTGCAAGGGCGTCTGGTTCCAGTCCACCATCATTGCCGGCTGAGAATTCGACTACGATGCCGCTTTCCGCAGCCTTGATCGCGCCGTTATAGGCACCACCTTCGGGGGTGCCGAGAATGGCCTTGATCTCCTGATATTGCCCATAGGCTTCCGCATAGGTCCAGGATGAGCTTGAAAGACCAATGCCCCAGCTGTCGGTGATGATCGAGACGCCGCTATTGATCATGGCATCCCATGCCGCAGCATAAACTGCGCCATCATTGCCAAGTACAACGCCATCTTCTGGACCTGCGTCATAATTGCTGGCGGCAAAGATACTGGTATCGAAGGCCACGCCCATCATGGCTTTGCCATCGCGATTGGCGCCAGCGATACCGGCGACGTGCGTACCATGGCTGGAAATGCCACCATAGCCGTCAATATACTGCCTGCCATCGGCAACGAAGTGGTCACCGGCTTTCACGGGAATATAGGGATCGGTGTAAAGCCTTGTGCCTTCGGTTTTGACAAAGTTCATTTTGCCTTCACCGGCAAATTCCGAGTGAGCGGCATAGACCGGCTGATCGATGACGCCAAGCTTGGTGCCCTTACCGGTGAAGCCCATTGCATAGGCTGCATCGGCATTGAATGCTTTCAGGACATCATTGCCGTTGAACTCGGCATCATCGCGCCAGCTCTTCTTTGCGGCTTCGAAATCATCGGTTCGCGTGCCGTCAGCATTGTAATATCTGGGCTGTTGCTGGGCGATTGCACCTGCCGTTGCCGCGGTGAGCAAGATGGTGGTGAAGACTGTTGTAGTAAGATGTTTGCGGAATGTTTTTAGACGGGTTTTACGGGCGGAAACAGCTGCGTCAGAAGCATAAAAAGACATATAATATTCCTCCGATTCTCGGATCACCTAATCCGAAAGTACTAGGAGGTTGAAATTTATCGGCATCTTACGTCAAGTGGGAAAAAGGCCAATTGTGTTAACTTTGTGGTAACTTTTTGATTTCAATGACAGAAATTTGACAAAGCCGCGTGTACAGCTTTAAAAAAATTAATTCAATTTTTTCAGTATATTAGCTGCGCGGAGACAATTGGATTGCCATGCTCTGCATGATGGCCGACGCGGTATCGCGGGTTATTTCCGTCCAGGAGGCCAGCATTTCCGGCGTTACCCGGTAGGCAGGACCTGTCACGGAAACGCTGGCAGTGAACAGCGCATCGGTGCGGGAAAAAATCGGTGCCGCAACGCAGGTAATCCCCAGTTCATGCTCTTCCCGGTCATAGGCATTTCCGGTGCTTCGTATGGTGCTGATCTCGGATAGGAGGGCTGCGGCATCGGCCAAAGTGTTGGGGGTGTATGGCCGGAATTCGATGCGCTCGACCCGCTCGCGCAATTCATCGTCTGGAAGGGCCGAAAGCGCAGCTTTGCCGACCCCGGTGCAAAAGGCGGGCGCGGTGTTGCCGATCTGTGAAACCATGCGGATATTCTGGCGGCTCTCGATCTTGTCCAGATAGATCACTTCTATATCGCGCAGCACGCCAAGATGCACTGTCTCGCCTGTCGCCTCATGCAACTTCTGGATGTGAGGGGCGGCGACATTGCGAAATTCATTGCCAGCCCACGCTTTGGATGCAAATTGCAACAATCGCAATCCTAGCGTGTAACAATTATCCCTGTTAACCGCGATAAGCCCCTCGTCGATGAGATTGGAAATTTGCCGGTGGAGGGTGCCGCGCGGTTGGTCGGAAAGTTTCAGCACATCCGTGAAACGCAGCGCCTCGGAAGAGTTGGCTATGATGTCAAGAACGCTGATGGCTTTGCCGAGCGTGCCGGTATCTTGACTGCCACCGGATTTTTTTACCCTATCGGTCGCCACTCTTTGCGGTTTGCTCATGTTTTTCCTGTTCTTGGAGTGTCTGGGGCGATTTGCTCCCGCTTTTGCTGTAACTTGAGCAATATTTGCCGAAGAATCCCCGATTTTTGCTGAAAATTTACAATCGCCAATAGAAATTTGGTTGTGCGAAGTTGAACCATTGACCAGACTCATTTTCCTTGACTTCTTGCAGCATAGGATGACAATTCAGCATAGTCAAACATAGTTCCAAATAATGGAATTAACTCAGCCTTATGAGAATCCTGCCATGATGCCTTCCGCTATTTTTCCCGACCTGAAAGATCGATCTGTGCTTATCACCGGCGGGGGTTCCGGCATTGGCGCTTCATTGACTGAAGGCTTTGTGCGTCAGGGTTCGCGCGTTGCCTTCATCGACATTGCCGACGAGCCTTCCAATGCGCTGGTGGAACAGATGGAAAGCCAATACGGAAACCGCCCGCTTTATATCAAGGCTGATCTTTCAGATGTGGCGGCTCTGCGGGCTGCCGTTGCGCAAGCCATTGAAAATATTGGCCTAATCACCGTACTTGTCAACAATGCTGCTTGGGATGACCGGCACGATATTGATGAAGTGACGCCGGAATATTGGGATAAGAACCAATCTATTAACCTGCGTCCCCAGTTCTTCGCAGCGCAGGCCGTTGTACCATGCATGCGTCAGTCGGGTGGTGGTTCGATCATCAATTTCACCTCGACTTCGTTCATGATCAACCATGGCGAAATGCCTTCCTATACGGCCGCGAAAGCCGGAATCATCGGTCTTACCAAGGGGTTAGCGGGACGATTGGGGCCGGAGAAAATCCGGGTGAATGCCATTGCCCCTGGCTGGGTCATTACGGAACGCCAGCGCCAATTGTGGGTATCGGGAGATCGCCTGAAACACCACATTGAACGGCAGGTTTTGCGGGAGGAAATTCAGCCCGGTGATATGGTCGGGCCTTGTCTTTTCCTCGCTTCCGATGCAGCGCGCATGCTGAGTGCCCAGACCCTGATCGTCGATGGAGGCTATCTGTGAGCCAGGTCCCGATCTATGCGCTAAGTGATTGGGGAACAACGCGTTTCAGGCTCTGGCTCGTCGATGGCGCGGGCAATGTTCTTGGCGAAAAACGTGCCGATGACGGGCTTGATGTATCGCGCGTTAAGGGGTTTGCCTCTGTGCTTGAGGGGCATCTTGCAAGCCTTTCAGCACCCTCAGATCTGCCGGTCGTCATATGCGGCATGGCAGGCTCGCGTCAGGGTTGGGTCGAGGCGAATTATGTGCCGGTTCCTGCCGATTTGAATGCCATTCTTGTTGGTGCCGTCAAACTGCCAGACATGGCGCGCGACGTTCGCATTATTCCCGGTCTTTGCCAGTTGAACGATACGCCAAATGTCATGCGCGGTGAGGAAACCCAGTTGCTTGGAGCTATTCTGGATAGAAATTTATCCAATGGAATCATAGCGATGCCCGGAACCCATTCAAAATGGGTAGAGTTGGAACAGGGCAGGGCCAAGTCATTCGGCACCTATATGACCGGCGAGCTTTATGCGCTAGTCAGCCAGCAATCGATCCTGCGCCATTCCATTCAGGATGCAGCGGAATCCGCTTCGGCGGATCATCCGGAATTTATTGCCGCGCTGAAATCCATGCTCGCCGGAAACTCTCTCCTGGGCCAGCTCTTTGGCATACGCGCCGCCATGCTCTTGAATGATTTGAAGCCGGAGGCAGCTGCTTCACGGCTTTCGGGCCTGCTTATAGGTGCAGAGATAGCCGGGCAAAAATCCATAACAAACAATAGGATAGTCTTGGTCGCGTCGGGTGCAATGGCCACTCTTTATGGCAAGGCGTTCGACGTCGCCGGACTGGATTTTGATCTGGTGGATGCAGATGAAGCCGTGCGTAAAGGATTGTTCGTTGCTGCCTCCGGTATTTGGCCAAACGTTAAAGGAAACTTCAAATGACCCTTTCTTCCGCTCCATGGCCCAAGCTTAAACGCGACCTGATCGCGATCTTGCGGGGCGTCCGGCCAGATGAAGTTTTGGCAATTGGGGAGGCGCTTGTTGCTGCGGGAATCGATGTCATCGAAGTGCCGCTCAATTCCCCTGATCCGTTCCAATCCATTGAACTGCTTGCAAAAAAACTGCCTTCGCACGTTCTTGTTGGCGCTGGGACAGTGCTCGATGCAAATGACGTTCAACGGCTTGGGGATGTCGGAGGGCGTCTTGTCATTTCGCCAAATATCGATCCTTCCGTGCTGGCAGCCGCTGCCAAAGCAGAGATGGTGTCCATGCCGGGCGTTTTCACGCCGACTGAAGCGCTTGCTGCTTTGAAAGCCGGTGCATCCGGCTTGAAGTTCTTTCCGGCAAGCGTGCTCGGTCCCGACGGTATAAAGGCGATCAGCGCAATTCTACCCAAGGGAACCATTATCGGTGCTGTTGGGGGTGTCGATGAAAACGGCTTCGCGTCCTATGCGAAGGTTGGCGTTAGAACCTTCGGGCTAGGTTCCAGTCTTTACAAGATTGGCGCGACAGCGGGAGAGGTGGGTGACCGCGCAAGAGCAACAATTGCCGCATATGATCGGGTTTTTGGGGAAGTTTGACGATGAAACAGCCAAAAATCAGCGTTTTTCACGATGTTCCATGTCAACTGGGCGAGGGGCCGGGTTACGATCCACTAACGAAGAATGCCTGGTGGTTCGATATCGTCACGGGCCGTCTGTTCGAAAAACCCTTGGCTGGCGGCGACGTCGCAATCCATCAACTCGGGCAAATGGCGAGTGCGCTGGCGGTGGTCGACGCGCAGCATCAGTTGATTTCCACGGAGACCGGGCTTGTGCTTCGTGACCGCCATACGGGCGTGCTGAAAATGCACCAGCCAATCGAGGCGGATAATCCGATTACGCGCTCAAACGATGCACGCGTGCATCCAGCCGGTGCTTTCTGGATTGGCACAATGGGCAAGAAAGCAGAGCAGGGGGCGGGCTCGATCTATTGGTATCGAAAAGGCGAATTGCGTAAAATATTCAACGACATAACAATTCCAAACTCGATCTGCTTCTCGCCCGATGGCAGTATTTCATACTTTGCAGATACAGATAAAAATATAATCTGGCGAGTCGATACCGATCCTGAAACCGGGCTTCCCATTGGCGAGCCGACAGAGTTTTATCGACACCAGGAAAAGGGCGGTGTTGACGGTTCTGTAGTCGATGGCGATGGAAATCTGTGGAATGCCTGTTGGGGCCGTTCAGCCGTGGATGTCTATTCGCCATCCGGTAAGCGCATACATTCCATCACGATGCCCGTAAAGCAGCCTTCCTGTCCCGCATTTGTCAGCGAGGATACGGCGAGCATGATCGTTACAACGGCCTATCATGATATGAGCGAGGCTTATCACAAGACTGATCCTGATGCGGGCAAGACGTACCTTGTTGAGCTGGCTGGTAAAGGCCGCTTTGATCGACCTGTGCAATTGTAATTGCAACTCAGGAACCATTGCCGGGCATCATCGTTTCTTCCCTGTAACCAAATATCAACGACTACGAACGCAAGCCGCCTGGCTGCGAATGGTGGTCTGTGTCTGTAATCAGGAGAATGAACATGGGATTTTTTTCCAAGGATATCAAAACGATGGACGACCTGTTCGTCCATACGCTTCGGGATATTTACTATGCGGAAAACCAGATCGTAAAAGCTTTGCCCGAGATGATCGACAAGGCTACTGATCAAACTCTCAAGGATGGATTTGAAAAACATCTGCAGGAAACACATCTGCAGATTGAGCGTCTGGAGCAGGTTTTTGCCCAGCATGGTGTTGAAGTCAGTGGTGTGAATTGCCCAGCCATTGATGGCATTCTGGAAGAGGCCGACGACATTGCAGGCGAGGTAGATGATGATCGCGTCCTTGATGCGGCGTTGATCGCTGCCGCTCAGGCTGTCGAGCATTATGAAATTACACGCTATGGCACGCTCGTCGCATGGGCCAAGCAGCTTGGTCGCCATGATTGCGCCGCCCTGCTTCAGCAAAATCTCGATGAAGAGCTAAAGACGGATAAGGCTCTGACCGGCATGGCAGAAAATCGCATCAACGCTGCTGCAGCGTAAGTTTTGGCATCCGTACGGCCAGTCTTTCAAGCCATCACTTGAAAAGGCTGGCCGCACCATTTTTCGTTGGTCAGAACCATAAGATTTGAGGATTAACAATGGCCAAGAGGATCGAAGCGCCAAGGATAAAGCAGGGCGAACAGGGTTACCCAATTCTGGTAGTGCTGGTCGTGTTATTCGGGCTAGCAGCGCTTATCTGGCTGGGCGTTGAGGTCTACAGTCAATATATTGCCAGTGGCGGATAGCTGGAGCCGTTCGCAAATACCTCCTCTCTTGCCCAGATTACAATAGGAAACGGCGCTTGCGGATCATGCCGCCAACGGGTTAACAAGGCTGCGAAATACCGCAATCGCTCGGGAGCGCAGTCCGCCGTATGAACCATCCTAAAACCTCCGATATGAAGTCAAGCTGGGCAGTCGGTCTCATGACCGGCACTGTGCTGGATGGTTTCATCGATATTGCAATGATACGCAGTGATGGCGAAACCATTGACGAGTTCGGCCCCTGGGAATTGGCACCTTATCCCACCGATATTCGCTCGCTTTTGGCGGAAACTTTGGACATTGCCCGTGAATGGCAATTCAAGGGTCCTGAGCCGGAAATCTTTCGCAAAGCGGAAATCGCGTTGACGGAAGCGCAATCGCTTGCCGTCAATCTGTTCCTTGAAAAGCATGGCTTCCAGTCTTCCGATATTGCAGCTGTCGGCTTTCACGGTCAGACGGTTCTCCATGTGGCGCCTCAAGACGGAAATCGCGGATTCACACGACAATTGGGCGATGGCGCAATCATGTCGCGGATTGTTGGAACGGATGTTGTGTTCGATTTCCGTTCTGCGGATGTAGAGGCAGGCGGGCAAGGAGCGCCGCTTTCGGCGATTTATCACAAGGCCATGTTGCAAAAGATTGGAGCTGGCGCCGATCATGCCATGCTCAATCTGGGCGGTGTCGCCAACATCACCTGGTGCAATTCAAGCGACATGATCGCCTTTGATACCGGTCCGGCCAATGCTCCGGTCAATGACTGGATACGGGCGAAAACGGGCAAGGAAATGGACCGTGACGGCAAGATTGCCGCAAGTGGAAACGTTGATGAGGAGCGCTTGCGCGTGCTTCTCAGCCATCCATTCCTCCATGCACCATATCCGAAATCGCTTGATCGGTTTGATTTCCCGGCATCCATGGCTGACGGTCTTGGTCTTGAAGATGGTGCAGCGACCCTGACAGCTTTTACTGCTGGCGCGGTGGGAAAAGCGTTGGACCTTCTGCCGGAACGACCCAAGAAGATTGTCGTATGTGGCGGTGGGCGCAAGAACCCGGTAATGATGAAGGAAATTGCCAAGCGAGCTAGTGTGGAGGTGATCATCGCTGACGATGTGGGCCTGCGCGGCGATGCGGTAGAAGCGGAATGCTTCGCTTATCTGGCAATGCGTTCGCTTAAGGGACTGCCACTCAGTTTCCCGCACACAACAGGCGTTGCAAAACCACAGACCGGCGGCAGAATTGCACGCCGCGGCGATTTAGAGGTCTCAAGCTAAAACAGAGAAATTCGAATTGCTTCAGATCGCGCATTGCTGGATCTGGCTTGGTTCCATAAGATAGATTACGTGATAACTATGTGTATCCGGGGTGGGTTCAAGGATGAAGTGCGACACGTATTAAATGTCTGGTTTAGGAGGATGCAACGCGCCCGGCGGTGCATCCCAATCTAATGCGTACTTTGCCAAAGTACCCTGCTATCAGAAATGCTCGTTGCTATCTGCCCTCTTGCCGAGGATCAATGCAGCGATGAGGCCGAGCGCCACGCCGAACATGACATAATAAGTCGGCGCCATGGGTGATCCGGTCTTCTGGATCAGCCAGGTCACGATGAACTGTGCAAAACCACCAATGAGCATCACGGCAATATTGTACGAGATTGACAGGCCCAAAGACCGCACGCGTGTTGGAAAGAGCACGGCCATGACTGTGCTGAACACGGCAAAGAATGCTGCCGCGCAAAGACCGGTTGCCAGCTGTACCACGATAAGCCTGCTGATCGTGGGAGCGGCTGTCAGCCACGAATAGAGCGGAAACAAGATGACGAGATAGACCGCAAGCGAGGTGATCAACAGCTTGCTTCGGCCCACCCTATCGGAAAGGATACCCATCAAGGGTGTCAGGACAACAACCCACAATGCCCCAAGCATCTGAACCTCGAACGTTTCCTGAAGTGGCAGCTGAAGGATCTTCGTCGCGAAGGTCACGAGATAGGTGAAGGTTATATACACCGTAACAGTAGCAGCGGCGACAAGCCCGATGCCCAATACTGTTTCGCGCCATGAGCTTGCCAGCAATTCTCCGATACTGATGTGGGTGCCTTTAACGGTCTCTTCCCGTTTGGCATTGCGGAATACTTCTGTCTCATCAAGGCGTTGACGGATATAGACGGCAACAGGAATGATGACCAGGCCAACGAAAAAGGGAATGCGCCAAGCCCATGCCTCGATCTGCTCCTGCGTAAAATAGACTGTCATTAACGTGCCTGCAGCGGCGCCAATCAACAGTCCGATCATCTGGCCGGTCATTTGCCAGGAGCCATAAAAGCCACGCTTTTCGCGAGGGGCCATCTCGATGAGCAATGCTGTCGCCGTGCCGAATTCGCCGCCGGCCGAAAAGCCCTGTATCAGCCGGGCGATAAGGATCAGCAATGGAGCCAACACGCCCGCCGCCTGATAGGTCGGAGCGAATGTGATGATCGCCATGGAAACCGCCATGAGCGAAGTGATCAACACCATGGCAGCCTTGCGGCCATGCTTGTCGCCATAAAGACCAAGAATAATGCCGCCGACGGGACGCATCAGAAACCCGACGCCAAAAATGGCCGTGGTCATCAGGATAGCATTCAGATCGCTGCTTGAGGCGGAGGGATCGACCGGAAAAAACAACCGCGCGATGATGGGTGTCATAAAGGCAAACACAAGAAAATCATACCATTCGAGCGCATTGCCGATAACAGCAGCAACAAGATTACGCACCGGCACTTTGTGAGGCTGCTGCATGATTATTCCTTTATCAGTGGGGTTTTCTGTCAGAAGGTCGTAGCCAGCCTGCCAGGAGACTCGCTTCAGCTACAGTTGAACCCCTCTCCCGGATTGGTCCAGTCCCTAGAAGTTGTTTTCCCCATGAACCAATGGTGCGCTGCAAAATCCCTTATGTTGCGCCGAGACAAGGCTCACTGTTGCAAATTACTGAAACAGGCTTTTATCTTGGCTGCGTGCCGAAACCGGGTCTAACGCTATTCGAGAGGGTCCAATCATGAAATATTTCTATTCTCCCGACACTTGTGCTTTAGCCGGGCATATCGCCCTTGCGGACGGCGGTCATACGCCGCAGCTGATCAAGGTCGATGTTTTCACGCGAACGATCAAGGAACCTGGCGATTACAATAAGGTAAATCCCAAGGGCTATGTACCCCTGCTGGAATTTGACGATGGTCGGCAACTTACGGAAAATGTTGCAATTCTCAACTGGATCTCACGAAACTCGCCGCGATTTTCGGAAGGGTCAAAGCCTGATATCGACAGGCAAACTGAGATGTTGGCTTTCATATCAAGCGAAATTCAAAAGCCCTTCGTCTTTTCCTTTTTCCTGCCGGGTGACGAAGCAAAAAGCGACCTGACCAAAATGGTCGCCGGGCGGTTCGCCTATCTCACCGAGGTGCTCGATGAACCATTTCTGTTGGGCAGCGATTTCAGCGTGGCGGATGCATTTCTCTATGTCATGTTACGCTGGGCGCGCATGTCGAATATGGAAGTATCGCCGCGGCTCCTCGAATATCGGGATAGGATCGAGCGTATGCACTCAGTACAACGAGCTTTGACTGAAGAAGGACTGGCCTAAAAAATCCATTCAGGCTTCAGAGCCAAGGTGCTTGGACCAGGTTTAACATCAAATGAAAGCCCCAGTGACATTCAGAGGTTGTTTTTGCGTGGTGCACAGGCCATGCTCCAACAATACCGAATGTAGATCAACTGTCGGTTCTATACGTTGAGAATGAAATGGAATTAAGCATACTGGCGACGGGGATTGTGCGGATACTTGGTATAACCGCGCTCGTCATCCTTTCCTATTCGATGGTCATTCGTAATTTTCCGAATGGTTGGAAAAAGAGCGCTGCTATCGGCATCCTCTTTGCCACTGGTGCCATATTGTCGATGAACGATGCGGTGATGCCGGCACCGGGTGTCTTCTTCGATGGCCGCACCGCTCTCCTGGCAATTGTTTATCCTTACGGGGGACTTATTGGCACCGTCATTGCTGCTTTATTGATCGCTGCCTATCGCATATGGCTCGGCGGCGTTGGTGTCGTGCCAGGGCTGTTGTCCATCTTGATGCTTTGCTGCGTGAGTTATGCTGCAGCGCGTGTTCCGGTCCGAAAAATTCCGGTTGGCTTTGGTCGCTCGACGCTCATCGGGCTGGCTGCATCGCTCTCGATTATTTCCGTTGTGCTGCTGCCAGGTGAAGTCGTTGCAACCATTGTCGGCGCGCCATTGATCGCAGTCATATTGGCCAATATCGCCAATGTCGTCATTATCGTCAATTTCCTGGAAAGGGAAAAATCCCGCTTGAGGATCATCAGGGCGCTGGAGCATGAAGCTTCTGTGGATCCCCTGACAAAGCTCCAGAATCGCAGGGCCTTCGACAAGGCAGCTTTAAGAGCAATGAATGATAATCGAGCCAAAGCGGCCCATTGCTCGTTGATAATGATTGATATTGATCATTTCAAAACAATCAACGACAGGCTTGGACATTATACGGGTGACACGGTACTGGCTGATGTGGCGGCAATCATCCAGAAGAATGTGCGCCTTGGTGATGTTGTGGTCCGCTATGGCGGCGAAGAAATCTTGCTACTGCTCGCCAATACAAAACAGGATGCTGCCAATGCATTGGCAGAACGCGTGCGCAGTGAGATTGAAAATACGGATTTTGTCTCGGGATCGGAAAGCGTCAATGTCACTGTGAGCGCCGGTGTTGCCAGCTTGGGCGAGAAATATGCAAGCATGGAGGCCTTGCTCAAGGCTGCTGACAAGGCACTTTATCATGCAAAACTAAGCGGCCGAAATCGCGTCGAGGTCGCTTAGCTCGGTTTTTTAAATACCCTCGCCATGCATATGACCATCGTGAGTCAGCGTGGCTATGAAGCGTTTTGTACGTTCATGCTTGGGCTGAGTGAAGATATCACGTGAAGTACCCGTTTCAACAATTACGCCGCCATCCAATACGATCACTTCATTGGCGATGCGTGAAGCCAGCCGCAAATCATGCGTGGCCATGACCATTGTTGTGCCTTCCCGCGCCAATTGAGCCAGAACATCGACCACCTCGCCCGATAGTTCCGGGTCGAGCGCAGAGGTAGGTTCGTCGCACAAAAGGACCTTGGGTGATGGAGCCAATGCGCGGGCAATGGCGACACGCTGTTGCTGCCCGCCGGAAAGTGTTGAGGGCCAGACCTCCGATTTATGTGCAAGGCCAACTTTTTCCAAGAGGGCCTTTGCGCGCTCCCTCGCCTTCTCTTTGGGCCATTTGAGAACGGTGGTCAGGCCCTCGGTCACGTTCTCAATCACGGTTCGATGCGGAAAGAGCTGGAAGTTCTGAAAGACCATGCCAGTGTGACGCCGGAGCAATTGAATTTGCTTCGTCGAAGGTTTGACGCCCGGCTGAAACTCAAGACGGTCTCCGGCGATTTCGACGCTGCCAGCGGTGGGAATTTCAAGCAGGTTAATGCAGCGAAGCAACGTGCTCTTGCCGCCACCGGAAGGGCCGACAAGTGCCATGACCGCACCTTCTGCTACATCAAGAGAGACATTCTTCAGGACTTGAAGATCGCCAAAATTCTTCTCGATATTCTTGAGTTGGATCATCATGACCGAGCCTCCAGAAAGCCACCATACCGGTTGAGCCGCGTTTCCAGTCTTGCCTGCAAGGATGAGAGAACCGAGCTTAAAATGAGGTAGATGATCGCCGCTTCAATGTAGAGAATAAGTGGCTCATAGGTCGTGGCGACAATCCTCTGTGCCGCCTGGAAAAGCTCGGGCACAGTGATTGCGGCTGCAAGTGATGTGTCTTTCACCAAGGAAATGAACGTATTGGACAATGGCGGTACTGCGACACGGGCAGCTTGCGGCAGGATTGTGCGCCGCATGGCCTGTGACCAGTTCATACCAATGGAATAGGCGGCTTCCCACTGGCCTTTAGGGACCGAGGAAATGACCGCACGCAGAATTTCCGAAGTGTAGGCACCGATATTGAGTGTGAAGCCAATCAGTGCAGCGGTGAAAGCATCAAGAACAATTCCGGCGCTTGGCAGGCCATAGAAGATCAGGAAAAGCTGAACCAGCAACGGTGTGCCACGGATAATCCAGACGTAGAATTTGATGATGGCCGCAAAGGGCGCGGGAGCGAAAAGCCTTATAAGCGCTGCGAGCAGGCCAACAGAGAGCCCCAGCACGAACGATAAAAGCGTCAGCGGAATGGTGAAGATCAAGCCAGCCCACAAGAGTGAGGGCAAGGATTCGAGCATCAAAGTAAGCCAGCTGGGCACGGCCTCTTCTCCTTGGAAAAAATAAAAGGCAGGGGGACAAACCCCCTGCCCTGTTAGAGCGTAAATTCTGTTTGCCGTAAACGGTGATTACTTGGAAACGTCCTGGCCGAAATATTTGTCGGCAATCTGTTTATAAGTGCCATCGGTCTTGATTGCTTCAAGCGCCTTGTTGATTTCTGCCAGCAATTCAGGCTCGCCTTTGCGAATGATGATTCCGGAGAAATCCGCATCGGCCTGTTCAGCTGCAATTTTTACATTGGCGTCGGGCTTGTGTTTTTTGAAGTCAAGAAACGACAGGCTGTCATTGACGGTTGCATCTGCGCGTCCGCTTAGCAGAAGCTGGATCGATTGATCAAAACCATCAGTCCCAACCAGCTCTGCGCCATTGCTCTGGGCGATCTTGCCGAAATTGCTGGAAAGAGATTGAGCAGACTTTTTACCCTTCAGATCAGCAAAACCCTTGATTTCATCATTGTCGCCTTTGACGATGAGAACGGCCTTGGATGCGATGTAGGGTTCGGAGAAGTCATACTTGGCCTTGCGGGCCTCGGTAATGCCGACCTGATTGATAACAGTATCGTAGCGCTTGGCGTCAAGACCGGCAATCAAACCATCCCATTTGCCTTCCAGGAATTCGGCCTTCACGCCGAGCTTTTTGGCAATGGCTTCGCCGATTTCCACATCGAAACCAACAAGCTTGCCGGCGGCGTCGTGATAGGTAAATGGCGCATAAGTGCCTTCAGTACCGATCTTGAGAACACCTGCGGACTTGATTTCCTCAAGGTTCGAGCCTGCGAATGCATGCACGGGTGAGATTGCCAGAGCACCGATGACGACGATTGATTTCAGCCAGTTCATTTTGTTTCCATCCGATATCTATGCGCCGCTGCGTCTTTGTACGCATTTGGGCTAATGATTGGAAAATGTCACTTTGTAGATCGCCTGTATAGGCATTCTAGCGTCATGAAAGTAGAATTAGACGAAATTCATACCACATTTTACGGGATATCAGGAATATAATTTCGGTGCGGTTGTTTTCTTCAATTGCCGAACCTTACGGACGCAGGCACAATTTCTTGAACCATTTTGGATAGACCTTCCGCGGGGTTCAACAAGCTAACCATGAGGAAGGTTTATGCCATTGCATCGAGCTCGATTCACGAGACTTGCAGCCCACCCATCCCCTCATGCGAGCTCCTGAGCTTGCCAAGGGCGAACCACGCAAAGACGTCTATGCTCTCTATATGGCCTACCCGATGCGCAAACCGCTCGCGCCATGGAAAAGATGGACATTCTCTGGTTTGATGCCAAGTCCAATCATATCTCCGGGTTGCCGGTCTGTCCTACCCATGGCGAATATACAAGTCTGGTGCCCGGAAAGCTTCGTATAGAACTGCGTCGACAGTCCAAGAGGCTCTATGACCTCTATCTGTGCCTTCAGACCGGTGCCGCCGCCGACTTCAATATTCTCGGGGCGAATGCCAATTGTCACTCTTTCGCTGTCCGAGATTTCCAATTGCGGAAGCAGGCCAATGGTCTGACCATCGCTCAACTCGGCCCAAGCCTTATCCCCCTCGCGGCGTACCACAGCTGGAAGGAAGTTCATTCCCGGAGATCCGATGAATCCTGCAACGAAAATATTGGCCGGATTATCGTATAGTTCCAAGGGCGTGCCGACTTGCTGGATAATGCCATCATGCATGACCACAATGCGGTCTGCCATGGTCATTGCTTCCACCTGATCATGGGTGACGTAAACCGATGTGGTTTTCAGCTGCTGGTGCAGCGCCTTGATTTCCGTACGCATATGCACACGAAGCTTGGCATCGAGATTGGAGAGTGGTTCGTCAAAAAGGAACACTTTGGGATCACGAACAATAGCGCGGCCCATGGCAACCCGCTGGCGCTGACCACCGGAAAGCTGGCGGGGAAGCCGCTCTAAAAGCACGTCCAGCCCCAGTCGCTTTGCGGCGCTGCTGACCCGGTCCAGGACAAGTTCCTTGGCCGCTTTCCGCAGCATAAGACTAAAGCCCATATTCGAGGCCACATCCATATGCGGATAGAGCGCGTAGGATTGAAACACCATGGCGATGTCGCGATCCTTGGGCGCCACATCATTGACGACGCGGTCGCCAATCCTGATCTCTCCGGCGGAGATTTCTTCAAGCCCGGCGATCATGCGTAGCAAGGTGGACTTGCCGCAGCCTGACGGCCCGACAAGCACGACAAATTCGCCATCCGGAATTTCGAGATTAACGGCAGAGAGCACATTCATGGCGCCGTAGCTTTTCTGGACGTTGGTAATAGTGACAGAAGCCATCGTGTTAAATCCCTTATTAGCCCTTCACCGCACCGGCCGTGAGGCCTGTGACGAGGTATCGTTGCAGGAAGGCGAAGAATAGACATGCGGGTATCAAAGCCAGCACCGAGGCGGCCATCATCTGACCCCAGTCGACCGCAAACTTGCCAATGAATGTGAGTAGGCCAACCGCGAAGGTTTTCTGGTTGTCGCTGCTAATAAGCATCAATGCGAACAGCAATTCGCTCCATGCCGCAGTGAATACGAAACCGAGTGTTGCCCCCATTCCCGGTAGGGTCAGAGGAATGATAACGCGGCGCAAGGCTTGGCTGCGATTGCAGCCATCGATCATCGCTGCCTCTTCCAGGTCTTTCGGGATGCCATCGAAAAACGATTGCATGAGAAATGTGGCAAAGGCGATGTTGAAGGCAGTATAGATGATGATCAGACCGGTCAGGCTGTCAGTCAGCCCAAGCTGGCCCATTATTCGATAAATTGGCGGTATCACCATGACCAGAGGAAACGTCTGGGTCAGCAAGAGTGTGACGGCGACAGTCGTTTTTCCACGAAATGAGAAGCGCGACATTGCATAGCCGGCCGCCGATGCAATGATTGTTACCAGCACTGCCGTTATGACTGATACAATGACACTATTGACGAAGTAGCGCGGAAAGTCTGTAGCGCGCAAAACAGTCTTGTAATTCTCGAATGTTGCTGATGACGGCCAAAGCGTTATGCCCTCTGAATAGAGAAGCGATTGCGGCGTGACTGAAATTTTCAGTGTCCAGAACAGGGGAAAGAGCGCAAAAATTACATAGGCGGCGACTGCGCTATAAAGGCCAATTCCGCCAAGAATCCTGGCATTGCGTGAGCGTCCGGCGATCATCAGGAATACCTCACGAGAGATTTGCGAATACGGATCAAAACGATCGCGTAGAGGATGAGGAGTGCAAGCAGGAGTACCGCGACCGCTGAGGCGTAGCCTTTGTCCAGTGTCTTGAAAGCGCTCACATAAATATAGGTTGCAACTGTATTGGTTGAACCCGCGGGTCCGCCCTCGGTCATGACATAAATCAGGTCGGCAAAAGTGGCGATCCAGATGGTGCGCAGCATCACTGTGATCGCAATGGTGGGCGCAAGAAAAGGCAGGGTCACTTTCATGAAGCGTTGCCACGGGCTCGCCCCATCAATGGCCGCAGCTTCATGCAGTTCGCCGGGAATGGATTTCAACGCAGCCAGCAGGGTGATGGCGAAGAAGGGCACGCCGAACCAAACATTCGCTATGATAGGCCCCCACATGGCGGTGGCTGGATCAGCGAGAATATTGGTGGGTTCGGACTTGAGCCCCAAAGCGAACAGCCAGTGTGGCAAAGGCCCGACAATAGGATTGAAAAGCCACGCCCATGTAAGACCTGAAAGGAAGGACGGAACTGCCCAAGGCAGGAATACGATGGCCTGCACCACTTTCTTGCCGTAAAAATTGCGATCAAGCAGCAATGCCAATCCTAAACCAAGGAAGAACTGCAAAACGAGGCTGGCAACAGTCCACCACAGTGTATTCATCAGCGCCTGACCGAGATTTGCATCATGCAGCAGGGCTTCATATTGACCAAGGCCGACAAATTCAGATTTGAACGCCGAGAACTTCCGGAAAGAATAGCTGATACCGAATATCAGCGGAACGACGAGCACGAGCAAAAGCAGGACAAGTGCGGGGCTCAGATAGAGCCATGGTTCGAAAATAGTCGAGAAACGGCGCTTGCCACCTTCCCTTCCATTCCCCTGCGGCAAACCCGCCGCTGTTGCGTGTGTCATTAGAATCTTTCTCCATAATACACGACACAATGCTTTAAGCTCGTTTGCATAGGTTTTGTGCGTGGTTCGACAAGCTCACCATGAGGGACGTGGTTAGTTGCAAGGTTTTCTGCAACGTCTCAGAATCCGGCTCCCTGCAGCTTATAAACTTCCCTCATGGTGAGCTTGTCGAACCACGCACAAGGCAATTGCAATCCCCGCAATGAATGCTCCGGCACAGCGCACCGGAGCATTTATTCAACTCAGATTATTTCTTGTTCTTGGCCATCCAGGCTTGCTGCTGTTCGGTGAGGAAAGCAGCCCACTCATCAGCGACTGCTTTTGGCGTTTTCTGGCCGAGCAATACTTCCTGAAAATTCTTGACTGAAACGGAGTCATAGAAATTGCCGAGGTTTTCAAGATGGGTTGGTGGTGTCACCAATTCGAAGGTTTTTGGGTCGTTGATTTCCTCAAACCATCCTTTGAAGGCTTCAGCGCCGAAATATGGGTCTTTGTCCGCGCCATTGTGGATCGGCAGAACCCCGACATTCTTGGCGAATTCAATATTGTCTTCAGGCGAAAGCAATGTCGCCATCAGTTTCCATGCGTCATCCTTGACCTCGGAATCAGCAAACATCGCCCAACCTGCATAACCCAAAGTCGGGTAGGATTTACCGTTTGGTCCTGTTGGCAAGGGAGCGACGCCGAAGTCTTCCGCTTTCATTTTTTCAGCAATGCCGATCAGTGCATCTGGATCCTGATCAAGCATTGCGCAGGTTCCGGAGTAAAAGCCGGTGACGATCTCGTTGAAGCCCCAGCTCACGCTGTCTTTTGGAGCATAGCCATTCTTGTAAATGTCGGCCAGCAACTCCAGACCCTTGACCGAGCCGGGTTCGTTGATTGTCGCTGTGCCATCGGCATTGAAATAGCCGCCCTTGCCATTGGCAATGTTCATGAACATCTGAACGCCGTTGAAGCCGCCAGGACCACCGCGCAGGCAATAACCATATTTGCCTTTGATCGCGGAAATCTTCTTGTTGGCTTCCATGAATTCGTCGAGTGTCTTCGGCGCTTCTTTGAGACCTGCCTCGGCGAAGAGCTTCTTGTTCCAGAACATGGCTCGGATGTAATAGCCGTAAGGGATCATGTACTGCTTGTTATCGACAACCGAACCGAACTGCTTGGCGCGATCGCCGAGCGTGCCGGCATCTTTCCACTTGGCGAGATAGGGTCCAAGGTCTTCAAGCTGGGCATTATTGGCATAAAGGCCCATCCAGCGTTCGGGCATCTCGACGATGTCGGGCGTGTCCCCGGCCTGGACCATGGTCAGGAATTTCTCAAACGCCTGTCCCCATGGAAGCGATACAAGTTCCACCTTTATGCCGGGGTTTGCCTGTTCGAAGCTGGCAATCTGCTTTTTCAACAGCTCGGTACGAGGCGGGCTGGTGATGACCTCCACCATTTTGATTGTCGTATCAGCAAAGGCTGCCGATACGGTCATGGACAGTGCTGCGATTGCGCTGGCCAGAAATGTTCCCATTCTTTTTTGCATTTTATGCTCCCATCTTGTTTTTAAGTTCAGCGTTTTGCCGCGGTGAATGCGTTGGCGAGGTCCGCCCAGAGTTCCTCAACATTTTCCAGTCCGACATGTAGGCGGATCGTTCGGGGGCTGACACCGAAGCGCCCGATCGAATTTGCGTCCGGCGTTTGCTGCAAGGAAGCAAGTGCGGGGACAACGAGGCTTTCATGACCGCCCCAGCTGACGCCGATGCGGAACAGTTTCAACGCATCGACAAAGGCGGGCACATCGATCTCATCTGTAACTTCGAATGAAAACAGGCCCGAATAACCGCTAAGCGTGGCTTTGCCAGGATGGTTTGAATAGACCGGGTGCATGACCCGCTCGACATTGCCGTGGCCTTTAAGCCTTTCAGCGATTATAAGGCCGCTCTTCATGTGATGCGGCAACCGCAATGTCAGCGTGCGCAGCCCGCGCAAAAGAAGCCAGGCCTCGAATGGCGAGAGCTTTGCGCCGAGGTAAGAGTAGGTGCGGCCATTGATCCGGTCGATCATTTCTTGCGAGCCGGAGACAATGCCAGCGACCGTATCGCTGTGTCCGCCCAGATATTTGGACGCGGAATGCATAACCAAATCAATGCCATGGCTGATTGGCTTTTGGAAAAGCGGCGTTGCCCAGGAATTGTCGATTGTGGTGACGACGCCATGTTGTTTGGCAAGACGCGCATAATGGGCGATGTCCTGCAATTCGAACATCATGGAACTTGGACTTTCCAGATAAAGCAGCTTGGCGCCCGGCAAAGCAGCAGCGACAGCATCAGGATCGGAGCCATCGACATAATCTACCTTGATGCCAAGATGAGGCAGAAGACGTTCGAACAGACGGTAGGCATCGCCATAACAATTGCGAACAGAAACAATGCGTTCGCCTGCGCCGACGAAGGCAAGAACCATGGCGCTGATCGCACCCATTCCACTGGAAAAAGCCCGTGCCGCCTCAGCGCCTTCAAGCGCCGCGATCTTCTTTTCAAACTCCATGACAGTCGGGTTATCGCCGCGGGAATACATTGGTTGGCGCTTGCGACCGGCGAAAGCATCGGCCATTTCGGCGTAATTCGTGAAGGTGAAAAGTGAAGTTTGATAGATTGGCGGAACAACAGAACCGCCTGGAAAAGGATCGTCATGAGCCAGCAGAGTTGCGGCTTGCGCCATCATGTCCTGATCGTGGAAAAAAGGATTGTCATTCATTCTAAATATGAACTCGGTTTTTCTGGGTTTGTTTTTTCAGGTTGGCGGCGCCGCGCTTCAGGTCATCCTCGACTGTGGCGATCAACTTCAGTGCCTCTGCTCTGGCAGCAATAGGATCGCGCGCGGCTATCGCATTGAACAAGGTACGATGGTAGGGAAAGCTGGCATGACCGAAGTCGCGAACGCCCAGCGGATGCTCCCAGAAGCGGTGAAACATTTCATACATGGCAGCGATAATCTGCTCGAATAAAGGATTGCCAGATGTGCGGAAGACAGCCAGATGGAAGTCCCAATCCTCATCGGCGGACATGCCATGGCGTTCATGAAATGCCTCTTCCATCCTGATCAGTTTTTGCTCGATCATGGCGATATCCGCATCGCTGACACGTGCTGCCGATAGAGCCGCTGCCTCAGCTTCAAGACCCCGGCGAATTTCCAATGTATGCATTAAGCTATTGAAATCATTGCCGGAAGCAAGAGTAAGCGGCATGTGCAGCATATTGCGCGTAACGGCTGCCTTCAAATAAGTACCACTGCCCTGCCGCCGCTCCACGAGGCCCAATTCCTGCCAGCGGGTGAGCGCTTCGCGGACAGTTGTCCTGCTCACCTTCAAGCGCTCGGCAAGGACACGTTCCGTCGGTAAACGGTCGCCTGGCACAAGCCCCTCATCCGTCACAAATCCAACAAGCGCCTGCAAAACCGCATCGTCCCGCGAAGATGTCTGAACTGGAGAAAGGATCTGGCTGATCAAGCGACGCTCTTTCTAAATTGGTTGGACCATTGTGCCAATTGAGCACGAAAGAAACCGGGAGTCAAACAGGAATGTCAGGAAGCCTGTGGGACTTGCCTGTGCTCCTCGGGTGAATTGGGTGAGCAGCCTTAAAAGTTAGTCCAGCGACAAGGTGATGAGTTTTCCGCATAACCAGGGCGGCAAATGCAAAGCGCCCGCTTGCGGGTACAAGCGGGCGCTTTCAGAAAGCTTCAATATCCAGATCGGGCATCATTCAACCGACAACAACTAAATTGCATGCGTAGGTTGTATTTTTTGGGTAAAAATCGACGATTCTTCAGCAAAATTCCGCCCTTTTGCGGAAAAAGTCTTCCAGTTCAAATAAAGTCGGGAAGAACTCCTGCCTTTTTGTGGTTTTTCAGGTAGGCACGGAAAATCGCTTCGATTTTTTCCTGTGCCTGTCCTGTGTGAAGCTGGATCACGCCTGGTTTTGCCCCCGGTTAATCGAGATCGAAAGCAGCACCAATGAGCGTCTTTGTATATTCATGATGCGGGCTTTCAAATATGTCCTCGGTCTGACCTTCTTCGACGATTTTGCCGTTCTTCATCACCACCACATAATCGGACATGGCTTTGATGACCGCCAGATCATGGCTGATGAAAATATAGGACAGGCCGTGCTTTGACTGAAGATCACGCAATAGTTCGATAACCTGTCCCTGCACCGAGCGATCCAGCGCGGATGTCGGTTCATCGAGGATAACGACCTTCGGCTTCAAAATGATAGCGCGGGCAATGGCGATGCGTTGCCGTTGCCCGCCAGAAAATTCGTGCGGATAACGGTTGCGGGCAGCGGGATCCAACCCAACTTCCTTCAAGGCGGCAACCGCCCGTTTGTCACGGTCTGATCGGCTTAGTTGCGGCTCATGGATGAGCAGCCCCTCTGTGATGATTTCGCCAACAGTCTGCCGCGGCGAAAGCGAGCCGTAAGGGTCCTGGAATACCAATTGCAACTGTTTGCGCAATGGCCGCATGGCGGACCGGCCAAAGCTCGAAATATTCTTGTCGGCGAAATGATAGTGGCCACTGCTCGGCAAGAGACGCAGCAGAGCGCGACCCAAGGTCGATTTGCCCGATCCGGATTCCCCCACGATGCCGATTGTCTGGCCTTCCTGAAGACGGATAGTCACGCCATCAACAGCACGGAAAAGCGTGTGGGCACTGGTAAGGAACCCTCCACCTATTCTGAAGTCGACGGAAACATTGCGCCCTTCAAGCACGACAGGAGCAGTTTCCGCCGGAGGAGCCTTGCTGCCGCTGGGAACAGCGTCCAGAAGCATTTTGGTATAGTCTTCCTGCGGCCGTTCGAAGATTTGCTCGACAGTGCCTCTTTCGACCACTTCACCTTTGCGCATCACAACCACAGTTTCGGCAAAATGTTTCACAATGCCAAGATCGTGGGTGATGAGCACGATGGCCATGCCAAACCGCTTTTGCAGGTCGCGCAGCAGATCCAATATTTGCGCTTGAATGGTAACGTCGAGCGCAGTTGTGGGTTCGTCGGCGATCAGAAGATCGGGTTCGTTGGCAAGCGCCATGGCAATCATGACCCGCTGGCGCTGGCCACCCGACATTTCATGCGGATAAGAATTGATGCGCCGCTCAGGTTCCGGAATGCCGACAAGCTTGAGCAATTCCAGCACACGCACCTTAGCCTGTTTGAAGCTGAGACCCTTGTGGTGAACGATAGGCTCGGCAATCTGCCGCCCAATCGTATAAAGCGGATCAAGCGAGGTCATGGGTTCCTGAAAGATCATTGTGATCTTTGAGCCGCGGACCTTATTGAGTTCCTTGATCGGAAGCCCGATCAATTGCTTGCCGCGATATTCCGCGGAGCCGGTGACTTTGCCATTGGCTGCAAGCAATCCCATGATACCCATCATGGTCTGGCTTTTTCCGGAACCTGACTCACCGACGACGGCAAGCGTTTCTCCGGCCTTCACATCAAGGTCAATGCCCTTGACGGCATTCACGTCACCATCCGGTGTTGTGAAGTCTACTTTCAGTCCGCGAACGGACAATATGGTTTCATTCTTGTCCGTCATCTCAGCGGTCCTTCGGATCGAGTGCATCGCGCAGCCCATCGCCGATGAAGTTCAGCGAGAACAGTGTGACGACAAAGAAGATGGCGGGGAAAATCAGCAGCCAGGGTGCAGACTGCATTTTGTTGGCTCCTTCGGAAATCAAAGCGCCCCAGCTTGTCAAAGGCGCTTGAACGCCAAGGCCGAGGAACGACAGAAAGCTTTCCAAAAGAATGACCTTCGGCACTACCACTGTGACGAACACAATGACGGGACCAATCGTATTTGGAATGATGTGACGACGGATAATCTGCCAGTCAGTCAAGCCCAATGCCTGTGCAGCGCCGATGAATTCGCGGCGTTTCAAGGCCAGGGTCTGGCCACGCACGATACGCGCCATGTCCAGCCACTCAACGGCACCAATGACGAGGAAGATGAGAATGAAACTTCGCCCGAAGAACACGACGAGGACAACGACAAGGAACACGAAGGGCAGTGAATAGAGAATTTCGACAAGGCGCATCATGACATTGTCGACACGCCCGCCAAGATAACCCGATATCGCACCATAGGTGACACCGACAGCCAGCGAAACGAGGCTGGCCAAAAAGCCGACAGCAAGGGATATCTGGCCGCCAAGCATGACACGGGCAAGCAGGTCGCGCCCGTTATTATCAGTACCAAACGGAAAATATTCGCGATTGACATCGCCCGTCAATTTCAGAGTTGCGCCACCATCTTCCGTGGCCGCAACCTGTGTATTGTCGAATTCATTGGCGCGATCGAAATAGCGCGTTGAACGCGGGTCAATCGGCTTGTCGGAATGAATGGTTGCGGTGAATGTGTTGCCGTCCACGGCAAATTCGCGCAACTCAACTCTGGCGCGGTCGGCGACGCCTTTCATCACTTCACCAAGACTATCCGCCTTGGGAAGCGGCTCGATGCTGGGTGGCACCGTGACATAGGATGAGAACACCTGATCATAGCTATGGCTGATGACATAGGGCCCGAGGAACGAGAAAACAGTGATCAGGAACAGCAGAATACTGCCCGTCATTGCTGCTTTATTGCGGCGGAAGCGAATGGCGGCGAGCTGGAAAAGACTGCGGCCTTTGGATTCTTCCGGTGGAATAATTGTTGCAGGAATATCAGTCATGACGAACCCTCGGATCGAGAAGGCCGTAGAGAATATCGACCACTAGATTGAATACGATGACAAAAATGGCGACGAGGACGACGGTTCCCATCACCAATGTGTAGTCACGATTAATGGCGCCGAGGACGAAATAACGTCCGACACCGGGTATTGTGAAAATGCTCTCCACGACAGCGGAACCTGTGAGAAGCGCGGCAGCACAGGGTGCCAGATAGGAAACCACGGGGAGAAGAGCACCGCGCATGGCATGGGTGATCACAACAGAGCGGGAGGGCAATCCATAAGCCTTGGCCGTTCGAATATGGTCGGCATGCAGCGCCTCAATCATGGACCCGCGCGTCAACCGTGCAAAAACGGCCAACTGCGGAAGCCCAAGCGTTATGACGGGCAATATCAAAAACGGCCAAGAGCCGTCTCCCCACCCTCCTCCGGGTAAAAGCGAGAATGTCAGTGAAAAAATCAGCAGAAGAACCGGGCCGACAACGAAGTTCGGAACCGTAACACCGGTCGTCGCGACCGACATGGTCAAGAAGTCAAAAAATGAGTTTTGCCGGAGTGCTGCAAGGGTGCCGACAAGCACGCCGCCGATGAGCGCGAACAGAAGGGCAAAACTGCCCAGCTTGACCGAATAGGGCAGGCCTTTGCCGATGAGTTCGGCAATCGTATTGTCCTTGTAAATATAACTCGGCCCGAAATCGCCGGTAACGGCGTTCTTCAGATAGTTGAGATACTGGTTCCATAGAGGCTGATCAAGATGATAGGCCTTCATGAGATTTTCCATCGTCGCCGGTGGTAATGGCCGCTCAAGATTGAAGGGCCCTCCGGGCGCAAAGCGCATGAGGAAAAACGAAATGGTGACGACAATGAACAATGTCGGCACCGCGCTCGCCAGTCGGCGAAGGATGAAATGGAACATGGGCTACTCTCCAATCATGGGCGCAATCCGTAAACCGGATCGCGCCTCAAGGTCTTATTCCGTGACGCTAAAATATTTGCTGAGATGGTCGTTCGATCCGTTATCCACCCAGCCCTTGACCTTGTTCGACACAAGCCAGAGCTGTCCAAAATTCATCATGGGTGCAATCGGCTGGTCACGCAGAACCATGGCTTCGGCTTCATGCAAAAGCTTGGAACGGGCGGCCGGATCTTTCTCGGTGTAGGATTTTTCGACCAAAGCATCATATTCGGGATTGTCATACCGGCCGTAATTAAAGGTTGGATTTTTCTTCATGTTGATTGTCATGAAGTTTTCCGCGTCCGCATAATCGGCTGTCCAACCTGCACGCGCCACATTGAATTTTCCGCCTTCCTTCAGATAGGCGTAATGGGCGCTGATATCGATCTGCGAGAGAGTGACCTTGGCACCGAAGACCGTTTTCCACATGTCGGCGACGGCGGTGGCCACAGCTTCGTGGTTGGGGTTTGTATTGTATCTGATCTCGATTTCGAGCTGCTTGCCGTCTTTGCCGTAACCGGCTTCCTTCATCAGTTCGATAGCTTTGTCTTCGCGATCGATCTGGGTCCACGTGGCAAAGTCTGGCTCTTCCGGTTTGCCATAATTGGTTATACCGAGAGGGACCAATGAGTAGGCTGGTAGCTGCGCACCCTTGTAGATTTCCCGCGAGAGGAAGTCGCGATCAATTGCCATGGAAAGCGCGCGCCGGACGCGGACGTCGTTGAACGGTTCTACGCGTGTATCAAATGAGTAGAAATAGGTAGACAATGCCGGATTCACATGGACCTGATCCCCATATGAGGCGCGCAGCCGCTCGATCTGGTCTGCCGAGAAATTATAGACCAGCTGAATTTCACCAGCTTCAAAACGGCGGACTGCCGCTGCCTGATCTTCGGTCGGATAGAAGATAACCTTATCCAGCTTTACATTGGCGGCGTCCCAATAATCCGGATTTTTGACAGCCGTCAGATGATCGTTCTGCACATGCTCGGCCAGTTCAAAAGCGCCGTTGGAAACCAGCTTGCCGGGTTTGATGAACTCGGCACCATTCTTCTTAAGGCTTGCCTTATTGACCGGCAGGGCGGTCTGATGCGCCAGTAGCTGAAGGAAGAAAGGCGTCGGGCGTTCGAGCGTTATTTCCAGGGTTTTGGCATCGAGTGCCTTCATGCCCAGCTCTTCAAGCTTGGCCTCACCCTTGTTCACCTTCTCGGCATTCTTGATCGGATAAAGAATATTGGAATAGCCGGCTGCTGTTTTGGGATCTTCCACGCGCCGGAACGAGAATATGAAATCCTCGGCAGTGACAGGCGACCCATCGGACCAGTTGGCTTTAGGGTTGATCTTGAATGTATAGACAGTGCCGTCATCGGAAACCGTCCAGCTTTCGGCTGCGCCGGGGACGATATCGCCCGCCGCATCATAGATCGTCAGTCCTTCATACAAATCTTTCAGAATGAACGCCTCGATCTCCAGAGAAGTCTGCGAGGGATCAAGTGTCTGCGGCTCGCCGCTATTGCCACGGTGCAGGACAGCTTCCGCCAGTGCCGGAGCAGCGCCCAAAAGCAGCGAGGCAGCGACTGCTGTTGTTAAAGTGAACTTTGAAAAGTACATCTTATGAAAACTCCTATTTCTGCCCAAATTCTACAGTGCTTTGGCTGAGCCTGGTTCTTGGTGCGTGGTTCGACAAGCTCACCATGAGGGAGGTTGAGGACTGCACGAGCGCAGATTTGCAATGTCGCAATTATCATTGCAGCTCACAATCTTCCTCATGGTGAGCTTGTCGAACCACGCACAGCACCTTTGCAGAGGTTTTAATGCCAGACCGCCACCTGCAAAGTGAGCTTGTCGAAGGGCGAACCATGCATAGAGCCTTTGCCAATCCTCATGTGAAATGAGGTGGCGTCCAAAATCATGTGGATTTGAGTTTTGTAAATTTGGCACGGGACATCGGTAAGCGGAATGTGGGTGACCGGCGGCCACCCACATTCAGGCTTTCCTTATTCTGCGATGCTCAGATATTTGCTCAGATGTTCATTGTTGGGGTTGTCGCCCCAACCCTTGACCTTGTCGGCAACGAGCCAGAGATTGGCATCGTTCATCAAGGGAGCAATCGGTTGATCGCGTGCGATCAATGCTTCAGCTTCGTGCAGAATCTTGGAGCGCGCAGCAGGGTCACGTTCCGCATAGGACTTCTTCATCAGCGCATCAAATTCCGGATTTTCATAATGTCCGTAATTGAAGGTCTTGTTGGTGCTGACGTTCAGATTGAGGAAGTTTTCGGCATCCGCATAGTCGGCGGTCCAGCCTGCACGGGCGACGTTAAACTTGCCGCCTTCCTGCAGATAGGCGTAATGCGATGAAATATCGAGATTCATCAGCGTCACGGTTGCGCCGAAAGTCTTTTTCCACATATCGGCCACGGCTGTTGCAACACGCTCATGGTTTGGATTGGTGTTGTAGCGGAGTTCGATGTTGAGCGGCTTCCCGCCTTCGCCATAGCCCGCCTCTTTCATCAGCTCGACAGCCTTGTCTTCGCGATCAAGTTGCGAAAGGCCGGCAAAATCTGGCTTCTCGGGATCGCCATAGGATTCAAGGCCCGGAGGAACGAGCGAGTAAACCGGCAATTTTGTGCCATCGTAAATTTCGTTGGCAAGGAAGTCACGATCGACAGACATGGACAAAGCGCGGCGGACGCGGACGTCATTGAATGGCTCTGTGCGTGTGTCGAATGGGTAGTAATAGGTTGCAGCTGCCGGAGTGACATGAACCTGCTTCGGATTTGCGGCGCGCAGACGGTCAATCTGATCGGATGAGAAGTTGTAAACGAGATCGAGTTCACCCGCCTCATAACGACGGACATTGGCTGCCTGATCGTCGATTGGATAGAAGATCACCTTATCCAGTTTGACATTGGCGGCGTCCCAATAATTCTCGTTCTTGACGACGGTCAGATGATCATTCGGCACATGTTCGGTGAGCTTGAATGCGCCATTGCCGACCAATTTGCCGGGCTTGACGAATTCAGCCCCGTTCTTCTCGAAGCTCGCCTTGTTGATTGGCAGCGCTGTCTGATGCGACAAGAGCTCGATGAAGAAAGGCGTTGGCTGTTCGAGGGTGATTTCCAGCGTCTTTTCATCAACGGATTTTACGCCAAGCTCTTCAAGCTTTGCTTCGCCCTTATTGACCTTCTGCGCATTCTTGATCGGATAGAGAATATTGGCATAGCCAGCAGCAGTCTTGGGGTCTTCGACACGTCGCATGGAGAATACGAAGTCTTCAGCCGTTACCGGCGAGCCATCGGACCATTTTGCATCGGCGCGAAGCTTGAATGTGTAGACGAGACCATCATCGGAAACGGTCCAGCTTTCTGCGGCACCGGGAACAATCTTGCCATCGGCATCATAGACTGTGAGACCTTCATAGAGATCTTTCACGATGAATGCTTCGATATCAATCGAGGTTTGGGACTGGTCGAGTGTCTGTGGCTCGCCGCTATTGCCGCGATGGAGCACAGCTTCAGCCAGGGCCGGGCTGGCGCCGAGCATGAGTGATCCGAGCAGCAGCGCGGTGCGGAAATTAAGTTTCATTAGGGTCATTTCTTGTTCCTTCCCCTCTAAGAGAATTGTGAAGAGCTGAACAAATGCCAAAATTTGCCGCAAAGCAAGGAGGCTCTAATAGTTTCGACGTAATATTTTAGTTTAATAAGAGTTACGGGGGCGTCAAAAAATATTGCACTATATGGACCCGAGGGCCATTTTACGCCATTTTTGCGTGCTGATGCGCCAATATTGACCCTGCAATATTTTTTTTCGTTTATGTGGAAAACCCGTCAGCGTGTGCGTGAATAGGCTTCCAGAGCGCGTTTTCCCGCTGCGCCATGCTCCACAATCGGGCCGGGATAGTCTTTGTCAAGTTCGATATTTGCCGAGTTCAGGACGACAGCCGGTGCGGTCCATGGTTTGTGCAAATATTTATCCGGCAGATCTTTAAGCTCCGGAACAAACTGCCGGACATAATTTCCCTTTGGATCGAATTTTTCGCCTTGGAGGATGGGATTGAAGATACGGAAATAGGGTGAAGCATCCGCACCCGACCCTGCAACCCATTGCCAGCTCGCGGCATTGCTGGCGGGATCGGCATCGACAAGCGTATCCCAGAACCATTTCTCCCCTTCCCGCCAATCGATCAGCAGGTGCTTAATCAGGAACGACGCCACTATCATCCGCACCCGGTTATGCATCCAGCCGGTCTGCCAAAGCTGGCGCATGCCGGCATCGACAATGGGATAGCCGGTCCTGCCGGTTTTCCAGGCATCAAAATTTCTGGCGCTGCTGCTCCACTCAAAACTATCGAAGCTTTCGTTGAAATTATCCTCATGCAACTTTGGGTTGTTGAAGAGGAGATGATAGGAAAATTCCCGCCATCCCACTTCTTTGCGGAATGTGTCGAGTCCGGCATTTTGGTCCTTTATTGCCGGTGATTTTGATGCATGCCAGATCTGAAATGGCGTGATTTCACCATGGGCAAGATGTGGCGACAGGCGCGAAGTGCCCTCTCTGCCGGGCAAATCCCGGTCATTTTTGTAAGACACCGCCCTATCCTCCAGAAAATCCGCCAGCTTTTGCTTCGCCCCCTCCTCGCCGGGCGTCCAATCATGATGAAACGCCTTTGCCCAATCCGGCTTTTCTGGCAGCAGGCGCCAGTCGCGAAGATCGGCGGAAGCAATCTCGCCAATCCATGGCTTCAGCTTTGCCGGTGCGGGAACCGGATCGCGCGGCTCCGGGCCGCCTAGAAATGCGCGCCAGAACGGCGTGAAAACGCGGTAATATCCGCCCGCTCCTGTTTTGAGCGAATAGGGCTCATGCAGCAAATGCCCGTCAAAGCTCTCTGCTCTCAAGCCTCTTTCGAGCAATCGCGCTTTGAGCGCCGTATCAGTCTCGATTCCTGCCGGATCATATCGGCGGTTCCACAGGACCATATCAGCCTTGGTCTGGCTAATAAGCTCATCGACAATGGCTTGGGTCCGGCCTTTTTGCAGGATCAGCTTTACACCGATTGCACGGAAGGATTTGTCGAGCAATGTGAGGGAATGGTGCAGCCACCATTGGCGCGCCCCGCCCAGGGGTCTCGTAGAGCTGGCAGTCTCCTCGTCAAGGACAAAGACCGGAATGACAGGCTTTCCGGTCTGGGAGGCAGCATAAAGCGCGCGATTATCCGCCAGGCGCAAATCATGGCGGAACAGGACCATTACCGGTTTTTCGGTTGTATCACTTCCGATTTTTCTGACCATATTCATTCAACCACGTCGAGCATTGCGTGCACATAATGCAACTGCCATTGTTTTTGTTTGCCGGGCAATCCCATTTCCTATAAACTTTTGAATGTAGATTTGGTTGCCTGATTATTCATTGCCATTATATTGATATTAAAGAGATTTTTATGCTCAAAGCTGATATGGAAGACCGTAATGGCGGCCCGGCACGCTATAATGCATGGCGTGAATATGCGGCCATCACCACCGTCATTTGCATTTTGATCGTTGCTGTCGCCGCCTTCTTTTGGGGCGGTGATCTTTTCCCTTCAGATTTGCAACAATTGACTGCGGCCAAGCCGGTCGAAGTGCGGGATTCCCAGCCCAACCTCGAACTTGCCAGGCTTTATGCGCGTTATGAAATGAAGCCACTACCGGCGGAGATTGCCAGAAAATCTCCGATTGCAGGGCAAATCGCAAGGCTGCAAAGCGAACCTTGCGACTGGAACGTCACTTATGATTTTGCAACGGCATTGAAAAGAGAGAGTTATAGCCGCGAGAGCGCGAGGGTTTTTCAATCATACTCCAACAAATGCCGACCATCAGATGTGGCACTCTATAATGCGGCAGACGCCCTGTATGGACTGAGCGATTTCGACGGCGCGCTCAAGATCGTTGATGACCTGCTTGTCATGTCCCCTGACCTTGCGCAATTCTACTATCTCAAAGCGCAAATTTTAAGCGATGCAAAGCGCTACAAGGAAGCGATCAACGCATTTGAATCGACGATTGGTCTGACAGATAATCTGGAAAACATAAGTGGCGAAGTGTTTCGTCAGATGTCCCTGAGCTATGCTGCACTCGGCGACTATTGCGGTGCGATTACCCCCATCCAGATGTGGGTATCGATCAATCCAGCTGAAAATGACACGGCGCGTTCACAGACAATGCTGAAGGACTACACTTCAAAGGGCAAATGTGAGCAGCAATATGCCAAGGGCAAAGACCGTTTTCCCATTACGGGAAAGAATGTCATCCGGGCAACCGTCAGCATTAACGGTGTGGCAGGCAACTTCATTGTCGATACAGGCGCAAGTTTTGTATCGATAAGCAGGGATTTTGCGACGCGCATCAAACTGCCGCTTTCAGAAGATTTCACGGTGCGTATGCAAACGGCGAATGGCGTGTCTCTGGCCCAACACACATCCGCATCGAAGGTCAATATTGGCAATGTCGAAGCCAATGACGTGGCGATGATTGTCATGGCCGACAAGAAAGCACTCGGCGATGAGATTGACGGGCTTTTAGGCCGTTCGTTCCTCTCCAGATTCAATGTGACTTTCGGCCCGAAGGCTTGGGAGATTCAAAGCAAGTAGTCGGTGGTTTGCCATATGTTTGCAGTGGTGCTGTGTGTGGTTCGCCCTTCGACAAGCTCAGGATAGCTCAACATAAATTTGCAATTAATGCTGTGCGTGGTTCGACAAGCTCACCATGAGGAAGGTGATTTGATCGCAGGGAGTCAGATCTTGCAAGGTTGGCGCCCAACTTGCAGCCCATCACATTCCCTCATGGTGCTATCCTGAGCTTGTCGAAGGGCAAACCACGCATAGCACCACTGCAAAGGCTCTCTCATAACCTTCATGGTGAGTTTTCCTGACCGGTTTCAGACCAGGGGCTGGTCGTCGCGCAGCATTGCTTCAAGCGTTTCCAGCCGGTCCGCCTCGATGGGCGGCTTGTCCCATCGCAGGCGTGATATGCGCGGGAAGCGCATGGCGACGCCAGACTTGTGCCGCTTGGAACGGTTAAGCCCTTCAAAAGCAACCTCCAGCACCAGACCGTGCTGGGGTTCGGCCCGCACCGAGCGAACCGGCCCAAAGCGTTCCGTCGTATTGTTGCGCACGAAAGCGTCAAGTTGTTTCAACTCTTCATCGGTGAAGCCGAAATAGGCTTTGCCCACCGGCACCAGATGCGGCTCTGTTTCAGGTCCGGTCCAGACTGCAAATGTATAGTCGGAGTAATAGCTCGACCTTTTACCGTGGCCGCGCTGCGCATAGACCAGGACCGCATCAATGATGAATGGATCACGCTTCCACTTGAACCAGGGGCCTTTCGGTCGTCCGGGCACATAGGTGGAAGAGCGTTGTTTCAACATGAGCCCTTCAATGATGGGATGCGGCGGTGTCTTGCGCAGTTCCACCAGATCGTCAAAATGATCGTAGGCGATGAGTGGCGAAAGATCGAACCGCGTCGGCTCAAGCTGCTTTGCGAAAGCTTCAAGCCGCGTGCGCCGCTCGATGAATGGCAAGGTGCGAATGTCATCCCCGCCATCGACAAGCAGATCATAGAGCCTGACAAAGGCAGGATGACTTTCAAGCTGCCTGGCTGAAACCGTCTTTCGGTTGAGCCGTTGCTGGAGATCGCCAAATGCGCCGATCTCCATTTCATTGTCTCCGCTTCGCGCCACCAGCAACTCGCCATCAAGCGTGCCTTCAAATGTCATATAGTCGGCAATATCGGGAAAGGCGTGGGAAATGTCGTCACCGGTGCGCGAGTAGATGCGGCGCTGCCCCTGTTCGGAAGTCAGCTGAACCCTGATCCCGTCCCATTTCCACTCAGCAACATATTCTCCGGCATTGATGCGTGAGTAATCGGGCTCCTCCAAAGGCGTTGACAGCATGACGGGACGGAATGGCGCAGCACTGAGGCTTTCGGGCTTTTCCGCGCTCTTTTCCAACCAGGCAAAGAGCGGTTGATAGGGCGGGGTCAGCCCATGCCATAGCTCTTCGATCTCGGTGACATCCACTTGCCCGAACTGGGCCAGAGCCTGCTTTGCCAAACGGGCCGAAACACCAATGCGCATGCCGCCTGTTACCAGTTTCAACAATGCGTAGCGCGCCGATGCATCAAGCTGATCCAGCCATTTTTCCACCATGCGGACGGCATCGCTGCGCGAGGCACGCTCAAGAGCCGTCACCACATCGCCAAGTGTCGGCACGCTGTTGGAACGTAAAGGCTCGTCGGCGGACCAGACGAGCGAAATAGTCTCGGCAAGATCACCAACATAATCATAGGAATAGGCGAAAAGCTGTTCATCCATGCGCTCTGCGATGAGAGTGCGCAGCATGGCCGGTTTGACATTGGCGATGTTCAGATCGCCGGTAATGGCGGCAAGTGCCAAACCGCGATCAGGGTCTGGCGTATCGCGGAAATAATCGGAAAGCAGGGTCAATTTTCCATTGCGTGAAGGCGTCAATACAAGCCGGTCGAGAAGCGCTGCAAATTCTTCCATCAATCGCCCTCATCTTCATAGCCGACAAGGTGGAGCGGTCGGGCTGCATATCCGTTCAGATCGCACCAACGGACCAGGGCTTCTTCACGCCCATGCGTGACCCAGACCTGCTCCGGATCAAGTTCGGTGATCGTCTGCGTCAGCTCATCCCAATCGCAGTGATCGGAAAGAATGATCGGCAGTTCGACACCGCCTTGACGCGCACGCTGGCGAATACGCATCCAGCCGGAGGCAAAGCAGGAAACGGGATCGGGGAAACGTCTTGCCCACCTGTCCTGAAAGGCCGATGGAGGCCCGACCACAATGGTTCCGGCAAAGTCCGGCGCGCTATCCTTTTCCAGTGTGGCGGGGGCAAGAGGCCCAAGCTTTATGCCCTGCGTTTCATAATAGTCGCAAAGCTTGGCCAGTGCCCCGTGAATATAGATCGTCTGATCATATCCGGCATCGCGCAACAGGCGGATCACGCGCTGCGCCTTGCCAAGCGCATAGGCACCAATGAGATGCGAACGCTCGGGAAATTGCTCGACCGATTTGAGCAGCTTTGCCATTTCATCGCGGCTGTCCGGGTGGCGAAACACCGGCAGGGCGAAGGTCGCCTCGGTGATAAAGACATCGCAGGCGATGGGTTCGAAACCGAGGCAGGTGGGGTCGCTGGCTCGCTTGTAGTCACCCGACGCCACAATGCGCATGCCATCCTTTTCAACAGCAATTTGCGCAGAACCCAGCACATGCCCAGCCGGATGAAAGCTGATAGTCACGCCATTAAGCCCGGTGGTTTGGCCAAGCTCTGCCGCTTGCGTTTCGCCAGCAAAATCCGCCCCATAACGCAAGGCCATAATATCGAGCGTTTGTTGTGTCGCCATGACCTTGCGATGGCCGGAACGGGCATGATCGGAATGGCCATGGGTGATGAGGGCGCGCTCAACGGGACGGATCGGATCAATGTAAAAATCACCGGCTGGCGAATAGAGACCGGCAGGCGTGGATCGCAGAAGTTCTTCGGGTCGTTTAACCAAGCTGATGTTCCGTTTATGCCGTGTTGCATTGCCGTCGAACCACGCACAAAGCTGTTGCCAAAATACAGAACGAAGATAGGGCATAATTGGCTCCATGCAATCTTCGTAAATGCTCCATCACATTGCATTCTTGCCAAAAGAAAACTTGGCGCTTTGATGCCGGACCACTACATTCGCCCCAGTGAAAATCAGCAAAGCACCCACCGCCGACACCGGCTCCGCCCTTTTGCCTCCGCTTTTCCTGAACTGGTTTCAGGCCAAGGGCTGGTCGCCGCGTGCCCATCAGCTGGAACTGCTTGAGGCGGCGCAGGCAGGGCAGTCGACCCTGCTGATTGCCCCAACCGGTGCGGGCAAGACGCTGGCGGGTTTTCTCCCCTCGCTGGTCGATTTAGCCCAGCGCGGCAAAAGCAATGCAGCGAGCCGCGGCATTCACACGCTCTATATTTCGCCGCTCAAGGCGCTGGCCGTCGATATTCAGCGCAATCTTGCCAAACCTATCGAAGAAATGGGGCTTGGCATAAGGCTTGAAACGCGCACCGGCGACACGCCTGCCCATAAGCGCCAGCGGCAGAAGCTGGCGCCGCCCGATATATTGCTGACTACGCCGGAGCAATTGGCACTGCTGATTGCGGCCAAGGATGCAGGGCGGTTTTTCGAAGATTTGCGCTATGTCATCTTTGATGAATTGCATTCGCTGGTAACATCGAAACGCGGGCATCTTCTATCGCTGGGACTGGCGCGATTGCGCCGCCTGCAACCGGGATTGCAGACAATCGGCCTGTCGGCAACCGTTGCCGACCCTGATGAATTGCGCGGCTGGCTTGTGCCGCAAACCGATGGCTCGCCCTTGGCAAGTCTGGTCAAGGTTGAAGGCGGTGCAAAACCGCATATCACCATTTTGCAAACGGAAGACCGGGTTCCCTGGGCGGGACATTCGGCGGTCTATGCTTTGCCGGGCATATATGAAGCAATCAAACAGCACGCCACGACGCTGATCTTTGTCAATACGCGCAGTCAGGCGGAGCGCTTGTTTCACGATCTTTGGATGGCCAATGAGGATAATCTGGCGATTGCGCTGCATCATGGCTCACTCGATGTAAGCAAGCGGCGCAAGGTGGAACAGGCGATGGCTGCCAATGCCTTGCGCGCCGTGGTTGCGACTTCGACGCTCGATCTTGGTATTGACTGGGGTGATGTCGATCTGGTCATTCATGTAGGCGCGCCAAAGGGCGCGAGTCGCCTTGCGCAAAGGATCGGGCGTTCCAATCACCGGATGGATGAGCCATCGCGGGCGATACTGGTTCCAGCCAATCGCTTCGAAGTTATGGAATGTCAGGCGGCGCTCGATGCCAATTATATCGGGGCGCAGGATACGCCAGCCTTGGGCGAAGGTTCGCTGGACGTATTGGCCCAGCATGTGCTGGGCATGGCTTGCGCCGATCCATTTCAGGCGGATGAGCTTTATGCGGAAGTCACCACCGCCCTGCCCTATGCCGCTTTGCCGCGCGATACATTTGACCGGATTATCGAATTTGTCGCGACGGGTGGCTATGCGCTGAAAAGCTATGAACGCTTTGCGAAAATCCGGCAGGCGGCGGATGGCTCATGGCGGGTGACGCATCCGCGTGTCGCCCAGCAATACCGTTTGAACGTCGGGACAATCATTGAAGCGCCTTCGCTCAATGTGCGGCTGACACGGCAGCGGGGCAAGGGCGGCAATGTGCGCGGCGGGCCGGTGCTTGGCAAAGTCGAAGAGCATTTTATCGAGGCGCTCAGCCCCGGCGATACATTCTTCTTTTCCGGCCGCGTGCTGCGGTTTGAGGGAATACGCGAGAACGAATGTATTGTGTCAAAGGCGGATGGTTTTGACGCAAAGATACCGTCTTATGCGGGCGGCAAATTTCCGCTGACTACTTATCTCGCCGATCAGGTGCGCAATATTCTGGCGGACCCGGCTCGCTGGGGCGCGCTGCCCGATCAGGTGAGCGATTGGCTGCGGATCCAGAAGGAAAAATCCGTGCTGCCGCAACCGGGAAGCCTTCTGGTGGAAACATTTCCGCGCGGCGAGCGATCCTATATGGTGATCTATGCCTTTGAAGGCAGGCTGGCGCATCAGACGCTGGGCATGCTTTTAACGCGCAGGCTGGAGCGGGCAAAGGCGCGGCCACTCGGCTTTATCGCCACCGATTATGCGCTGTCGATCTGGGGCCTGCGCGACATGGGCCGCATGTTCAAAAAGGGCGAGCTACCGCTTTCGGAACTCTTTGATGAAGACATGCTGGGCGATGATCTGGAAGCGTGGCTGTCGGAAAGCTTCATGCTGAAACGAACCTTCCGCAACTGCGCGCTGATTTCCGGTCTCGTTGAGAAGCGGCATCCCGGACAGGAAAAGACCGGGCGGCAGGTGACGGTTTCCACCGATCTGATTTACGATGTGCTGCGGGAGCATGAGCCGGATCACATTCTCATTCAGGCAACCCGCGCCGATGCGGCGACCGGACTTCTGGACATTCGCCGCCTCAGCGATATGCTGGGGCGAATCAAAGGCCATATCATCCATAAGGATCTGGACCAGATTTCGCCGCTGGCCGTTCCAGTCATGATGGAAATCGGCAAGGAACGTGTTCCCGGCGAAGCGCATGAAACCTTGCTTGAAGAAATCGCCGAAGAATTGACCCGGGAAATGTCGGACCATTCATGAATCTCGTATCGCAAATAACCAAGACTATGTTGCATGGGGCGGCCGAAATGGTTGTCGCCGGGCATAGATGCGTTTGCGACCCTTCCGGCGCTATGTATCTGGAAGATGACCGGATTCTGGTCGTATCGGATTTGCATTTCGAGAAGGGCTCATCCTTTGCGCGCCGCGGCATGATGCTGCCGCCCTATGATACGGCAACAACGCTTGCCGCCTTGGGGCGGGTGATCGCGCGCTACAATCCCGCCAGCGTTATCAGCCTTGGTGACAGTTTCCACGATGGAGAGGCGGCTGCGCGCTTGCCGGAGCAATATGCGGCGCAGCTCGGTTCGCTTATGGCTGGACGCGAATGGGTATGGATCACGGGAAACCATGATCCGGACCATCCTGCGGAGCTTCCGGGTGAAACATTTACCGAATTGGCTTTCGGTAATCTGATCTTCCGGCATGAACCCTCCAAACGCCCCTGCCCCGGCGAGATCGCCGGGCATCTGCATCCAGCCGCCAAAGTGGTGCGCCGTGGACAGGCGGTGCAACGCCGCTGTTTCGTCAGCGATCGCTCCCGCATGATCATGCCGGCTTTCGGCGCCTATACGGGCGGCATGAATATTCTCGGACGGCCATTTCACGGGCTGTTCGATGCACAGGCCATCATCGCCTATATGCTTGGCAGCAAGCGGGTCTATCCTATGACCGCCAAGGCGCTTTATATTTGAGTGCTGGCTTTGCTGTTTGAAAAAATCAAACAAATGCCTTATATCTGATGCGAGATGTTTGATGCGTGATGCAGGGCACGAAAATGAGAACGACACTGGCAATAGATGATGATGTACTTGCGGCGGCTAAAGGATTGGCTGCAAGGCAGCACAAGACTGTCGGAGAGGTGATTTCGACGCTGGCTCGTCAGTCGCTTCAGACTCCAGGCATGGGGAAAGATAAGCGAAATGGCGTGCCTCTGCTTCGGATAAAAGACAACACCCCGGTAACAATGGAATTCGTCAATCAGCTTCGTGATGAGCTGCCATAATGGCGTTCCTACTCGACGTTAATGTACTGATCGCCTTATTCGACCCGGTACATGTCCATCATGATGCAGCACATGAGTGGTTTGATCGTGTAGGCAAAGCGTCGTGGGCAACGTCTCCGCTGACTCAGAACGGTGTGCTGAGGATCATAGGCAATCCACGCTACCCGAATTCCCCCGGCACACCGGCGGCGGTCATGCCGCTACTTTCCAGCCTGACAGCTTTGCCCGGACACGTCTTTTGGCAAGATGATTTAAGCTTTGTAAGTTCTGACCTTATTGATCCAACAAGGCTTCTCAGTTTCAGCCAGGTTACGGATACTTATCTGCTCGCGCTCGCCCGTATGCGAGGCGGCCAACTGGCGACATTCGACCGGAGGCTGGTAACGGATGCTGTAGATGGAGGCAAGGGTTGCCTCCATGTCATAGATCAGTAGGCAGGCCAAGTGACCGGCAAATTGGTAATGCGTGCTTCGACAAGCTCAGCATGAGGAACTAGAGATTGGCAGGAAGCTAGCTCTGAGATTTTGCAACTCACTACCTCCCTCATGCTGAGCTTGTCGAAGCACGCATCAAATTCATGCAAAATCACTGCGTCTCCCTGGAGCACCGTTTTGATTCAATCAAAACGCCAAGCGCTTTAGCCTCAGCTCTTCAACCGATATCCTGTCTTGAAAATCCAGCGCAGGATCAGCATGCAGGCCACAAGGAATACGGCAGTCATGGCAAGGCTGGTGCCGATATGCACATCGGAAAGGCCATAGAAGCTCCAACGGAAGCCGCTGATCAGATAGACAACCGGGTTGAACAGCGTCACCGTCTGCCAGAATGGCGGTAGCATGTCGATGGAGTAGAAGCTGCCCCCAAGGAAGGTCAGCGGCGTGACAATCATGAGCGGCACGAGTTGCAGCTTTTCAAAACCATCCGCCCATATGCCGATGATGAAGCCGAACATGCTGAAAGTCACCGCCGTCAGGACGAGGAACAGCAGCATGATGAATGGATGCTCGATACGCAGCGGAACGAACAGCGCTGCTGTGGCGAGAATGATCAAGCCGAGGATGATGGATTTCGTGGCGGCGGCCCCGACATAGGCAATGACAATTTCCACATAGGAGACGGGCGCCGACAAAAGCTCGTAGATCGTGCCGACAAATTTCGGAAAATAAATGCCGAAGGAAGCATTGGAAATGCTTTGGGTCAGCAGCGACAGCATGATCAGGCCCGGCACGATGAATGCGCCATAGCTGACACCGCTGATCTCGGGAATACGTCCGCCGATCGCGGAACCGAAAACGACGAAGTACAGGCTGGTCGACACGACAGGCGAAATAACGCTCTGCATGATCGTGCGCCATGTACGGTGCATTTCGAACAAATATATTGCTTTGACCGCATAGAGGTTCATTTGCGTTCTCTCACCAGGCTCACGAAGATTTCTTCAAGTGAGCTTTCTTTTGTCTGAATGTCATTGAAGCGGACAGATGCCTTGTCGAGGTCCTTGAGCAATGAAGTAATGCCGGTCCTCTCTTTCTGCGTGTCATAGGTATAGACCAGTTCGTCGCCATCCTGCGACAGTTCCAGCCCGTATTTTTCCAGCGCTGCCGGAATATCCTGACGCGTTTCGGACAGTTGGAGCCGAAGCTGCTTCTTGCCCAAAGACCGCATCAGCTCATCCTTTTCCTCGATCAGGATAATCTCGCCGTGATTGATGACGCCGATACGGTCGGCCATCTGCTGGGCTTCTTCGATGTAATGCGTGGTCAGGATGATGGTGACACCGGACTCCCGCAATGCCCGAACCACATTCCACATATCGCGGCGCAACTCGACATCCACACCGGCAGTCGGTTCGTCCAGAAACAGGATTTCCGGCTCATGCGACAATGCCTTGGCAATCATGACGCGGCGTTTCATGCCGCCGGAAAGGGTCATGATCTTGGAGTCTTTCTTCTCCCAGAGAGACAATTCTTTCAGGATCTTTTCGATATGCGCCGGATTGGCAGGCTTGCCGAAAAGGCCCCGGCTGAAGCTGACTGTTGCCCAGACTGTTTCAAAGGAATCAGTCGTCAGCTCCTGCGGCACAAGGCCGATCTTGGTGCGGGAGGCTCTGTATTCCTTGATGATGTCGTGACCATCGGCGAGAATTGTGCCCGATGTCGGATTGACGATACCGCAGATTATGCTGATCAGCGTCGTCTTGCCCGCGCCATTTGGCCCAAGCAGGGCAAAGATCTCGCCGTGACGGATTTCAAGATTGATATTTTTCAGCGCCTGAAACCCGGATTCATAGGTCTTGTTGACGCTGGAGACGGAGATTGCTGATGACATGATTTGTATCCGGAAGGAAACTTTATGCAATCTGAACACTGACACATGAATCAGATCGCCTGATGTGAAGCATCTAGGAAATGACGTTCCTTATATGGTGTTGAAAAAGGAATTTCAAACCACCCTGCTGACAAATGGCGTCAGTAGCCAAAAACAAAAAGGGGAAGCCACGCAAAGGCTTCCCCTTTTTTAAAGATTGTCAGGTCCTGATCTTAGGCTTTTGCAATCTCGCCCCGGACTTCTCGCATGCTTGGCAGGAAGATGGTCAGCAAGCCGAGGAAAGGCAGATAGGCACAAATCTGATATACAAAATCGATGCCCTTATTATCGGCGACGAAACCGAGCACAGCCGCCGCAAGCCCGGCCATGCCGAAGGCAAAACCGAAAAAGATACCGGCTACCATTCCAACCCGACCGGGAACCAGTTCCTGCGCAAACACGACAATTGCAGAAAAGGCGGAGGAAAGAACGAAGCCGATGATGACGGTCAGCACGCCGGTCCAGAACAGGTTTGCATAAGGCATCATAAGCGTGAATGGCAGAACACCGAGAATGGAGAACCAGATCACGGCCTTTGTGCCAATCCTGTCGCCGATAGGTCCGCCAAGGATGGTCCCGGCAGCGGCTGCACCAAGGAACAGGAACAGCATCATCTGAGACTGCTGCACCGTAATCTGGAACTTGTGAATGACGTAGAAAGTGTAATAGCTGGAAATGCTGACCATATAAATATTCTTGGTAAAGACCAGCAGGGTCAAGATGAACAGCGACATCATGATCTTGCCGCGCGTGAGGTTCACAATCTTTCTTGGCTGGGTCTTCTTGGCATTGGCAACACGGTAATCCTGATACCAGCTACCCACACGATAAAGAATGATCATGCCAAGCAGTGCAGCGGCCGAGAACCAGATAATGCTCTTTTGGCCATAGGGCAAAACGATAAAGCCTGCCAGCAATGGGCCAAGGGCTGTGCCGAAATTTCCACCAACCTGAAAAAGCGACTGGGCAAGCCCGTGCCGGCCACCGGAAGCAAGCCGGGCAACGCGCGAGGATTCCGGGTGGAATATGGAAGAGCCTATGCCAATCAAGGCGGCCCCGACGAGCAGCATTGCATAATGGGTGGCGAACGAAAGCGTGGCGAGACCCGCCAGCGAAAAGGCCATCCCGACCGGCAGTGAATAGGGCATGGGGCGCTTATCCGTATAGGTTCCCACAAGAGGCTGAAGCAGGGAGGCAGTCCCCTGAAAAATAAGGGTCAGAATGCCGATCTGCTTGAAATTCAGGCCATAATTCTCTTTCAGCATCGGATAGATGGCCGCAAGTAGCGACTGCATCATATCATTGAGCAGATGACAGAAGCTGACGGCGAATATAATAGCGAAGACGGTTGTTTCGGCAGCGGAACGCTGCGCGGGCATGGCTGTATCGGTCATTAAACTGGTCCATCAACTATGAGCGGATAAGCGAGGTTGCGACGCTCAGCTCATCCTCATACAGAAATTGCATGGAACCTGCTTTCGTGGTTTGGTCCATTTCTTTCGCAGGTGGGCCAAATGTACATGGTCGTGCGATATTTCGACTGGATACAGCCTATGTACGACCACTGGACTTTAGTCTCATTGAAATCGAAATAAATATAACGTTGAGTGGGGGTCGTTCATTGGGGAGTGATGAACGTTCTTTCCTGAAGCATATCAGGTGCTCGGGAAACATATGTGAGGGGGAACTATGGAAAATAGTCTTGCGCTGACAATATTCCTGCCTGTGTCGCTGGGCATTATCATGCTCGGTCTTGGGCTGGCCTTGACCTTGGAAGATTTTCAAAAGGTGCTCAAGGCACCCAAAGCGGTTCTGGTAGCACTTGTCTGCCAGACATTCATTCTGCCTTTGGCCTGTGTTGCGATTATTTATCTATTCAATCTCGAACCCGCACTTGCCGTCGGAATGATGCTTCTGGCAGCCAGCCCCGGTGGCACGTCCGCCAATCTCTATAGCCATCTTGCTGACGGGGACGTTGCGCTGAATATCTCTCTTACTGCAATCAATTCCGCACTTTCGATCATAACTCTGCCGCTGATCGTAAATTGGTCGCTGGCGCATTTTTTCTCAGAAGGGCAAGCGATCCCGCTGCAGTTTGCCAAAGTGATGCAAGTATTCATTATTGTGCTCGGGCCGGTGATCATTGGTATGTGGATACGCCACCGCTTTCCTGCTTTTGCCGACAATATGGCACGGCCCGTCAAGATATTGTCTCTGGTATTTCTGATGATGGTCGTGTTGGTCGCGCTTGTGCAGGAATGGGAAACACTCCAGATTTGGGCGCCGATAGTCGGACTCGCGACTTTGACATTCAATCTGGTCAGTCTCGCTATTGGTTATTTCGTGCCAAGGGCAGTTGGTATCGATAACCGCCAGTCGACCGCAATCGGCATGGAGATCGGTATTCACAACGGCACGCTTGCCATCGCCATAGCGCTCAGCCCGTTTCTCCTCAACAATCCTACAATGGCTGTCCCCGCAGCAATTTATGGGCTGATCGCCTTTGTCACGGCCGCTCTCTTTGGCTACTGGCTGAAGACGCGGCAAAAAGCTGCTGGAAAAGTGACTTTTGTCGATCCTATGTGAAACAGGCGGCTCATGGGTTCGACAAACATGCTCCAGGATCGGCAAGCCTTTAGCAGTTGAGCCAGCCTCGTTTTCATGGTTTGGTCTACTTCTTTCGTAAGTGGGCCAAATCCATGCGTTACAAAACCTTCCCGGGTACGAACTCTGCCGGAATGGAGCTGGAGAACCTGCACCAGCTCCGGTTGACGTGGCTGGATCAGGCGGAAGGAGATGTTCTTGCGCTTGCAACAGCCTATCCGGCGGGACATCATATCGCGCGTCATTATCACAACCAGTCGCAATTGTTGCACGCTATAGCGGGTGTGGCGATGGTCACAACCAAGTTCGGGCGGTGGATGGTTCCTCCACACCATGCCTTATGGTTGCCTGCAGGGATTGAACATGCTGTCGACATGTTTGGTGACGTTTCCATGCAGTCGATCTATGTGCGGCCAGAGGCTGTGGATGGATTGAAAGGGCACCTCCATGTGGTGGGGCTGACGCCGCTGATGGACAGCTTGATCCGGGAGGCCGTTAACCTGCCAGCGGATGCCACTGCCAATACGCGGGCAGCCTTTGTCATGGGCTTGCTATTGCACGAGATTCCAAATCTACCCGAACGGCCGCTGGGTCTCCCCTTTCCAGATGATCGCCGCCTGGCAGCGCTTTGTCATGATTTTCTCAAAAGCCCATCGCCGCATACGAATATTGATCATTGGGCCGATGAGCTTGGCATGAGCAGGCGCACATTTACCCGCATATTCAAGCGGGAAACGGGTTTGAGTCTTTCCACCTGGCGTCAGCAAGCATGTCTGCTCGCCGCCTTGCCACGACTGACAGCGGGTGAACCGGTGACAAGTGTTGCGCTTGATCTCGGCTATGACAGCGTCCCGGCATTCACAACGATGTTCAAGCGGATGCTTGGAACGCCGCCCCGCGCCTATCTTCATCAAAGACTTTAGACGTCAATCGAACTTGATAAGCGTTTTACCGGCAGAGCGGCCCGCGCGGCTCTGTTCGATATTTTCCGGTACTTCGTCCAGTGAAATGATCTGATCAACCGGCACGACCACGCGGCCTGCAACCACATGATCGACAAGACGCTCTAGAAGAGCTTGATCGGCGGCGAGTTCAAAATTGCCGCCCTTGAGTGAGCGCTTTTGCAACTCTTCATCATCGGCCACAAAGGCTGTTGTATAGGCGGTTCCGCCCTGTTTGACCTGTGCTGAAAGCGCGGAAAACTCCGCAGCATTGCTCATCAGGTCGATCAAGCCGTCAATGCCGCCTGGATAGAGCTTATGCAGCTGTTCGCTAGCAGGCGAAGCAGTGTGGTCAATCGTGGCAATGGCACCGAGCTTAATCGTCGCGGCGGCTTTTGCAGGGCGGGCGGTTGCAATGACTTTCAGGCTGCGAGCCACCGCCAATTGCACGGCAAATGATCCGACGCCGCCTGTAGCGCCGACAATGAGAATGGTTGCGCCCTTTGGCAGATCAAGATTTTCGACCATTTGGAGCGCCGTCATTCCGGCAGTGGGAAGGGCGGCCGCCTGAAAGACAGTGAGGGCTTCTGGCAATTTTATCAAAAGGTTCGATGCGGGCACGCGCGCATATTCCGCATAAGGGCCCTCGCCGAGCGGCATATGCAGAAACTGGCCGAATATTCTATCGCCCGCGGCAAAACCAGTAACGTCCTCACCGCAGGATTCGACCACACCCGCTGCGTCATTACCCAAGATCAAGGGAAAAACATGCGGCGCCTTGCCTTTGAGAATGCCGTTTGCCACTTTCCAGTCGAATGGATTGATTGCGGCGACAGAAATTTTGACCAGAAGTTGATCTTTACCGGGCTGCGGCTTTGGAACGTCAATCAGTTCCACCTTTGCGCCAAATGACTGCACTGCTGCTGCCCGCATGATGATCTCCAAGCTATTCCGCCGCTAAAATGCGGGGCTGAGGAACATAGTTGAGAATTGGCCCAAGCCAACGCTCGACCTCTTCAATCGGCATGGATTTGCGCTGCGAATAATCCTCGACCTGATCGCGCTCCACCTTGGCGACACCGAAATAATAGGATTCGGGATGCGCAAGGTAAATGCCGGAAACGGAAGAACCCGGCCACATGGCATAGCTCTCGGTGAGCCGGACATTGATCTTTGCTTCCGCATCAAGAATGCGAAAGAGCGTTTCCTTTTCCGTGTGATCCGGCTGCGCCGGATAACCGGGCGCCGGACGGATGCCGCGATAGGGTTCGCCGATCAGCTCATCGGGCGCAAGTGCCTCATCCGGGGCATAGCCCCAATAGTCCTTGCGCACATTCTCATGCATCAACTCGGCAAAAGCTTCGGCAAAACGGTCGGCCAAAGCTTTGACCAGAATGGACGAATAATCATCATTGGCGCGCTCAAAGCGTTCGGCAATGGCGATTTCCTCAATACCAGCGGTGACGACAAAGGCACCGATATAATCCTGTTTGCCGCTATCGAGAGGGGCGACGAAATCGCTTAAAGCAACGTTTGGACGGCCATCGCGCTTGGATAGCTGCTGGCGCAGCGTATAGAAGGTTGCCAGATCCTCATTGCGGTTTTCATCGGTAAAGACGCGAATATCATCACCGACTGCACCGGCTGGCCAAAGACCGATGACGGCCTTGGGGTTGAACCATTTTTCAGCAATGATTTTCTTGAGCATTGCCTGCGCATCATCGAATAATTGACGGGCGGCGGCGCCCTGTTTTTCATCGTCCAGAATTGCCGGATAACGACCCTTCAACTCCCATGTCTGGAAGAAGGGTGTCCAATCAATATAACGGGCAATTTCGGCCAGATCATAATTCTCGAATATGCGGGTGCCAATGAAAGCCGGTTTTGGCGGTGTGTAAGCTGACCAATCAACCTTGTGGGCATTGGCACGGGCTTTCGCCAGAGGCAGGCGCTGCTTGTCGGCCTCATTGCGCGCATGGGCATCGGCAACCTTGGCATATTCGGCGCGAATGGTTTCAATATAGCCCGGCTTGATATCTGCGGACAGAAGGTTCGAAACAACGCCGACCGCGCGGCTCGCATCGGTGACATAGATCGTCTGCCCCTGATGATAGCGGGGATTGATCTTGACAGCCGTATGCACGCGACTGGTGGTTGCGCCGCCAATAAGCAATGGAATGTCAAAGCCTTCGCGCTCCATTTCGGCGGCGACATGCACCATCTCATCCAGCGATGGCGTGATCAGGCCGGACAGGCCGATAATATCAACATTCTGCTCGCGTGCGGTCTGAAGGATTTTCGTGGCCGGAACCATGACGCCCAGATCAATGATCTCGTAATTATTGCAGGCAAGCACGACGCCGACAATATTCTTGCCGATATCATGGACATCGCCCTTCACCGTCGCCATCAGCACTTTACCGGCGCTTTCGCGCTCGCCCGTGCCGCCATTGGCAAGCTTTTCCGCCTCCATATAGGGCAGGAGCAAGGCAACGGCCTGTTTCATCACACGGGCGGATTTCACCACCTGCGGCAGGAACATTTTGCCGGCGCCGAAAAGATCGCCGACAACATTCATTCCGGCCATTAACGGCCCTTCGATGACATGCAGCGGGCGTTCTGCTTCAAGACGGGCTTCCTCTGTGTCCGCGTCGATGAACTCGGTAATGCCGTTGACAAGCGCGTGTTCAATACGTTTGTCGACAGTCCACTCGCGCCATGCAAGATCGCGCTCGCGCGCCTCCTTGCCAGCCGCGCCCTTATAGCGTTCTGCCAGATCGAGCAGGCGTTCCGTTGCATCATCGCGCCGGTTGAGCACCACGTCTTCGCAGGCCTCACGCAGTTCCGGATCAATGGATTCGTAAACCGCGAGCTGACCCGCATTGACGATGCCCATATCCATACCGACCTGAATGGCGTGATAGAGGAACACCGCATGCATGGCCTCGCGCACCGGCTCATTGCCACGGAACGAGAAGGACAGATTGGAAATGCCGCCGGAAATATGCACATGCGGCAAGGTTTCGGTGATCTGTTTGGTCGCCTCGATAAAGGCGACGCCATAGCCATTATGTTCTTCGATGCCGGTTGCGACAGCAAAGACATTGGGATCAAACACAATATCTTCCGGCGGGAAGCCAGCCTCTTTGGTCAAAAGCTCATAGGCGCGGGTACAGATCTCGACCTTGCGCTCCAGCGTATCGGCCTGCCCCTCTGTATCGAAGGCCATGACCACAACCGCAGCGCCATAGGCACGAACCTTTTTGGCATAGGCGATGAAGGCTTCCTCGCCTTCCTTCATGGAAATGGAGTTGACCAGAGGCTTGCCCTGCACGCATTTCAGACCAGCCTCGATAACATCCCATTTGGACGAATCGATCATCACAGGAACACGGGCAATGTCCGGTTCAGCGGCAATCAGATTAAGGAACTCGATCATCGCCTTTTCGCTGTCGATCAGGCCCTCATCCATATTGATGTCGATGATCTGAGCGCCGTTCGCCACCTGATCGCGCGCCACATCCAAGGCTGTTGCATAGTCGCCAGCGGTGATGAGCTTGCGGAACTTCGCCGAGCCGGTGATATTGGTACGCTCGCCCACATTGACGAAAGGAATCTCCTTGGTCAGCGTGAAGGGTTCAAGACCCGACAGGCGCATATGGGTTTCAATTTCAGGTATTTTGCGCGGCGGATATTTGCTCACTGCCTCGGCAATGGCCCTGATATGCTCCGGTGTCGAGCCGCAGCAGCCGCCAACAATATTCAGCAAGCCCTCGCTGGCGAAGCCTTCAAGCTGCGCCGCCATGGCTTCGGGGCTTTCATCATATTGACCGAACTCATTGGGAAGACCGGCATTGGGATAAGCGCACACGAATGTGTCGGCTACGTTTGAAATTTCCGCCAGATGTGCGCGCATGGCATTGGCGCCCAAAGCACAATTGAGGCCGATGGTGAATGGCTGCGCATGGCGCACTGAATTCCAGAAGGCGGTGGGGGTCTGGCCCGAAAGCGTGCGTCCCGACAAATCCGTGATCGTGCCGGAAATCATCACCGGCAGGGTGATACCTTTTTCTTCGAACACCTCATTGGTGGCAAAAATTGCCGCCTTGGCATTGAGCGTATCGAAAATGGTCTCGATCAGGATGATGTCTGCACCGCCATCGATCAGACCGCGAACCTGTTCGGCGTAGGCAGTGCGCAGATCGTCGAAGGTGACAGCGCGATAGCCGGGATTGTTCACATCCGGAGACATGGAGGCGGTGCGATTTGTCGGGCCGAGGGCACCGGCCACGAAGCGCTTGCGTCCATCCTTCTGTTCCGCCTTGATGGCCGCGCGGCGCGCAAGCCTCGCCCCGTCGCGGTTCAGCTCATAGACGACCTCTTCCATACTGTAGTCAGCCTGGGCAATGGTGGTCGACGAAAAAGTATTGGTTTCCAGAATATCGGCACCAGCCATCGCATAGGCATAGTGGATATCTTCAATCGCCTGTGGCTGGGTGAGAATCAGAAGGTCATTATTGCCCTGCAAATGGCATGAGCAATCACCAAACCGGTCGCCGCGAAAATCATCCTCATTGAGGCTGAGACCTTGAATCTGCGTGCCCATAGCGCCGTCGAGAATCAATATGCGTTCTTTGGCAGCCTTTGTCAGCGCTGCAAAAACTTCCCTGCCGTCCCGTGGCGCGCCCATGGGACCGAAGAGATTATCAACCGCATTATTCATAACTCGAACGCCTCAAAACCAACACTGGGATGAGGTTTAAGGTTCACATAAAGATATGTTTATGTCAACAAATCAATTCTGCAAGCGGCATAAAATGTCGTAGTTGAACAGGGCGTTCTTTTCGTGTTTTCCCGTGCTCTGATGGCTCGCCCTCCTGAGCTAGTCGAAGGGCGAACCACGCATTACATCAATGCCCTCTTCCGCCCTCCTAACCCTCTCGAAGGGCGAAGCACGCATAGCTTCATTGCAATGTCGGTTAACTGTCAGATGGCGGCGGACTGCGGCAGAACAAATGGCATTTGTCCCGCTGGCAGGACACCCACTTTGAGCGCGCACTCATAAACACGTAAAATGCGCTCGTCAGTCAGGACATCCTGCGGCGCTCCTACCTTATCCACATGACCCTTATGCATGACAATGACGCGATCCGCATACATGGAGGTCAAATTGAGATCGTGAAGAATCGCGATCACACCGCCGCCGCGTTTGGCAAAGGATTGCGCGATTTCCATGATGATCAGCTGATGCTTGATATCGAGGCTTGAGACGGGCTCATCGAGAAAGAGAAAGCGCGGTTGATTATCCAGTACCGGCTGCCAAACCTGGCATAATACGCGGGCAAGTTGAACACGTTGCTGCTCACCGCCGGAAAGCTCTTGGTAGAAACGACCGCCGAATCCGGCAAGGTCAACCATTTCAAGAGCTTCGTCAGGCAGGTGTTCAACATTCTTTACGGTGCCAAGTGAGCGGCCGCTCGTCAGTCCAAGCTTGATAATTTCACGGACCGTAAATGGAAATGCCAGCGTGGTGGATTGCGGCAGGACGGCGCGCATTGCCGCCATCTGCCAGAGCTTTAAATGTTTCAGGGAATGCCCGTTGATGGTGGCTGTCCCGCTATAGAGCAAATCACCCGAGAGCGCGCGCATAAGCGTGGTTTTGCCCGAACCATTGGGCCCAACAATGACAGTGATCTCTCCGGCCAAAGCGTCAAAGCTTGCATTGTGCACGATTTGGGTCTTGCCCAGATGAACACCTAAGTCCGAGACGTGAATCATTGTTATAAATCCAGAATGCCGCGTTTGCGCAGCAATATCCAAAGGAAGACTGGAGCCCCGACAGCCGCCGTGACAATACCTATCGGCAGTTCTGCGGGCGCAACGACTGTCCGGCTGACAGCATCGGCCAAAAGCAAAAGGCTGGCTCCAAACAGCGCCGATGCGGGCAGAAGATAGCGGTGATCGGGTCCGATGACGAGCCGCAGCAAATGGGGGACAACCACGCCGACAAACCCGATAACACCGCTCACGGCCACGGAAGCGCCTGTCGCTGCCGCAACGGCGATGATCGCTATGATCTTGAAGCGCTGCACCGGAATGCCGAGATGGTTGGCTGTCGCCTCGCCCAAGGCAAGACCATTAAGGCCGCGCGCCAAAAAGGGCGATACGAGCAATGCAACCACGATGAACGGAGTTGTTGCGGCGATTTTCATCCAGCTTGCTCCGGCCAGTGATCCCAATAGCCAGAAGGTCAGATCGCGAAGCTGGCGATCGTCCGCAATATAGGTAAGCACGCCCATATAGGCTGTCGCCATGGCGCCAAGGGCAATGCCTGCGAGAAGCATGGTGGCGATGGAGGTTTGGCCGCGCCGCGTGGCAACCGTGTAAAGTATGAAGGTGAATGCCAAGGCGCTGACGAAAGCGGCGAGCGGCAGCGAATATAGGCCCAGAAGCGCCATGACGGGTGCCAAGACCGTATTGCCGAGCACGATCACACTAAGCGCTCCAAGGCCAGCCCCGGAGGAGACGCCGACAATGCCAGGATCGGCTAGCGGATTGCGGAAAAGCCCCTGCATGACGGCACCGGAGACGGCAAGCGAAGCGCCGATCAGCGAGCCCAGAATGACACGGGGCAGACGAATATCATAGATGATGATGCTATCGCGCGCCGACAAAGCGTCTGTGCCGCTATTGCCTGTCTGAAACCATGATCCGACAACGGAAACCACTGATGCATCAGAGGCTCCGGCCGTGAGACTGAACATGAAAGTCACGGCAAACGCCAAGCCGAGCAACGCGATTACGAACCTGGCCAGAAAAGACCGGTCGCCATCCGCCCGGCCTTTCCTGCTGCCCCGTTCTGAGCGCAGGGAAGCAGGTTTCATGAGAATGGCCTCGCTCATTGGCTTACTGCGTCGCCGTAAAGTCGCTTGGACAAGTCACGAACTGCACTCGCTGTCCGTGGCCCAAAGCCTAGCAGATATTGCCCGCCCATACGTATGATTGCTTTGTTCTCACCTGCTGGTGTTGAGGCAATCGCCTTATTGGCAAGCAGTTCCTTGTCGACTGTCGCGTGATTGTCGCCGCGATCCATTACCAGGATCACATCGGGTTTTGCCAGCAGGATGCTTTCATCGCTCAAAGCCTTGTATCCGGTAAAACCTTCGACAGCATTGTCTGCGCCTGCGAGTTTAATGATGCCGTTTGCAGCTGAATGGTCGCCAGCAGCCAGAATCTTTCCGCCCTGAATGCTGAGAACGAACAAAACGCGCTTGCGGGTTTTGATGTCTTTCGTTTCAGCCCGAGCGGCAGCAAGATCGGCTTCAACATCGTCCGCAAGCTTTTTGGCCTTGTCTTCAACGCTGAGCGCTTTGCCGACGATCCGGATTTTCTCCGAAACGCTTGTGGCCGTGTAATTTTCAGGAACGAAAACGAAAGGAACACTGGCCTTTTTCAGAAGATCGACAGCTTGCTCCGGGCCGCTGCCTTCCACGGCAATAATCGCAGTCGGATTGATCGAAAGAACACCTTCAGCCGACAAAGCCCGCATATATCCGACATCAGGCAGCGCAAATGCTTCCTTTGGATAGACGCTGGTCGTATCGCGCCCGACGAGACGGCCCTGTTCTCCGAGTGCGAAGATGATCTCGGTGATCGAGCCGCCAATGGATACGACCCGGCTGGTATCGGGTAGCGACCCCGAGACTTCCTTGGCAAATGCATGGCTGGAAAGAGCCAGAACCCCGAAAATCCCGGCAAGAGCAGCTAATTTGACAGACTTGGTCATTTTATGCGGCCACACGCATCAGGCGAGGCAGACTCTCCACGAGATTGCGCCAGTCGGGACGTTCATGAGAACCTTCATGACGTTTTCCAAAGAACTGGATGATCATCTCGCCTTCCGCACCATAGGCCTCAAGAGAGGTTACGTGACCATCTTTGGTCGGTTTGCGTACGGCCCAAAGCTCGGCAATATGATCGGTACGCAGATGCAGATGGAAGGTTTCGTCCATGACGTTGATCCATGGACCCATTGGTTTGACATTCTGGACCGGGCCGGAATGAATCTGAATGCAGCCGCGATTGCCAACAAAGCACATGATCGGCAATGCTTCCTGTGCCGCATGGTGTATCATTGCCGTCAGCGCATCATTATCCAGCTGCCAGGCATAGTCCTGACCAATCACCTGTACCGCCTGATGACGGGTCATTTCCAGTGAATTCAGGATGCCGAAAAACTCGTGCACATCCTTCATCTGGGTCCAGCGATCCCGCAGGCCGGCAGTATCGAGCTCTTCAAGCTCCCGCTTTTTCTGCTCGAGCTTCGGCAATTCGGTGGTCTCGATCGTCTGGGACTGATCTTCCAGTTTCAGCTTTGCCACCAGAGCTGTGTAGGCTTCCAGATTGGAAGCGGGGCGCAGATGAATCTTGTGAATGGCTTCGCCTGCAGCATCGAAGAATTGCAGGCTGCGGCGAACCACATCGCCATCGTCCTTCTCAACGGCAAAACCATGCGCCCAGGATTTGGGAAACAGGCGCAAGTCGATCTGTTCGCCGAGCATCATCGAGGCATGTTTGCCGACGATGGGCTTGTCATAGACGCCGATCTTTTCATGAACGGCGCTTTCATTGCGGGTAAGCGCCATGACTTCGCCGAGAGCTTCGATCTCGGTCAGGAATGTTTCAATCTGTGGTGTGATACGGGTTGCACTGATACCGCAATAGGCGGCGACGAAATCAGCTTCGGATATAGTCAACTGCTGCGCCAGATCGCGCTCACGCATTTTGGGATTGTCTATTCTTGCCTGGCGGATCGCTTCGGGTGTCATTTTATTACCATTCGTAACGTTGGTGATCGATTGCTGGGTCATTTATTCAGGATGAGTTTGCCTTGGCGGGTGATTTTCAAACGATAGAGCGAGCCGGCATGTTCAATGCCGACTTCGCTTGATCCGTCGAATAGAAGATCACTGCCAAACACGCGGATATCTGATTGTACGGGGCGGCTATAGTCTGCTCGCATGGGCGTCATGTTAGGAAGGCGAACCTGCAGATCGATGATTTGGCGTCGCGACATGGCAATGGCCTTTTCGTGCCTTTCTCAAAGGGTGATGGTTGGTCCAAGACCCCTCTATTTAAACTTGACTACAAGTTTCATCTTTATTACTCAAATTAAATAAGAGTCAATGAGTCATGTTTCAGAATTGACAAAACTGTGATCAGGAAATGGACGTCATGGTGCACAATACACAGGGCCATTTTATAAGGTTTCTGACGCGGCATTCCCTCGGCCTGCTTGCCGCAACGGGATTGCTGGTTCTCGCCGCAGCAGACATTGCGCCAGCGCAGGAAAGTGCCCCACCGGCGCTGACCTTGGAGCTGAATGCACTGCAGCCTTCGGAAAAGGGCTGCCGGCTAACCTTTGTCGTTACCAATAGTCTTGGCGTGGCCTTGGACAAGGTGGGTTTTGAGGTCGCGCTGTTCAATCAGGCTCAGGTGGTCGACCGTATCACCGTGCTGGATTTCAAAGAACTGCCGCAGGGAAAAACCAAAGTGCGCCGCTTTGATCTTGGTGAGCTTGATTGCACGAAAATAACGCGTGTTCTGGTGAATGATTCAACGGAATGCGCGGGAGCCGGGATAGACCCGAAAGCCTGCATCCGGCAGCTGAATCCTACCACAAAATCCGGTATTCAATTTGGAAGTTGATATTGCACTGATGCTGTGCGTGGTTCGCCCTCCGACAAGCTCAGGAGGGCGGAAGAGGCCATTGATCTAGTGCTTGGTTCGACGAGGCTCACCATGAGGAAAGTAGTGGGTTGCACATCTACCTGAAACGTCTTGCCCGAAACGTCTCAAAACCAGCTCCCTGCCAAATCTTCACTTTCCGCATGGTGAGCCCCGTCGAACCACGCACAGCATCAGTGCAATGTCCCAGTTGATCGTAAAGATAGGCTGGCGGCTAGTAGCTATTGCAAAACGCTGTTGCAAAAAAGGCCCCTCGCAGGGCCTTTTCCAGCTTCATTCATGTGTCTGATCAGAATGGTGAATCAGGGAAATAGAATTCAGCGGCATTATCCTTGGTGACGAGTGTTGCATCAAGAATATAGCTGCCCCGAACCGGAACCTGATCGTAGAAATTGGCAACGGTCAGTTCCATTGCAGTTGCGATCATTGAAGGTGGATAAAGCACGTTGATCGGCGTCATTGTATCGCCATCAGCAACACGCTTGATCATGTCCTTCATGCCCGCACCACCGATAACCATTTTGATATCGGTACGCTTTGCCTGGCTAATGGCTTCAAGAACGCCAACGGCCATATCGTCATCCTGGCACCAGACCGCATCGATCTTCGGGAATTTGGTCAGATAGTCCTGCATGACCTTGAACGCGTCATCGCGCGACCAATTACCAAACTGCTTGTCGAGTACCTTGATGCCGCTACCTGCAATGGCTTCGTCGAAGCCCTTCTGGCGCTCTTCATCGATAACGATAGGAAGGCCGCGGATAACCACGACATCACCGGTCTTCAATGTGTCTTTCAGATAGGTTCCCGCTACGCGGCCAAGCTCCGGATTGTTGCCAGCAACGTAGAGGTCCTGAACTGTCGGATCGGAAAGCGCGCGGTCAACAACCGTGACGAAGATGCCCTTTTCCTTGACTTGGCGAAGCGGGTCGGTCAATTCATCCGAATTGTGCGGCAAGGTCACCAGAGCGTCCATGCCCTGTGTGGTCAAATCTTCCAGGGCATTGGCCTGCGAAGCGCCGTCAGGCGAAGTCTTCACAGTGATCTTCAGACCCGGATGGGCTTTTTCAAGCAATTTGGCGGCACGTTCAGCGTGATAGACAACGCCGCCGGTCCAACCATGGTCAGCCGCCGGAATCGACACGGCAATATTGACCTGTTTGTCTTGCGCGTAGGCGAAGGTCATTGTCGAGGCGAGTGCCGCCCCCACCAGACCCATCATGAGTTTACGCATTTGTTCTCTCCCAATTTTTCGTTCGGGCCTTGATTTCGGCTCGGTGGGTGGCCCCTTTTCCCCCGTCCCGTCTGAAGAGGCAGCCTCCCGCCCCTATTCGTTGTCATCATTTCTTCTTTTGCAGCGTCCGTTGGACGAGCATTGCAATGATGATGATCGTGCCCTGAACGGCTCCGATCAGATATTCGCTGACAATGTTGGACAGCACCATGATGTTGCCGACGATCTCCAGCATGAAAGCACCGCAGATCGTGCCCCAGATACGCCCGACGCCGCCGCGCAGCGCAGTGCCGCCAATGACCACAGCCGTGATTGCCTGCAACTCCCACAACATGCCGGTTGTTGTCGTTGCGGCCCCAAGGCGCGGAATATAAACGACGACGGCGATGGCGACGCAAATACCTTGCAGCACATAGGTCATGGCGCGCACACGGTTGACATGGATGCCGGAATATTTCGCTACATCCTCGTTAGAACCGACGGCGATCACATGCCTTCCGAAAGATGTTTTGTACAAAATGAAAGCTGCCAGAATACCGACAATTGCGATGATCCAGACGGGAATGGGCAGCCCGATGAATGTGCCGGTGTAAACAGGCCTGAACAGAGCACGCATCGAGGTTGATTTCATGGCGATGGACCCGCCATCTGCCAGCCAGACCGTGACAGACCGGAAGATTGCCATGGTTCCGAGCGTCACGATAAAGGGTTCGATCTTGCCGATCGTGATGATTGCGCCGTTGAGCAGACCCGCCAAGGCGCCGACACCAATAGCGACGACAACGCCAACGCAAAGCATCGCCATATCGCCATCAATCGCCGCTGAATTCAAGAACAGCAGCATGATGCCCGCAACCAGCGCAGCCATGGACCCGACAGACAGATCAAGACCGCCAGCCGAGATGACGAAGGTTGCGCCAACGGCAATGATTGCAATGAAAGACGATCTGGTCAGAACGTTGAGAAGATTGTCTATCGACAGGAAGTTCGGATTGATGAGCGCACCAAGGACGAACAGCGCCGCTAGCGCAAGGAAGGGAGCAACGGCTGTCTTGTCCAGATCAGCCAGTTTGCGAAAGGCACCGCGTGTATCGGTATTTGTTGATGTGTCGCTCATGCGTTCCCCGCACTGTAAAGCTCTGCTTCGTTGATCTTGACGCCTGTGGCGTGGACGACGATTTCTTCTTCGGTCATTGCATCGCCTGTCACTTCGCCGACGATGCGCGATGAGCGCATGACGAGGATGCGGTGGCAAATGCCTATCAGTTCCTGCATCTCGGACGAGATAACGATGACGGATTTCCCTGCCTTGGCGAGGTTTGCAATGAACTGATAAATCTGTTCCTTGGTGCCGATATCGATGCCGCGTGTCGGCTCGTCGATAATGACGATGCTTGGTTCCAGCAGCATCATCTTTGCCAATAGGAGCTTCTGCTGATTGCCGCCCGAAAGCTGCCCGGCCAGAAGATCACGGCGACGGGCGCGAATATCGAAATCGCTGATCGCTTTATCGAGACTTTTATCCTCCCGCTTGCGTTCTATCAGCGGCCCTTTGGTGAATTTTTCGAGCGTGGCCAGCGTGAGGTTTGTACGCAGGTCCTGCGCCAGAAGAAGTCCTTTGCCCTTGCGATCTTCGCTCAAATAAACAATGCCTGCCGCCATGCTGTCACGCACGGTGTGGAATGTGATGGGCTTGCCATTAAATTCAATCGTGCCACTGCCATGGCGCAATCCGACGATGCCCTCAAGCAGCTCTGTACGGCCAGCGCCGATCAGACCGGCAAAGCCAAGGATCTCACCTTTCCGCAAGGTAAAGGATGCGTCACGGGCATAGCCCGGCACGTCGAAATTCTTGACTTCAAGCACCGTCTGGTGCGCGGCCGTATCCTCGCGCTCAGGATAAAGTTTTGACATATCCCGGCCGACCATTAATCGCGCCATGTCGACTGGCTGCAATTCAGAGGCGTTGCGGGTTGTAATGAGCTTACCATCGCGCAAGACTGTGATGCGATCTGCAATCGCAGCCACTTCAGGCAGGCGATGCGAGATATAGAGAATGGCCACGCCCTTGTCGCGCAGGTCGCGGATGACTTTGAGCAGCGCTTCGGTTTCGATGGGGGTGAGCGAGGCTGTCGGCTCATCGAAAATGACAACCCGGTGCGGCACCTGCAACGCGCGGGCGATCTGGACCAATTGACGCCGCGCAATGGAAAGGCGGGCAATCTGCGTGGTCGGATCGATATCGGCTCCGAGGCTTCGAACAGCCTCCGCTGACTGCCTGTTCATCTCACGGTCGTTGACCATAAGGCCGCGCTTTAGCTCACGCCCCATGAAAATGTTCTGGGCAACGGTCAGGTCCGGTGCAAGCAGAATTTCCTGATGCACCAGAACCAGACCGCGATGTTCCGCATCGACGGGACCGGCAAAACTCACGGGCTCATTATCAATGGCAACGGAACCGCGTGTCGGCTTGAGGTGCCCGCTGAGGAGTTTCATCAGCGTGGACTTGCCCGCGCCGTTTTCGCCGATGATCGCATGGACCTCACCCGGCATGATCGACAGGCTGATATCGGTCAAAACTTCCACGGGACCAAACGCCTTGGCAATGCCGCGTGCTTCCAGCACCGGTACGTTCGAGGCGTTCAAGGGTTTATTTGTCTCCATCACACCTTCGTCCAAACGCCGCCAGCCTTCGAAGACTTGACCGCAGCTTCAATGAATTCCATGCCGGCCAAGCCATCTTGAACGGTTGGATAAATGACATCCTTCGGCAGTTTTTTGCCGCTGCGAGCCGCAAGAATTGCCTGCGCTGCCTCGGTATAAATATTGGCAAAGCCCTCAAGGTAGCCTTCTGGATGCCCGCCGGGAACGCGCGTTACGCGCGCCGCTTCCGGCGATGCACCCGCGCCGCCGCGGGTCAGCAATTGCTTGGGCTTGCCGAAGGGCGTGTACCAGAGATAATTCGGATCGGCCTGCGTCCATTCCAGCCCACCCTTGGTACCATATATACGCAGCTTCAGGCCATTCTCATTGCCCGGAGCGACCTGGCTTGCCCAGATCATACCCTTGGCGCCACCTTCGAAGCGCATGAGAATTTGCACATCATCATCAAGAACGCGGCCTTCGCCAAAACTGGTCAGCTCGGCGCAAAGTTGCTTGAGCTTCAAACCGGACACGAAGCAAGCAAGATTATAGGCATGGGTGCCAATATCGCCGATGGCGCCGCCGGCACCCGAACGCTTGGGATCAACGCGCCATTCGGCCTGTTTCGAACCGGAACTTTCCGTCTTCTCGGTCATCCAATCCTGAGGATATTCAGCCTGCACCACGCGAATGGTTCCAAGCAAACCCTTTTCCACCATGGCACGCGCCTGCCGCATCATGGGGTAGCCAGTGTAATTATGGGTAACCACGAAAAGCTTGCCGGTCTTGTCTACCAGAGAGACAAGCTCCTTTGCTTCCTTGACAGTCGTGGTCAGCGGCTTGTCGCAAATGACGTGAATGCCAGCTTTGAGAAAAGCCTTTGCTGCCGGGGCGTGCATGTGGTTTGGCGTGACGATGGAAACGGCCTCGATGCCATCAGGACGCTTGGCCTCCGCTTTTGCCATTTCTTCGAAAGATGTATAGGCGCGATCATCGGCGATGCCGAGCTCGCGGGCTGACGCCTTGGCGCGCGCCGCATCGGATGAGAGTGCGCCTGCAACCAGCTCAAACTGGTCATCCATACGCAGCGCGATGCGGTGAACCGCGCCGATGAAAGCGCCCTGCCCGCCACCGACCATGCCGATACGGATGCGCTTGCTCGCAGGCTTTTCTTTTGATGCTCCAATGGCCATTGCTTTACCCTCTTACTTCAAGCCAAGAATACGGCGATTGGCCGCGTCGTCGGTGCCGGACCCGGCAAAATCGTCAAATGCCCGCTCGGTCACGCGGATCAGATGAGCGTCGATGAATTGGGCACCTTCGCGCGCCCCATCTTCGGGGTGTTTCAACGCGCATTCCCATTCCAGAACTGCCCAGCCATCGAAATCATAGGCAGTCAGCTTTGAAAAGATTGCGCCGAAATCCACCTGTCCATCGCCCAGCGAGCGGAAACGCCCGGCACGGTTCACCCAGGATTGGAAGCCGCCATAGACACCCTGCCGTCCTGTCGGGTTGAACTCGGCGTCCTTCACATGGAAGGCTTTGATACGCTCATGGTAGATGTCGATATAATCAAGATAGTCGAGCTGCTGCAGCACGAAATGCGAAGGATCATAAAGAAGATTGGCGCGCGAATGGTTGTTCACCCGCTCCAGAAACATCTCGTAGGTTATGCCATCGTGCAGATCTTCGCCGGGGTGAATTTCATAGGCAGCATCGACGCCTTGCTCATCGAAATAGTCGAGAATAGGTGTCCAGCGTTTTGCCAGTTCATCAAACGCCGCTTCGACCAGACCTGCCGGACGCTGTGGGAATGGATAGAGAAAAGGCCATGCCAGCGCACCGGAAAAGGTGGGAACGGTCTTAAGGCCCAGATGCTTGGACGCCCGCGCCGCCCGCTTCAGCTGATCAATAGCCCATTCCTGCCGCGCCGCTGGGTTGCCATGCACTTCAGGCGCAGCAAAGCCATCCATGAGCTCGTCATAAACAGGATGAACGGCAACGAGCTGACCTTGGAGATGGGTTGCAAGCTCCGTGATCGTCAGGCCGTGGGACGCTGCTGTCCCGGCGATCTCATCGCAATAGTCCTTGGAGTCGGAAGCTTTCTTCAGATCAATGAGACGCCCGTCCCAGGCAGGAATCTGGATACCCTTATAGCCATGGCCAGCGGCCCAACCGCACATGCCATCCAGCGTATTGAACGGCGCAGCATCGCCCGCAAACTGTGCGAGAAAAATGGCGGGTCCTTTAATCGTCTTCATATGTATTCCTCCAATTCCAAAATATAGCCGTCAGGGCATGTTGTCCCTGAGAAAGATGTCGATGCGGATATGTTCCTGCCCCGAAACAATGGGGCGGCCCTCTTTCAGGGCAGTCAGGATGCGCGCGGCGCTGCGGGCCATGTGGCCCACATCCTGATTGATGATTGCGTCGATTGTGCCACGCACAAGGTGACGACGTGTTGACGACGTCAATTCGTGGGCAACAAAAATCATGTCAGATGTGCGCCCGGACGTTTCCAGGGCAGCGATGACACCAGCCTGCCCTCCCCCGGCATTATAGATCGCAACTGTGTCGGGGTGATCTTCGATCAGCGACCGGCAGACGGCTTCCACCCGGGCATTTTCGTCGCGTGCTTCGCGAACCGGCAGGACTTCAAGATTGGGGTATTCGCGTGCAAGAACCTGTTCAAACCCGAATTGCCGCTCGACATGATCACGCAGTGCCAGCGAACCTGCAATCATCCCGACCTTGCCTTTGCGGGTTCCAACGAAGCGGCCGATCAGCGATGCAGCGGTGCGGCCTGCCGCAAAATTGTCGATGCCGACATAATGCGCCCGCCGTGAGTTGGGCACGTCTGATACGAGCGTCAGGACAACAACGCCGGAATCGGCCAGTGTATTTATGGCCTCGGTAACAGCAGGGTGATCCAGAGCGACAACGGCGACACCATCAATGCCTCTTGGCAGCTTTTCCAAGGCGGTGGCAAGTGCTTCGCCATCGAATGTATCGACATATTGAATGGTCAGGCGCACCCGCTCCTGCAATTGACGTTCGCGAGTAGCGCGAAACTCGGCAGCAAGAGCCTGCATGAATTCATTTTCGCCGGTGGGGAGAATGATGCGGAAATCGTAATCGCGTCCGCGAGCCAGCCGCGACGCATGGGGATCAGGAAGGAAGCCAAGCTGTTTGATAGCCGCATTGACGCGTTGGATCGTGCGCGCATGCACACCTATCCTCCCGTTTACCACGCGATCAACCGTTGCAAGACTGACACCGGCTTCTCGGGCGACGTCTTCAAGCGTCATTTTCACCACGAGAATTCTCCTCCGCCTGAAATAGTAATTCAGTCAAATGAGGTGTGCAACTCTTTTTGAGCTTTTTTGATGGGAATTTGATGGGATTGAAATACTGCTTGCAGCGCTACAGCCTGCGCCTCCATCGATGATGAAGGGCACGCGGCGGAAGCGATGCGGAAACGCGGCGAGAACCTGAGGGGGCGAGGAGCAAGTCAATCAGCTTCCTGACCCCATCTTGTGATCATTGGCGTTCAGGGTTCGTTTCGGCCTGTCTTGAACGGCAATATCATTTCATAAGACCTCGCAAGGCTAAGCAGGCGAGCATCCGTTCTAGGTCGGCCTATGAGCTGCATACCCATCGGGAGGCCATTGCGAAACCCCACTGGTACATTGACAACCGGACATCCTGAAAGCGTCGCCAGAGCAACGACTTCCATCCAGCGATGGTAACTGTCCATTTTTCTGTCGCCGATCATTTCGGGCCAATGCAGGTCGGCATCGAACGGGAAAACCTGCGCGGAAGGAATGGCGAGAAAATCATATGTCTGGAACAATTCAAGCATGGTTGCATACCAGGCTGTCCTTGTCTGACTGGCATTAAGGATGTCGATGGCAGACAAGGAAAGACAACCTTCCACCTCCCATTGCGCTTCATCCTTGAGAAGAGCCCGCTTTGCCGGATCGTCATAGAGTGGCTTGAGTCTGGCGCTCAAATTGAATTGACGAAGGGTTGTAAAACAACCCCAAAGTGCCTCAAAGTCGAAATTTGGCAGGACTGGCTCTATTGTGCATTCAATATCGGTCATGGTTTTCAAAGCAGTTTCGCAAAGATCGATAATGCCAGGCTCGAAAACCAGATGGCCGCCAAGATCGCCCAGCCAGCCTATACGAGACGGACCAATTTGTTCATGGCAACTTTGGACAAAGGAAGCAGCCGGTCGCTCTATAGATAGAGGCGCTCGCGGTTCATATCCGGCTTGCACGTCCAACAGGAATGCCAGATCTTCGACGCTGCGGGCCATGGGACCTTCAGTGCCGAGCTGGGAAAAAAATGAATCCGCCGCGGGCCAATTTGGCACCAGCCCCTGAGAGGGACGAAAACCGAAAATATTGTTGAATGCCGCAGGATTACGCAAAGACCCGCCAAAATCACTGCCATCAGCAACGGGTAGCATTCTCAAGGCAACAGCGACCGCAGCTCCGCCGCTCGAACCGCCCGCAGATTTCGACGCATCGAAAGCATTGCGGGTGATGCCGAAAACAGGATTGTAGGTGTGAGATCCCAAACCGAATTCAGGTGTGTTCGTTTTTCCAATAATCAGGGCGCCCGCACTTCGCAATCGCTCCACCGAGAGGGAGTCCATTTCGGGCACAAAGTTTGCATAGATCGGGGACCCGAACGTGGTTCTCAAGCCCTTTGTCATGGACAGGTCTTTAATGGCAATGGGAAGACCATGAAGTGGACCCGTCGGGCCGTGACGGGAAAGCATCTCATCGGCAGCACTTGCTTCTGCCAGGATTTCGTCTCGAGGACGTAAGGATATGATGGCATTGTGGATCGGATTTAAACTGTCGATCCGGCCCAGAAAATCCAGTGTTATATCGTAGCAGGAAGCAGTTCGAGCTTGGACGAGACGGCTGAGTTCGGCGGCACCAAATATGGAATAATCAGTCAATAGTCACTCCTGATCGCATGAGGAATGCGGTATGTGGTTTGCAACCAGGCCTTGAACTTGCGGCTGGCCTTACCGAGCAAGCCAGGCATTGAAGCGCTCTGTCAATACTTCCAGATTGTCGGTCCAGAAATTTTGATTCAGGCGGAATGCCGGATTATCCCCAACGGGCATGATGTTTTTTCTTTCACCCGGCACGCGAGCTGGTTCGTCCAGTTGAATGTGGCCGGCATTGCCGGCCACAAGATTTTATGCGGGTCTTTCTTCGGCAGCATTGGGCCGCCACTTGATGAGTTTGCCTTCAGCGACATCGAGAATTCTGTCGATAATCAGGACGAATACTGCCAGAATAATGATGCCGGCAAATACGCCAACCGCGTCGAAATTGCCTTCTGCCTGGGCGATAAGGTAGCCCAATCCAGCGGAAGCACCGAGATATTCCCCGATAATGGCGCCGACCACTGCAAAGCCTACTGACGTGCGCAGCGATGATAAAATCCAGCTTGCCGCAGCAGGAAAATAGACATGCCTCAACAAATCCGACCGTTTGGCACCGAGGATTTTCGCGTTGGCAAGCACAACAGGATTGACTTCGCGCACGCCCTGCATGGCATTGAAAAACGTAATGAAGAACACCAGCGTGACAGCCAACGCTACTTTCGACCAAAGGCCCAAGCCAAGCCAAAGAACAAAGATCGGCGCGAGAACGACACGGGGAATTGCATTGAGGCCCTTGATAAAGGGATCAAGGATGCGGGCTGCACTGCGGCTGAGACCAAGCCAAACACCGGCGGCGACGCCGAGCGCCGTGCCTATGACATAGCCGAGAACGGTTTCTGTCAACGTAATGGAGACATGCTTGTAGAAGCTTGGTTGGATAATCCAGGTAACAATCTGGTTGAAGATATCCAGAGGAGCTGGAAAGAAGAATACGTCGATGACACCGGCGGTTACGCCCAGTTGCCAGCCACCGAGAATAAAAACCAGAATACCCAGCTGGATGATGCGTTCAGTCACGACGTTCATAGCTTTTCTCCACTTCGCCGCGCAGGCTTGCCCAGATATTTCGGTACAGATCCATAAAGCGTGGATCGAGTTTGATTTCCGCGACATCGCGAGGCCGTTCCAGCTCAACGGGGAAGCTTTCTATGACCCGTGAACGCGGCCCGGCCGCAAGGATGGCGACGCGGTCGCCAAGAGCAATGGCTTCCTCCAAATCATGCGTGATCATCACGACGGCCCGACGCTCTTCCTGCCAGAGCCGTAGAAGTTCGTTCTGCATCAAATGTCGGGTGTGGATGTCGAGCGCGGAAAATGGCTCGTCCATCAAGATGACCTTTGGTGCTGCGATCAGCGCCTGCGCCATCTGTACGCGCTTGCGCTGGCCGCCCGACAACTGGTGCGGATACCGATGCTCGAACCCTTTAAGGCCAACCTTTGCAAGCCAGTTCATCGAGCGTTCGCGGCGCTCTTTGACTGCAATACCTTTAAACATCAGACTGAGTTCGACATTTTCGATGGAGGTCTTCCACGGCAGCAACGCGTCTTGCTGGAACAGATAGCCAATATCATTCTGGATGTTATTGATGAGCGTGCCATCAATACTCACCGTTCCCTTCGTTGGCTTCAGCAGACCGGCAATAGCATTCAAAATGGTGCTCTTGCCGCAGCCCGTGGGCCCAACGATGGCGAGAAACTCGCCATCGGCAACAGTCAAGTTGACATCCTGTACAGCTACATAGGTGCCAAATGACATTTCAACCGAGTCAATCGATACCATTGGCCTCGTATCTGGCTCGCCCGGTTGGACGGGCACGGGTTTTAACATAGCCAATGACATGGCTTCCTCCTCGGATCAGTTAGTGGTCTTGCCAGTCACCTTGTTCACGAAATCATTCGTGTAGGTTTTAGAAAGATCGATGGTTGTATTGGCTACTTTCTCATTGAAGCTTTTGAGGACAGCCAACGGCGTTTGAACGTCGGTATCGTTGAATTTGCCACCAACCGAGAAGATGGGCTTGGCATTCTGGACTGCCTTCACATAGGTTTCCCGATCTCCGGAAATGAACTCTTTGGGAAGCTTCTCAACGATTTCCTCAGCGCTGTGTTTGTTCATCCATTCCAGCGCTGCAACGGTCGCATTCGTGACCTTCTGGATCGTTTCAGGGTTTTCGTCGATGTAAGACTGCGTAGCATAGAGTACTGATGTGGGATAAATTCCGCCGTAGATTTCCTTAGCACCTTCATCGCTACGGGCATCGATCAGAATCTTGCCGACACCCTTGGCTTCGATGAATGTCGCCGCCGGATCGTAATTGACCAGCAGGTCAACCTTGCCCTGTTCCAGCGCCGCAACAGCAGCCGAACCGGAACCGACGCCGATCAGCGAAACATCATCCGCCGACAGTTTGTGGCGCTGTAAATAGTAACGAACGAAGAAGTCAGATGATGAGCCCGGGGCGGTGATGCCGATTTTGGCTCCTTTGATCGTTTCGGGCTTGGCCGGATCGAAAGTGGCGTTTTTTCCTCCGGCAAGAACGAGGCCCGAATTGCGTGCCAGAAGTACGAAACCGACGACTGCCTTGTTCTGCGACTGCATCTGGATCGTATGGTCGTAAAAGCCAACGGCGATATCGGTTGAGCCCGCGACAAGCGCCTGGAGCGTCTTCGATCCACCGGAGGCGAAATTCTCAACAGTTACCTCAAGGCCCTCTTTTTCATAGAGACCCAACCCCGCAGCTACCGGAAAAGGCAGATTGTTGAGATTATAGGATCCGACGCTGATGCGAACGGGTTCGGCGAGAGCCGTTCCAGCAAAAGCCACGGTTGCCGCAAGCGCGAGCACGAGTTTACGCATGATGTTTCCTCCGATTGTAATGTTGTTTGGCTACCCTCCCGGTAGCCATTTCAAATTATGCCGCGCGAACGATGCTGCCGAGCGGCTTTGCAAAGACATGTCCTTCGAATAGTCTCCGCGCTGTTCTAAGTATTCCTGCCACGACCTTTCCTTCGCGGGAATCCAGTTTTACGTCCAGGTGACCACTTGGATGTTCCAGGCTGAGGATCACTGGCGGGGTGTGTTTGCCGATCAGCGATGATGCGATCGTACCTTCACTAATGCATGCGGTTGCAATGCCAACGGCACCCGTCGTCGCCAGGGATGGATGACATTCGTCCGGCATGAAATAACGGACATTGAGATCTCCGCCATTTCTCGGTTTGGAAATCAATACCGGCTTTGGCGTGACCTGATTGCTAACATCTCCCATTCCCATGAGCCGGCCAGCTTCGAGCCGCAAATGCTTCAGCCGTTTCAGCAAGGCGTCATTGCTGTTGAGATCGACCGCCGTCTCATATCCGCTTACTCCGACTGCTTCAGCCTCAACCAGCACCATAGGCATGGCGCAATCAATACAGGTAACGTCGACACCATCGATGCGATCACGTGCGTTTCCCGTGGGGAAGAGTTTTCCCGTTCGAGCACCGGCTGCATCCATAAAAGTCAACGCAATCGGCGCCGCCAGTCCGGGAACGCCGTCGATTGCCGCATCTCCGAGATAAGCAACCTTTCCACCGGGGGTTGGAACCTCCGCTTCGATCAACTTGCCCGTATTAACATTGTGAATTCTGACGCGAGTCAAAGGCCCTGTCGCCGCTACGAGCCCCGCCTCAATCGCAAAGGGTCCAACGGCTGCCAACATATTCCCGCAATTTGGCGAGGTATCGACCAATTGCTGATCAATCCGAATTTGCGCAAACAGATAATCAACATCCGCGCCAGCAATGCTGGAGGGTCCGACAATGGCCACCTTGCTTGTGACCGGATTGCCGCCACCTATCCCGTCGATTTGAAGTGGATGCCCGGAGCCCATTAAAGACAGAAGAATCACATCACGCTCTGCGCTATTGGAAGGCAGGTCTGACGAAAGGAAGAAGGGTCCTTTTGAGGTGCCGCCCCGCATGAGAACACAGGGAATGGACATCAGGTCGTTCATTATTGCTTCACCTACCGATGTGATTTAGGTATCAATGGCCTTATTTGTTCCAGTAAACGGTATTATGATTGATATGTGAAATGCGAAAATCCGAGGGAATGATGCGTTATGAGCATTAATTGCGAAATTCTGGACTTGCGTGCTTTCCTGGCTGTTGTCGAACTCGAGAACTTCCATCGCTCGGCTGAGGCGCTCAATCTGTCTCAACCTGCATTGAGCCGGCGCATTCAAAAGCTCGAGCAGGCGATTGGGGGGCCACTGCTGGAACGTACGACGCGGCACGTTTCAACAACTGCACTTGGCGCTGAACTCATCCCGCTTGTGCGCAGAATGCTGGAGGAGTTCGACACCTCGCTTTTCGCAGTTCGGGATACGGGATCGCAGCGTAGTGGATTGGTGACCATTGCATGTCTTCCGACAGCCGCGTTTTACTTTCTTCCCACGGTAATCAAGCAGTTCAACTCGGAATATCCGCATATTCGTTTTCGAATCCTCGACCTGACCGCCACCGATGGATTGCAGGCGGTTGCGCGGGGAGAAGTTGAGTTTGGTATAAATATTATGGGGTTATCCGATCCCGATCTCATCTTTGAGCGCCTGATAGAAGACCCATTCGTGCTCGCTGCGCGCAACGATCATCCGCTGGCGGCAAAAACCGAATTGGAGTGGGGTGACCTGACGCCGTACCAGTTGATCACGGTTCACAGGTCCAGCGGCAATCGAACCTTGCTTGATGCAGCCCTTGCCAAATCCAATCTCAAGCTTCGCTGGTCCTATGAGGTGACGCATTTGTCGACATCGCTCGGGCTGGTTGAAGCCGGGCTTGGAATTTCCGTCTTGCCAAAATTGGCGACACCTCAGGAAGAACATCCCTTTTTGGTTACAAGACCAATCCGCAATCCAGAAATATCCCGAACAATAGGCATTGTACGTCGACGAGGCGGAACGCTGTCACCCGCTGCTGAGAGGTTTATGACGCTCCTTATCGGTACTTGGGCTGACCCTAACACCCCATAGCCCGTTGCGAGCAGTTGCACGCAATAGAAAATTTCTCTGCCTCCTGCCCTTGAATCGGGAACTGCGGCCGCCTAACTCTCCCCCAACCCGCTGGTCCGGGCCCCTCTGGCAAGTGCCCCGGCGAACTTGTGATGTCGGACCGTTTCCCGACAACGCACGCCGGTGGAGAAATCCTCAATGGAACTCGATTTTTTGTTCATCGACTGGCTGGGTAAGCCGGTCTGGATGTGGCTAAGCTTTTTTGGCCTCGTTCTCGCTATACTGGCATTCGATCTCGGCGTTCTTCACAAGGAAAACAAGGAGATCAATGTGGTTGAGAGCTTGAAGCTCTCTGTTCTTTATATTTCCCTCGGCCTCGCTTTCGGCGGGTGGGTCTGGTGGTATATCGGTGCCGATGCGGGTATGGCCTATATAACGGGCTTCGTCGTCGAAAAGACGCTCGCGCTGGACAATGTCTTTGTTATCGCCCTGATTTTCTCCTTCTTTGCCGTCCCCCGTCTCTATCAGCACCGGGTCTTGTTCTGGGGTATTCTCGGCGTCATCGTGCTGCGCGCCATCATGATCGGCGTTGGAGCAACGCTCGTTGCTGAATTTGCGTGGTTGCTTTATATCTTTGCGGCTTTCCTGATCTTCACCGGCCTGAAAATGCTGGTTATGGAAGAATCCGAGCCTGACATTGCCAATAATGCGCTGGTCCGCTTCATGCGCCGCCGGTTCAACGTGACCGAAACCCATCATGGCGAACATTTCTTCGTGCGGCAGGCGGACCCCAAGACGGGCAAGCTGATCTGGTTCATTACGCCGCTGTTCATGGCGCTTGTTCTGGTCGAGGTTGCCGATGTGATCTTTGCCGTTGACTCGGTACCAGCCATCTTCGCCATCACCACTGACCCGTTCCTGGTCTATACGTCCAATATCTTCGCCATCCTTGGGTTGCGCGCGCTTTATTTTGCTCTTGCGGCAATGATTCACCGCTTCCGCTATCTCAAACCAGCCCTTGCTCTGGTTCTGATTTTCATCGGTTCGAAGGTTTTCGTCGCTGATATGCTGGGCCTTGAAAAGTTTCCTGCCGGGCTGTCGCTGGGTGTCACCTTCGCGATCATAGCCGGCGGGGTGGTCTGGAGCCTGGTCAAGACCCGTAAGGATGAGGTTGAAGTATGACGAGCGACCAAGCCTCAAGCAGGCTTTGAGCGATGAAAATTGCGGGAGGGGGCGTTATGCCCCCACCTCTTGCCTGATCTCGTCCAGCACCTTCAGCCTTCCCGTGGGCATCATCACCGTCAGCCTTGGCGGCTGTTACATGATCTGGCTGCTATTATGGGGAAGCTCATAAACTTCGCCCTGGGAATTATATTTCGCTCCAGCAGGAGCAAGTCGCATGGAGCCGGCTGTTGGTGCATTGGCAGCCGGCTATGTCCACATCCGCCTCAAGCACTCAACAATATTGTCACTGTAGTCACTCTGTCTATTTGTTCTGCCGAGTACAATAATGGAACAGGGTGCCCGGTATGCCATGGCTTCAAGAGATCGATATAATGCGGAGAATCTGGCAATCCTGATTGTCCCGGATTATTGACGAAAAAACTGTTGTCCCACGCCCCAACATCGATGACCATTCGAACCGACGGCCCTGAGATGACTGAGAAGTCGTTCAATCGGTAAGTGGCATAGTTGAGGGTAGAACTGCTCCCGCCCAAGGCGATTGGCCCAGTTGACCACTCTTTGTCCGTGAGCGCCTGTAGAGGATGGCGCAAGTGAAGCCTATGGATGGAACCCCACGGAGGGTTCGCGGCGCCCGCTTCCCCCAAAGCAGTATATTCCGTCCAAGCATCTCTAAGGCTTTGGCGAAGGGCTTTAGCAATCTCGGGACTATCCGGCGCTTTTTCCAGCCACGAAGCAATGCTTGGTGCATCAAATGGCATTAACAACGGAATAATTTCCGGTGCGGCCCCTTCCAGTCGAGCGACAAGAGGACCGAGATGCTTGCTGAACCATATCTCAAAAATTGCTGCGGGCGCGGAATGTGCAGCCAGATCGCCATCCCAATTCTGCAGAAGCCGCCACGCCTGTTCATTATTGTCATTGCCAAATACTCGTTGGACTCGCTTCAACACGCGGACGGCAATCGGTGACCGCGTTGAACTCTGAAGCGCTACGCAATCTTCGAGGGAAATCGGCTCGCTGCGGGAAAGCTCATTGTGGAGCGTGTCGTGCCTGCTGCTGTCGAGCCACTCATAGCCGATAGCTGGATTGGATGCGGTCCAAGCGACCGGTACATTCATAGCGTTGGCGGTCGCTATAAAACCGCGTGAAGGGTTAATCTCCAAGGGCCCCGATTGCGGTGACAGATAGCCATTCCATTCAAATCGCCCATCGCCAGGAACCGGAAGCAAGCCATCCCAATTGTTGCGAACTGGCGTGGCACCAGACGGCTTCCATGCAATTGTGTTGGCCGTATCAGCATAAATATGATTGACGGAAGGGCAGCCCCAGCCTTCCAGCGCGCTGGAATATTCAGTGTAGTTCGTCGCTTTCATCACGGAGAGGCTAGCCATATAGGGCGCCATGCCCGCGTCCATCCAAACAGTTCGCAAGCCGAAAGCGCGATGGTTTTTTTCATCCTCGTAGATGATCGGACCATGGCGGGTGAACTTTAATTCGACTTTTTGATCGGGGTATCCTTTGACGGGAATTGTCTCGGTGATGGTTTCGACCTGTTCCCAATCGTCTGCGTAGGCATATTGATCAGGATCATCTTTCTTCGTCTGATAGACATAGATATCCTCTTGGTCTGCACCGAAAATGGTAAGACCGAAGGCGATCTTGCCATTATGCCCCATCGATATTCCAGGAACCATCGGCTCACCCGCACCGATCACGTCTAGACCCGGCATGGTCAGGTGAACGACATATCGTATGGATGGCAAACTATGCGTGCGATGCGGATCGAGAGCGAGTATAGGGCGACCGGTTGTGGTTTTCTCCGCCGATATGGCCCAGTTGTTGGAGCCCTCTTCAAAAGAAGCGCGAACAATATCGCCAGTCGGAGCCACTGTCGTCCAAAGGGCTGCCTCATCCAATGTGGCAGCCAGCCGCTCTTTTGAAAATGTCGCGGGACTGATGGCAAGGTTGAAATCACGTAGCACCCTGTCCGTCATAATTGCCGGGTCAAAGCCTTCCACCGGCTTGGGCACAATGCCGTGGGACAAATCCTTGCGAAGCATGTCGAGCTTTGCGCCAAGCTCAATGCCCGCAGCAGCCATGACTTTGGAGCGTAAAAGTTCGGAGGATGCATTGCGCGTCAGCGAATGGGTGCGCACCCGCACAACATCTTCCGCCTTCCAGTGTTCTGGCCGATGACCAAGCAATAGGAACTCTGGCGGAAGCGCTATCGAGCCTGCATTGCAGGCATCGACATAAGCATTGATACCGCTCGCAAATGCAGTGCAGATTTCTTCAGAATCCTGCCCGTAAGCTCGCCATTCGGCCGCCATGTCGCCGCGGTAAAGCAACAACCGAGCTGCCCTGTCCTGCTCCAGATAGCCTGGGCCAAAATCACGCGCCAGCAGACCCAGCCCGCGTTTGCGGGCTGTGTCGATCTGCCAGAGACGATCTCGCGCAGCATTCCAGCCTTGCGCAACAAAGAGATCGTGAAGGTTGCTGGCTCTGATATGAGCCACCCCCCACTGATCCACATTAATCGTAGCGTCATCCTTCAGGCCCGGAATCTGGGCTTTGGTCAGTCGGCTTGCATCAGACATGGTAGGACCCGTTGCGCCTTATTCCAGCCGCAGGAACAAGCCTGCGTGAAGACGCGCGCGCTCGATCAGACTGTCTTCGAAGATATGCTCGCCCAAGGTGTGCAGACCATCACCACGCACGCCGATGGAATCAAGTGTCGGCACACCGAGCGCGCCGGTAAAGTTTCCATCGGAACCGCCACCCGAGCTTTGGGCCGTCATGGTAAATCCAACCTCTTTCGCAATATCATTAGCGAAGTTGAAAAGCTGCATATCTTGCGGCTGCCCGGGCTCCCAAACTGGCCGCGTCACCCCGCGAGTGACGATCAGTTCCACATCATCTTTCGCGCCCGCAAGAGCCATGATACGTGAAACACCCTCTTCGAGATCCTTTTGGGTTTTCGCCATGCTGAGCGCCTCGGCTTTGCAGCTTGATGAAACGCAATTGACCCATTGCCCGGCCTGAATAACACCGACAGAGAATGTACAATCTTCCGTCGTGAGTGCTTCGATCTCGATGATCTTTTCGGCCATGCGGCGGATGGCTGAGCGTCCTTCCTTGAGCAGCCAGCCAGCATGACTCGGCCTGCCAATAGTTTCGAGATTGTAGCGCGCAATGGCATAGCGCCCCACGACGGCGCCACCATCACGCCGTGCGGGTTCCGGTACCAGAACATATTTGTTCTTGAGCGCTTCCTGCTCAATCAGATCACGCGTGGAAGGCGTTCCCACCTCTTCGTCGGGCGTCAACAGAAAGGTGACAGGAAGCTTGGTTGCGAGCCCGTTTTTTGCAATCTGACGCATGGCCTCAAGCGCAACGAAATTGCCACCCTTCATATCCTGGATGCCAGGGCCGTAAATCTTGCCATCATCCCGGCGAAACGGATTTACATCAATGACGCCAAGCGGATGGACGGTATCGAGATGCCCTGACACCAGAATGCCGGGCTTGCCATGATGTTCGTGCGGAAACCTTGCGCGCAAAGACCCGCCAAATCCCATTCGCCCCGGAATGAATTCAACGCTGGCACCTGCAGCGGCAAAGTCATAGGCGGCAATATCCACCATTCGATTGACCGCCGCTGCATCGAAAGTCGGGCTTTCGGTTTCGATCCAGGGGCGCAGACGCGCAATCATGTCATCAAGGTCAAATGGAAGTTCAAACGCGCTCATGCAGCCAATTCCTTGTTAACAGACAAGCGGGTTTCCACGATCCGAGCATAGATAGACGCGCCAATCGGAAGCACTTCCGGTTCGAGTGTAAATGCCGGATTGTGCAAGGCGGCCTTGCCGGCGTGCTGCACGTTAATGTAAGCACCTGGCACCCGGGCGAGCATATCGGCGAAGTCCTCGCTGCCCATAAAGGCTGGGCAGTCATCGCTGACATTTTCCTCGCCGAGCACATCGCGTGCAGCGGCGATATAGGCGTCGGAAAGCTCGTTATCATTACGCAAAACATCGAAGACATTGCGAATATCGACATCAACGGTCACGCCGTAACCAGCTGCCACGCCTGCGCAAATTTCTCTCAGGCGGCTTTCCGCCACATCGTAGACGTGACGCTCGAAATAGCGGATCGTACCGGTGATCGTGGCGACTTCCGGCACGATATTATAGGCGCTGCCGGTGTGAAATTGGGTGCACGAAACAACGCAGGCTTCAGTCGCGGGGATATTGCGGGAAACGATGGTCTGAATCTGACCAACAAGATCGGCGCCGATTACCAGCACGTCACGTGAGTTATGCGGCTGGGCCGCATGACTGCCTTTCCCCGTTAGTTTGATGTCGAAAAAGCTGGCCCCGGCCATGGCGGGACCCTTGCGTATCTGCGCTTTGCCGAGCGTACCTAATGGCTGATTGTGCATTCCGTAGATTTCGTCGCAGGGAAAGCGCTCGAACAGACCTTCGGCGATCATGGTACGCGCACCACCAAGACCTTCCTCAGCGGGTTGAAATACAAAAACCGCCGTGCCTTCGAAATTGCGGGTAGCCGCCAGATATTGGGCTGCGCTCAGCAACATCGTCGTATGACCATCATGGCCGCAGGCGTGCATACGGCCTGGGTTTTGCGATGTATAGGCAACGCCCGAAATCTCGTCGATCGGCAGTGCATCCATATCTGCTCGCAGGCCGATCCGGCGATTGCCAGGATTATGACCTTTCAGAATGCCGACGACGCCAGTCTTGGCAATATCGGTGTGAACTTCATCGAAACCCCACTTCTTTAGAAGACCAGCGACAACGCTGGAAGCGTGGTTCTCCTCAAAGCCAATTTCGGGATGACGATGAAGGTCTTCGAAAACCGCGCGCATCTCGCCGGCCTTCTCCTCAATAAACGGTATGATGGGCATAATTTCGTTCCTGTTTGAAGCATTGAAGATAATCGGGGCCGCAAGCAGCGGCCCTTCGATCAGGCGGCGGGACGTCCAGCCGCGAAATCCCAGAAGCGGCCGGGAGCCGCCTCAATCAATGAGCGCGTATATTCATGCGACGGATTGCCAAGCACGTCGGCAGCATTGCCATGTTCGACAACCTCTCCGCGTTTCATCACCAGCACGTCATCACATATCTGTGCTGCGACGCGCAGATCGTGAGTTATGAAAATAATGGCGATGCCGGTATCCTTCTGAAGCTGTGCGAGAAGATCAAGAACCTGTGCCTGTATCGAAACATCCAGCGCGGAGACCGCTTCGTCCGCCACGAGAATGTCGGGCCTGAGGGCAACAGCCCTGGCAATGGCAATACGCTGGCGCTGCCCGCCAGAAAATTGATGCGGATATCGCTTTAAAGCATCCAGTGGCAGCGAGACAATCTTCAACAGACGTTTCGCCTCGGCCACGGCTTCTTCGTAAGGCACATCGTAGTTGAGCGGCCCTTCCGTCAGACTTTGCTCAATAGTCCAGCGCGGATTGAGCGACCGGAACGGGTCCTGAAATACAACCTGCAGTTTTTTGCGAAACGGCTTCATTTCGCGTTTGCCAAGATGTGCAATGTCGCGTCCACCGACAAATATCTCGCCTTCTGTCGGCTCAATCAACCGCATGATCGAACGAGCGACAGTGGTTTTGCCGGAGCCGGACTCGCCGACAATCCCGAGCGTGCGTCCGCGTGGAAGCTCGAAAGTTACGTTGCGTGACGCTTGAACACCCGGCTTGGTGATGAAAATACCGCGGCTTCGATAAGTCATGCCGAGATCGCGCACCCGGATCACAGCTTCGCCGCCTTGCGATGCGCGCGCCAGTCGGGGAATGAGACTTGGCACCGAACCAAGCAGATCTTTTGTATATTGCTTTTGCGGTGAAGCCAGAACTTGCCGAATCGTGCCGTGTTCTACGATTTCGCCATTGTGCATAACGCAGACACGGTCGGCAATTTCGGCAACCACTCCCATGTCATGCGTGATGAACAGAACCGCCGTGCCATGTTTTGCCTGCATTTCGGCAATCAATGACAGAATTTGCTTTTGCGTTGTCACGTCGAGCGCGGTGGTCGGCTCATCTGCGATCAAAACCACGGGCTCAAGTATGAGCGCCATAGCAATCATGATGCGCTGACGCTGACCACCCGAAAGTTGGTGCGGAAAGCTTTGATAGATGCGCTCAACGTCAGGCAGGTGCACCTGCTCCATAATATTGATGACTTTGACGCGTTTCGCGTCGGCCGACAAATTGGTGTGAATATCCAGAACTTCCATGATCTGCTCACCAACCCGCATAACCGGATTGAGCGCCGTCATTGGCTCTTGAAAAATCATCGAAATGCGTGTGGCGCGCATCTTCTTCATATCGGCGGGAGACAATTTCAGCAGGTCAATGCCGTCAAGTCGAATTGCTCCCGTTTTTACCAGCAAAGCATTCTTGGGAAGAAGGCCCATGGCCGTCAGTGAGGTCACCGATTTGCCTGAGCCCGATTCGCCAACGAGACAAACTGTTTCGCCTTTACGGATATCAAGGCTGACGCTGCGAAGAACCTGTGTGCCGCTGGGTAGCGCCACGACGAGATTCTCAATTTCGAGCACGACCGGTTCTGTTGTGAAATCACGATTGCGCAATTCCATTTCAGCCCTCCCGCTTTTTCAGGCGCGGATCAAGCGTATCGCGCGCCGCATCGCCCAGAAGATTGATTGAAAGGACGCAGAGGGTCAGCAGAAGCCCTGGCCAGAGCACAATAGACGGTTTGATGCGGAAAAACTGGCGGCCTTCGGCCATGATGTTCCCCCATGTCGGGATCTCGGTGCTGATGCCTGCCCCGAGAAACGATAGGATTGCTTCGGTCAGAATTGCCGATGCGACGATGTAGGTGCCCTGCACGATAAGCGGAGCCATTGTATTGGGCAGAAGATGCTGGAAAAGAATTTTTGGCGTGCTCGAACCAAGGGCCAGCGCGGCTTCGACGTAGGACTCTTCGCGAGCACTCAGGATTACCGACCGCACCAGACGCACGACGCGAGGAATTTCCGGAATGGTAATTGCTACGATCACCGAGCCAATGGATGGCCCGTTCAGTGCGACCAATGCGATGGCGATCAAAATGGAAGGCATTGCCATCAGCGCATCCATCATGCGCATGATGATCGCATCGGCAGTGCGGAAAAAACCAGCGACCAAGCCGATGAGAATGCCCACGCCAATTGAAGCTCCGGCAGCAAGAAGGCCTATCAACAGGGAAATACGCCCACCGAGAATCATGCGTGAGAAGAGATCACGACCGTAATTATCAGTGCCAAGCAAATAGTCATCCGAAGGCGGCTTGAGCCGCATCAACGGGTTCATGGCCAGCGGATCATGCGGAGCGATCCACGGTGAGGCAAGGGTGAGAATGAGAATTGCGGCAAGGAGAACGCCCGCAATCATCGGTCCGATACCAACGCGTGTAACGCGCGGCAGCGAGAACAGGCGCAGCAACCAATGCATGCCAGTCGATGTCGGTTCAGAGGCCATCAATAGCGTATCCTTGGATCAAACAATGTGTAGGAAAGATCGATCAACAGATTGACGAAGACGTAGAGCGCGCTCGTCAAAAGGATCATGGCCTGAATGACCGGATAGTCGCGCGCCAGAACCGCATCAACCGTCAGACGTCCGATGCCGGGTATGTTGAAAATGCTTTCCGTGACCACGACGCCCGAAATGAGTAGCGCGAACCCGGTGCCAATAATGGTGACGACCGGCACAGCTGCATTCTTCAAAGCATGTACGAACAGGAGACGACGATCACTAACGCCTTTTGCCCGTGCGGTGCGAATGTAATCCTCGCCCAAAACATCCAACATGGCTGCGCGGGTCATGCGGGCGATGAGCGCGATATAGATCGAAGCCAGTGTCAGTGCGGGCAATATGGCTCGCTCCATGAAACTGCCAAAGCCCGACGAAATTGGTTTGAAACCCTGAACCGGAAGCCAACCCAGATTGACCGAAAAAATGAGCAGCAACACATAACCAACCAGAAAAACTGGAACGGAAAAGCCCAGAACAGAAAAACTCATGACGAGATAATCAATCCACGAACGATGCCGCCAGGCCGCGATCACACCCATCGGAATTGCCGCGAGAACAGCAATAATGATGGTGAGAACCGCTATGGAAATCGTCGGGCCGATACGTTGCGAAACCAGATCGAGCACCGGAACGCCTGATATCAGCGAGACGCCAAGATCTCCCTGCATTATATTGCCCATCCAGACGAAATATTGCGTCAAGATGGGTTTGTTGAGCCCCATAGCCTCCCGAATGCGTTCGAGTTGTTCGCTTGTGGCGGCATCGCCTGCCAGAATTGCCGCCGGATCACCCGGCGTAAGTCGCAGGAGGAGGAAGACAAAAATCGATACCAGCAGCAACACCGGTACAAGAGCAAAAATACGTTTTAAAAGGTAGATAGCCATATGCGCGTCCCGCGAGAGGCGGAACCGATACCGAACCGGTTCCGCATTGAATTGGGAGCCATCACGTCAAACGCGATAGCGGCGGGCAGATTATTCTTCGGTCTTTTTTACGTTCCAGAACACCGGGACGGGAGAGCCGAGCATATCGACGACATTGGAACGGCGGCCCTGTGGTGGATTATATTCGCCAAGCGGAATATAGAGGACGTTCTCAAGCGTATGGGCCTGGATTTTCTCAATAACGGCTTTCTGCTCTTCCGGCGTTTTCCCGGCAATATATTCCTTCTTAAGCGCTTCGATCTTGTCGTCCTTCGGCCAACCGAACCAGCCCTGATCGCCGCGACCATTGAGCATGACGGAGTTTAGCGGTGTGGCAATTTCCGGAATCTGCCAGTTTGTGAAGAAGATGTTCCAGCCACCCTTTGAGGGCTCATCCTTTGAGGCCCGACGACCGACAAGCGTCTGCCAGTCCATTGGCTGCATGTCGACAGTAAATCCTGCCGCGCGCAACTGCTGTGCTGCCACAACTGGTTGAGGAGAGAGACTGGAAACGTCTGTTGGCTGCATCAGTACAACCGGCTTTCCATCATAACCGGCTTTTTTGAGCAGTGCTTTTGCTTCTTCAATATTGCCTTTCCCGACAATGCTGTCAGCGCCGACATTCGTGGCGTTAGGCGTGCCGCAGCCGAAAATAGCACCGCAAACCCTGTAATATTTGGGATCGGCCATAAGCGCGGCAAGCACTGGTTCCTGCGACATGGCAAGAAAAGCTGCACGGCGAATGTCCGGATTGTCAAAAGGTGGATGCTTGAAGTTGAGGCGCCCCATGGTCTGATAGCCGAGCGGGTCGCGCTGTTCGAGAACCACCGTGTCATCGCCTTCAAACAGCGACACCAGGTCGACGGGCACCTGCTCCATGTAGTCGACTTCACCGCTTGCAAGAGCGTTAACCGCCGTCTGCGCATCGGTCATCGTGACCCAGCGAACCTTGTCTACATTTACGACTTTACCGCCTGCCATCCAATTGGCTGGTTCCTTGCGCGGTATATACTCTTCGTTTTTAACATAGCTTACGCCAACGCCGGGCTGGAACTCTGCCGGCACAAACTTGAATGGGCCGGAACCAATATGCTCTGTAATTGCGGTATCGGCTGGCGTTGCGGCGATGCGCGCGGGCATGATGAATGGAGGCAGGGCGGCCTGCTTGGAAAGCGTGTCAAGGAAGGGGGCAAATGGCTCCTTGAGTGTCCAGACCAGCGTTTTATCATCGGTCGCCTTCAGGGATTCCGTAATATCCATGATAAGCTGACCGCCAGCATCGCGCTTGGCCCAACGCTCGAGCGAGGCCACTGCGTCAGCGGCTGTTACCGGCGCACCATCGTGGAATTTAAGACCATCGCGCAGTGTGAATGTATAGATCTTACGATCGTCCGAAACGGTCCATTCTGCCATCTGAGGCTGTGGCTTGAAGTTTTCATCGACCGCGATCAGCACGTCGTAAATCATGTAAGCATGATCGCGGGTGATATGTGCTGTGGTGATGATCGGATCAAGGATGCGCAGGTCTGAATGCATGACTGCAGTAAGCGTTGTTTCCGCCCATGCAGCGCTTGTACCAAGCGCGATCAGTGAGGCTGCAATTCCATATTTTAGTTTACGAAGGGTCGGGCTAGGTTGGTGAAAACTGATAAACTTCATCTACTTAGTTCCTCTGGAGGTTGTTCTTATTGTTCTAGTTGAATTCCTGTCCGAGCGGCTCAAGCCTTATGCCCGCCCGCAAGCGCTTCCACGGCAATTGCGCCGGGCTGAGCGGCATCGCACCGGGGGCAATGCAGACAAGAAGCTTTTCCGCGATTGGTGCGAAGTCGGCTCGAAAATGGACGGAGCTTTTATTAACGAGGATGGCTTCCTGTTCTGGTTGAATCCCAACCATGCGATAAAGTTCACGATCTGCCATTTGGGCAAGATTGGTCGTAACAACGATACGCGTCCCGCCGAGTCGAAGGCAGGCAGATGGACCCATATCCAACCATGTGCCACCATAATAGGGACCTGTTGCATGGACCTTGCCGTCAGAGAGTTTCTCGACGGTGAACCGGGCTTTGAACGGCTCGTCGTTCTCGATCCCTGATTTGCCGCCAAGCGAAATCTCGATCTCAGCTTCCTCGCCTGCTTGATGCGCAAGCCTTGCGGCTTCCGGATCGTGAATACACCCAATGGCCGCACGTTCGGCGCCGCTGGCAACAAGTGCGCGAAGCATCCCGGTCGTATCCGAACTGCCACCCGCTCCGGGATTGTCTTGAGTATCCGCAATGACGACCGGGCGAACGGCGCTCCGAGCCAGCTCAATCGCCTTTTCAATCCCCTCCTTTGGCTGATAGGCTGTGCCGACAAAAGAGGATTCAGCCGCCGAAAGAGCCGTCATGATATTATCGGCGCACGCATCTACCGCCTGCTTATCCCAACCATAGGCGAAGACCGAAGGCCCGCATTCGGCAAAGTCAGCAGCGGGGAAGCCCATGAAGAGCGAGGCCGTCAGCACATTCTCTGGCAGATCGACCGTCATGCCATATAGGCCTTTTGCGGGTTCTTCCTGCGTGCACTGCCATGCAATCGGGATCAGATAATCGCCCTGTCGCATCGCCTTCTGCCAGCCATCAGGCCTGTCCATCAATGCCTGCAAAGCCTGTGCCGACCGATAACCGGTTTCGGCCATATCGACGTGCGGGTAAGTACGAAAACCGACCATCACATCCGAAAGGTCGAACATACGCCGCGTAATATTTCCATGCAGGTCTAATGCGACGGCAATCGGTTCCGATGGGCGGATGGAACGAACTCGTTCAAGAAGCTCGCCTTCGCCGTCATCCACGTGCTCAGCAACCATTGCGCCATGCAGATCGATAAAAATGCCATCCAGAGGCCCACAATTGCGCAGCCCTTCGACAATCTCGGAAACGATTGTTTCATAGGCGTCTTTGGTCACCGGCGCGGAGGGGATTGCCCCTGCCCACAGGATGGGCACGATTTCCCAGCCGGCCTGTTGCGCAAAGTTCAATGCCCCGACAATACCGAGGTTAACATTCTGCGCATTCTCGAAAATCGCGTTTCCACGGGAGATGGGGATGTATCCGCCACCCTGAACAAATGCTGCCATGGTTGCCGGCGCCGCAGCAAACGTATTTGTTTCATGCAAAAAGCCAGCGACAGCCACGCGTTTTGACACGAGCATACTCCCATTTTTGATTTGCCCCCTCGGGCTGATGTGTGTATCTCTCAGCGATACATCTATATTGTTTTTTATGATAGGAACCAATTTTGATGCTTGTCAATCCTCCAATGTCGATTAGAGATTTTTCATGACCACATTTCGAGATCTTCGCGGCATATCCAGTTTCGACCCTGATGAAGGAGAAGCTTACAAGGACGATCCGTTGTTTATGCGTTCGGTCGCAAGAACGGTCGCTGTCATGTCAGCATTTCAGAGCGCGCGTCATCCGTTATCGCTCAGTCAGGTTGCGACAGCTGCTGGTGTGGATCGCAGCGCTGCGCAACGGATCGTTCACTCACTCTTGAAGCTGGGTATGCTCACCCGCGACCCTGAGGATCGCGGCTACCTGCCCGGTCTGCGTGTGCTCGACATGACGCACGATTTGTTGCGACTTAACCCAATGCTCCAGCGCGCAAATCCCGTCATGTTGGAGCTACGCCGCCGTGTCCGTGAGCGTGTCGATCTTTCGCTCTTTGACGATGTGCGCGTCGTCTATGCTTTGCGCATGCCCTCAAAGCATGAAATCTTCAGCGCGACCATTGTTGGACATGCGGTTCCGACTTACTGCACGGCGGGCGGCATTGCCATCCTATCGCTCCTCCCTGACGAGAAGGTCGCCGACATTGTGAAACGCTCGGATTTGACACCTTTTACCAGTCACACCATCCGCACTCTTGATGAAGTTATGGTGCATGTCCACGCCACGCGTGAGCGGGGGCATTCCGTATTATGCAGGCAATTGTTAAATCATGAAGTGGCCATCGGCGCTCCGATACGAGATTCGAGCGGTGCTCCTATTGGCGCAATCCACGTCGCGGGAAGTCTGCAAGAGTGGACGGCCGAAAGCTTCAGTGACAGCTTCGGTCCGCTGGTGCAAAACGCGGCGCAAACAGTTTCGGAAAAAGCTCCCATCGGGATCCGAAAAGGGATTCAAGAATAGGTCAATGCCCAATAGTCGGCGGCTCTGCTGCGTCTGCTGGCTAAAGCAACCACTTCCAAAACCGTCCATCAAACAGGATCATCATGAGGAAAACAGCCGGCTTGGTACTTTTCAACGGGTACCTCAGCAAATGCAATAGTCGGGGCCTGACCACGTTTGCCCGGAGCGATGAGCGAAGGGCATAAGTTCTAAACGGAGTGGCCGCAGGCATATCTTTTACGGATTTGCCGAAATGAGTTCTTTCATGACTTTGCCGAACTTATGTTCGATCTGATCGCGAAGCCGGTGGCGGCCGTGATCAACCTGCTTGATGCCCGTTACCCAAGTCGAATCTACTTTGGCACCATTGGCAAAAATCCATGAGTCCAACGCAACGTCACCGGAAAACAGATCCGGCGTCTGGAGCTGGATGCTGATGAAATCCGCGGGTTTGCCAATGGCAAGGCCTGTCTCGACGCCGAGGGCAGTTCCGCCGCCGCTGACAGCGTGGTCGAACAGCGCCCTGCCTGTCGATCCGCCCGCTGGTGCGAGCACGTTGCGCGAGCGATGCGCCAGACGCTGCGAATATTCTAGCTGACGCAGCTCGTCGCCAATTCCTATCAGAACATTTGAGTCCGAACCGATGCCGAAGCCACCGCCCGCTTGCGTGAATAATTGTGCTGAAAATGTTCCATCGCCCAGATTGGCTTCCGTGATTGGGCAGAGACCGGCAATTGCACCGCTGCGGGCCATGGCCTGGGTCTCGTCATCTGTCATATGTGTCGCGTGTATAAGACACCAACTTTTGTCCAGATCAGCATTTTGGAGCAGCCATTTGACGGGACAGGCACCGGACCAGGCGATGCAATCGTCAACTTCCTTTATTTGCTCGGCGACATGGATGTGTTTCGGATTTTTTCCAGCGATGGCCGTCACGGCTGCCAGTTCATCCGGCGTCACTGCTCGCAGACTATGGGGCGCTACGCCGACTTTCGCATCGGGCAAGTCCTTGACTGCCTGCTGGCATCCGGCATGAAGCTTTTCATAAGCGTCCAGTGTGTTGATGAACCGGCGCTGTCCCTCTGAGGGGGCAGCGCCGCCGAACGTGGAATGCGCATAGAAAACAGGCAGTAGGGTAAGTCCTATCCCCGTCACGTTTGCAGCTGCTGCAATCCGCTCACCCATCTCGGCAATATTTGCATATTGCCGCCCGTCAATATCGTGGTGGAGGTAATGGAACTCGCCGACACGTGTAAAACCCGCCTCCAGCATTTCCATATATAGTTGCGCTGCGACTGCTTCCATCTGCTCCGGCGTCATTGTCAGAGCAAAGCGATACATGACATTGCGCCAGCTCCAAAAACTATCGGCACCAGGACCGCGGCTTTCTGCAAGTCCTGCCATGCCGCGCTGAAATGCGTGGCTGTGAAGATTTGGCGTGCCGGGGAGAATGATCGAATGGCGCTCATCGTCGGGAAGCGGAGCGCTGTCCGGCTGCATAGCGGTAATGCCAGTGCTGTCAAAACTTATGCGGACGTTCTGTTGCCAGCCGGAAGTCGTCAATGCTGCCTGTGCAAATATATGCGTCAATGGTGAATCCTCCCGAAGCGACAGAAAAACCGTTTGCGTTGATCTCAATTATGTCTATACATATTAGCAGGAGAAGAAAAGGCGTAAAGCTCATGGGCGGAAATATAATTTCAGACGAAAGTGAGGCTCGGCATGCAGATGTGGAAGTGTGGCGCAATATGCGCCTGCTTAGCTGCCAGCGCGATGCAACCGCTATCATTGATCAAGCGGCGATCCTCGTAAAGAATGGGCGTGTTGTTCTTGCGGGCGCGGAAAAAGACCTTCCGGCGGAAGCGCAAGCGGCCACATCCCATGACCTTGAAGGCAGATTGGTGACGCCATCTCTGATCGATTGTCACACGCATCTTGTCTATGGCGGCAACCGCGCGCGGGAATTCGAAATGCGGCTTGAAGGGGCAAGCTACGAAGACGTTGCCCGCGCTGGCGGCGGCATTGTTTCATCCGTCAAGGCAACCAATGCGTTGAGCGAAGATGAACTAATCGCGCAAAGCCTGCCGCGCCTGGATACGCTGCTGGCAGAGGGCATTTCAACCATCGAAATCAAATCGGGCTATGGGCTGAATATTGAAGCCGAGCTGAAAATGCTGCGCGTTGCGCGGCGATTGGCGACCATGCGGCCGGTGCGGATTTATAGCAGTTATCTTGCTGCCCATGCAGTGCCGCTTGAATATCGTGGCCGTGCCGATGATTATATTTCTGAGGTCGTGCTACCCGGGTTGGAAGCTGCTCATGCGGAAAAGCTGGTCGATGCGGTCGACGGATTTTGCGAGGGCATTGCTTTTTCTCCAGCGCAGATCGCCCGTGTGTTTGACAAGGCAAAATCTCTCGGCCTTCCCGTCAAGCTTCATGCAGAACAACTTTCCAATCTCGGCGGTGCCAAGCTTGCGGCATCTTACGGCGCGCTTTCCGCCGACCATCTCGAATATCTTGATGAAGAGGGTGCGAAAGCCATGGCAGCGGCTGGAACAGTTGCTGTTTTGCTGCCGGGCGCTTTTTATACTCTACGCGAAGAACAGGCTCCGCCCGTCCAGTTGCTCCGAGAGGCAGGCGTTCACATTGCCGTGGCAACCGATTGCAATCCCGGTACCTCACCGCTCACTTCGCTGCTTTTGACGATGAACATGGCTTGCACGCTTTTCCGCCTGACAGTTGACGAGGCGTTTTCGGGTGCAACGCGCGAGGCGGCGCGTGCGCTTGGCATATTGAATGACACAGGCACGATCGAAGCGGGCAAATCAGCCGACTTCGCGGTCTGGAATGCGACGAGCCCGGCTGAGCTTGTCTACCGTATAGGGTTCAACCCTCTCCACATGCGTATTTTCCGCGGACAAAGGATTACTCGATGACCATTATACTTCATCCGGGCAGTGTTTCGCTCAGCACGCTTGAGACGATTTACTGGCAAGGAGCGCCCGTCAGGCTGGACCCGTCATCCCATGCCGGGATTGAGGCCGCCGCGCGGCGTATTGCTGAAATTGCTGCTGGCAATGTGCCCGTTTACGGGATCAATACGGGCTTTGGAAAGCTGGCTTCTATCAAGATCGATGCTGCCGATGTTGGAACGCTGCAACGCAATCTGATCCTTTCGCATTGCTGCGGTGTCGGCAATGCTTTGCCGGAAAATATCGTCCGCCTAATCATGGCTCTGAAGCTGATATCGTTGGGCCGTGGCGCTTCCGGGGTGCGTTTCGAGCTGATCACGCTCATTGAGGCAATGCTGGAAAAGGGCGTTATTCCGGTCATTCCGGAAAAGGGTTCAGTTGGCGCTTCCGGTGACCTTGCTCCTTTGGCACATATGGCTGCGGCGATGATCGGCGAAGGCGATGTCGTTTTCGATGGCGCGCAAATGCCTGCCGGAGATGGTCTCGCCAAGGCGGGTCTGAGGCCCGTCGTGCTTGCGGCCAAAGAGGGGCTTGCACTTATCAATGGCACGCAAGTCTCCACTGCACTGGCTTTGGCTGGGCTGTTTCGCGCCCATCGCGCTGGCCAGTCGGCATTGGTCACAGGTGCATTGTCGACAGATGCGGCGATGGGCTCATCGGCTCCTTTCCATGCGGACATACATTCGCTTCGGGGCCATCGCGGCCAGATCGATACAGGTGCTGCATTGCGGCGCCTGCTTGAAAACTCTCCTATTCGCGAGAGCCACATTGAGGGCGACGAGCGGGTACAGGATCCTTATTGCATCCGCTGTCAACCACAGGTTGACGGGGCATGTCTTGATCTGCTCCGAATGGCGGCGCGCACCCTGGAAATCGAAGCCAATGCGGTGACAGACAATCCGCTGGTCTTGAGCGATGGCTCGGTGGTTTCGGGCGGTAATTTTCATGCTGAACCCGTGGCTTTTGCTGCCGATCAGATCGCGCTCGCCATCTGCGAAATTGGATCGATAGCCCAGCGCCGCATCGCCTTGCTAGTCGATCCGACCTTGAGCTATGGCTTGCCGGCATTCCTGGCTCGCAAGCCGGGACTAAATTCAGGACTCATGATTGCTGAAGTAACGTCAGCCGCCTTGATGTCTGAGAACAAGCAGATGTCGCATCCGGCCTCTGTCGACTCGACACCCACATCGGCCAATCAGGAAGACCATGTTTCGATGGCCTGTCATGGTGCGCGCCGTCTCTTGCAGATGACAGATAATCTTTTCTCGATCATTGGTATTGAAGCTTTGACTGCGGCACAGGGAATTGACCTGCGTGCACCGCTGCAGACCAGCCCGGAACTCACGCGCGCTCATGGCGTTATTCGAGCAGCGGTGCCTACATTGGAGGAGGATCGCTATATGGCTCCTGATCTGAAGGCTGTTTCAGAGGTGGTTGCTTCCGGCAAGCTGAACGCTGCCATCTCACCCGACATCCTGCCGCTGCTCGATACAAGCTTGTGAGGATCGGTCAATGAGCGCTGTTGAAGTAAAACAAGGTACATCTCCAATTATTCTCGGTTTTCCGCATACGGGTACGGAAGTTCCGGCCGATATCCATGCGCGTCTCAACGAGAATGGCCAGATGCTGGCGGATACGGATTGGCACATTGATCAACTCTATGATGGCCTGCTGCCAAACGTAACTACGGTGCGTGCAACATTCCATCGATATGTCATCGACGCCAATCGCGACCCCGATGGAAACAGTCTTTATCCCGGCCAGAATACAACGACACTGGTTCCGGAAACAGACTTTGACGGCAAGCCGATCTGGCGCGACAAACAGCAACCCACGCCCGCCGATATCAAGCTGAGGCTGGAGGCTTTTCATCGTCCCTATCACGATGCTTTGTCAGCGGAAATCAAACGGGTTCATGAGATGCATGGACTGTGTATCCTCTACGATTGCCATTCCATACGCTCGCACATTCCCTTTCTGTTTCAGGGCAAATTGCCGGATTTCAACATTGGTACAAATGAGGGCAAAAGCTGTTCACCGGAAATTGCTTCGGCAGTGGGGCGTATTGCCTTTGCCGCTTCCGGATATGACGCGGTCATCAATGGACGTTTCAAGGGCGGCTGGACAACCCGGCACTATGGCCAGCCGGAGAACAACATCCACGCCATACAGATGGAGCTGACGCAATCTTCCCATCTAACGACCGAGGCCCCTCCTTTCGACTATGACGAAGCCAAGGCGGAAAAACTGCGCAAGCACCTCAAAGATATTCTCGAAATTCTTGAACAGACTGCAATCAAACTGGGAAGCAGATATGAACAATCCAAGGCATAATATCCGCGAAATCCGCAGCCCTCGCGGCAATGAACTCAATGCAAAATCGTGGATGACCGAAGCGCCCTTGCGCATGTTGATGAACAATCTCGATCCCGATGTTGCAGAGAATCCGAATGAGCTGGTTGTCTATGGCGGCATAGGCCGCGCCGCCCGCACATGGGATGATTTTGACAAGATTGTCGCCACGCTGAAAACGCTGAACGAAGATGAGACATTGCTGGTGCAATCCGGCAAGCCTGTCGGCGTGTTCAAGACCCATTCAAATGCACCGCGCGTTCTGATTGCAAACTCCAATCTCGTGCCGCATTGGGCGACCTGGGATCATTTCAACGAACTGGATAAGAAGGGTTTGGCCATGTATGGCCAGATGACTGCCGGTTCATGGATTTATATCGGTACACAAGGTATCGTTCAGGGTACATATGAAACCTTCGTCGAGGCGGGTCGTCAGCATTATGGCGGTAGCCTCAAGGGCAAATGGATATTGACCGGCGGCCTTGGCGGCATGGGCGGCGCGCAGCCACTGGCTGCTGTCATGGCAGGTGCGTGCTGTCTCGCTGTCGAGTGCAACCCGGACTCAATCGATTTCCGTCTACGCACCCGCTATGTCGATGCGAAAGCTGAAACGCTGGATGAAGCGCTCGAAATGATTGACCGCTGGACCAAGGCGGGTGAAGCAAAATCGGTTGGCCTTCTTGGCAATGCCGCGGAAATATTGCCGGAGCTGGTTCGTCGCGGCGTCCGCCCGGATATTGTGACTGACCAGACTTCGGCGCATGATCCGATCAATGGCTATCTTCCTAAAGGCTGGACCATGGCCGAATGGCGGGCCAAGCGCGAGAGCGACCCGAAAGCTGTCGAGAAAGCCGCACGCGCCTCAATGCGTGAGCATGTCGAAGCGATGATTGCTTTCTGGGAACAGGGCATTCCAACGCTCGACTATGGCAATAATATTCGTCAGGTGGCCAAGGATGAAGGTTTGGAAAATGCTTTCGCATTCCCCGGCTTCGTGCCTGCCTATATCCGCCCGCTTTTCTGCCGTGGTGTCGGCCCGTTCCGTTGGGCTGCACTTTCCGGTGATCCGGAAGACATTTACAAGACCGATGCCAAGGTCAAGGAACTGACGCCCGGCAATACGCATCTGCACAATTGGCTCGACATGGCGCGTGACCGCATTGCCTTTCAGGGCCTGCCAGCACGCATCTGCTGGGTGGGTTTGGGTGATCGCGACCGGCTGGGTCTCGCGTTCAACGAAATGGTTCGCACGGGTGAGTTGAAAGCGCCAATTGTTATCGGTCGTGATCATCTTGATTCCGGTTCCGTTGCTTCTCCCAATCGGGAAACGGAAGCGATGAAGGATGGCTCGGATGCCGTATCGGACTGGCCTCTGTTGAACGCGCTTCTGAATACTGCATCGGGTGCAACATGGGTGTCGCTGCATCATGGCGGCGGTGTGGGCATGGGCTTCTCGCAACATTCCGGCATGGTGATCTGCTGCGATGGCACGGACGACGCTGCGGAGCGCATCAAGCGGGTTCTGTGGAATGATCCGGCGACCGGTGTTATGCGTCACGCGGATGCGGGCTATGAGATAGCGCTGGATTGCGCCAAAGAAAAAGGTCTCAACCTGCCGGGCATATTAGGCTGATGCATATATTGCGCGCCAGTGATCACAAACAGATGCCCTGGAAAAACGGCGGCGGTGTCACGACGGAGATTGCCGTAGCCCCCGCCGGGGCAGGTGTTGGTGAGTTTCATTGGCGCGTCAGTATGGCGACAGTTGCCTCCGATGGACCATTCTCCTCCTTCGAGAATATTGATCGCATCCTTACGGTTTTGGACGGAGAAGGTATGAATCTCGATGTGGCGGGAATGGAGCCCATTCGCCTGACAACTGCCTCCGAGCCCTTTGCCTTTCCCGGCGATGCCGAAACATCTGCAACACTGGTCTCCGGCACCATCACTGATCTCAATGTCATGACCCGCCGAGGTCAATGGCATGCGACGGTGGAGCGACTGACAGTCAAAGAACCCTGCATTGTAAGAACTGGTTCCGGCAGCAGCATCATTTTTTGCGTCGAGGGAACGCTCGAACTGGCGGATCGATCGGTCCTCACGAAACATGATGCGTTGTTTGTCGGCGAAGCAGATGGTATGGCCACGATTGCTGTTGGGGGCTCTGCGGTTATCTTGATTATTCGCCTTGCGCCCAGTTCGTTGACGAGGCCAATTTGAACAAAGCCACCCTCCCCTCACCTGTTGACCCTGACCAATCCAAAGGCCAGCTGTCTGCACGTATCCGCAGCGATATTGAGCGGCGCATACTTTCAGGGGAATGGGCGCCGGGATATCGCATTCCGATAGAGCGTGAACTGATGGATACTTACGGTTGCGCACGCATGACTGTAAACAAGGCGCTTGTGGCGCTTGCCGCTTCAGGACTGATCGAGCGCCGTCGTCGTGCGGGCAGTTTTGTTTCACAGCCACTTGTCCAATCTGCCGTCATCGAGATTTCAGACGTGAAGGCTGAGGTTGAGGCTATCGGTCAAGTCTATCGGCTGGAGGTTGTCTCGCGTCGTCAAAGGACCAGCACGGCAGCGGATATGAAGCGTCTTGATGTGCAGACCCCTCGCCCCGTTCTGGCAGTGCTGTGCCGGCATTTGGCCGGCCGCCGCGTGCATGCCTTTGAAGATCGTCTTATTGATCTGGTAAGCGTACCCAATGCCAGCGACATTGCTTTTGAAAATGTCCCGCCCGGCACCTGGCTGCGCGAGCATGTGCCGTGGTCTGAAGCGGAGAACCGCATAAACGCATTGAATGCCGATGCGGTCTTGTCCGCCCATTTGGGAATCAAGGAAGGCGCTGCCTGCTTGCAGGTCGAACGTTCGACCTGGCGCGGGACCCAGCCGATCACTGCCGTGCGCATGTATTATCCCGGCGACAGCTATCGCCTCGTCGCGCATTTCAGCCCGAAGGGTAATTAATCGGTCTTGAGCGTGCCGGTTCTCGCACCTTTTTAGCGGGACAAAAAATTTCGCTTGTCATCCCGCTGTTATAAACAGACAGTACAAAGAAAAAATTGCGCAGCTGTGCAATAGGGGATGAAAATGAACGGGCAGGCTTTCCTTAAAGTGGCTGGAATGAGTGTTGGCTATGGGCCGACGACTGTTCTGGACAATCTTGATCTGGACATTGCCAAGGGGGAGTTTGTCGCTCTCCTTGGCTCTTCGGGCTGTGGCAAAACAACTTTGCTGCGCACGATTGCCGGTTTCGCAAAGCCGTTTTCCGGGCGGATCGAAGTTGCCGGTCGGAATGTAACGGAACTGCCGCCCGACAAGCGCGGCATGGCACTCGTGTTCCAGTCCTATGCGCTGTGGCCTCACATGACTGTTGCGCAGAATATTGGCTACGGCCTGAAGCTCCAAAAGCACTCGCGCGAAACCATCAATAGCCGCGTTGCCGAGATGCAGGAACTGCTCGGGCTCTCTGGCCTCGGTAACCGCAAGCCCGGCCAGCTTTCGGGTGGACAGCGTCAGCGCGTCGCCCTTGGCAGAGCTTTGGCAATTGACCCGGAAATTCTCCTGCTTGACGAGCCTCTCTCCAATCTCGATGCGCGCATTCGCCTGACTGTTCGCCATGAAATTCGCGTCTTGCAAAAGCGCCTTGGCATCACGGCTGTTCATGTCACCCATGACCGGGAAGAAGCGATGGTCATGGCCGACCGCATCGTCATTATGAATGCGGGGCGGATCGAACAACAGGGACCACCAGAGGAAGTTTATAACAAACCGGCCTCGCCTTTCGTTGCCGCTTTCATGGGTGCCGAGAATCTTCTGCCGATGCAGGTGCGTGTGCAAGGCGACCTGATTGAGCTAGCTGAAGGCGAGTATAACCAGACCTCGGTTACATCACGCTCGGGCCGCCCATTGACCACCGGTCCTGTGGAATTGCGTTTTCGCGCGGAAGCTGCGCGACTTGCGCGTGTTCAAGACGTTGCGATGCAGGGCACCGGTCATCTCGAATTGCGGGGGCAAATTGCAAGTGTAAGTTATCCCGGTGGCCATTGGCGTCATGCTGTGCGCCTTGGAGACCGCGAAATACTCGTCGATGCCGACGCGCCATACAATCAGGGTGAAACGGTGAAAGTGCAAATACCGGCGGACTCGCTCTTTATCTTCAATACCTCAACAAATACGGCGAAAATAACATAAAAGCGAAGCGAAACTGCGCTTAGCTTCTGCTGTGCCTTATACCATTAAAATTAACAATCTTGCTCAGGGAGTTACATATGAAAACGCTTCTACAGGCTTCTCTCATTCTGGGACTTGTCACAGGCCCAGCTGCCGCTGCTGATCTGACTGTTTTGACCGCAGGCGATCAGAACATGGTCGACTATATAAATGACTATCTTGGGCCCCTCTTTGAAAAGGAAAACCCTGGAACGACAGTCAGGGTCGTGGGCACGGGTCCGGGCGATGCCGGGTCGCAGAAAATCGTGGAACGTTTCGACGCGCAATCAAAAGCCAACGTCGAAAAGTGGGACGCAGATGTTGCAGTTGTCCACGAAAAATTCGCTGGTCCAATGGTAAAGAACGGCTATCTGGAATCCTATCGCTCGAAGATCGCATCGGGCGAGATGGTGACAAGTGAAAAAGCCAAGATGGCGCTTGGCTCGAATGTCGATGGCTATGTCATGCCCATGTTCTCCAGCCAGACGGCAATCGCCTATAATCCTGCGCTCATACCGACACCGCCAAAGAGCTATGAAGAGCTGGTGAGCTGGGCAAAGGAAAATCCCAAACAGTTCGGCTATAACGGAATCAAGGGTGGCGCTTCCGGCGTCAGCTTCGTCATGGGCTGGATCTATGCGTTTGGCGATGGCGATGCGGCCAAATTGATGAATGGTCCGTTCGATGAAGCCGAAACCAAGAAATGGGACAAGGCATTTGCCGGCCTGAAGGATTTCACGACGAACGCGACCCTTACGCCGGGCAATGCCGGCACTTTGGACATGCTGAGCCGGGGTGAAATAGCCATGGGCCCGGTATGGGTGGATATGTTCTATTCCTGGCAGGCTGATGGCAAACTGCCGCCGGAAATGAAGCTCTTCCTGCCTGCACCCGGCATGCCGGGCCAGCCAATGCATTATGTCATTCCGGCAAAAAGCCCGAACACTGAACTGGCCGAAAAGTTCGTTGCGCTGGCAACCAGCCCGAAAGTTCAGGCTGAAGGCATTGTCAAGCGCTTCAACTGGTATCCGGGCATTGATGCCAAGTTTGTACAGCCGGAGCTGGACAAGGCCAGCTGGGACAAGCTCTTTGTCGATATCTCACCGGAGGATCTTGCAACCAAAGCCAAGCCTTTCCCGATCGCTCCCTATAATTCGGCGATTTTGGAAGCCTATGAGAAGAACGTAGCAAACTAATTTTTGAAGCAGGGGCTTTCGCTTGCGAAGGCCCCTCCCCTTTCCTGTGCAGGTAATATCCATGCGGAAAAACCTCCTCGCCATACTTCTCGTCCTGCCAGCGCTGGTGATGATAGTGCTGTTCTTCATCGTGCCGCTGATTGCATCCATTCTGGGTGCATTCGAAGTGGGCGATGCCTGGGGACTGGGTAATTTCCGCAAATCTTTCGAGCTTTACTCCAGCGATATGATTTTCACGGTGGTCATCGTCACCGTTTCAACGGCTTTAATCGGCCTGTTTTCAATAGCAATCGGCGGATATCTGACGCTTGGGGAAAACCCGCGCGCTATCGCCATTCTACGCTGGCTTTATCGCTGGCCCATGTTCATTCCATTCATCGTGGTTGGGCAAATATTGCGGACCTTTCTCGCCAAGAACGGCCTGATGAACAATATCCTAGTCAGCCTCGGCATCCTAACCCCGTTACAAACGATTGGTTTCCTCGATTGGCGCGGGATTGTCATTGCCTTTGTTTGGAAACAGACACCTTTCGTTACGTTACTTGTGGCTGGCGCCATGGCTTCATTGGATCGAAGCACCATCGAGGCAGCGCGCAATCTTGGTGCGTCGCGCCCTCGCATATTGATTGAAATCGTTCTTCCCCAGATTGCCGGAACGCTTCTGGTGGGTCTGATCCTTTCCTTCGTCACCATGATGTCGGTTCTGTCGGTGCCCTTGATGATCAATGCGCAATCACCAACCATGCTAACCGCCGATATTGCTTTCCGAATCAATGCCCATGGTGACTATGGGGTAGCTAACGCGCTGGGTATGATATCGTTGATCCTGACCACAGGCGTCGCTCTGATATATCTGAGGCAGACGATGAAGGAGCGTTCATGATGATGCGCTTTGATTTCTGGTGGCTGCCGCGTGCTGTTATTTTGGGCCTTCTGGCCTTCATCATTTTTGGCCCTCTGACCAATCTACTGCTTTGGACCGTTGCCGAGAAATGGTACTTCCCTCACATGCTGCCGCTGGAATACGGTTTCAGCTTTTGGGAGCGCGTATTCTCGCCGCGCGGCAATGCTATGGGTTCTCTGGCGACAAGCATAGTCGTGGCTTCCCTTACAGTCGTCGCGTCGCTGGCCTTGGCCATTCCGGCTGGCTATGCCCTGTCGCGCCTGAAACTGCCCTTCCGCGGGCTCATCCTGCTTGCGTTTCTTATTCCTCAGGCATTCCCCAACCTTCCGGTCTATGTAAATATTGCGCGGTTTTTCTATCAGATCGGGCTGAACGGCACTATTTCCGGTGTGGTGCTGGTCCATGTAACCCATGGGCTCGTCTATGCGGTCTGGATTGCGACGGCTGCATTCTCAGCGGTTCAGATTGACCTTGAAGAAGCGGCACGATCCATCGGCGCTGGACCATTCCGGGCCTTTCGCGACATCACCCTCCCCCTCGCCGCGCCGGGGCTTTTAGCAAGCGCAATCTTTGTATTTCTTGAATCCCTGGATGAGTTTACCGGCAGCTATTTTGTTGGCGCGCCTGATGTTAATACCCTCCCGCTTTTGCTTTATACTGCGAGCTCGGGTGGAAATTATCAGATTGCCTCCATAACAGCCTTGCTGTTGCTCATACCATCGATAGGTTTCATGCTGGTGGTAGAGCGATTCTTGCGCGCCGACGTGCTTTCGAAAGTTGGACATTGAAAATGACATCCAAGAAGAAAACCTTCGACAAGGAAAGCAACCAATATGTAAGTGCCTTGCAAGTGGCCAAGCGTGCTGGTGTTTCACGTTCTGCCGTATCGCGCGCGTTCACACCGGGAGCCAGTGTTTCCGCCAAAAAGCGCGAAAAGATTCTGGAAGCTGCGGAGGCTCTTGGCTATCAGGTCAATGATTTGGCGCGTGGCCTTTTGGCCCGTAAAAGCCGTCTTGTGGGCCTTGTCGTAACCAATCCTGAATTGGGTTACCGTTCCCATCTCGTTGCTGCACTGACCAAGGCCTTGATCCATCGCGGTAGCGTTCCCATCGTCATCAATACCGGCCGCACGGAGGAAGAACTGACGGCGGCGCAAAAGACCCTGTTCGGGTATCGCGCCGAGGCGACCATCATACTATCAGGATCCCCGCCCTCTTCTTTCGTTGAACTGGCCAGCCGCAATGGCCAGCCGCTTATCGTACTCGGGCGATCGGAAACGGGTGCCGACGATGTTAATATCGATAATGAAGGTGCCGGACGCGCAGCGGCTCGTTTCTTTCTGGATAACGGCCTTAAGAACTTGGCTTTCGCGGCCACGGTGGTGCGTACGCCCACGACAATCAAAAGAGAGTTTGGGTTTCGGGACGAGGCGGAAAAGAACGGCGCTACTGTTTTGTCCGGAGAAGGCACCAATTCAGACTATCAAGGCGGGCAGGCCGCAGCACGAAAGCTTTTTGGTGGAAGTACGCGGCCTGACGCCGTGTTCTGCGTGAATGACCTCGTGGCATTCGGATTGATTGATTACATCCGCCACAACACGACGCTTTCCATTCCGGAAGATGTCTCGGTTATCGGCTTTGACGACATTCCTGAAGCCTCCTGGGATGCATATAACCTTACGACATTCCGGCAGGATGCCGCCATCATGGCGCAGCATGCTGTTTCACTGCTGGAGAAACGTGAAGCAGACCCTGCTCGCCCGCCTGCGCATGAGCGGCTGGCCACAAGTCTTATCCTGCGGGGCAGCACGCGCCTGCCCGCCAACCGCTCGTAAAACCCGGGACAGCAACAGCGATGAAGATCATTCAAGTGACCGACCTGCACCTCGTCCAGCCGGGTAAACTCCTTTGCGGGTTGGACCCGCTTGATCGGCTTCAAAGATGTATTGAAAATATCAACAAACATCACGCCGATGCAGATATGGTAATTTTCACCGGAGACCTAAGCGATACAGGTGATGAAGAAACCTATCAGCTGCTTGCAACAGAGCTGAACAAACTTGTCACTCCTTATCACCTGATGTTGGGTAATCACGATAATCGCGACGTATTCTTGAGAGTTTTCCCGTCTATCGTTCCGGAAGATGGCTTTGTTCATAGGGTGGTCGATACTGATGAGGGCCGGTTTATTCTGCTTGATACTCTGGAGACGGGAAGGGTGGAAGGCCGGCTGGATGGCACACGCCTTGCTTGGTTGAAACAACAGTTGCAGGATGCGAGGGGCATGTCGGTCTATGTGTTCACCCATCATCCGCCTTTCCCCATTCATATGCCTCATCTGGACCCGATAGGCCTTATTGAAGCTGGCGAACTTTTTGAGCTTTTGAAAGAGCACGGGAATGTTCGGCATGTTTTCGCCGGACACGCGCATCGACCTGTTGCCGGAAGTTGGCGCGGCATACCAGTGAGTGTATTGCGTGGCACCAACCATCAATCGGCGCTTGGCTTCGCGCCTGACAAGCTTGCCGTGACGCATGAGCCACCGGTGTATGGCGTGATCTTTATTGATCGCGAGACAGTTATTGTCCACTCACACGATTTTCTCGATACGTCAGCGGCCTATTATTGATTTGTTTCCGCAGGGCCGTTCGGCTGTGCTTTACCTTGCCGTATCTCGTGCGAAGGCGTTTGAGCATGAAACCTGCTGTACAATTTCGAAAAGCGCGTGGGGTTGGAAAACTGCAGCTGCGCCGCAACCTGTCTAACGGACAGAGCTTCACCATTCAGGATCATTTCGCGGGCGAGGGCGATGCGCTTTTGTAATAAGACCTGCGTTGGGGTCGCGGCATAGGTTTTGCGAAAAAGCCGCTGCAATGCCCGCACATTAATCCCGGCTGCTTCTGCTATGTTTGATGCTGCGACTGGGTTGGAAATATTTGCCTGCATGAAGGATTCAGCGAGGGTGAGGGGATCTGCGAGAGCCACTTGCTGGTCAGTGTCGAAGCTTTCGGCGTGTGAGGGTTCTTTTAAAGCCATGAATGAAACTCGTATAATACTGATAAAAACAATTATGGGTTGTGGTGCAAAAAAATTTAAATCGAGAATAGCATTACGTAATTATCGCAACTGCCGTAGGATTGAAATTAAACCTTTGGCTAAGGGAAACCTTGCGCGTGTTGACAGCTGACAACGAGGTTAAACTGCAAACAGAGTTGACAGCTGTCAACCGATAGCACCTGTCATCCATTCACTTTTTATAAACCACATTTCCTTACTATTTAAGAAATTGCACTTTTTGTAAGCGAGTACGGTAGTGTCCCAGCGTCCCAAGGCAGTTTCTTCCCACTTGTCTATTCCAGCCATTTCACGGCGGCACCTGCTGCTTGGAGTTGGTTCAATGGCGGCGCTCAGTGCTTCGGGTTGCACACAAACATCGTTTGGTCTGCCGGAGCTGGATGTCGACCCTATCTCCACCAGTGGAGTGCGCCCGCAGATCAGCATCGATAAATCGGTTACCGTTCCCGATGTCATGTATGCCGCGGTGCAGGAGGGGCCTTATCACCTTCCTGCCGTGCCCTATCAAAAAGTGCCGGCGCAATTTCGCAGACAGGTTGTTCTCGACCCAACCGGCGAGCAACCGGGTACTATTGTCGTGCATCTGCAGCAGCGTTTTCTCTATCTCGTCCAGCCCGGCGGTGACGCAATCCGTTATGGCGTGGGTATTGGCAAGGCCGGTTTCCTTTGGAATGGCCGCGCCAATATCCAGTATAAGAAAGAATGGCCGCGCTGGACGCCGCCTCGCGAGATGATCCAGCGCAAGCCGGAGCTGGTGAAATACCAGAACGGACAAGAGCCGGGACCAGACAATCCCCTGGGAGCACGCGCCCTATATATTTTCAAAGATGGGGTAGATACTGGCTACCGTATTCACGGCTCACCGGAATGGTGGTCGATTGGGCAATCCATGTCGTCGGGTTGCGTCCGCCTTATCAATCAGGATATAATAGATTTGTATAGCCGCGTACCTGGCAAGGCGACCGTCGTCGTCGTTTAAAGCATTAATGGGCTCGGATCGAAGAGAAGTTAAAACCCTACTATCTTCTGTTTATCCAATCATTTACCATAAATACAATGGTTTATGATTCTGCCGACTTATCCATCAATGACCTGTTTCGCCCGGTTGTCGCCGCCGAGGATGCTCTGGCGCGTCTTGACGAGCGGATTGCGCGCAAGAGCGACCTGAATGAGTCTTCTCGTCGTTACGGAGATGGATTGACGCGCGAGAACGAAGGCTGGATCGCGCGCTCGCATTTCATGGAAGCCTGCAATGCATTGTGGCTCGCTGGTGAACTTGTGCATGTGGAGGATCTCGTTCTCCATGATGCCCGAATGGATATACGGGCGCCGACTCACGAACTGACGCGGGCACATAATATCTTGCGCGTGCGGCGGCAGATTGCTTCAAACCCACCGGCATGGGCTTTGAGCGCCAAGGGTCTTGCAAGCCTGAGAGGACGTTGGTTTACCGATCCCGTAACGCCGGAGGTAATTTCTGAGCCGGGCAGCAATCCGGAATTCCTGAACGAAAGCAAGACAGATGCCGAGAGCGCATTTGAGGACGAACTTGCACGTTTCGATGCGTTGCTGGACCGGACGAGCCATAGATTGCTGACGCCAGCCAATGCCCCCGCGCCTGTGAGAGGTGAGGGGAGGCTGGAGAGGAAATCTGTTTCGTCAGAGGTAAGTTCGGATGGTGATCCCTTGGTCTACGATCCGGATTGGGACGAAGATGAACGTATTGGTCGATGGTTGGTTGTGCACGACATGACCCGCGATTTGCCGCCGCTTTTGGCAGCGGCGCTGTTATGGGATGCATGGGAAGATATTGAGCCACTTCAGCATCAGCACTGGCTTGGGCCTATGCTGGTTTCTGCGATGTTGCGGGAACGGGGGAAAACACGATCGCATTTGGCCGCGTTTAATTCAGGCCTCCGCAACGTGCCGCGGGACCGCCGCCGGGCACGAGACCGGGCAACCCGCCTCGCAGCATTTCTCGGAGCGGTTGAGGCGGCCAGCATCGCAAACCTCAAGGAAATAGAGCGATTGGGGCTCGCCAGAATACAGATGGAACGCAAACTAAAGGACCGGCGGTCAACATCCAGCCTGCCCGGAATGATCGATCTTGCGCTATCCCGCCCCATGATTTCCGCAGGTCTGGTGGCCAAGGAATTGAAGGTTTCGCAGCGCGGCGCCCTCAATCTAATCGGGGAACTCGGCCTGCGGGAAATGACGGGTCGGGGACGCTACCGGGCCTGGGGTATTATCTGATTACTACTCAGCACAACTAAATTACACGCTGAGTTTGCAAATTTTCAGCAAAATTTGATGATTCTTCGGCAATTTCTCCCGAATTTACCCACATCTGTGCAGGCTTGGCTGTTTTTTCAAATGAGAAGGCAATCCTTTGTCGAGAGGATTGATTTTCGCCAAATAATACTTGATTATTAAAGTCATAAATATTAAGCCGCCATGCGACTGCGCTCTGCACATGAGATACGTCCGGCAATCCGGACGAGCCGCAGGACAAAATAAGGATACCGAGAAGATGCGAGCAATGGCCACAATGCCTCTATCATCAGGTTCAATATTGTATGGTCTGAGAACAAGTGCTCTTGGTCTGGCAATCGTCTTTGGTGGTCTCGTTCCGTCCATTTCGACAGCGCAGGAAAATCCGGCACCGGCAGCGCAGCCTGTACAGCAGGTGCAACCTGCTGCACCTCAGCCCTCCACGCCAGCTGCCGAACCAGCGCCCTCAATGCAGGTAACTCCGCCGGCTAGCACTGCCGCACCAGCCGTAGAGCCAACCGCTCCGGCAGCTGATGCCAAGGCAACTTTGCCGCATAATCTTTCGCCATGGGGCATGTTCATGGCTGCTGACTGGGTGGTCAAGGGCGTCATGATCGGTCTGGCTTTCGCCTCGCTGGTGACATGGACAGTGTGGCTGGCAAAGACCCTCGAACTGGCCGCCGCAAGAATGCGTGCCTATCGCGCCCTCAATGCCATTGGCAGTGCGCGCACACTTCAAGATGCCGAGCGGGCGCTTGAGGGGAGGGGAGGGCCGGGCGCTCTGCTGGTCAATGCCGCACGCGAGGAAGTGCGTCTTTCTCAAGAAGCGCAGGCGCACACAAGTGCGGATGGTTTGAAGGAACGCGTTGCATCGCGTCTTTCGCGCATCGAAGCCCAGGCCGGCCGCCGCATGAGCCGCGGCACCGGCGTGCTCGCGACCATCGGTTCCACCGCACCCTTTGTCGGCCTGTTCGGTACGGTCTGGGGTATCATGAATTCCTTCATCGGTATTTCGCAATCCCAGACGACCAACCTTGCCATTGTTGCACCGGGCATCGCCGAGGCGCTGCTGGCAACGGCCATTGGGCTGGTTGCGGCTATTCCCGCCGTTGTCATCTATAATGTCTTCGCCCGCTCAATCACCGGCTACCGCCAGCTCCTTGCGGATGCTTCGGCAGGGGTCGAGCGTCTGGTCAGCCGCGACGTTGACTATGCCTGCGTGCCTTCCGCTGCCACAGCGGCAAGGCAGCTTCGTCACGCAGCTGCCGAGTAGGAGCACCAAAATGGCTGGCGGTATCAGGCACAATGTTTCCGACGACGAATTGCAGGAAAACCACGAAATCAACGTGACACCCTTTATCGATGTCATGCTGGTCCTGCTCATCATCTTCATGGTTGCCGCACCGCTGGCAACAGTCGATATCAATGTCGATCTTCCCGCCTCGACGGCAACACCCGTACCGCGCCCGGATCAGCCGCTTTATCTTACGCTCAAAGAAGACAAGACAATCTCAATCGGCAATAATTCGGTGACAGCTGACACGCTTGGCAGCTTCGTTGATCAACAAACCGAGGGCGACAAGGAAACCCGCGTTTTTCTGCAAGCAGACAAGTCGGTTGACTATGGTTCGCTCATGGACCTGATGAACAATCTGCGTTCCAACGGCTACCTCAAGATCGCGCTGGTCGGTCTCGAAAGCGCACCGCTCGCTGCACCAGGCGGAAACGCGCAGTAATGACAAACAGGCCGAGCACCCTCATGGGCGGATTGTTGCACCCCAACTGGTCTGAAGTCGGACGCTGGACGATAGCCGGTATTGTTGTGGTTGCCGTCCATGCTGGTGCCGCCTTGGCGATTCACACCTATCAGCCGGAAGATGAAGGCGGTGATATCGCCGCGCCAATCATGATCGACATGGAGCCGATGCCGGCACCGGTTGTTGCTCAGCCGGTAAAGGAAGAGCCCGCAATCGAACCGGAACCGGTAGAGCCGGAGGTCGCCGAACAGGAAGCGGCAACGCCGGAAGTTGAGCCGGAGCCGCAGGTAGAACCTGTCGAAGAAGTGGCTGAGGCGGAGCCGGTACCTGAAGAGGTCGAGCCACTCGAAGAGCAGACCGAAGAACTGGTTGAACTGCCAGAGGTTGAAGTGCCGCTGCCGGTCGTACGTCCCGCGCAGGAAAAGCCAAAAAAGCCTGTTGAAAAGAAGATTGTCCGCAAGGTTGAAAAGCCTGTCACCGCCAAGGTGATAAATGATAAGCCGGTTGAAGAAAAACGCCAGGTAGCGTCGTCAAGTGCGTCGTCGGCTCGCTTAGCGCAAACATGGGGAAAGCGAATTAACAGCTATCTTGCAAGGTTTGCACGAGGAGCAAGACGGGGCAGTCCAGGAAAAGGTGTTGTGGGTATCCGGGTTTCCATCAGCGTCGGTGGCGATATTACATCGTCCACCATAGTTGCAAGTTCGGGGTCAGCAGAAGTTGATCAGTACGCTCTCCAGATGATACGTCGTGCATCACCTGTTCCCTCTGCACCAGATGACTATACTGGTAGTGGCTTTACGCAGGTAGTTCCCATTCGAATGGAATGACGCTTCTCAACTGGCTGATGTGCACATTCGCCAGTACCTCATATTGCAAGAAATATTCAAGGAAGTGGTCAATGACCGAAATCGCCGGACAGAACCAGATGCACTCAGCCTCGCAGGCCGTGGATGAGGCTTTGCTGGAACTTGGCGATGTGAGCTTTGCCATCGAATCGCGAACATTGCTGCAGCCGCTTTCGCTGAAATTGCAGTCGCGCCGCGTGACCGGTCTTATCGGTCATAATGGATCTGGAAAATCCACACTGGTAAAGATCCTCGCCCGGCAGCAGCCGCCAAGTTCGGGCACCGTATTGTTTGAAGGCAAGGCTATTGAAGAATGGGGCGCTCGTCCCTTTGCCCGCAAGGTCGCCTATCTTCCGCAATATACGCCGCAAGCCGATGGCATGCTGGTTAAGGAACTGGTGGCGCTGGGTCGATATCCCTGGCATGGCGCACTTGGCCGCTTTAGCAAGCAGGATCGTGAAAAGGTCGAAGAAGCGATTGAACTGACCGATATTGGCGGCTTTGCTGATCGTCTGGTCGATACGCTTTCGGGCGGCGAACGCCAGCGCGTCTGGTTGGCTATGCTGGTGGCACAGGATGCAGAATGGCTGCTGCTCGACGAGCCGATCTCCGCATTGGACGTGGCACATCAGGTTGAAATCCTGTCGCTGGTGCATCGCCTGTCGCGCCAGAAAGGGCTTGGCGTCGTGGTCGTCCTGCATGATGTGAACATGGCCGCCCGCTATTGCGATGAAATCATTGCGCTGCACTCCGGCAAGCTGATCGCTCGCGGTACGCCTGATGAAATCATGACATCGGAAAGCCTTGGTGCAATTTATGGCATTGAGATGGATGTCATCCGCCATCCATCGTCAGGTCTGCCAGTCAGCTTTGTAAGATAAAGGGCCGTCAAGACGGCCCTTTCGTTCTGCAAATGAAATTGCAATGATACTGATTGCGATGCCAATCAGATCTTGCGATTGAAGGCCTCGACAATCAGCTTGATGCCCAGGAAGCCCATGACAGTGCCCGCGGAGTAATCCAACCATTTTTTCAGGCGGCTGTAGAGGGCGCGCATGCGGAAACCGGAAAATGCCAGGGCGACGATTGTATACCACCCCGCTTCCACCAGAAACAACGAAACCGGGATTGCAAAAAGCAACCATTTGGCAGGATCAGCGGGCAGTACGGCAGCAAAGATACTGGCGTAAAAGATCGATGTTTTCGGATTGCTGAGCTGGGTAATCAAGCCGGTGAAAAATGCCCGATACACGGTCATTTCCTTGGAACCACGCACCGATTTACCCGTGTCTAGCGGCGCTGAGGCGCCCCGGCAAATACGGTAGGCCATATAAATCAGATAGCCGCCGCCGATTATCTTGAAGGCAAGGTAGAGCCATTCGAACTGCATCAGCAGCGCTGTCAGTCCCAATACGGCCAAGGAAGCGAAAATAAATCCGCCAACACCCATGCCCAGCGCCGAAGCCAGACCATGGGCGCGAGAGCTGGAAAGGGCAATGCGCGACACGAGCACAAAGCTCGGACCGGGGCTCATGGCACCGATCGCCATTGCCGCGATGATACTGACGAGAATTGCAAGTGCGTCCATAATTTCCTCCAAGCTTGTTGGCGCAAACCATCATAGCGTTGTGAAGCGGTGGCTTGTCAATTCAGAATTGCAAGCAAGTTAGGAGCAGGGCTCGGGCGGTATGGCGGCTGGAGATGGAGCGGGAGCAGCGTTCTTCTGTTCCGGCATCTGTTCTGCGGGCGGTGTTATTGCCGGTTCGGATTTTCGAAGGTCGTTCCGGTTGAACGGTTCCTCCTGCGCAATTGCGCGGAACAGCCTCTTTGCCGGACCTTCCAGCAATTCGACGCGGCCGGGATAATTGGCGGAATCATGCCACGGTGCCGTTAGAAACCGGATATTATCAGACGATATCACGCGCACGGCGAGGGCAAGTTTTATCATCAGGCCGGGCGTAAACTCCGGATCGGTCGTGACGGATCCACTGGCCACGCCCACGAAATGGAGCAGCTTGACAGGATTGAGCAACATGCCGCCACCCATGATCTTTTGCCCCAAGGCAGACAGGAAGCGTTGCTGCCGCTGGATGCGCCCAATATCGGTTCCATTGCTCAGGCCATGGCGCACCCGGACATAGCCGAGAGCCTGTTCCCCGCGCAGAAGTTGCAAACCGGATGGCAGGTCGAGGGGAACATAGGTATCGTGGATCGGTTCGGGCAGACAGACCTCGACGCCGCCGGCCGCATCCACCAGCGTTTTGAACCCCGTGAAATCGACAATGACGAAATGATCAATATGGATGCCGGTGAGCGTTTCAATGGTCTTCCAGATGCACCCGATGCCCCCGGTACTGAATGATGAATTGATGATGCCGCGCTGCGCCCTTTGTCCCGGCAGGCCATTGCGCGCGACGCATCCGGGCAGCCGAACCCGCAAATCCCGCGGAAAGCTGATGATGGTCAGTTCACTGCGGTCGGCAGGCAGGTGCACCAGCATGATTGTATCCGTGCGCTCGCCAAAACGAGCCGCATCATTTCCTTCCCGGCGATCCGACCCTACAAGAAGGATATTTATCGCCGATGGCGACGCTTTGGCAGGACGGTTTTCGCCCAGTTCATCGGACGTGACCTTGATGTGCCTGACATTGGAGATCATCGTGAGATAGGTGATGCCAATGCCAAGAACCAACAATATTATAAAGGCAGCAGCAGTCAGGATCGACCAAAGGATCCAACGGGGCATCCGCTTGGGCGGATTCTTTTCAGAAAGTGATTCATCGGTCAAATTTATTGCCCATATTAGATGGTGTTAAGATACATCGGGGCGTTGCAGTTGCAATCCCCATCCGGCCCTCACGACCGTGATAAATTGAGCTAATTCGGAACCTTGGACTGTATGGACGGTTTCCTTTCGGACAACCACCAAAAGGTTCTGAAATCATGACGCTTAAAGCACTTGCCATTAATTGCACGCTGAAGGTCGATGGACAGTCGTCAACACAAAGAATGATTGATCTGATTGCCGAATCTCTTGAGCCCTTTGACGTTGAAACCTCATCGCTTCGTCTTGCCGAATTCAACGTCAAACCCGGCGTGAAATCCGATGAGGGTGAGGGGGACGACTGGCCCTCCATAAGAAAGAGACTGCTTGAATCCGACATACTCATTCTTGGCACGCCGATCTGGATGGGCCAGCCTTCAAGTGTTTGCAAGCGCGCGCTCGAACGCATGGATGCCTTTCTGGAAGAAACGGATGATCAAGGCCGCATGCTCACCTATGGCAAGGTTGCAGCCGTGGCTGTTGTTGGCAATGAAGACGGGGCGCATCATGTCTCTGCCGAACTTTATCAGGCCTTGAACGATGTGGGTTTTTCGCTTGCACCAAATGCCGTGAGTTACTGGGTAGGGGAGGCCATGGGCAGCGTCAATTTTGTGGATTTGACAAAGGTACCTGATGTCGTCACCAATACATTGGCGATGCTGGCACGAAACACCGCACATCTTGCCAAAGTTCTCAAAACCAATGCATATCCAGGTGAAAAAACCGAGGCATAACCGGCTTGTTGCTTTTCGCATCGGCAGATGGGGTTTCGTGTGGCTTACCAGAAACCTTGTCTTGCTAATGCGAAGCCAGTTGATACTGTACCGAAGCTGACCATTGCATGTTCTGGCTGATCTTGTGGAGAATGGATAAGTGAATGCGGACGAAGAACACCATCTGGTAGCCGCCAGATTAGCTGCCATCGTTGATAGTTCATTTGATGCAATCATCAGCAAGGATCTAAACAGTATCATTACGAGCTGGAACCCGGCGGCCGAGCACTTTTTCGGCTACAAGGCGGAAGAGGTCATCGGCAAGAGCATTCGCATTCTCATCCCCGAGAGTCATCAGAGCGAAGAAGACGAGATAATCTCCCGTGTCCGGGCTGGTGAGGTGGTTGAAAGCTTCGAAACTCTTCGTGTCAGAAAAGACGGCTCGTTCATTCCCGTCTCGCTCACTGTTTCACCCATCAAGGACGAGAATGGCAGGATTGTCGGCGCTTCAAAAATCGCGCGTGACATCACTGTTTCGCGTGACAATGAGCGGCGCATTCGGCTTTTGCTTCGCGAAGTCAATCATCGCGTGAAGAACCAGTATGCGGTCATGATGTCCATCATTCGTGAAACCGCAAAGCGAACGCAGAGCGTTGAGGAGTTTCAACGTCAGATAAATGAACGCATAGCATCGCTCGCCAGCTCGCATGACGTTCTGGTTTCAACAGATTGGAAAGGCGGCGATCTGAGAACGCTGATCAATGATCAGCTGAAACCGTTTAAACATGATGGGCTCATAACCGTTGACGGGCCTCAATTGATCCTCGCAGCGCCCGCAGTCTTGCATATAGGAATGGCCATGCACGAGCTGGCGACGAACTCAGCAAAATACGGCGTCCTCGCATCCTCGCAGGGCATGATCACTATTTCCTGGGCGATTGAGGGCAGCGTCGACGAAGAGCTTTTAAAACTCCGTTGGGACGAAACCAACAATGCGCCTACTGTTAAAGTCGAACAGAAATCCGGCTTTGGATATGTTGTATTGCAGCGTGCCACGCCGCTGGCGCTGCGTGGCACTGCTCAAATTACGGTGAATGACGAACGCCGCATGTGGGAGCTGGTCGCCCCGCTGAAGGAATGCGTTTCGGATATGGTAGACAACGAACTTTAGACCCTACGGGGCGGCGATCAACTCCACTCGGCTCCCCACTCCTGAACCATATGGTCAGGCCCCACTTGCTTGAATTGGCGGATCGGAACCTGATAATCGACAGCGCGGATCGGGCTCTTCAATTCATCATTGACCAACCGCTTTTTGCCGGCGCGCCGGCTTGGATCAGCCATGGGCACCGCAGAGAGCAACCTGCGTGTATAGGGATGCTGCGGATTGCCGAACACGCTTGCACGCGTTCCGATCTCCACAATCTCGCCAAGATACATCACTGCCACGCGGTGACTTATGCGTTCAACCACGGCCATATCATGTGAAATGAACAGGAAGGCCAGTTTCAACCTTTCCTGCAGGTCCAGCATCAGATTGATCACCTGTGCCTTGATGGAAACATCGAGCGCGGAAACCGCCTCATCGGCAATGATGAGCTGCGGTCCCAAAGACAGGGCGCGGGCGATGCATATGCGCTGGCGCTGGCCGCCGGAGAATTCATGCGGGTAGCGGTCATAGACATCGCCGCTCATGCCGACGCTCTTCAAAAGCTCGCTCACGCGTTCGCGCGCACGTTTCGGTGTTTCGGTGCCATGGGCAATCATTGGTTCGGCTATACTCTCGCCGATGCGCATACGCGGATTAAGGCTGGCATAGGGGTCCTGAAAGATCATCTGCATGCGCTTGCGCATGTCGCGGAACGAGGATTTTTCGATATTCAGAATGTCATCCCCGGCAAGCCGGATCGAGCCGCTTGTCGGCGCGGTCAGCCGTACAATCGAGCGGCCCGTTGTTGACTTGCCGCAGCCGGACTCGCCAACCAGAGCAAGGGTTTCGCCGGGATATATATTGAACGAGACATTCTCGACCGCATGCACGCGGCCAGCCAGCCCACGCAACACGCCTTTGCGGATGTCAAAATATTTGGTCAGATTTTTTACTTCAAGGATTGGCTTTGTCGCCTCAACCGTATCAATGCCCTCGGGGGGTTCAACGGCTATTCCGGTTTGCTGATCGACCAGAGGAAAGCGGAGAGGCCGTGTCTTGCCTGTCATGGAGCCGAGCTTTGGTACGGCAGACAAAAGCGAGCGCGTATAGGCATGCTGGGGATTGGCGAAAATATCGGCGGTATCGCCGCTTTCGACAACATCGCCGCGTAACATCACGATAGTGCGGTCGGCAATTTCGGCAACGACGCCCATATCATGCGTGATGAAGAGGACGGCCATTCCATCCTCATCCTGCAAATCCCGGATGAGTTCGAGAATTTGAGCCTGAATGGTAACATCGAGCGCGGTGGTAGGCTCATCCGCAATCAGCAGTTTCGGTTTGCAGGCGAGCGCCATGGCAATCATGACCCGCTGGCGCATGCCGCCGGACAGCCGGTGCGGATAGTCGTTGGCGCGCGATTTTGCAGAAGGGATGCGCACACGATCCAAAAGCCGGATGACTTCAGCCTCGGCTTGGGTCAGGCTCATATTGCGGTGGCGCATCAACGCTTCGGCGATCTGAAATCCAATGGTCAGGCTTGGATTGAGACTGGTCATCGGCTCCTGAAAGATCATGGCAATTTCGTTGCCGCGCACATTGCGCATCTCCCGCTCCGGCAGGTCCAGAAGCGATCGCCCTGCCAGTGTAATATTGCCCTCGACCTTGCTGTTGCCACCCGGCAGCAGCCGCATGATCGACAGTGCGGTCATGCTTTTGCCCGAACCGGATTCGCCGACGATAGCCACCGTCGTCCTCGGCGCGATGTCAAATGAGATGTCGCGAATGACCGGCGTCCACGCCCCATCATTGTAAAAGGAGGTACGCAGCTTGGTGACGGAAAGAATGGGAGGGGTCATTTTGTATCTCTCGTCTGAAGCTTAGAAAAGAACACTGGCAAGGAAGCGAAGGCAGATCAGCAGAAGGAAAATGCCAAAGGCCATTTCCAGCTTTGACTTGGACCAGGAATGCGCAAGCCTCACTCCGATCGGGGCAGTCAGAACCGTGGTCGGGATGAAAAGGGCAAGCCCCAGCAGCGAAACATAGCCGATGGCAATGGGGAATTGCAGGGCGACGACATCTGGAAACTCCGACGCACGCGGCCAGCCTGCATACATATAGCCAAGCGTTCCGGGAATTGAGATCAATATGCCAAGGCCTGATGATGTCGCCACCGCCTGATGGATAGGGCGGCCATAGAACGTCATGAACAAATTTGACAATTGTCCGCCGCCAATACCCATGAGTGATGAGAGAACGCCAATCAAAAGCCCGTAAAAGCGCATGAGCCAGCCAGCCGGAAGGTCATCGGCAAGACGCCATTTATCATTGCCGAACAGCAGGCGGATCGCCGAAGCGCCTGCAACCACCACAAAGACGATCTTGAAAAGATCGGCGGGAGCATAGCGCGCGATAAAACTGCCAAGAACCACGCCGAGCACGACCGGAACAGCCCATTTACCAAGGATTGTCATATCCACGGCGCCCTTGGCCTTATGGGCATAAAAGGAGCGCAGCGAGGTCGGGATGATGATGGCCAGAGACGTGCCGATGCATAGCGGCATGCGGACTTCTTCCGGTACTTCCATGAAACGGAACAATTCATAGAGAACTGGAACGGCAACCGCCCCGCCACCGACACCGAACAGACCGGCAAGCAGGCCGGTCACTGCGCCGGCAACCAGCAGTCCGACCACCAGCAAAGACAACTCAAAAACAGGAATACCGAACATATTGTTTCCTTAACTGGAGACCGCCAAGTTTCGACGCCGGAACGCCGATAGTTCAGCGCCCGATTGCATAAGCCTGCATGAGGCGCGGCGTTGCGGCTGCCCGCAAAATGCCATCCGGGTCCCGCTCGGCGGCGGTCAACCGCCCGACCGACCATTGGGGAACAATCTCGACATCGTGGCCACGTGCTTTGAGCGCATCGATTGTTTCCCGGCCAAAGCTCTCCTCAACGACAAGGCGGCCCGGGATTGCCTCGCGCGGATAGAAGGAGGAGGGGAAATGCATGGTATGGAACAAGGGCAGGTCAATACTTTCCTGCAAATTGAGGCCGTGATGGACCCGGCGCAGGAACATTGCCAATTGCCACTGGTCCTGCTGATCGCCGCCCGGCGTTCCGAAAACCAGACGCGGCTTTCCTTCATACAGCGCCAGCGATGGCGTCAATGTGGTGCGGGGACGTTTAAGCGGGGCCATGCTGGCTGGCAAACCGGGTTCCAGCCAAAACATTTGCGCCCGCGTGTTGAGCGCAAAGCCAAGCTCGGGAATAACTGGTGATGATTGCAGCCACCCACCCGATGGCGTGGCGGAAACCATATTGCCCCATTTGTCGATGACATCGATATGAACAGTGTCGCCGCGCTTTTCAGTGCGCAAATGCGCCATTGTCGGCTCACCGGCGCCCGGTGCAATATCGCCGCTCGCGCCAGCATAGCGCACCTGTGACATGGCGGTCTTGAGCTGTGCTTCATAGCCCGTAACAGTGCCGGGGCGCAGCTCCATCGATGCATCACTGGTGATGAGCGCACGCCGCTGATCGCTATATGCATCAGACAGAAGCGCTTCCATTGGAACATCCACGAAATCCGGATCGCCGTAATAAACCTCCCGGTCAGCGAAGGCGAGTTTCATGGCCTCGGTTACGGTATGTATGAATTCGGGGCTGTCCGGCTTCATGGCGGCAATATCAAGCTTTTTGAGCAGCGCCAATGTTTGGAGGAATACCGGGCCTTGTCCCCAAGGGCCTGTCTTGGCAACAGTCCAGCCGTGGTAATCATAGGTCAGCGGAGTTTCATAGGTAGCGCTCCAGCCTGCCATGTCCTCGCCGGTCAAAAGACCCTTATGGCGACGACCGCTGGTATCCATGGCTTCGGTCTGGCGGCAGAAGCGATCGATCGCCTCAGCGACAAAACCACGATAAAATGCATCGCGCGCTTTCTCTATCGTGGCTTCACGATTTCCGCCTGCTGCTTCAGCCTCGTCGACAATGCGCTGATAGCTATCGGCAAGGACAGGATTGCAAAACAGTTTCTTGGCTTCAGGAGCTATGCCGCCGGGCAGCCAGGTTGCCGCTGAAGTCGGCCATTCCTTGGCGAAGAAATCGGCATTGTCCTTGATGGTGTTGGCAACGCGCGGAAGCAGCGGATGCCCGTGCCGGGCATAATGGATCGCAGGTTCCATCACATCCCGCAGCTTCATGGAGCCGTGATCACGCAGAAGAACCATCCATGCGTCAAACGCGCCGGGCACAACGGCGGCCAGAAGTCCGGAACCAGGGACGAGATCAAGATCCAGCGCCTTGTAAGCTTCGATGGTTGCCGCTTGCGGCGTCACGCCTTGTCCGCAAAGGACTTCCGTCTTTTGTGTCTGCGCAGAGTAAAGAATGATAGGCACTTCACCGGAAGGCCCGACAAGATGGGGCTCCACAATCTGCAACACAAAGCCAGCGGCTACCGCAGCATCGAAGGCATTGCCGCCACGTTCCAGCATTGCCATGCCAGCTGCCGAGGCGAGCCAATGCGTCGAGGTCACAACACCAAAGGTGCCCAAAATTTCCGGTCTCGTCGTAAACATTTATTGTTCCTGCTTTGTATGAATTCTTAGTATTCACGCGGGTCGATTGCGTCGCGCAGGCCATCACCAAGAAGGTTGAAGCCCAAAACGGCGAGGAAGATTGCAGCCCCCGGCCATAGCGACATCCAAGGTGCCTGCGAGATGAAGTTCTTGGCGGTATTCAGCATTGAACCCCAGGAAGGATTGGGTGGCTGCTGGCCAAGGCCGAGAAAAGACAGGCTGGCTTCTGCGATAATAGCCGCCGCGATCGTCAGCGTCGCCTGTACAATGACGGGAGGAATTGAGTTCGGCAGGATATAGCGCAGGATGATGCGTGGGTGCCGCAGGCCGATAACCTGTGCTGCCTCCACATATTCCTCCGCCTTGACCGATAGAACCTGTCCTCTAGTGAGGCGGGCAAAGATCGGCGCGGCTGACAGGCCAATGGCGATCATGGCGTTGGTCAGGCTGGCACCCAGAAATGCGGCCAGTGAAATCGCAAAAATGAGGAAGGGGATGGCCAGCATTGCATCGACCAGACGCGAAATAACGCCATCGATCCAGCCGCCGAAATATCCGGCAAGCAGGCCAAAGGGCACGCCGACAATGACCGCAATCACGACCGATACGCCGCCCGCCATCAAGGATGCGCGTGCGCCATAGATCATGCGCGAGAAAATATCGCGTCCAAGCTCATCCGTCCCAAGCCAGAATTGCGCGGAAGGCGGCTTGCGTATCGTTGTGAAGCTCGTCTGAAAAGGATCATAGGGAGCAATCAGGGGCGCAAAGATCGCGAGCACCACGAAGATGCCGACAATAATGGCCCCGGCAACGGCTGCCTTGTTGCGCGTGAATTTGGACAATTGGCGGCTGAAAGAGCTGCTGCGATGGGAAGTGATGGCACTCATGATGCATCTCTCAGGCGTGGATTGACAACGATATAGAGAATATCCGCGAGAAGGTTCATCAGGATGAAGCCGACGGCCGTGCAAAGCACCACGCCTTGCACCACGGCATAATCACGGGTGAAAACGGCATCGACGATCAATTTTCCAAAGCCGGGAATGGTGAATATCTGTTCGGTCAAAACAGCGCCCGCGAGCAATTCACCAAACAGCAGCGTCGATAGGGTGATGATCGGAACCAGCGCGTTTTTCAGCGCATGGCGCAGGATCACTGTCTTTTCATTGAGCCCCTTGGCTCGCGCCGTCCGCACATAGTCGGAGCGCAGTACGCCGAGCATGGCGGATCTGGTGTGGCGCATGAGAACACCGGCAAGTCCGGTTCCCAGAACAAAGGCCGGCATTATCATCGTGCGCAGGTTCTGGCCGAGATCTTCCAGCGGCGAGGTGTACCCGGAAGCCGGAAGCAATTGCCATTGCACCGATACCAGCAAAATGAGCATGAGGCCAAGCCAGAAATTGGGAATTGAAAGGCCGGACAACGCCACGACATTGATTGCATAGTCCGTGGCCGTGCCCTTGCGTATGGCAGAAATAATGCCTGCGGGCACGCCGATTATGAAGGCTATGACCATGGCAAATGCGGCCAGCTGGATAGTGACAGGAAGTTTCTGCGCAATCAGACTAAGGACGGGCTGCTCGGTGCGCAAAGAAATTCCAAGATCGCCCCGCAGGATTTGTCCAAGCCAGGCGACATATTGGACGGGGATCGGATCATTGAGACGATATTTCTCCTGCAGATAGGCTATGGTTTGCGGATCCCGGTCCTCGCCTGCCATGGTGAGGATTGGATCGCCGGGAAGAAGCTTCTGCATACCGAATACTATAATGGACACGAGAAGCAGCGTGGGCAGGACGACGATGCATCGTCTGAAAACAATCTCGATCATGGGGCAACACTTTAAAACTGGAAACGGGAAGGCAAGGGAGCGGCCGCGGATGGGCCGCCCCAGGCCATGAAGATCAACCTTCGGTTGAAACGCCCTTCAGGCGGATCATGCCATCAGGATAGGCCGTGAAACCCTTTACATTGGCACGTGCCGCAAATGGCCATGGCTGGTAATAAAGGTAGACGATGGGCAGTTCGTCCTGGGTAATCTCCTGGACCTGATCATAAAGCGCCTTCCGCTTGACCGGGTCGGTCAGGCTGCGGGCTTCTTCAAGCAGCGCATCCACTTTCTCACTGCAAAAATGAGCGTCATTGAGATTGCCCTTGCAGCTTACAAATGCGTGGATATTACCATCCGGATCGGCGCGACCTGACCAGCCGCTCTGACCGGCTTCAAAGGAGCCGTCCTTCAGCGCCGATTGCAGCGCGGCAAATTCTGTGGGACGCAGCGAGATATCAAAACCGACCTCGGCCGACATCGCCTGAATCAGCTCATAGATTTGCTGCGAGGCGGTGTTATTGCCGAAAGCGATCTCCAGCTTGACGCGCTCATGACCAGCTTCGGCGAGCAAAGCCTTGGCCTTGGCCACATCGCGCTGGCGGCTTTCGAACTTCTTGTCATAGGCAAAGCTGGTTGGTGGAAATGGCTGATAGGCAGGCTGGAAGATGCCCTGGCCGACGACCTCGTTGATGACGTTGCGATCGATAGACAGTTCAAAAGCCTGACGAATGCGTTTGTCATGACCGATCGGAAACGTATCCTTGTCACCCTTCTTCATGTTGAAGGTCAAAGCCTGATAGCCGGTTCCGGTGACTGGATAAAATGCTAGATTGGAATCGCCCTTTACGGCTTCGATATCAGAAGGGGCAATACGCTCGATAAGATCAAGATCGCCCGAGCGCAGATTTGCCAGGCGCACTGTCGAGTCCGAGATCGGAATGAAGGTCAGCTTGTCATATTTGTAATTTGCCGCGTCCCAATAATCCGGGAATTTCTGAAGAACGATGCGGTCATTCTGAATGCGCTCGACGAACTTGTAAGGACCCGAGCAAACAGGGTTTTCGCCAAAATCACCACCCTCGAAAGCTTTGGGTGACAGGATCATGCCCGCACGATCCGAGAGCTGCGATAGCAGCGATGCGTCCGGCTTGACCAGGTGGATCACGAGCGTTGTCGCATCGACTGCATCAACCGAAGCGATGGAGGCGACTTCACTCTTGCGCAGTGATTCCGGCAGCGTCTTCGCCCGTTCGAGATTGGCTTTTACAGCGGCGGCGTCAATTGTCGTGCCATCATGAAATTTGCCATTGTCGCGCAGCTTGACGGTAAGCGCCTTGCCGTCTTCCGACCAGGACCATTCCTTGGCGAGTTGAGGCTGAATCTCCAGCTTCTCGTTAATGTCGAAAAGCTTGTCGCACATCGAGGTGAAGACGATGCGCCCGACGAAAGTGCGGGCGCGGTGCGGATCCAGAATATCCGCATCATCCTGCAGACCTATGCGCAGGTCGGCAGCAAAGGCTGCGGAGGCCGAACCAACAATGGCGGCGGTTAAAAGGAGTTTCTTGATGCAGTTCATTGGATTCCCTCTGTAGTTGAACTTTTTTTACTGCTGATTTTATCATTGGGCGCTACGTCCCAAACTGGCGCCACGCTGTCTGTAAGCTGCATGGCTTCAATGACTGCGCTGCGAATGGAGAGCAGATGCTTGCGCATGGCAGCCTCTGCCTCGGCAGGATCGAACCGGCGGATAGCCTCGATCACCGCGTCGTGCTGCTCTACTGAAAGGGTTGTGCGACCCGAGGACCGGGTCCGTTCACGAAAGTGACGCCAGGCATCGTTCTGGCGAATCTGGTCGATCATTCCCATGAAGAGAATGAAAAGTTGATTGCCCGCAGATTCCGCGATCTTGCGATGGAACGCGCCGTCCCAAAGCTCCCAGGAATCAATGTCGGTGGCGTCTTTTGCCTTGGATGCCAGCCTTTCCAGCTGCTGTATAAGAACGGGTGTGGCTTTCGTGGCAGCGATGCGTGCGAGAACCGGCTCGATTTCAATGCGCACCTCCATCACCTCAAGCGGATTGGTAAATTCTGCCAGATTGCTGACCCGCAGCGTGCTTGAGACCTGTTGGGAACCGGCAAAAGTTCCTTTGCCCTGCTGACGCCAGATAAGGCCTTCATCTTCCAGAACCTCAAGCGCTCGGCGAAGAGCGCGCCGTCCCACACCGATTTCCTCGGCCAATTCACGCTCCGGTGGAAGGCGCAATTCGCCGCCCAACGGAACAGAACTCAGCAATATGCGCAGACGCTCAAGGGCGTGCCCGGAATTTGCAGCAGGTTTGGCACGAACGGGCATGGGAAACCTTCAAAAGCGGATCAATATGAAGAATGGTTCACAAATGTGAGACGCATGCCTTGGTGTATAAATGAGAATATAAAGCGCGTCTCCAAGGCTTGTCGCACTTTCCCCTAAAATTTAGCCTATTTAACAATAAACAACGACGCAACCAATTTCTTTTATGGTTCACTTTATTTACGGCAATAGGGTTAAGGTAGGTCAAACCAAGATTTGTTCGCCGCGAAAGAACTGCCGGAATGGTATAGATTCGAGCAGCGGCTTTACTCCCAACCAAGACGCGCCGCTCAAAGCGATGCTCTTGCTTGTCAATCATATTGGTGCCAATCCCTCTTAAAATTGTCGACAATATCGTTGACAAAGAGAAATCCTTATGGCCCTATGCTTTCAATAAATCGCGGTCAAGCTTGCAAAAGGCACTCGCGGAAGAGGGAAACATTGATGATGCGAATGCGAAAATCCATTCTGATGGCGGTGACATCAATCCTGTTATTGGGAACAGCCGCAGAGGCGGCGACGCTTAAATGGGCAGGGCAGCGGGACATATTCTCCCTGGATCCCTATTCCTATGGCTCGACCTCAAATCTCGCCTTTCTGAACCATATTTACGAAGGTCTGGTGCGTTACACGCCGGAATTTGAAGTCGTTCCGGCATTGGCCACGGAGTGGCAGCTGATCGACAATAAATATTGGCGCTTCAAGCTGCGCCAAGGCGTAAAGTTTCATGATGGTTCGGATTTTGACGCCGATGACGTCATTGCCTCGCTCAAGCGGGTCAGCGCGCCATCATCGCCTTTGAGAGGAAATATTCCGCTCTATGCCGGCTCGAAGAAGGTTGACCAGTACACGGTCGATATCGAGGTTTCAGCGCCATCGCAGTTGTTTCTCAATGATATGACAAACATCTTCATGTTCGACGCGAAATGGCTTGCGGATAATAAGAGCGAGCAGCCCACCGATGTCGGCGCTAAGGTTGAAGGTTATACAACCTACCACGCCAATGGCACCGGGCCTTTCAAGCTGGAAAGCCGCGTGCCCGACAGCAAGACGACGCTCGTCGTGAATGAAGGCTGGTGGGACGAGAAGAAGCACAATCTCGATCGCATTGAATTCACCCCGATCACTTCAGCGGCAACGCGTGTTGCAGCGCTATTATCCGGCGAGGTCGATCTGGTGGATGCGGCCCCCATTCAGGATATCAGCCGCCTTGAAGCAACGCAGGGCATAAAGGTCGACAAGCGCTCCGATTTGCGCACGATTTCGATTGCCTTTAACCGCCGCGAAAAATTGACCGATGGCCGCGACAATCCATTCAATGATTTGCGGGTCCGGCAGGCATTTGATCACGCCATTGACCGGAACCTGATCAACAAGAAGGTCATGCGCGGACTGGCGCATCCGGCAGGCGTTTTGGTTGCACCCGAGATCCCCGGTTATGATGCCACGCTTGACGTGCCTGCAACCTATGATCCGGAATTGTCCCGCAAGTTGCTTGCCGAAGCCGGGCAGACTGATCTGGCCTTTACCTATCTTTGCATGAACGACGAAAGCGTGAACGAGGAGGACGTTTGCTCAGGTGTCGTCAACATGTTGAGCCGGGCGGGATTCAAGCCAACGCTCGATATAGGACCGCGTGCTGTGCAGACGCCCAAGCGTTCGAGCGGCAAGTCCGATGTTTATATGGTCGGCTGGGCAAATGAGCCTACGCTTGATGCCTATTCAATATTGGTTCAGGTGCTTTCCACCCGCAACGGCGCCGATGGCGTGGCGAATTACGGTGGCTGGTCCTATCCCGAACTCGACAAAATGGTGAAAGACGCCGCCTTGGAGCAGGACCGGGAAAAGCGGCTGGCAATTGAAACTGCGGCACTGAAATTCGCCAAGGATCAGGCAATCATGATCCCTTTGCATCAGCAGCCAATGGCCTGGGCCACAAGCAGCAAGATTGAGAGTGTCGTAATCCGGGCTGATAACAAGCCACGGCACTGGCTGACGCGCATGAGCGAGTGATTGGTAGCGCTTCGGCGCTATCCGATAAGCAAGGGAAGACCTCCGTTCAAGGGGGCGACCAACATCCAGAAGCGGAGCACAACCAGAATGTTTAAGCAACTAGGCCTAGCGGCCACGGTGGCATTGACCCTCATTTTACCCAGTCATGCCGAAACTCTCAAATGGGGCGCGCCCCGTGATATCTACTCGCTCGATCCCTATTCCTACGGGGATAGTTATACGATTGCCTTCCTGAACCATGTTTATGAAGGCCTCGTCAGATATGACGCGAAATTGCAGATTGAGCCTGCCCTTGCAACCTCATGGGAAGTTGTCTCGGATAATGTCTGGCGCTTTCACCTGCGTCAGGGTGTCAAATTCCACAATGGTGCAACGTTTACATCTGCGGATGTGCTGGCCTCGCTGACACGCGTGAGTGACAAGACATCGCCGCTTCGCGGTAATCTGCCGGCCTATAAATCAGCCAAGGTGGTTGATGACTATACGATCGATATTGAATTGACGGGGCCTTACCCGCTGCTCCTTAACGATCTTACCAATATTCACATTTTCGATGAGACTTGGCTGACCGACAACAATTCGCTGAAGCCAACCGATGTGGGTGCAAAGCTGGAAGGCTATGCGACCTATCATGCGAACGGAACCGGACCCTTCGTCGTCGAGAGCCGGGTGCCCGATAGCAAGACCATTCTGGTGAAGAATACGCAATGGTGGGACAAGTCCGACGCCAATGTCGACCGCATCGAGTTTACACCCATCGTTTCGGCAGCAACCCGCGTTGCGGCGCTGCTTTCAGAAGAGATCAATTTCACGGACAATGCTCCATCGCAGGATATTCCACGCCTTGCTGCTCAGCCAAACCTTAAAGTCATGGAGCGCACCGATCTTCGGACCGTGATGATCGGATTCAACCGCAAGGCCAAGCTCGACAATGGCACGGAGAACAAGTTCAACGATCTGCGCGTGCGTCAGGCATTTGCCCATGCGCTTGATCCGCAACTGATCCAGAAGCGTATCATGCGCGGCAAGTCCAGAACTGCCGGAGCAATCATTGCACCGGAAATTCCAGGCTATACGGAAGCACTCGACAAGCCGGTGGCATTTGATCCGGAACTGTCCAAGAAGCTACTGGCAGAAGCTGGCGCGACCGATTTACCCTTTACCTTCGTTTGCACCACGGATGCCTATGTCAATGAGGAAGAACTGTGCCAGGGCATGATCAATATGCTCAGTCGCGGTGGTTTCAAGCCTCAGCTTGATATTGCGCCAGCCGCCGCACAAACGCCAAAACGCGCAAATGGCAAGGCGGATGTTTACCTGATCGGCTGGGCAAATGAGCCAATGCTCGACAGCTATTCCATCCTGCTTCAGATGATCCAGACAAAGACGGATAATGCCGGAGTCTTCAATTGGGGTGGATGGTCTTATCCTGAAATCGACAAGCTGATCGTTCAGGCGTCGACCGAGATGGACAGGCCCAAGCGGTTGGAACTTCAGACCAAGGCCCTGCAAATGGTCAAGGATGAGATCATCATGCTTCCTCTCCATCAGCAGCCCATGGCCTGGGTAATGACGGGCAAGGTCGATAGCATCGTTCAGCTGGCGGACAATAAACCTCGCCATTGGCTGACACATATTGCCAAATAAGTCTGGCGGTCGGCTTCGTTAGTTGCGAGGCGGACGGATAGGGAGCACACTATATGCTGGTTTTTATTGTGAGGCGTTTAGGAAACGCAATTCTGGTTATGCTCGCAGTAGCCATGCTCGCCTTCCTGATTTTCCGGCTCGCAGGTGATCCGGTTGAGTTGATGGCGAACGAACAGATGACGCAGGCAGACAGGAACGAGCTGCGCGAGCGGCTTGGTCTTAATGATGGTTTGCCAACGCAATATGTTCGCTTCGTCGTCAATGCAGCGCAGGGCAATTTCGGAATTTCCTACCGCAACGGACAGGATGTTCTGACGTTGATTGCCGACCGTTTTCCAGCAACGCTTGAGCTTGTGCTGGTGGCAACATTGATATCGCTTGTTCTTGGAATACCACTTGGCGTGCTCACCGCAATCAAGCGCGGCAAGTGGTACACTGAAGGATTGCAGTTCATTTCCATTGTAGGCGTGTCGTTACCGAGCTTTGTTGTCGGTATCCTGCTTATTCTGGTCTTCTCGGTCAGTCTGGGCTGGCTGCCCGCTTTCGGGCGCGGCGACGTGGTCAAGCTTGGCTGGTGGTCGACGGGGCTTCTTACTCCATCGGGGCGTCTGGCGCTTATCCTGCCATCAATCGCGCTGTCGCTTTACCAGATCACGCTCATCATGCGGCTGGTGCGCGCCGAAATGCTGGAAGTGCTGCGTTCTGACTTTGTAAAGTTTGCGCGCGCGAGGGGTATCCCCCGTTGGCGGATTTATTTCCGGCACGCCTTGAGAAACTGCCTGATGCCCGTTGTCACCATGACCGCCATGAATATTGGTTCATTGATTGCTTTTGCCCTGATCACCGAGACCGTGTTCCAGTGGCCGGGAATGGGTATGCTGTTTATTCAGGCGGTGACATTCATCGATATTCCGGTCATGGCCGCATATCTGTGCATCATTTCTTTCATTTTCGTTGTTCTGAACATGCTGGTGGATATTGCTTATGCAGTGATCGATCCCCGCTTGCGCAGCACACGCTAGAGCAGAGACCGGATCAATGACCATTGATGCAACCAAGCCACCCAAATTGCCAAGACCGGCGCGACCGCCTTTGCACAAGCGCATTCGCAACAGTGACCTGTGGTGGTCGTTCAAGCATAGCAAGGTTGCGATTGCGGGCGCGGTCATATTGGCAGTGCTCATTCTGACAGCGGTTTTCGCGCCGCTGATCGCCATGCAAAATCCCTATGATGGTGCGCAGCTCGACATGTGGAAAGCAGAGCTTCCACCCTATTGGCAGGAAGGTGGCGAGTGGCCCTATCTGCTCGGAACCGATACGCAGGGCCGCGACATGCTTTCGGCAATTTTGTACGGGACGCGGATTTCCATTTTCATCGGCATAGCATCCGTGGCGCTCTCCTTGCTGATCGGCATGAGTGCGGGTCTGGTCGCGGGCTATTTCGAAGGCTTTATCGACAATCTTCTGATGCGCATTGGCGACATAACGCTGTCCATTCCCACTATTCTAGTTGCCATACTGGTTTCGACAGTGGTGAGGCAGATGTTGCCAGCGGACCTTCGCGAGATGGGCGCCTCAGCCGTGCTGGTATTTGCGATAGCTCTGTCGGCTTGGGTGCAATATGCGCGAACCGTACGCGCCCAGACGATTGTGGAATGCGGCAAGGACTATGTGCATGCGGCACGGCTGATCAAGGTTCCTGCGCGCAGGATCATGGGCAAACATATTCTCCCAAATACGCTCACGCCCGTGCTCGTCGCCGCCACCTTGAATTTCGGCATGGCCATTTTGACGGAAGCCACGCTGTCCTTTCTGGGTATCGGCATGCCGCCAAGCCAGCCTTCACTCGGAACTTTGATCCGTATCGGCAATCAGTTCCTGTTTTCCGGTTCCTGGTGGATCGTGCTCTTCCCGGTGCTTCAGCTGTGCCTGCTCGTCGTTGCAGTTAATCTGATCGGCGATTGGCTGCGTGACGCCCTGAATCCAAAATTGAGGTAGATGATTTATGACCGATTTGCTGCTGCGCAATGTGCGACCCATGGCTGGCGAGACCTGCGACATCCTTATCGAGAACGGTGAAATTTCCGGTTTCGGTCGTTTCGAGCCCAAGCCTGGCATGGCGGTGGAAGATGGGGGCAACTCCATCGTTATCCCCGGACTTATCGATGCGCATACCCATCTCGACAAGACCACATGGGGCATGCCCTGGCATGTGAATAATCGCGCGGCGATCCTGCGCGAGCGTATCGACTTTGAGCGGGAAAACCGCAGCGATATCGGGATTGACCCGCATCGCCAATCCATGCGCCACGCGATCGGACTGGCGGCCCACGGTGCAACCCATATACGCAGCCATGTCGATATTGATCCCACCCATGGGCTTTCCATTGTCGAGGGCGTTTGGGAAACGCGTGAAAAACTGCGCGATATCATCGATATCGAGATTGTCGCATTTCCGCAATCCGGCCTTATGGTCATGCCCGGAACGAAGGAACTGCTTGATGAGGCGCTTGCGCAGGGCTGCGAAGTTCTGGGCGGCATCGACCCATGCGGCATTGACCGCGATCCCAAGGGGCAGTTGGACACAATATTTGCTCTGGCGGTCAAGCATCAGCGGCCAATCGACATCCACCTCCATGAGGCAGGCGATCTTGGCGCCTTCACGATGGAGCTGATTTTCGAGCGTATCCGTGCCAATGGCATGCAGGGAAAAGTGGCCATAAGTCATGCTTTCGCGCTCGGCATGAATGATTATCTGCGCGTCGGCAAACTGATTGATGAGCTAGCCGCGCTGGATGTGGCAATCCTCACAACCGGCGCGCCATCGGCGGCAGTGCCATCCGTCATGAGGCTCAAGGAAGCAGGCGTTCGGGTTGGCGGCGGATGCGATGGCATTCGTGATACATGGGGGCCTTGGGGTCAGCCTGATATGCTCGACCGTGCCAAGATCATCGGCATGAAAAACGGAATGCGGAAAGATCACGAGTTGGAGCATGTCCTGCACATTGTCTCGCAGGGTGGTGCTGATGTCATGCGGATCGAAGGATATGGCCTGAACATTGGATGCAATGCGGACATGACATTGCTGACGGGCGAGACGCTTGCCCATGCTGTTGTTGACGTGGCGCCGCGTCCATTGGTTATCAAGCGCGGGCGCGTGACAGCCCGCGCCGGTCAAGCCATTGTGGATATGCCATGACAGGAAATCTGGACAGTTTGCAACTCGGCGTCAGGTTGGCAGGCAGGACATTGCTGACCGCCGATTGGGTGCTTGGTCATAGCGATGGCACTCATCGCCTGTTCCGCAAGGGAGAGGTTGTGTTCGAAGATGGCAAGGTGCTTTTCGTCGGCCATAGTTTTGCGGGCGAGGTGGCTCGCCGCGTCGATTTTGGAAAGGCTTTGATCAGCCCCGGTCTTATCGATCTCGACGCCTTGTCCGATCTGGATACGACTATTCTGGGTATCGACAACCATCCCGGTTGGGCGAAGGGCCGTGTCTGGCCGCGATCCTATGTTGAAGCCGGCCCCTATGAAATGTACACGCCGGAGGAACTGGCTTTTCAAAAGCGGTTTGCCTTTGGACAATTGCTTTTGAACGGCATAACGACGGCGGCTCCCATCGCTTCGCTTTTTTATCGTGAATGGGGCGAGACAGTTGCCGAATTTGAAGCGGCAGCGGATGCAGCGGAGGAAATGGGTCTGCGGGTCTATCTCAGCCCTGCCTATCGTGCTGGCGGCATGGTGCTGGAAAGTCCGGGCCAGATCATTCCCGTCTTTGATGAAGGACGCGGGCTACGCGGTTTGGACGATGCAGTGCGATTTATCGCAGAGCATTCGGGGCGGGGCGGCGATCTTGTGCGCGGCATGCTTGCGCCGGATCGGGTGGAAACCTGTACAATAGAATTGCTCAAGCGCACGGACGCTGCTGCGCAGGAACTTGGCTGCAAGATACGCCTGCATATGGCGCAGGGCATAATGGAAGTTGAAACAGTGCGGGCGCTGCATGGCACGACGGCACCCATTTGGCTTGCCAAGCATGGATTGCTGAGCGAGCGGCTGATTGCGCCGCATGCGACCAACGCAACTGAAGAAGACTTGCGCCTCTATGCGGAAAACAATGTTTCCATCGTTCATTGTCCGCTGGTTTCAGCTCGTGGCGGAAACACGCTCAATTCCTTCTCTGCCTGCCGCAGCCGAGGCATCAATATCGCAATGGGTACCGATACGGCGCCTGCCGATATGTTGATGAATCTGCTGGTCGGTTTGATAACCTCCCGCATCAATGATGGCGTGCCGGACCGTGTGCGTTCTGCTGATCTTTTTGATGCGGCGACCCTTGGCGGGGCAAAAGCACTGGGCAGAACGGATATCGGCCAGCTATCACCGGGGTCTCGGGCGGATATTGCGGTGTTTGGCCTTGATGATGTGATCATGACACCGGCAATTGATCCGATCACAACGCTTGTCACAGGCGGATCAGGCAAGGTGACACGCGGGACGTTTGTCGACGGACGACTTTCAATGCTTGGCGGCAAGGTTGCCGGTATCGACATGGAATCCGCGCAGATACAGGCGCAGGAACAGTTTGACCGCCTTGTCGCAAAATATCCGGAACGAAGCTGGGCGCATCCGCCGCTATCCGAGATATTTCCTTCCAGCTATCCAATGGAGAGCAACGCAAATGGGTGAAGCAGCCGGTCAACTCATTCTTGACGTTCGTAACCTCAGGGTGGAATTTCCCGGCCGCCATGGCACGGTCACCGCGCTTTCGGATGTCAGCCTCGACATAAGGGCTGGCGAAATCCTTGGTGTGGTAGGCGAGTCCGGCGCAGGGAAGTCGATGGCCGGCCTGTCCATATTGGGACTGCTGGAGCGGCCCGGCCACATTAGCGGCGGTGAAATCTGGCTCGAACAACGGCGGATCGACACGCTCGACGATTATGAGATGGAGAAGATTCGGGGGCGCAAGATTGGCGCGATCTTTCAGGACCCGCTGACCTCACTCAATCCTCTGTTCACGGTCGGCGCGCAGTTGACCGAAACAATCCGTCAACATCTGGATATGAACAAGGCACAGGCGAAAGCACGGGCGATTGAACTGCTGGGCGAGGTGGGCATTCCTTCACCTTCCGAGCGTGTCGATCATTATCCGCATCAGTTTTCCGGCGGCATGCGGCAAAGAGTGGTTATTGCCTTGGCGCTTGCCGCATCGCCCCGGCTGATCATTGCCGACGAACCGACAACGGCGCTTGATGTTTCCATTCAGGCGCAGATCATTTCCCTGTTGCGCCGACTGTGCAAGGAAAAGCAAACCGCGATCATGCTTGTCACCCACGATATGGGCGTCATTGCTGAAGCCGCGGACCGGGTAGCGGTCATGTATGCGGGGCGGCTGATCGAGGTCGGTCCGGTGGAACAGGTGCTGCACGCATCAAAACATCCCTATACGCGCGGCCTTATGGCTTCCATTCCGGCGCTTGCTGCCCGGGTCGAACGGCTCAACCAGATCGATGGCTCCATGCCACGGCTTGATGCCATTCCTGATGGCTGCGCCTTTAACACACGCTGCAAATCGGCTGGTCCGCGCTGTACCCGCGAGCAGCCGGTTCTGATCCCGGCCGGTGCTGGTGCGAGCGCCTGTTGGCTGAATGCGGGAGGAGTTGCATAATGGATATTCAACAAAAAATGCCGGCCTTTACCGCAGAGCGCCTTGTCAAAACATTCGATGTTTCCGCGCCATGGCTCAGCCGGGTTCTGGAGAGGAAACCGCGTCAATATCTCCATGCCGTCAATGATATCAGCTTTACCGTGCCTGCCGGCGGATGCCTGAGCATTGTCGGCGAAAGTGGTTGCGGCAAATCCACCGTTGCGCGCCTTGTGACGGGACTGCACCGGCCAACCAGTGGTGCGCTTCGCTTTGCACCCGGCGCGCAGGGCGCGCCTCTTTCCGTGCAGATGATTTTCCAAGACCCGTTTGCATCGCTCAATCCGCGTTGGCGCGTCAAGAACATTGTCGCCGAGCCGCTGCGTGAATTGAAGCTGCTGAAGACACGGTCAGAGATTGCGGACCGGGTTGAGGAATTGCTTCAGATTGTCGGCCTGTCGATCTCCGATGGCGAAAAATTCCCGCATGAGTTTTCGGGCGGACAGCGACAGCGCATATCGATTGCGCGCGCGCTCGCCAGCGAACCGGAATTTCTCGTATGCGATGAACCGACTTCTGCACTCGATGTGTCTGTTCAGGCCCAAGTTCTCAACCTCATGCGCAAATTGCAGGATGAACTTGGCCTGACTTATCTTTTCATCAGCCACGATATGAGTGTCGTCCGGCACATGTCGGATCGCATTGCCGTTATGTATCTCGGCCGGATCGTGGAAGAGGGCGATACGGAAAAGCTTTTCGCCGACCCCCGCCATCCCTATACGCAGCTTCTGCTGCAAACGATCCCGAATGTGCAGAACCCGAACAGAAATCGCGCACCCGCTAGCGGTGAAGTGCCAAGCCCGCTCAAGCCGCCTTCAGGCTGCACATTTCATCCGCGCTGTCCGATTGCAACAAAGCGATGCTCAGTGGAAATTCCCGAAGTGCGCATGTTGAGCAATGGTACCCGCATTGCCTGTCATCTGGTCGATGAACGCGAAGCCGCCGTGGCGCTATGAGACAGGGTATTTATGCCAGGGCGGACTTCAGATCATGAGGCTGGTCGCGGATTTCGCTCAGGTCAAGCTCGGTTTCGACATGTTCCAGATGATGCTCCATAAGCTTTGTCGCAGTCTCTGGATCGCCACGGGCAATCGCTTCAACAATATCCGCGTGCTCGTCCGGGCCGCAATTGAAGCGATTGGTATTGCGGTAGACCGCCGTAATCAGCGAGCTTCTGGAAATCAGATCGCGCATCGTAGCAAAGAGGAAGTCGGAACTGGCAACTTCGGCAAGCAGCAAGTGAAAGCCGCCGGACAATTTGATAATATCGGTCGTGATGTTCTGGGCGTTGGCGGTTCTTTCCTTGGCAACGTGGGTTCGCAGTCTTGTGACATTGGCCTTGGAGATGGATTTGCAAAGCCGGTCTACGATGCACCTTTCGACCGCTCTTCGTACGAAGAATACGTCGCGTGCTTCTTCCACCGAGGGCTGGCAAACGAAGGCACCGCGATTGGGGATGATCGTGACAAGACCGTCGCGCTCCAGCGCGGCAAGAGCCTGGCGGACGCGTGCGCGGCTGACATCAAAAATCGCTGCGAGCTGGCCTTCTTTAAGCTGGACGCCTGGACGAAGCCGCCGCTCGGCGATGGAAAGCCAGACACGTTCAACAATATCCTGTGCAGAAACCCCTGTTTGTTCAGTCATTTGCGCGCCTCCTCTTGAACACAGACATTCGCGATCAAACGAAAAATGTCAACTTATTTTGTCTGCATAATTGTAGACAATTCATACTAGAAATTGTACACGATAATTATAGAGAGGGGAGGTTGCAATGCAGTTTGACTTTACAACATTGGAACCGGACAGCCGGTATCGTCTGCTGACCAACTTTATCGGCCCGCGACCCATTGCGCTTGTGACCACCCGCTCGCAGGCTGGACACAGCAATGCGGCTCCGATGAGCTTCTTCAATGTTTTCTCCCATGATCCGGCTATCGTGGTTCTTGGTGTGCAACCGCGGCAATCGGGTGAAGAAAAAGACACCATGATCAATATTCGCCGCACCGGCGAGTTCGTCGTCAATATGGTTGATATGACCATTGCCCAGCAAATGCTTGTTTGCGGCTTGGGCTTTGACAGCGAGATCGATGAATTGGAAATGGCGGGCCTTCAGGCGGAAAAATGCGCCAAGCTCGATGCCAATTATGTGGCCACCGCCCCATGCTCACTAGAATGCCGTGTGGAACGCCTGATCGAATATCCGCGCCGCGTGCTCATTCTCGGTGAGGTCGTGCACATGCATGTCCGCCGCGATTGTCTCGATGCCGAAGGGCGTTATGTCAATCCTGAAGTCTATCAGCCCATCGCCCGCCTTCATGCTGACAATTACATCACATCTGACCGACAGTTCGTTCTCGAACCCCCGTCAATCTCTGATTTCATTAAATCCCGGCGCGACTGACGCGGTGAAGGAACTGAACCATGCATATTCATCTGATTAATCCAAATTCAACGGCCTCCATGACTGCCCAGGTGCTTGAGAGCGCCATGCGGGTTGCCAACCCGACAACACGCGTGACTGCCGTCAATCCGCTGGATACACCCGTCAGCATCGAGGGCGGCACAGACGAGGCAATGGCGGTTCCGAGCATGTTGTCGGAAATTGTCAAAGGCGAAGCGCAGGGTGTCGACGCCTATGTCATCGCGTGTTTTGATGATCCGGGGCTGCATGCGGCACGGGAAATTGCGCGTGGTCCTGTTGTGGGCATTTGTCAGGCTGCGGTGCAGGTGGCAATGACGATCAGCCGCCGATTTACAGTCATTACCACCTTGCCCCGCTCCATCCCTATCATTGAAGATCTCGTTTCAGCCTATGGCGCTGATCGCCATTGCCGCAATGTTCGTGCAATCGACCTGCCGGTGCTTGGGGTGGACAGTGATCCTGCCGAGGCAGAGCGGCTTTTGACCATCCAGATTCATAAGGCGAAGCTGGAAGATCGCGCCGAAGCGATTGTGCTTGGCTGCGCCGGAATGTCAGCCTTGTGCGAGCGGCTAAGCATTGCGACCGGTCTTACCGTCATTGATGGCGTTACCGCCGCAGTCAAACTCGCCGAGGCGCTGGTGGGGGCGGGATATGCGACCTCGAAAGTAAACGCCTATGACTTTCCCCGGATCAAAACACCATCTCCAGCCAAGATTGTCGAGCAAGCCTTGACCAGGTGATGGACTGCTCATTGTTGACAATATATCGATAAAATGATGATATAAAGTCATTAAAAGAGGGGCGGATATGATGACGGCCGGGCCGCAGGATAATGATGACGCAGAGAAAGAGCAATTTGCGACAGCACTGCCAAAGCATCTCAAGCCTGTAACGTCAATCGGCCCCATCGTGTCTTCGGCACATCTTGCCGATGGCGGTTCCCCTGGTCTTTCCGAAGTAGAATATGGTTTGATCCTCGCTTCCCATGCCTTTTCGCGCTGGATGGTTCGATGCATGGCCGCTGCCGGACTGCCGGGGCTTTCAGCAACAGAAATTCTCATACTCCATTCGGTACGCCATCGAGACCGGGAAAAGAAGTTGGCGGACATTTGCCTGGTGCTCGATATTGAAGACACCCATGTTGCCACCTACGCTATTCGCAAACTGGAAGCGGCCGGCTTGGTCAGCACCGGTAAGATTGCCAAAGAAAAAACTATCAGGATTACGGAAAAAGGCTCCGACGCCTGCGCGCGTTATGCCCAGATACGGGAACGCTTATTTGTAGCGTCAACGATCAATGCGCGCCCTGCAGAAGAAACCCTTTCGGAGATAGCCGCAGTTCTGCGTTTCCTTTCAGGCGCCTATGATCAGGCATCGCGCGCTGCCACCACGCTGTAAGGCTTCCTGTTTTGCGGCGGGCGAATCTGATCCGGCCGGGTTGATGAAGAAGGTCGTAACCGGTCGCCCGCGCGTTTTGCCCGAATGGATGACCCGGCCCACGACCAATTCCTCATCGATCAATCTGCGAAGAAGCAACCCAATCGATACGGGATGCAATGACAATCGGTCGGCCAGTTGTTGGCGGGTAAGGCCATCGCTGCTTTCCAGAGCCTTCAAGCATTCCAGAAACCGGCCATGATGCAGGGTATTTGCTACTCTCAATAGTCTTCTCGTTGCATTGATGAATCACAGGGAAGGGCGGAAAGGAGGCATCAGTGCCTTACAACGCGTTCCCGCTTTCGGGTCAGGCATCGTTCGGACAAGTTAAACGCTTGTCTGTGAAGTCCATGTGACAGGCCCCCAAATTCGCGGCGCTTCAGACGCGCAAAACACCCTGCCGGACCTTTTAAAAGCGGAACCTGTGCCAATCCCCAAAAAGTCTACCGCTATTGTCCACTTATAGTTGCAAACTCAACCGGCTTGTCCTAACGGAAAGATGAGTGGAAGAGTCAAGATTACATTGCGCTTTCAGTGGATGTGGAAAAGGCGAGGCAGTGCCCCGCAAGACGTGAATGATAAAGGGTCCCAGATGACTGATATGAACGATAAGACGGGATGCGGCTGGCTCGCATCAACCGCCCTTGGCAGCGTGCTGCTGCTGGCATCCGGTGGTATGGTGCAGGCACAAACGACGAATGCGGCACCCGGAACGCAACCGGCGGCCAATGGCTCCATCACGCTGGATACGATCGTCATTGATGGCAGCGCCGAAGGCGTCAACGGCATTATCGAATCCGATGGTTATGTGGCTAAATCTGGCCGAACCGCGACAAAAACCGATACGCCCGTGGCGCAGGCACCGGTTTCACTTTCCACAGTCACCCAGAAGCAATTGCAGGACATCAAGCCGCAAAATCTCGTCGAAGCGCTGAATTATACGCCCGGTGTACGCGGCGGCCTTTTCGGAGCTGAACCGAGATTCGATGCTTTCAAGATTCGCGGCATGGATCTGACCTATACGGGTGTATTTCGCGATGGTTTGCGCCAGATCAGCAGTCCCAATGGGCTGTTCCGGCTCGAACCCTATGGTTTGGAGGCGATCACGACCTTGAAGGGGCCGGCAGCTTCAATCTATGGAGCGAGCAGTTCGGGCGGGATCGTGGACGTTGTTTCGAAACGACCGACAGAAGAAAGACTCCGCGAGGTCGAGATCCAATATGGTTCCTATGGCCGGGTGCAGGGTGCCTTTGATTTTTCAGGGCCGGTCAATGCGGACAATACGCTTCTCTACCGCCTGACTGGCGTTGCCCGTGACGCGCGAAATGAGATCGATGCGGTCAAGGACGACCGGCTGTTCATAGCGCCTGCTTTGACATGGCAACCGGATGAGAGCACGAAACTGACCGTTCTGGGCGAATATATGGATAGCACGACCGGTGGAACGTGGGGCTACATCAATAAATATGGTCCGGGCGGCACGTCCATAGGCGCGACGCCTGAATATGGCGGCGATGCCCGGTTCAATGATTTCAGCCAGAAGCAATGGCGCATAGGCTATGAGCTGGAACAGTCACTCAGCGATTCGGTGACACTTTACCACAAGCTGCGCTACTCGGACCTTTCCATGCGTCAGGAATGGGTCTTCGAGAATTTTCCCGGTCTTGGCTATGAGGACAATAGCGGCCTCGCGACCGACACTTATCTGAAGAGCGATTTCGACACCGGAGCGCTCGAGCATCAACTGGTTACCGGTATTGACTACAGCTATATGAAATATACCGCCCGGCAGGGCAGCGGGCCGGATAACTTCACCGACGATCATACCTATGTTCCGGAAATCACCTATGAGGAGATGCAGCGGCAGCGGTCCGTCGGCATTTATGCCCAGGACCAGATCGCTTATGATGCCTGGCGGCTGACTGCCGGAGTGCGCCATGACTGGGTGGACAGCGAATATACACCCGGCGGCGACAGCTATGCACGCGACGACAGTGAAACAACCGCACGTGTCGCGCTTGCCTATGTCACACCATTCGGGCTGACGCCCTATGTCAGCTATGGCACATCATTCGTCGCCAATCCCGGCGTGATCCAAACCGTCGGAAGCGTTGCACAGCAGGCGCGCCCGACATTGGGCGAGCAGGTGGAAGTCGGCGTAAAATATGCCGTGCCCGACACCAATATCCTGCTGACCGCTGCGGTGTTCAACATCGACCAGAAGAATGCCACGGTTTACGAAACCTCGTCGGGCACCAATCTGCTCAGGCAGCTTGATCTCAAATCCCGCGGCTTCGAGCTTGAGGCGACAGCGTCGATGGATAATGGGCTGAGCTTCATCGCCGCCTATTCCTATAATGATGTCGAGATAACCCGGCTGACGCCGGAGACGGAGGGCAAGACGCTTAATTCCTCCCCCTATCACACAGCCTCGCTTTGGGTGAATTACGACTTCCAGGATGGGCCGCTGGACGGACTCGGAGTGGGGGCAGGCGTGCGCTATGTCGGTTCGAGTTTCGGCGATAATGTCCATACGCCGGTGCTCGACAACAAGGACCGAACCTTTGTCGATGCCTCCATCCGCTATGATTTCGGCAAGCTGGATTTAGCCCTCGAAAATGTTCGCCTGCAGGTCAATGCGACCAATCTCCTCAATGAGGTCAAGCAAATCTGCACCACCGGTTTCTGCTATTTCGATGAAGGCAGGAAGGTCGTTGCCAGCATGCGGTACCGTTTCTGATGGCGAAATTATCCAATCCTTCTCCGGTACTGGTCTTTGTCGCAGTTGGCGGCCTTTATGTGGCGCAGAGCGTTATTGGCGGGTTGACGATGCTGGGACTCCCGGCGGTGTTGCGGGACCAGGGTCTACCACTTGACCAGATCGGACTTTTATATCTGACGGTCCTGCCATGGGCGTTAAAATTCCTCTGGTCACCCTATGTAGAGCGATACAGACTGCCGCCGGTCGGGCGCAATAGATCGCAATTGATCGTGCTCGTCGGAGGACTTCTTTGCGCGGCCGGTCTTGCCGCCATGGGGTTGATCGGACCTTCACCGCTGATGCCGGTATTGTTCTGCCTGACATTCATTGCCTTCATAACCTCAACCGTGGACATAGCCTGCGATGGCTATGCGGTGGAATCGCTGGCAAAGGAACATCATGGCTGGGGAAACGCCGCCCAGGTTGGCGGCGCCTATCTCGGTTCCGCAATCGGAGCAGGGCTGTTTCTCGTTCTCGTTGACAGGATGGGCTGGAGCCCAGCGGTATATCTTATGGCGCTTGGGGTGCTTGTTCTCGGCCTGCCTTTCATTTTCGGGCCACCCGCGCGTTCGGTCGTCGAGATTCGCGATCATGCTCCGTCATTGATGGTGGCGCTGCGACGCCCGCAGATCAGAAAGGGCCTTCTGATCGCGGCGATTTACGTTGCTGCACAGAAATGGGGACTATCCATGCTTGGTCCCTTCCTCATCGATTATGGTTTCGATCTTGCGACGATAGGGGTTTTGAATGGCCTTGGGAGCATGCTGGTTGGTTTCGGCGGGGCTCTTCTTGGCGGCGCGCTCGTTCGACTATGGGGAGCAAGCTTTGTGCTGATCCTGACGATCCTCGTGCAGGCCGCTCTGCTTTTCGCCTTCGCTTTCTTCAATTTCGGTGGCACCGCATCAAAGCCCGTTATCATCGCGGTTGCCATTGCCAGTTCCTCCGGCGTGATGTCGATTGGTTTCGTAGCCCTCTATTCGCAGTTCATGGGCTGGTCTGATCCGAAACAGGCCGGCGTCGACTTTACGCTTTTCCAGTGCATGGACGGGATGGTCAGTATGGTAGGAGGCCTCGGTGCCGGTTGGATCGCCGAGCATCTGGGCTATACGGTCTTCTTTTCGATCGCAGCGGGGATTGCCGTCGCTTCTGCTCCGGCCATATTCTGGCTGATGAGCAAAAGCGACGTGGCTATTCCAAGGCTCGCCTTCAAGTCGTCCGGGCCGACGTGATGGCCAATTCTGTCTCGTAGTCAAAGAGGTGGAGATTGTCCGCAGAAATATGCAGGCGGACTTTCTCACCTTTGTCGTTTCCGGGTCTGCCGCTATGGGCCATGATTACCGGCTGGTCAGCAACATCGAGGACGACGAAAGTCATGCTGCCGGTGGATTCGATGCCGGTTACAACGGCATCAATTTCCACATCGTTAGAACCGGACTGAAGCGAGAGATGTTCGGGTCGCATACCGACCCATAACTTCCGGCCCGCCTCGATATGGAAGTTTGACTGGATAGACTGCGTGCTATCTTTGTTGAAGACGATCTTGCCACCAGCCTCTGCCGTCGCCGGCAGGAAATTCATGGCGGGCGAACCGATGAACCCGGCAACAAATTTATTGCCAGGATGATCGTAAAGATCCAGAGGGCTGCCTTGCTGTTCGACCACGCCGGAGCGCATCACCACAACATGATCGGCCATTGTCATTGCCTCGACCTGATCATGGGTGACGTAGACAGATGTCGCCTGCAGCCGCTCATGGAGCTTGCGGATTTCCCCGCGCATATGGACCCGCAATGCGGCATCAAGATTGGAAAGCGGTTCGTCGAACAGAAAGACCTTCGGATTGCGAACGATGGCCCGGCCCATGGCTACGCGTTGCCGTTGTCCTCCCGACAGCGCCTTGGGCAAACGATCCAGAAGACCGCCAAGCCCCAAAGTATCGGCGGCAGCGCGTGTCCGCTCCGAAATTTCATCCTTCGGGCGGCGTTTCAGGCGCATCGAATAGTTCATGTTGCGCTCGACATCCATATGCGGATAGAGCGCGTATGACTGGAACACCATGGCGACATCGCGTTCGCGCGGCGGTTTGCCGACAACGCTGGTTCCAGCAATGCGCACATCGCCGGAGCTGATCTTTTCAAGCCCCGCCAGGGTGCGCAGCAATGTCGACTTGCCGCAGCCGGATGGCCCGACCAAGGCGACGAACGAACCTTGCTTTATGGCAATATTGATGTCCTTGAGTGCATGAAACCCGACATAATGCTTGTTCAGGTGGTCGATCTCGATCTGGAGCATGGTGGTTGACCTCACTTGAGCGCGCCGGCGGTGAGACCGCTGACGATACGTCGTTGCAACAGCATGAATGCGATAAGGATCGGCGTCACATAGATGGCCGCATATGTCATGATGCCGTTCCAGTCATTGGCCTCCGGACCCATGAAGGTCTGCAAACCCACGGTCGCAGTCTGTAGCTCATTCTTGGCGATCAGCGAGCGCGCATAGACATATTCACCAAAGGATTGCAGGAAGATCAGCACGGAGGTGATCAGGATACCGTTGCGGGCCAATGGCAGCATGATGCGGAAGAAGGCACCGATGCGCGATGACCCGTCGACGAGCGCTGCTTCTTCCAGTTCTCGTGGTACCTGCACGAAGGTTGCGCGGCACAGCACGATATAAAGAGGCAGCATCTTGGCGGTCTGCGCAAGAATGACTGCAAATCTTGGACTGGCGAGAAGCCCGATCTGATTGAACATCACGAATATGGGCGTCACCATCAAGGATGAGGGCAGGACCTGCATCATCAGGATCGCAAACAGGGCCAGATCCATCCAGATATTGCGCACCCGGGACAGCACATAGGCGCAGCCCGTTCCAAGCATTGTAACGAGAAACGTCACGCCCATGGCGATCAAAAGGGAATTCCAGATATAGCGGCCCATATCCCGGCTCTTCCAGACATTCAGGAAGTTCCATTGCGGATCGCTCGGCCAGAAGGTTGGTGGATAGCGGAAGATTTCCGTACCGCCTTTCAGCGCTGTCAGATACATCCAGTAGAGCGGGAAGAGATAGATCGCCGTTATAAACAGGCCAATGAGGAGGAGAATCGTGCGTTTCATCTTTCCGTCCTAATAGCTGTGTTCGTGACGGGTGGAGCGGACATAGACTGCCGCTACGATGATGACGAAAATGATCATGAGGACGGAGACGGCGCTGCCGAGCGAGATTTCATAGGTCTGGAAGGAAAGCTGCCAGGACCAATATTGCGCGACATTGGAACTGTCTGCCGGGCCGCCCTGCGTCAATGCCGCGATCAGGTCGAATTGTTGCAATGTGAAAATGACGCCGAGAGAAATGACTGCGCCGAGCTGGGCACGCATCAGCGGCAATGTGATGGATCGGAATCGCTCGAAAGGTCCCGCGCCATCAAGTTCGGCGGCCTCGTAGACATCACGCGGTATGCTTGCAAGCCCCACCGAAAGCAGCAGCATGTTGAATGGGATACCGAGCCAGACATTGGCAATAATAACGGCATAGAGAGTGACATCCGGGTCGGAAAGCCAGAAGATGCGCTCGTCCGCAAGCCCCAGCGCGGTCAACGCATAGTTGATGACGCCGAAGTCACCGGCGAAAAGCCATTTCCAGATGGCACCGACGACAAGAGCCGGCATGATCCATCCGGCAAGAAACAAGCCGCGCAGATAGGTGGCGCCGGGAAAATCCTGCTGGAAGAAGAGGGCGAGACCGAACCCGATGGATAATTGGAAAACAATCGACAGCACCACAAATTTCAGAGTGTTCCAGAAGACAGAACCGGCGATGGGCTGCGAGAAAATGTCGTAATAATTTTGCAGGCCGACGAAAGGCCGGTTGAACGAAGTGATCGTGAACATATCTACGGTCTGCAGCGACATGATAATATTGTAGATGATCGGAAAAGCCGAGAAGGTGATCAGATAAATGAGGGCTAGCCCGAGCAGCAGGATATCAAAACCGCTGCCGTCCCGGATGGTTCTCATAATGCCTTGCATAGCGTCCTCCGCTCGCCGCCGAACAAATAGGCTTCGCTCTTTCGCATGAAGGAAAAAGCGAAGCGCAATTTATCAGTTCAAAATACTGTCGATCTGGGTTTGCGCAGTATCGAGCGCCGTCTTTGCATCGCTTTTCTTGGTCAGCGATGACTGGATTGCAGTGTAGATGGCCTTGGAAATCTTTGGCCATTCGGGGTGCGGTCCGCGATTGCGAGCATATTTCATGCTCTCTTCGAAGACCCCGTAAATCGCAGGCGTATTGGGATTGTTGGACTTGATATTTGCTGCCGGCAGAAAGCCGAAACGGTTCCAGACATCGGGCATTTTGCCATAGAGGAATTCGAGGAGAATGAATGCTTCTTTCGGATGATCGCTATTGGCAAGGATGACATTGTCGCCTTCACCCAATGCAGATGCGCGTGTGGCGCCTTCCTGCGGGACCGGGAGCAATGCCGCCCGATAGTCAAACTTGGCGTCGCGGCTCATGCGCGGTAATTCCCATGGGCCAGAGATCGCCATGGCCGCGTTGCCGGAATTGAATGTGCCGGTCGAGTCATATTGGCTGCGGATCAGCGTATCCGGCGAGGCAAGTTTTTCATCAAGCAGCTTGCCCCAAAAGTCGAGAACCTTGACGCCGCCTTCAGTATTCACCTTGTTGTAGTCGCCGCCCGCCATTTGCAACCAAGGCAGAAACTGGAACGTGCCTTCCTCGGTGGCCACGGCCGAAAATGCCAGACCGTAGACGTTCTTGGCCGGGTCGCTCAGCTTCTTGGCTGCATCGTAAAGCTCATCCCACGTTTTCGGCGGATTATCGGGATCAAGCCCCTTGGCCTTGAACATGTCGGCATTGTAATAGAGCGCGATTGTATTTGCGCCGCGCGGCACACCATAGATTTTCCCGTCCCAGCTGACCGAGGAAAGTGGCCCGGGGAAAATATCCTCCTTCTTGATGACTTTCGATTCATCAAGCATCGGCGTGAGATCCAGCAGCAGACCGCGGGAGGCAAAGAGAGCAACCTCGGGATTGTCGATATAGGTCACGTCCGGAGACTCGCCCGTTGCCGTTGCCCGCGCCAGATCATTGACCATGTCGCGGAACTGGACTGTCTTGACGTTCAGCTTGATATCGGGATGGGATTTTTCAAACTCATCCTTCACCAGATACATATACTGGTCCGGACGGTCGATGGTCCATACATCCAGCGTTACCGGCTCGGCCCCGGCTGCGCCGGTCATAAGCAGGGATGCGGCTGTTATCCATTTTAGAATAGGCTTCATTGCTTCCTCCTCTTGGGGTTGGTCCGGCTTCCCTGCTTCTCAATGGCAGGGTTGGCCAGTCGAATTCAGGGATTGGCGATATATGAACCGCCACGGCTCTGTTTCAGATAATTGAGCGAATGGACCTGGCCGGTCATTTCCAGCGCATCGCGATATACGGGATCGTGCCAGCCTTCGATGTCGATGGAACCCGACCAGCCGGCCAGGCGCAATTCGGAAATGACATCCACCCAATTTGTGTCGCCGAAACCCGGTGAGCGCATGAAGACAAATTTTTCCTTGCCGAAAATCCCGTGCTCGCGAATGACTTCCCAGCGGATCGTCGCATCCTTGCCGTGCACGTGAAATATCTTCGATGCCCATTTGCGGATTTGCGGCAATGGGTCGATCAGATAGACCATCTGGTGGCAGGGCTCCCATTCAAGTCCGATATTTTCCGCGGGCACTTCGTTGAAAATCATTTCCCATGCATCAGGATTATGGGCGATATTCCAGTCACCACTTGCCCAATTGCCATCCATGGCGCAGTTTTCAAAGGCGATCTTAACGCCTTTATCGGCTGCTCGCCTGGCAAGCTCAGACCAGACCCGCTTATATTGCGGCAGGCTTTCCTCGATCGGCTTTCCACGAATACGACCCGTAAATCCGGCAATGGTCGTTGCGCCGAAATGATGGGCATTATCGATCAATGCCTCCCAGCCTTTGAGCGTTTCCCGGTCTATTTCCGTATCTTCCAGCGGATTGCCAAACATGCCCAGCGTTGAAATGGTAACATCGGCATCACCGATGGCGTCTTTCAATTGCGCCGCCAGCGTTGGCAGGTCCTTGTTCATCACTTGCCAGAAAAACGGTTCGATACTCTCAAAACCATGCGGCAAGATATTTTTCACATAGGCAGCAGGGTCGGGCGCATTGCCCTTGATCATTGTACCGATGCGAATGGCTGTTGCTGGATTACTCAATTCTCATATTCCTTCAGAACGTAATTTCGACGCGCCGCCCGGACTCGGCGCTATCGATAGCGCCGAAGACCATGGCAAGGCTTTTGATATTCTCTTTTCCGGCGGTTTCCGGTCGCGGGCCACCGCGGGTCGCCGCGATGAAATCCTGCATCACTCCGAGGTGACCGCCGACGCGATCAGACGTATCGAGGGGAGGTATCTCGACTGCGGTCACCCCGGAAAACAGGCCGTCTTTGCCGGAGGTGACGGCTTCGGCCCGTATGTCATCATGTCCATCCCAGACAATCGATCCTTTGCTGCCAATGATGCGCCAGCCACTTTCCCAGCTTGTGCGCATGCCATCGGCGCACCAACTGCCGCGATAGGTGAAAATGGCTCCATTGGAGAATTCAAAGATTGCGGCAGCGGACGATCCCTGAGCGTACCAGGAATTGCTGGGCTCCCATTCGCGCGCATAGACCGCATCGGCGGCGTCATCGGCAAGAAAGCGTGCTGCGTCGAAAGTATGGATTGCCATGTCGAGAAACAGGACGTGACGCATTTCCTCGCGGAAGCCACCAAAATGGGGAGCAAGAAAGAAGTCGCAATGAAGGCTGGTCACTTCGCCAATAGCGCCGGATTGGATCAACCGGCGGATGCGGCGAATTTGCGCGAGATATCGCCTGTTCTGCACGATGGCATGGATGCGCCCGGCGGCCTCGGCGCGATGAACGAGATCGCGTGCCTCGTCCATGGTTTCCGCCATGGGCTTTTCGGAAAGCACGTGGCAACCGGCTGCAAGTCCCGCTGCTACGGTGGCATGACGGGCGGCCGGAACAACAATGTCGAAAAGCAAATCGGGTTTGGTGCGCGCAAGCGTGGCTGCCAGATCGTTGGATGCATTTGCCGAGGTCAGGCCAAATTCTGCGATACGTGCTTGCGCACGCTCTGCAGCAAGATCGACCACGCCGACGATCTCAATGTCGCCGATGGTGCGAACCACCTCGAACCACGCTTTGCTCATGGCTCCGCAACCGACTAAAACGGCACTTTGCATTCCTGCTCCTCCCTACAGAAACTCGCCATAAACCGAGAAAATCGGTTGTAAAACGCTTCCGTAAACGTTTACGATCTAAGAATGGCGAATTATTTTTGTCAATCCCTTATTTCGGTGTTTTATGTGGGAAGGACCCTCACATCGAATCGTTGGTGGAGTGAATTTGACATTTGCATCCGGTGCGTCTGCAGGCACTTGCGCCAATGTCAGGCTCGCAAACTTCACCGAAAAATATATGCCTGCCAGGGGTCTTGTTAATTTCTTTAGCCGGGAGAAAAGCGTGAGCATTCGGGACCTTGCCCGCCATCTGAATATTTCCATCGGGACGGTCTCGCGCGCGCTGAACGGCAAGAGCGATGTTAATCCGGAAACCCGTGAGCGCGTGCTTCAAGCTGCCAAGACGCTTGGCTATGTGCCGAACCAATCCGGACGCAGCCTGCGACAGGGAACGACGAACACAATCGGATTCATGATCGAATCGACGGTTGAAACAGCGGAAATCGGCGATAGCTTCTTTTTCATGCCGGTATTTGGAGGCGTGCAATCGGTGTTCCGGCGGCATCAGCTCGATCTTGTCGCGCTGTTATGCGGGACAGATGAAGATCCGGGCGTTTATCTCAACCGGGTGGTCGGACGGCGCTTCGTGGATGGCTTGATCATATCGGCAACGATGCGGGAGGACCCGCGCATCCCATTTCTGCTGGAGCGGAAGATTCCATTTGTGGCGCTGGGGCGCAGCGCTGCTGATGGCTCATTTCCGTGGATCGATCTTGATTTTGAGGGCACGGCCATCACCGCAGTTACGCGTTTGGTGGGCTTTGGACACAAGCGCATCGCCGTTGGCGTTCCCAATAGCGATGTCAATCTTGGCCATGTATTTCTAAGCGGCTACAGGCAAGGGCTGGCAAAGGGCGGCATCGAGTTCAATCCGGATCTGGTTCTGGCCGCGCCCAGCAATGAGGAAGGCGGCTATCAGGTCGCCTGCGCTATGCTTGAGCAAAAACCCATGCCGACAGCCGTCGTTCTGGTCAATGAAAACATGGCGATAGGGCTCTACCGGCGCTTTTACGAGATGGGTATTCATCCGGGGCGGGATATTGCTGTCATAGGATTTCGCGAAAGTACGCAAAGCCGCTTTCTATCGCCAACGCTGACCTGTTTCCGTCTATCGCTTCGCGATCTTGGCATCAAGCTGGCCGAAACATTGCTTTCGACAATGCCTGCTTTTGAAGACAATTATCCCGCGGTCAAATCCGGCATCATATGGCCAATGGAACTGGTGGTTGGAGAAAGTGACCGCCCAGCGCCGTAAGGTTCGTCACGCGATCTGAGAGCCAACCATTTTGTCAGGCAGCTCTAGGTTCCTTGCGCTTCTGCTTGCGTATGCGGGACTGATATTTGGTTCCCACGCGCAGCAGCTTTTGAAATGTGGGGCATTGCAAATGTGACGGGGCGGAGCATTCTGCCACGTGGCGCATGATCCCCGCCAAGGCCTTTATCTCTTGCGCCTTTTTATCCAGAGCATCGGCGCGCGTTCGCAATTCGTCACGCGGGATCGCAAGTTCGCTGTCGCGGCCCAGAATATCTGCCACATCGCTAAGCAGAAATCCCGCTGTGCGGGCCATATTGATCAGAGCAAGCCGCTTGAGCACGTCCGGCTCATATTGGCGTCGCAATCCGTGTCTGGCTACGGAAGCGATAAGGCCCTGTTCCTCATAATATCGTAGCGTCGAGGCGGGCAATCCGCTTGCGCTGGCAACCTCGCCAATGTCGAGAAATTTCATGCTTGACCTCAAGTTGACTTGAATTCGTATGATGCGCGTTCCTGATAAAAATGACAATGGAGACGATAAAAATGCAGCTGACAAATGAACTTGAAGAACGGCCGATCCGCCGCGATCCGCGCGCTGTGGCCTTGATGTTGGTTGCATCGCTTACAGTGATGACCGCCGCCACGATCAGCCCCGCTTTGCCCGGTCTTGAAACGCAGTTTGCGGGGGATGAAACCTACAGCTTTTTGATCCGCCTGCTGGTTCCCGCCCCATCCCTGGCGGTCGTGCTCTTCGCGCCGTGGTGCGGTGTAATTGCCGATAGAGCGAGCCGGCGATCAATGCTTCTGGCGGGGTTGATCCTGTTTATCATTTCGGGAAGCGCCGGACTGTTCCTTCCGACACTGCCATTGATCATGGCCAGCAGATTGTGCCTTGGTATTGCACTTGCCATGATCATGACTGCGCAATCGGCATTGCTGGGCGATTATTTCTCCGGCAAAACGCTGCATATTGTTACGAGCGCCCAGGTTTCTGCCCGCAATCTTGGTGGTTTTGTCTTCATCATGATCGCTGGCCTCCTTGCCACAATGGGACCAAGGTTTCCCTTTGCGGTCTATGCGCTGCCTATACTGGTCATGCCATTCTTCTGGCGGGTCATTGTCGATCCACCGTCCAGCATGCCGGCTGAACAAAACCTTTCTTCGATCAACGCAGGGAAGACCCAGCCGCTTATATATCTGCTTGCTCTTGGTCAAATGGTCGTGACCATGCTGTTCTTCGTCATGCCCACTCAATTGCCCTTCTTTTTATCAGGGCAAGGTTATTCATCGCCCGCCATGACCGGGGCTGCGCTGGGGACGCTCATGCTGGCGGGCGGGGCGGCGGCTCTCTATTATCCGCGTCTTCGTGAGGCGATTGGTTATGCTGGCAATTGGGCCTGCGGCTTTGGTTTGATGACTATGGGTTTTGCCACCCTTGTGACAGTTAAAGCCGGAGTGGCAGTCTTTTTCGGCTGTGCAGCCATTGGCGCGGGCTACGCCCTGGCCATTCCAGGATTCGTGGCGATTTCCTTAAGCGCAACCTCTTCCAATAAACGGGGAAAAACCGGTGCGCTGCTGACGGGATCGGTCTTCCTTGGCCAATTCCTGTCGCCTCTGATCAGCACCCCGGCAATATCGGCATGGGGCTGGCGCGCCAGCGGCATCGGACTTGCCGTAATATTGGGTGTCCTGGCGCTGATTTCAGGGCTGGCATTCCAGCGGTCGCGGCTCGTTGCGCTAAGGAAGAATTGAGGAAATCGCTTGGATTTCGCAGCCTAATGGCATCACGCACCTTCGGGCGCGGCTGCCCTTAAACTTTAGTGCTGCGTCCTAATGTCAGACTTGCACAATTTTCAAGCATGCGCAAAATTCAGGCATGATTGCCGCTTTGTCCATAATGATCTTCGACGAGAATCGCATCCGCGCCTCAATTATTGAGGAAGGATTGCGCGAAGCCGGGCATGATAAGGTTGTTGTTTTGCATGATATTGTCGGTCTTGCCCGGCAGATCGAGATTATCGGGCCCGATGTTATTGTTATCGATATCGAGACGCCGAACCGTGACATGCTGGAACATCTTTTCCAGCTGACCCGATCCGTTCGCAAGCCTATTGCCATGTTTGTGGACCGGTCCGATAGCTCCTCCATTGAAGCAGCGGTAGAGGCGGGTGTTTCCGCCTATATTGTCGATGGGCTGAAGAAAGAGCGGGTAAAGCCCATTCTTGATATGGCCGTCAGCAGGTTCAAGGCATTCAGTCGATTGCAGCAGGAATTGGCTGAGGCCAGGAGCGCCCTCGAAGAGCGAAAGATCATTGATCGCGCCAAGGGCATTTTGATGAAATCCCGCTCAATGTCGGAGGATGAAGCCTATTCATTGTTGCGGCAAACCGCGATGAACGAAAAGCGGAAGATTGCTGATATCGCGCAGAGCGTTGTCACAGCGGCCGCTCTGTTAGGATCTTAGGAAGGGTTACAATGAGTTTCATCCGCACCGGTATTGATAATGGCGGCCTGGCAGCGCCGGCTACTATCGCCAGTCCGGGTTCGAGGCTGGTTCGCGCGGGGTTCATCCCATTGGTTGACGCTGCGATCCTGATTGCTGCAGCCGAATTTGGTTTTGCTGCGCGCGAAGGCATTCAACTCAGCCTGATCAAGGATGTGTCATGGGCCAACATCCGCGACCGTCTGGCTTTCCGGCAGTTCGATGTTGCCCATATGCTGGCACCGATGCCGGTGGCGGCCAGTCTGGGCCTGGGTTCCAATCCATCTCCTGTCATAGCGCCCTTTATTCTTGGGCGCGGAGGAAACGCCATCACGCTTTCGCTTGGCTTGTACAGGCGCATGCAGACTATGGCGGACCTGTCCGGCAAGCAGGACGCTCTGGTCAATGCAAGGGCGTTAAAGCGCGTGATCGAGGTTCGCAGGAATGAAGGGCTCGACCCGATTACGCTGGGCATAACATATCCCTTCTCATCGCATAATTACGAACTGCGATATTGGCTGGCGGCCGGTGGCATTGATCCTGACCTTGACGTGAAGCTTGTTGTGGTGCCGCCGCCCATGACTTCGGACGCATTGTCGGCGGGCGTTATTGACGGGTTCTGTGTCGGTGCGCCCTGGAACATGGTGGCGGTCTCGCGCGGCGTTGGGTGTATTGTTGCAGTCAAAGAAGACATTTGGGCACCCAGCCCGGAAAAAGTCATCGGCATGCGCCCGGACTGGTTTGAACAAAATTCTGAGACGGGTTCGCGCCTGATCGTTGCGCTGGACCGTGCCGCCCGCTGGTGCGATGACGGGGAAAACCGGCGGGAACTGGCGCAACTCTTGTCGGGCCCCAATTATCTTGATGTGCCGTTTGATCTTTTGCATCGCGTGCTGCTTGGGCAATTCACAATTGATCCGGATGGCGCCGAACGTACGGTTCCTGACTATTTCAATTTCCATCGGGATGCGGCGAACTTCCCATGGGTTAGCCAGGCGCAATGGATTTACAGTCAAATGGTTCGTTGGTCCCAGGTGGACTATAGCCCATCGCTTGCCGGTCTGGCGGGCGCAGCCTTTCGCCCCGACCTTTATCGCAATGCCATTGGGGTCCGCCCTGATACGCCCGTTAATGATACGCGCGTGGAAGGAGCGGGCACCGCGGATGCATTCCTTGACGGGGCAGTTTTCGACCCTGCAAATATCACGCGCTATCTGCAAAGTTTAGGCTCAACCAAGGGAGATGAATAGATCGGGTAGCTGCTTATTTCTTGTGCATCGCACAAAATATCCGCAGAAACTGCACTGACAACGACAATGTTCTTGTATGTGCATGCATTCAGAAGAATAACAGAAATTAAAAAATACATTTAAATTCAATAAGATAATAAAATAACTCTCTAATTGGCACGCTTATTGCTTTGATAAATATGTTCCGTCAATGAAGACAGGAACCGCGAGCACCGCATCGGGTGCTTTCAAAAGACACAGACGTCGCTTGGCTCAATTCATTCCAACGGTTCTACCGGGAGTGAATGTGATCCGGCGGCGTTTTTTTTTCGATCAGCCTTTATGGCCAATATTGCAGGGAAGCTTATGGATCAGAAACGTTCGAATGGCATAGCGAGACGCAAATTCCTGAAGGCGGGCGGTGCGCTGACCCTGCTTGCCGCTGCAAAAGCGGCGTTTCCCGGCGGGGCGTTTGCTGCCGCTGCAGGCCCCGAAACGACCAAAGCCGTCCTTGGCTTTATCGCCCTCACAGATTCGGCGCCGCTCATCGTTGCGAAGGAAAAAGGTTTCTTTGCCAAACATGGGATGCCGGATGTCGAGGTCGTAAAACAGGCGTCATGGGGAACAACGCGCGACAATCTCGTCTTGGGTTCTCAAGGAAACGGCATAGATGGCGCGCATATTCTGACGCCTATGCCCTATCTGATAAGCACGGGCAAAGTTACCCAAAACAATCTGCCTTTGCCGATGGTTATATTGGCGCGGCTGAATCTCGATGCTCAGGGCATTTCTGTCGGTTCGGCCTATGCGCAGAACAAGGCGGGTGTCGATTCCGGAGTGTTGAAGGAAGCATTCGCCAAAAAGAAGGCTGAGGGAAATGCGGCCAAAGCCGCAATGACATTCCCCGGTGGAACGCACGATCTCTGGTTGCGCTATTGGCTCGCTGCGGGCGGTATCGATCCCGACAAGGACGTTGAAACAATCGTCGTGCCACCGCCCCAGATGGTTGCCAACATGAAAGTTGGAACGATGGACTGCTTCTGCGTGGGCGAACCGTGGAACGCCCAGCTTGTCAATCAGGGCATCGGGTATACTGCCGTCAACACGGCTGAAATCTGGGCGAAACATCCGGAAAAATCTTTCGCCATGCGCGCAGATTGGGTCGAAAAGAACCCGATCGCCACCAAAGCCCTTCTCATGGCGATCATGGAAGCCCAGCAATGGGCCGACGAGATGGCCAATAAGGAAGAGTTGGCCGAAATGGTGGGCAAACGGGCATGGTTCAACGTTCCTTCGAAAGACATAGTGGGACGCTTGAAGGGCGATTACGACTATGGCTCCGGACGGCAGGAAACAGCTAGCCCGCACCTCATGAAGTTCTGGAAGGACAATGCTTCCTACCCGTTCCAGAGCCATGAAAAATGGTTCCTTACAGAAAATATCCGGTGGGGGAAATTTGCCCCGGATACGGATATTTCAGCGCTGGTCGGACAGGTGAATCGCGAAGATTTGTGGCGGGCGGCTGCCAGCGAACTTGGTGTCGCGGCGGCGGATATTCCCGCCTCCAAATCGCGCGGTATCGAAACATTCTTCGATGGCAAGGTTTTCGACCCAGACAATCCGCAGACCTATCTCGCCAGCCTCAACATCAAACATTCTGCGTGAGGAAAACGAATGACCGCCAATCCTGTCCGCCTGAAATCCATGGAGCCTGTTAAACCACAGGCCGATATAGTTCCCCTTGCGGTTGCCAGGCGAAATCCTGCGGGCAGGGCACTGCGTAAATGGCTCGCATCGGCGATGTCGCACGTCCTACCGCCGCTCGTGACGCTTCTGTTTCTGCTGATCTTCTGGGAGATCGTCTGTTCTTCCCCCACTGCAAGCGTACCGCCACCCTCGCGTGTCGTTTCAGAAACCTGGGAGCTTATTGTTCACCCGTTTTATGTGGGGCAGGGCGTCGATCAGGGATTGTTCTGGCACATCTTTGCAAGTCTCAAGCGCGTTGCACTTGGCTATTGCCTGGCCGCATTTGCGGGCATCGCGCTTGGAGCACTGGTCGGCCAAAGTGAATGGGCCATGCGCGGTCTCGACCCGATCTTTCAGATTTTGCGAACGGTCCCGCCACTTGCCTGGCTGCCTCTGTCTCTGGCCGCTTTCAAGGATGGCAATCCATCTGCAATCTTTGTGATTTTCATCACCGCGATCTGGCCGATCATCATCAATACTGCGGTGGGTATCCGCAATATTCCGCAGGATTACCAGAATGTGGCGAAGGTGCTGCGGCTTAATCAGCTGGAGTATTTTGGAAAGATCATGATCCCCGCTGCAGCACCCTATATATTCACGGGCCTTCGCATTGGTATCGGACTTTCCTGGCTCGCTATTGTTGCCGCTGAAATGCTGATCGGCGGGGTCGGTATCGGGTTCTTCATCTGGGATGCATGGAACTCATCGCGCATCAGCGACATCATTCTCGCGCTCATCTATGTCGGCATCGTCGGATATCTCCTTGATCGCCTCATTGCCTTCATCGCCAAGGCTGTCACCCGCAACACGGCAAGTGCCTGAGGAGCTCATCATGGCAAAACCTTATCTTTCGCTGGAACAGATCGACATGGTGTTCAGCCGTGGCGGCGCCACCACGCAGGTTCTCAATCAAGTATCGCTGACCGTCGAGAAAAACGAGTTCATATCGATCATCGGTCATTCCGGCTGCGGAAAGTCGACACTGCTCAATATTGTTGCGGGGCTGACGCAGGCAACGCGCGGCGTTGTTTTTCTTGAAGGCAATGTGGTCGACAAGCCCGGACCGGACAGGGCCGTGGTCTTTCAAAACCATTCGCTTCTGCCATGGCTGACAACCTATGAGAATGTGAAGCTGGCGGTCGACAAAGTATTCTCGTCAACCAAGAGCCGCGCGGAGCGGCATGAATGGACTATGCGCAATCTTGAACTTGTGCAGATGGTCCACGCCAAGGACAAGCGCCCTTCGGAAATATCGGGCGGCATGAAGCAAAGAGTGGGCATTGCTCGTGCATTGGCCATGGAGCCGAAGGTGCTTTTGCTTGATGAGCCGTTCGGGGCGCTAGATGCGCTGACGCGTGCGCATCTTCAGGATCAGGTGATGCAGATTCATGCGGAACTCGCCAATACAGTTTTGATGATCACCCATGATGTCGATGAGGCAGTTCTCCTTTCAGACCGTATCGTGATGATGACCAACGGACCCTCGGCCAGGATCGGCGAAATTCTCGACGTGCCATTGGAACGGCCGCGTCGCCGCATCGAGCTGGCCTCGGATGCAACCTATATCCGCTGCCGCTCGGCAGTGATGAAATTTCTTTACGAACGTCATCGTCTTGTGGAGGCGGCATAATGGCAGCGGTAAAACAAAAACTGGTCGTCATCGGCAATGGCATGGCTCCGGGCCGCGCGCTGGAGCATTTGCTGGAACTGGCGCCGGATGCCTATGAAATTGTTATCTTCAACGCCGAGCCACGGGTGAATTACGACCGCATCATGCTTTCTCCAGTCCTTTCGGGTGAAAAGGATTTTGAAGAAATCATCATCCATGGCGATGGCTGGTACATCAAGCACGGCATTACCCTCTATAAAGGCCACAAGGTTATCAATATTGACCGCGAGGCGAAGACGGTTACCTCCGATGCTGGCACGACGGAAAGCTATGACAAGCTTCTCATCGCCACCGGCTCGGTGCCTTTCATTCTGCCACTTCCGGGCAAAGACCTTCCGGGCGTTTTGACCTATCGTGATCTTGATGATGTCAACGCCATGCTGTTGGCTGCGCAGTCACGGGCAAAGGCAATCGTTATTGGCGGTGGTCTGCTTGGACTGGAAGCGGCGGCGGGTCTTGCTTCACGCGGCATGGAAGTGACCGTGCTGCACGTCATGCCGACACTGATGGAGCGGCAGCTTGATCCGGCGGCAGGCTACCTGCTTGAAAAGGCTGTAGAGGCACGCGGCATTAAAGTCATCACCAAGGCCAATACCAAGGAAATTATCGGCGACGGCAAGGTTGAAGGCGTTTTATTGGCCGATGGCACCACATTGCCAGCCGATCTGGTTGTCATGGCAGTCGGCATCAGGCCGAACGGAAATTTGGCGAAGGATGCAGGATTGGAAATCAATCGCGGCATCGTCACAAATGCCGGCATGCGGACTTCGGATCCTGACATTTATTCCATAGGCGAATGCGCGGAAGTGGGCGGTCAATGTTACGGGCTTGTCGCGCCATTATATGAAATGGCACGCGTGGTTGCCGCGCAACTTGCAGGCGATACAAGCGCAGCCTTTGTTCACAGCGAAACGCCGACAAAATTGAAGGTCACAGGGATCAATCTGTTCTCCGTGGGCGATCTTGCAGAGGGAGATGACCGGCAGGAAATCGTGCTGCGCGATGCTGCCGCCGGTGTCTATAAGCGCCTTGTGCTGAAAGATGACCGGATCATCGGAACCGTGCTTTACGGTGAAACCTCCGATGGCGCATGGTTCCATGACCTCACCAAGAAACGCACCGACATTTCGGAGATGCGAGAGACCCTGATTTTTGGCCAATCCTATCAGGGAGGGTCCCCGTTGGACCCTATGGCGGCCGTTGCAGCCTTACCGGATGATGCGGAAATCTGCGGTTGCAACGGCATATGCAAGGGAAAAATCACCGGCGCGATCACATCCAAGGGCTTGAGTTCGCTTGATGATGTTCGCGCCCACACCAAGGCATCGGCCTCATGCGGCAGTTGCACGGGTCTTGTCGAGCAGCTGCTGACGCTGACGCTCGGCGACAAGTATAATCCATCAGCCGTTACGCCTATGTGCGGCTGTACGGATCTTGGTCATGATGATGTGCGCCGCCTGATCAAGGCAAAGGGGTTGAAGTCGATCCCCGCGGTCATGCAGGAGCTTCAATGGAAGACATCCTGCGGCTGCGCCAAATGCCGCCCGGCATTAAACTATTATCTCGTTTCCGATTGGCCGGATGAATATGCCGACGACTATCAGTCGCGGTTCATCAATGAGCGTGTGCACGCCAATATCCAGAAAGACGGCACTTATTCGGTCGTTCCCCGCATGTGGGGCGGTATGACCAACTCATCGGAATTGCGCGCAATCGCCGATGTTGTCGACAAGTTCGCGATACCTGCGGTCAAGGTCACAGGCGGCCAGCGCATCGACATGCTGGGGGTCAAGAAGGAAGACCTGCCCGCCGTTTGGGCCGATCTCGGCAAGGCCGGTTTTGTATCGGGCCAAGCCTACGCAAAGGGCCTGCGCACGGTCAAAACCTGCGTCGGGTCCGATTGGTGCCGCTTCGGTACGCAGGATTCAACGGGCCTCGGCATCCGCATTGAAAAGTTCATGTGGGGATCCTGGACTCCGGCAAAGCTGAAAATGGGCGTATCCGGCTGTCCGCGCAATTGTGCGGAGGCCACCTGCAAGGACATAGGAATCATCTGCGTGGATTCCGGCTATGAAATTCACTTCGCCGGTGCAGCGGGTCTGGATATCAAAGGAACGGAAGTGCTTGGTCTCGTCAGGACAGAAGACGAAGCGCTGGAGCACGTCGTTGCTCTGACGCAAATGTACCGCGAGCAGGCGCGCTATCTGGAACGCATTTACAAATGGGCCAAACGCGTCGGCCTCGATGAAATACGCCAGCAGATCATGAATGACACGGACAAGCGCAAAGCGTTTTTCGAGAGGTTCGTTTTCAGTCAGAAATTTGCACAGGTCGATCCGTGGTCGGAACGTGTATCGGGCGTGGACAAGCACGAGTTCCGGCCGATGGCGACGATCGGCTATGCGCAGGCAGCGGAGTAAAGGCCATGAGTGATTGGATTGCGATAGGTTCGATACACGATATTCCACGTCGCGGCGCTCGCTGCGTCATGACTCCGCAGGGAAAGATCGCAGTTTTCCGCACGATGGAAGATCAGGTTTACGCCATTGATGATCATTGTCCGCACAAGGGCGGCCCTTTGAGCCAAGGCATTGTGCATGGCGCATCGGTTACATGCCCTTTGCACAATTGGGTCATTTCGCTGGAAACAGGAAAGGCGCTTGGCGCCGATGAGGGCAGCGTCAGAACCATTCCGCTCAAGCTGGATGGGGACAGCATCCTCGCGCATCTGCAAATCACGGCTGTTGCGGCGGAATAATGCAGACAGCGACAGCAACAACTCGCACCACATGCCCCTATTGCGGGGTGGGGTGCGGCGTTCTCGCCACCAGGGAGGAGAGCGGGGCCATCGGCATCAAGGGTGACCCCTTGCACCCTGCCAATTTCGGGCGTCTTTGCTCGAAAGGTTCCGCTCTTGGCGAGACCGTTGATCTGGAAGGGCGATTGCTCCAGCCCAAAATGTTTGGCGAAGAAGCGGGCTGGGATGAAGCATTGGGGCTGGTGGCGAGCCGCTTTTCCGATGCGGTTCGCCAGCATGGGCCGGACAGTGTTGCATTTTATGTTTCGGGCCAGTTCCTGACAGAGGATTACTACGTTGCCAACAAGCTGATGAAAGGCTTCATCGGCTCGGCCAATATTGATACGAATTCGCGCCTGTGCATGTCTTCTTCAGTTGCAGGTCATGTGCGCGCCTTCGGTTCAGACACAGTTCCCGGGACCTATGAGGATTTGGAGCTGGCCGATCTGGTCATCCTCACCGGCTCAAACCTCGCATGGTGCCATCCCGTTCTCTATCAGCGGTTGATAGCAGCCAAAACAGAACGACCGGAAATGAAGATCGTCGTTATTGATCCGCGCCGGACAATGACCGCCGATATTGCTGATATGCACCTTGCCATCAGGCCCGATGGCGATGTTGCCCTGTTCCTTGGCCTGCTGGGTTTTCTGGCGGATTCGGCAAATCTGGATCATGATTATATTGAAAGGCACACATCCGGCTTTGCGATGGCTGTCGCTGCCGCGCGTCAATTGAGCATTGATGAGCTGACCCGAAAGACGGGTCTGGATGCGCAGCAATTAGAGGCTTTCTACACACTCTTCGTTGCCACGCAAAAAACAGTCACTTGCTATAGCCAGGGTGTAAACCAGTCTTCCTCGGGGACAGACAAGGTAAACGCCATTATCAACTGCCATCTGGCAACGGGCCGTATCGGCAAGCCGGGCATGGGGCCGTTTTCGCTGACAGGCCAGCCAAATGCCATGGGCGGGCGGGAAGTCGGCGGACTTGCCAATATGCTCGCTGCCCATATGTCCATCACCAGCGATGAAGACAAAGACAGGGTGGCGCGGTTCTGGGGCGCGCCACGCATCGCTTCCAAACCCGGCTTGAAGGCGGTTGACCTGTTTCAGGCCGTTGCCGATGGCCGGATCAAAGCCATCTGGATTATGGCGACCAATCCCGTTGTCTCCATGCCCGATGCGGATGCAGTCAAAGCCGCGATCAAGGCCTGTCCATTCGTGGTTGTGTCTGATGTGACCCAAACCGATACAAGCCGCCATGCGCATGTGTTCCTGCCCTCGCTCGGATGGGGCGAGAAAAGCGGAACTGTCACCAATTCCGAACGCAGAATTTCACGGCAAAGGTCATTCCTGCCCATTCCCGGCCAAGCGAGGGCGGATTGGTGGCAATTGACCGAAGTGGGCCGGAGAATGGGTTTTGAGGCTGCTTTCCCATATAATTCGCCCGATGAAATCTTTGCAGAACACGCCGCTCTTTCTGCTTTTGAGAATGACGGCACCCGCGATTTTGACATTGGCGCCTTTGCGCAAATTGACGGGCAAGCCTATGACGCGCTTCCTCCTGTGCAGTGGCCACAGCCACAATCAGGGCCAGGTGGGACAGAGAGGTTCTTTGGCAATGGCGGTTTCTTCCATGCCGACCGGAAGGCGCGTTTCATCGCAGTAGAGGCTGGAAATGTGGAACGGCCAGCTAGCGCCTTTCCGCTGGTCCTCAATACGGGCCGTATCCGCGATCAATGGCATACAATGACAAGAACCGGCAAAAGCGCTCGCCTTGCAGCGCATATTGCCGAGCCCTTTGCGGAAATTCATCCCTTTGATGCAAAGGCGATCGGAATTGAAAGCGCCGATCTGGTGGAGCTGGAAAGCCCCTATGGCAAGGTTATCGTCAGAGCATCGGTGACGGATCGGCAGGCGAGGGGCAATATCTTTGTTCCCATGCACTGGAATGATAATTTTGCCGCCAGAGCCCGTATTGATAGCCTGGTCGCGCCTCTGGTTGACCCATTTTCCGGACAGCCGGCTTTGAAAAGCAGCGCCATTGCAGCGAGAAAATTTGCAGTAGCTCATTACGGTTTCGCCGTTTCCCTTGCAAAGCCGGAAAGCATCGACCTGCCTTATTGGGCAATGGCAAAGGCGCAAGGTGGCTGGCGCGTTGAGTTTGCCGGAAACGATGTTGCTGACTGGACCGAGTGGGCGCGGGCAAAGTTCGGCATTCCGGCAGGAATAGAACCATTGGGCTATCATGACGGGCAATCGGGCGATTATCGGCTGGCGTTTTTTGACGAGGGCAAATTGTTGGCGGCCTTGTTCACCGCCCGTAAACCCGTAGCAGTTGCGCGCAGTTGGATGATCGAGCAGCTCTCCTGCGATCATGCCGATCTATCAAAGCGTTTTTCCATCATAGCAGGCCGTCCTGGGGACAGAAGCGCGGATCGGGGTGCTATTGTCTGCTCCTGCTTCAGTGTTGGCCTGAACCAGATTGTTGCAGCTGTTCGCAGCGGCTGCGGCAGTGTCGAAGCTGTGGGAGCGACCACGAATGCGGGAACAAATTGCGGTTCCTGCCGCGCTGAAATCAGAGGGATCATCGATGGATGCAACGCTGTCGCCGCTGAATAAGCGGCAGGAAAAACAAATGAATGCGCGGGTTACCGATTTGGCGAAACTGCCGGTTTTCTGGGATTTGAAAGGAAAGCGTGTCGTTATTGCCGGTGGGTCGGACGCAGCGGCATGGAAGGCCGAGCTTCTGGCGGCATGTGGCGCAATTGTGCATATTTATGCGGAAGAGCTATCAGGCATCTTCGCCAGTTTGGTTGATGTATCCCAGGCTTCGCAGCGGCGCCGTTATATCCACCATGCAAGGCCTTATACAGCCGCCGATATGAAAGGTGCCTCGCTCGCAATTGGCGATTTTGAAAGCGAGGCCGATGCGGATATTTTCTTTAACGCGGGTGTTGCTGTGGGCACCCCTGTCAACGTGATCGATAAGCCGGCTTTCTGCCAGTTTCAATTCGGTTCGATCGTCAATCGCTCACCCGTGATCGTGTCTATATCCACCGACGGCGCTGCACCCGTTCTGGCTCAGGCAATACGGCGCAGGATCGAGGCGATATTACCCGCTTCGTTGCAGCTTTGGGGACAAATGGCGCAAGGTCTTCGCAGCAAAGTAAATGCCCGGCTGGAATCGGGGCAAGCGAGGCGACGTTTCTGGGAGGGTTTCGTCGACCGTGTTTTCACCGGGGTGCCGAATAGCACCGCGCTGGCGGAGCTGCTTGCTGATGCAGCAAAGGGTGACAGCCGCGTCGCCCGCGTCGGCAAGATTACATTTGTTGCTGCTGGGCCTGGAGACCCCGAACTGCTGACGCTGAAAGCCATTCGTGCATTGCAGGCAGCCGATATCGTTCTTTTCGGATCGCAGGTATCAAACGAAATCCTCGAATTCTCAAGACGGGAGGCGCGCCGGATACAAGTTGACCGGTTTGCAGACCAAACGGTCGATAGTATTGCAGCGTTTCTGGATGAGGGAAAAAATATTGTCCGCGTTGATTTGAGCGGCACGCTGGAAGGCCGCCGGTTTCGCGAGGAAATTACCCGGCTCAAAGCAAGCGGGGCGCGCGTAAGCACGGTTCCTGGTGTAACGGAAAGTGCCGAAGTGCTGCACTATGCGCTTACCGCTGTTCCCTTTGGGGGATACGCCAATGCAGGGCATGGCGAACAGTTTGGGAGCGCAAGATAAGTATGGATCAGTTTGCTCCGTTCCTGCTAAGCATGATCATATGCCTTACCTTGCCGGGTGTTCAGGGTATCTTTAACACTGGAACGAATGCGGCATTGCTCACCACTGTTCAAATGACAGTGGCAACCGCTCTGGCCATATCAAGCATTGGCCTGGCTTTGAGCGGCCTCGCTCCGGCGCATGCAAGCATTGTTATATTGCTTGGCATTTTGTCAGCGCCGGTCGCAAGTCAGTATGCGCATAAGCCTTTATTCAGGCTTATGGCATCTTGTGTCATGTTTCTTTTATATCTGCGCCTGGGACTTCCGCAGGCAGGATTTTAGAGCGTGGCCATATCGATGACGAAACGGTAGCGCACGTCGCTCTTCAGAACCCGCTCATAGGCTTCGTTGATGTCCTTGATGTCGATGGTTTCGATCTCGGCAACAATATTGTGCTTGCCGCAGAAATCCAACATTTCCTGGGTTTCCTTGATCGAGCCAATCATGGAGCCGGCAAGGGTTTTGCGCCCGCCAATCAGGGAGAAGGCATGCACGGGAACCGCATGTTCCGGAACGCCCACCAGCACCATTGTGCCATCAAGCTTCAGCAGCGTGAGATAAGCATTCCAGTCAATCGTGGTGCCGACAGTGCAAATGATCAAATCGAACGTGCCTGCCAGACTTGTAAACGTCTCAGCATCGCTGGTTGCATAATAGTGGCTGGCGCCAAGCTTCAACCCGTCTTCTTTTTTCGACAGGGTTTGGCTGAGGACTGTGACCTCGGCACCCATGGCGTGTGCGATCTTGACGCCCATATGGCCAAGCCCGCCCATGCCGACAATCGCGACTTTTTTGCCGGGGCCAGCTTTCCAATGATGAAGCGGCGAGTAAAGGGTGATGCCCGCGCAGAGCAAGGGAGCAGCTGCATCCAGTGGCAGGTTCTCGGGGAAGGAAAGAACATAGCCTTCCTTTACGACGATCGAGTCCGAATAGCCGCCATAAGTCGGGGTGGTACCATCTGCCTCGTAATCATTATAGGTCTGGACGAGACCGGGCATATACTGCTCGAGATCGACATTGCGCTCGGCGCATTTCGTGCAGGAATTGACAAAACAACCAACGCCGACGCGATCACCAGTCTTGAATTTTGTCACTTTGGAGCCGACCGAAGTGACAATACCTGCCACCTCGTGGCCGGGAACCATGGGGAATATGCCATTACCCCATTCGCTGCGAGCCTGATGGATATCGGAATGGCAAACGCCACAATATTTTACCGATATGACAACATCGTCTTCGTTTGGCTCACGGCGTTCAAAGGTGAAGGGTGTAAGAGGTTGTGACGCATCCGTCGCAGCGTAGCCTTTTGCAATAGCCATGGGTATTTCCTTTTTGGGGATGTAGAGCGCTACTATGCAGCCCATCGGAATTGGAGCGGTAGAGCAATCCTGCAAGCTTATTGCACAATCCTGCAAAAGTGATGGGGCGGCATGATGCGGAGCCGCTCAAGCGTGGTATAAGTTCTGTCTCTCGGCAATCCGGAACCCAACACTATATGACACTACCATTCTCTCCCTATCAGGAAATTGCTGCGATCATTGATCGGTTTACCGGCGCGGACGGTAATTTTTCGACAGCGATCAGCAATCTCAGTTTTTATCGACACAGTGCCCCGACGATGCCCCACCATAGTGCTTATCGACCCGGCTTCGCCATTGTCGTGCAGGGCGCAAAAAGCTTGACCGTAGGGCAGGAGATTTATCGCTATGGCGCGGGTCAATATCTTTTGACCTCACTGGACCTGCCGGTTGAATCGCATGTGACGGAGGCCACTCCGGAGTCGCCTTATCTGTGCCTTACCTACACGATTGACAGCGCCCGTTTGAGCGACATGATTGCTCGTGTCAGTATTCCGCGTCAGGCGACAGCAGAGGGCATAAGGGGCTGGGCCGTGAATATTGCATCGCCGGAAATCCTTGATGCGTCAGTGCGGCTGCTGCGGCTTCTCGACAGGCCCGACGATATTGAAGCCGTCGCCCCGTTGATAGAACAGGAAATTCTCTACCGCCTTCTCTCTGGCCCTGACGGGCCGCGTCTGCTCCAGATTGCAATGTCCGAAAGTCAAAGCAATAAGGTTGTCCGCGCTATTTCATGGATAAGGGACAATTTTGCCGAAACATTACGGATTGAGGATCTGGCGGAACGTGTCAATATGAGCGTTTCTTCGCTGCATCACAATTTCAAGGCTGTCACTGCAATGACGCCTTTGCAGTATCAAAAGCAGCTTCGTTTGCATGAGGCGCGTCGGCTTATTTTGGTGGATCGGCTGGATGTCGGCATGGCTGGACACAAGGTCGGCTATGACAGCCCGTCTCAATTCAGCCGCGAATATAGCCGTCTCTATGGCTCGCCTCCACTGCGCGATGCCGAGCGGATAAGGGGCGCTACCGGCGACAGCAAATCATTGCCTTGATCGCTGGCGGAAGCGCCCCTCATTCTTTTAGTTGGATTTGGCGGGAACTCTGCGGAGCACGTCGTCATAAGGTGCAAGGTCGAGAAAGGCGGTTACTTCGACGGCCTTTCCATCCCGCATATGGAATATCCAGGCATAGCTATTGCTGTAAGGAACGCCATCTCCCGCCACGGCAACACCTTCCCAATTGATTATCACGTGGTCTCCATCGGCCCATATCTTTTTGCTGACCGGTGTGACCGGTTTGGACAGGCGGGATACGAATGGGCGAACTGCCTGCTCAAGGAATGTTTCGCGCCCCCGAAACAGGCCAGCGCTTGGCCCGGACCCTTCGATCCTCCAATTGACTTCCGGTGACAGCACATCGGTAAAGAAGCTTTGTCCACCGGCGGCCCAGGCATCGAATGCCTCGGTTACGATCTGCTTGTTGCGCGAGGTGACATCCTGAGACGCTTGCGCCTGCGTGGTGGGCAGAAGGGGGAGCGTCAGCAAAGCCACTGTCAATGCCGCGCTGCGGATCAGGGATAATATTGATTGCATCATTTTACTCCTTCAGATCTGTGATTAAGCGGATTTCAAAGACGATCAGTGGGGGCTGGCTGTCGGGCGGATAATGATTTCGCTCACATCCACCTCTGCTGGCTGGCTGATGGCATAGAGAATGGAGTTCGCGATGGCTTCCGGACTGATCGTGACGGCGCGAAAGCCTTTCATCGCGTCACGGGCAATAGGGTCACTGATTGTGTCCGCAAGTTCCGATGTTGTTGTGCCCGGTGAAATGACGGTAACCCGAATTTTATCGTTCTCTTGCCGCAAGCCATCGGAAATGGCGCGCACAGCAAATTTTGTAGCGCAGTAAACGGCGGCCGTCGGCGACACGGTGTGGCCGCCAATCGAAGAGACATTGATGATCTGGCCGCTTTCCTGTTGCTTCATGATAGGAAGCGCTGCTGCAATGCCGTAAAGTACGCCTTTAATATTGACGTCAACCATCCGGTCCCATTCGTCGACCAAGAGAGCGTCCATTGGTGATAAGGGCATGACACCGGCATTATTGATGATCACGTCGAGACGACCGAATTCCGAGACGGCAAAATTTACAAAACTGCTGACGTCCTCCCTGTCGGTGACATCCAGTTTTTTGGTCAGAACCGAACCGCCATCAAGCGCGATCTCTTCAGCCAATCTGTCGAGCCGGTCGGCACGCCGCGCACCGATGACAATATGCGCGCCAGCCTTGGCAAGAACCCGGGCCGTTGCTTCGCCAATACCGCTACTCGCACCGGTAATGGCAATGACTTTTCCTTGAATATCAAGCATTTCAAACTCCATGGTTTCTTGAGATTATTGGATATTATTTGCGGCGCAGGATCATCCCGCCGTGGTGAAGCGTGTTTTCGTCCACGAAATCGCCATCGGCGGTAAAGCCTGTGTCGTCCCAATATTCGATATGATTGCCGGTCACTTCGTAACGGCCCTGATAGGCACTTTCGCGATTGCCGCGTGCCTCGTCATAGCGGTTATTGGGAAGCAGTTCATGGCGGACCCGGCCATCATCGGTGACCCACATGCCAACATATGCGTGTTGCAACATTTGAACCTCTTTTGTTTTGCCATTTTCTGTGTCGACGGACTTTTGCATCTTTTCCGATGCCCCACTGAAAGAACCAGACATCGATGCAAGAAGAGCAGTCATGACGCCTGCTGCTATTTTGGAGCTGTGCATTGGCATGAGTTATTTCCTTTCGAGCCGGTGTGAATTCTATCTACCGGACGAAAATACGTGGTCGTATTAGGATTATAAAGTTGCCAATAGCGGATGAGCTGGTTAGTAATGCTTACTAATGATGGATGATCTTGAAGGTATCCCGGTATTTCTGGCGGTTGCTGAAGCGAAGAATTTTCGCATCGCAAGCGAGCGGCTCGGCGTTACGCGCTCTGCGGTCAGTCAGGCGCTTCAACGTCTCGAGGATCGTGTCGGCGTGGCGCTGGTACAACGAACGACCCGGAGCGTAAGGCTGACGGAAGCCGGCGAATTATTCTATGACGCAGTGCAGCCTTCTGTTTCGCAAGTCCGACAGGCCGTTGAGGCTGCGCGCGAGATTCAAGGCAAGCCCAGCGGGCTGCTGAGGATTGCTGTTTCGTCAATCGCAGAGAGCTTCCTGTCTGGCCCGCTGCTTGCGGGATTCATAGAGCGCTATCCTGACGTGACGCTCGACATCACTGTTACCGATGAAGAGTTTGATATTGTCAGCACCGGATTTGATGCAGCAGTGCGGCTTGGTGAAGTCATCGAACAGGATATGATCGCTGTTCCTGTATCATCGCAGCAAAGGCAATGTGCTTTCGCCTCGCCGGAATATCTGGAAAAAAATGGCAGTCCCACGCATCCAAGCGAATTGCCGGACCATATTTGTATTGGCTGGAGGCCCCGCCCGGACAGTGCGCCCTATCGCTGGGAGTTTACAGAAAATGGTCGCGACTTTGATGTCGCCGTCAATCCCGAAGTGACCACCAACGACATGCAGTTTATGATACGCATGGCCTGCGCCGGTGCTGGGATTACCTTTGGCATGGTCGATACATTTCAACCATGGGTTTCACGCGGCGAACTTGTGCCGCTTTTGGGAGCTTTCGGACCACCGTTCAACGGCTTTTATCTCTATTATCCAAGACGCCACAGGCAACCCATCAAGTTAAGGGCGCTGGTGGATCATATACGTGCCGCACGTCATGGCTGATCAGATGCGATGCCCATCCTTGTCAAAAAGATGGATTGGAGCGCTGGACAGCGAGAGGTCAATATCCATGCCTGAGGCAAGGTCATGCTGTCCGGGGATAACGACCAGGAATTTTTGCCCCGCGACTTCCGTGTGAAGCACTGTTTCGGAGCCAAGCGCTTCAACGAGCTTGATTTTGGCTTTAATACTCTTGTCACCTGAACCGAAAGTGACATGCTGCGGACGAATGCCCAGGGTGATCCGTGCGCCCTGCTCGAGACTTGTCTCGCGAGCAGGAATCGCAAGCTGATAGCCATCGGCCAGCGCGACCACCAGATTTCCCGATTGGACGGAACTGACAGTTCCTTCCAGAAAGTTCATATGGGGAGCGCCGATGAAGCCCGCTACAAACCGGTTTGCCGGCGTATTGTAGAGTTCAAGGGGTGTGCCAACCTGTTCGATTTTTCCGGCGCGTAGTACGACGATCCGGTCAGCGAGGGTCATCGCCTCCACCTGATCGTGGGTTACGTAAATCATGGTGGATGAAAGGCGGGCATGAAGTGCGGCCAGCTCGGCGCGGGTGGAAACCCGCAGCTCAGCATCCAGATTTGACAAAGGTTCATCCAGCAGAAAGGCGACGGGGCGGCGCACGATGGCCCGGCCGATTGCAACTCTCTGTCGCTGGCCGCCGGAAAGCTGACCGGGCCGCCGGGCCAAATAGGGCTCGATCTCAAGCATGCGGGCGGCTTCCGTTATCCGCTCCTCAATCTCGGCTTTGGGCATCTTGGAGTTCTCAAGGCCAAAGGCAAGATTTTGGCGCACACTCATATGCGGGTAGAGTGCGTAGGACTGGAATACCATGGCGAGGCCGCGATCAGCAGCCGTCACATCGTTGACCGGTTTCCCGTCAATGGCAATCTCGCCGCTGGTGATTTTCTCCAACCCGGCAATGGCGCGCAGCAAGGTAGATTTTCCGCAACCCGACGGGCCGACGAAAACAACAAGTTCACCATCGTTTATGTCGAGGTTGATGCCATGCAGGACATCGATATTTCCGAAGGATTTTTTGACATTGGAGAGTGTGATCTGGCCCATATGAGTTTCCTTATTTTAGGCCTGTGCCGGCGATGCCAGTGGTGATGAAACGCTGCAGGAAGATGAACACAAGCACCACCGGGATCATGGTGACGACGGTCATCGCCAGGATGAAGTGCCATTGCACATTAAGTTCGCCGGAATAGATGCTCAGGCCAACTTGCAGTGTGTAAAGCTCTTTGCGCGATAGAACGATCAGTGGCCAGAGGAAGTCATTCCACCGCCAGACGACCGAGAAGATTGCAAGCACTGCAAGCGCAGGCGCAGTCAGTGGCAGGACGATGCGCCAGTAGATCTGCCACTCGGACGCCTTGTCCATCCGCGCCGCATCGATAAGCTCATCGGGAATGGTCAACATGTACTGGCGCAGTATGAAAACGCCGGTGGGCGTTGCGACTGTCGGTAAAATCACGCCCCAGAGATTGTTGAACAGACCGAGCGCCGAGATAATTGAATAGAGCGGCACCATGATGACCGAAAGCGGGACCATGAGCGTGGCAAGAATGATCAGCATCGCCACCGAGCGGCCTCGAAACTCGTATTTCGACAGGGCGAAGGCCGCCATTGAATTGACGATGAGCGTAATCAGCGTTGCCATGACTGTGACGAACACCGAATTCCACAGATAGCGGAAGAAGTCGAAATGCACGAATGGTCCGGTGTAATTCTCCGTGGCGAAGGACAATTCCTGTACAGGTTTGCGGCTATTGATATTGACCCGAATGGTTTCGTCAGGCTTGGCGGGATCAACCATCTGGCTGAAAAGCCCGATGCGGCGCACTTCGGCAAGCTTCTTCGTCGTGCCATCTGGCAGTGTCACATCATAGAGAGTCAAAGGCTTGTCATGCCCCTCAACACTGACCTGCTGGCTGGTATAGGGCAGGATTGATGGAGGGAATTCCGCCAGTGCCGCCGGTGTCTTGAAAGAAGAGAACATCAGCCACAAGGCGGGGCCGAACATGATGAACAGTCCGCCTATGAGCCAAACCCAAGTGACGATATCGGTCCAATGCCAACCCTTGCCGCCTCGGCGGCGCAGAATGAAAGCTGCGGCTCTTCCCATCAGCGTTTCCCCTTCTTTTCGCCGCGACGGCCAAGGCCAAGCTGCACCAATGTGAGCACGACAAGGACGAGGCCCATGAGTATGGATGCTGCGGCTGCAAGCCCGGGATTGCGTGGCTGCGATACAAAGCCCGTTTCATAAATATACTGGGTGATGAACAAGGTGCTCGTTCCCGGGCCACCGCCGGTGAGTATGTACACCTCGTCAAAGACCTGCACGGAGCGGATCAGCGCGAGCACAATAACGACGACGAGATTGGGCATAAGAAGCGGCAGGGTGATACGCCAGAAGACTCTCGCCGGTTTAGTGCCGTCCATATCTGCGGCTTCATAAAGATCTTTCGGGATTGCCTGCAGGCCAGCCAACAGGATCAAGGCATAAAAGCCCATATGCGCCCAAAGCGAAACCCCAACCGCGGCGGCGAAGGACCAGGTGCGGTCTGTCAGCCAGGTATAGGGGTCAACGCCAAACGGATAGAGAATGAAATTCAAAAGACCTTGCCGCTGAAGAATCCATCGCCAGATGAGCCCGACAACCACGGGCGAGAGCAAAACTGGGAAGAAGAATACCGCGCGCCAGAAAGAACGGGCCGCAAGGTTGCGGTTCAAGATCAGCGCAGTCACCAATGCTGCGCCGATCATCAGGGTTACCTGCAAAACCACAAACCAGAATGTATTGCTGACGGCGGTCCAGAATGCATCTTCCTGACAGGTGAGAGGGTCAAGATAATTGCTGCAGTCGAAAAGACGCTGATATTGATCTGCGCCGACATATGAGCGCTCCGGCAGAAACAGCGCGGAGCCGCCGGTCGTTGAATAGACAAAGTTGATGAACAGCGGCAACAGCACGAAAATGCCGAAAATCAGCATATTCGGCGCAAGGAAAAAGATTGCCATGCCGCTGAGACCGGTCATTCTCTGCAATGCACGCAAAGGGCGGTCGATCAAGCCCATGACAAGCCGGACCGGGGCAAGCGCAATAGCGCCCAAGTGCTGGACTGCCGATGGTTTTGATGCAGTTTCAAGCGGCGCCGTCATTGCGCATCTCCCGTGCCGAGGTGTCAGGATTATGCGGCTTGTCTTCCATTATGAAGGCGAGAACAAGCCGCATTGCCAGTTCTGTCAAAGGCCGGAGTCCTTGACCTTGGTCGCAACGTCAGAATCGATACGGGTGAAGGCGTCGTCGAGCGGCAGCTCGCCGGCAATCACCTGAGCCACACGGGTAACCAAGGCGCCATAAACCGTGTCAGCCCAACGCCAGCCGGGCATTTTCTGAGCGGCGGGCGCAGTCGTCTTGCTGGCTTTGACGAATACATCAAGCGCTGCTTTGACCTGTGGGTCCTCGGTCTTGAAGTTGAGATCGCCCTTGTCGAGAATTCCCTTATGGGCCGGGATGAAAAGCGTTCGCTCTGAAAATTCTTTGACGACTGCTTCGCTTGCCAGATAGTCCATGACCTTGGCAACGTCTTTCGGGTTCTTTGTATATTTTACCGCAACCAGGCCTGCCCCTCCAGGCATGCCGGTGCAAGCAGCCGGGCCACAAGGGCTGCCGGTGGCAACCCAATCAAAGCCATTGCCGATTTTGGTCGCGAAATTAGGGATCTGCCATGAACCGGAATAGTAATAGGCAAGCTGCGCGTTGATAAAGTCGTCGGCGGCAGCGCGGTAGGTCTGGCCAGCAGCGGAAACCCACACATCCTTGCTCATGACCCCGTCATTCGTCCATCCGACAAATTTGGTGATGAAGTCCTTTGCGCCTTTATCCAGCGGCGCGGGTTTGCCATCAGCTCCGATGTAATTTGCACCGAAAGCAATATTGGGCGCCGTGATGCGATGGCCGGAACGGTCCAATGCCATGGCAAAAGGAATTTGCTGACTGTCGGCGACCTTCTTTGAAGCAGTTGCCCAGTCGTCCCATGTTGCATCAGGGCCGGGCAGGGGAACGCCTGCCTGTTCGAACAGGGTCTTGTTGGCAAAGCCACCGGTCAAAGTGACCTGCGTCATGAAACCCGAAATCTGGTTGGAGCCATCAGGCCGCATCCAGTCGGCCTGAGCGCCGAAATTGGCGTCCCAATAGGCTGCGTCCGATATAAGGGGGCGCAGATCCAGCCAATGCCGGCTGAGGTCTTTCAGCGCCGTTACACGCGCAATATCCGGACCATGACCTGCTTCGAGTTGAACCGGCAATTGTTCCTTGATGACACCAAAAGCAACATTGTCGATCGTCACTTTGATATCCGGGTTTTGGTCGATGAAGCGCTTCATGAGGTCAGCCAAGACCTCACCTTCAACACCATCGGAATACCACATGATACGTACATCGCCAGCATAGGCCGTCGACGTCAGAAGCGCGAGCGTAGCGCCCGCCAGAAGCGATCTCAATTTCATGCCTGTTTCCTCCTCCAAGGACAAGGCGAGCCTCCACCCGCCGGGTTTATTCTTATGATTGGTCCAGCATTTTCGCTTCGCCCTTTACGCTATAATCGGCTCTTGTAAGAACGCGGCCTTCAGCCTCAATGCTGCCATCAGCACGAAAACGGACAGTCCCATATTCGGGATCGTCAATGATAATGGTCCCGTCACTTTCCTCACGGGCATCAAGGCGACCAAAGCGTTCTTCGACAGATGCCAAATCATTCGAGGTGCAGACGCGCACAATCCAGCGTGTTTTCATGCCATATTGGCGCAATTCCACATTCGTAGACGGGCCTTCCGTAACCTGCAACAGTGGTTGGCTGGCATGCAGCAAAACGGCTCCCGTTCCCGAGCGGGCTACAGCTAGATTGCCCGAGACATGGCTTTCATCAAACTCGGCAATTGGAAACCAGGCATGGGTGAAGTCTGGTTGTTCTTCGTGGATCGAAAAGTCGAGAACAGCCAGACCGCGATATTGCTGGGCGCGGGGAATAGTACCGCATCCGCCCCAGTAAGATGGCCGTCCATAACCGAACTGGATCGTTTCGCCCGGATGATTGATCCAGATCGCCGCCTCGGGCTTTTCTCCCAGGCGCAAATGCAGAATGGTTTCCTGATAACCCCATTCACCCCAGCGATAATGAGCGGCTGATCCTATGGCGAAATCAGCGCTCTTATAATGGTAGAGCGCGGCAAAGGCGTTTTCACCTTGCGCAAAACGCCATTCCTGATGCTGGTCTTCCCTGTAATCGGCGATCGTGGAAAGAGCTGCGGGAATTGCAAGGCCGTGGTCACGCAGGCAGACGGCGAGTTGCGGAAGGGCATGAACGCGGCGGCCATACCAGCCCTTGCCCCAGAGAAGGCGAGCCACGCCCGACAGTTCAAGCGAACGCCCTGCACAAAGCGTGTGTTCGTAAGAACGGCCCTGCGCTGCCGTCACCATGCCATGATGGGCAGAGCGGGCAATGATTTCACAAAGCCGGACAATGCCTGCCTTGGCGCGTGTGGCAATATCATCATCGGGAGCCAGAGCGGCAAGCGCCGTCAGACCTTTCAGGTCAATCGGGAAATAGGGCGCGGAGTTGAATTCCGCCATTTCCCAATTTTCGAAATGATCAAGCCATGCGCGTACCCGCTCCGCACCGATCCTGCTTTGCTCGGACCCCGTACGGCCCGAGCGGACAAAGGTGCTGTCCGAGAGAAGATGGCCGGCAAGATAGGCTGATGTATGAAAAAGCAGCGCGTGGTTTTCCGAGAAATACCACTGAACATCATTGCCCGGCTCATCCATCCAATAGCGGTAATTGAGAATGGCGGCATCAATCCGATCGCGCGTTTTGCTGTTGATGTCCTTGCCCCAGACTGTGCGCGACCAGATGAGCGGAACGAGCGAGAAGTCTGCGCAATCATGGCAATCTTCGATGGAGGGGAGAATCTCCTCAATCATCGCATCGGTTTGCGCACCGGCGCGACCGCTGGCAAGACGGGCAAAGGCCCGAACAGTGTCCCGTTCCGAATGTTCCGAAATTTCATCAAGCGTTTCGGCAATGCGGCTTTCAAGCGTTGCCCCGGCTTTACCTTGCCGTTCGGCATGACAAATCTCGACACCCAAGGAACGTGAGGCGACAAAACCGCCAGCGTTCAAGGTGATGCGGAAATGGCGGAAATCGGCGGGAGCTTCTTCTGACGGTCCAATCAGCAAGCTGGTTGCGCCAGCCGCAAGCTCGAAATCGAAATCAAACCGTTCGCGTGACATGAAGTCACCTTCGACGGCAACATTGACCTTGACGTCAACCGGTAGCGGCTGTGCGAGCAGGAGAGTAATATCACCGCCAAAATAATGCGGACGATCAAGAGACATTCCGTCAAGCGCCGCTTCGAGGCTATCGGCAATCGATCCGGCAACCGGCACGGGCAGTGCTATCTTCGCCGCCGGACCAGAGAGATAATCGAACTGGAAGAAATAGCGGGCGTCACGCTCGGCCAGATCATCGAAGAAAAGCGTAATTTCATTTATGCCTTCGATGAGGGGGAGTTCGAATTCCTGTTTTGCTTCGAGATTTCGGCTATAGGGCGCCATCCAGCCAATCTCAGCCCCGTTAAGCCAAAGAACTGCGCCGCCACAGGTTCCCAATTGAATTGTTGCGGTTCCGGCGGTTTCAGCGTCGATATAGGTCCGGGTCCAGGTGGCAAGACGCGTTGGCCGGAACCAGAAGCCGGATAAATCCAGCCGGGGCGAACCGAAAGGCAGCCACCATTTTGCAGCGTCAAATGTGCCGCGGACATCCGGGCGTTTGCCACGATAGGTATCGGCAAAAATCGTGCGGCATGGATATTCGTGCGGAATGAAATTCTTGACCTTGGTCAGGAAGAAGAACGGGTCCATCTCACCCTGCATAGGGGCATCAGCCACATCGAAGCGTTCTTCGGAAAGAGCGCTGACCTGCCAGTAGCGCAAGGGTTCTCCCGGCTTGAGGGGCTTGCGCATCCAATGAGTTTCCGCGTTCATTTCAAATCCGCTACGGCAACCGGTGCCACATCATTATATTCCTGATTTTCTCCCGTCATCCCCCAGACAAAGGCATAGGGACCTGTGCCAGCGCCCATATGGATGGACCAGGCTGGAGAGACGAGCGCTTCCAGATCGGCAACCACGAGATGGCGCGTTTCATCGGGACGGCCCATGAGGTGGATAACGCGATCTTCAGGAGCAAGGTCGAAATAGCAATAGGCTTCCATGCGCCGTTCATGCAGGTGGGGTGGCATGGTATTCCAGACACTGCCATCGGCAAGATCGGTAATACCCATCAAAAGCAGGCAGGACGGGGCGACTTCCGGGTGAATATACATACGCAGCTTGCGCTTGTTGGATCGTTGTTCGGCACCGAGTTCGAGCAATTTGGATTCTGATCTGCGGATCAGGCGATGCGGGATATCGCTGCCTGCGGGAACAGAATTCATGTAGAATCGGGCAGGTGCATCGCCGGACACGCTTGATAGCGAAATTTCTTTTGCGCCACGCCCAATATAAAGCACGTCGCGGTTTTCCAGGGTGAAGCTTTGGCCATCAACAGTGATCGTGCCGCTGCCACCCAAATTGGCGACGCCCATTTCGCGAGCGGAAAGCAGATAGGGCGTGCCGATATCATCGCCAGTCCCAAATACGAGTTGTTTTGTTACCGGCACTGCACCACCCAAGATCAGGCGATCCACATGGGTGTAGGTAAAGCTGACTGCGTCCGGCTGAAACAGGTCCTCAAGAAGGAACTCAGCGCGCAACCGCCCCGTATCGAAAGTCTTCGTATCCTCGGGGCCTGCCCCGTAAAGAACTTTCATTGTCATGCTGCCTGTTCTCCTGCTTCCACATGCTGCAACGCTTCGGAAAGGCAGAGAATGGAAAGCGCCTGTCCGTAGCCTGTCGGCTGAATGGGAATGTCTTTATAAAATTGCAGATCGTGGCCCATGCGTGTGCCATATGAGACGTTGAGCACGGTACCGGTTTCGTCGATATTATTCAGAACTGCCTTTACGGCTTTCAGCCCAGCCTTTCGCCATTCCGGTGTGCCAAGCCCGATGCGATATCCCTTCAAAAGGCCATAGCCAATACCGGCGGTAGCAGAGATTTCTTCGTAGGAAGACGGATCGTCGAGCAAAGTGCGCCATGCGCCCGATGCGGTCTGCAAGGGTAGCAATGCATTGACCTGCGCAACCAGCACGCCCATGAGAAAGTCCTTCACGGGTTTGGGCATATCTGCGAGATCAAAAAGATCAAGCATTCCGGCAGTTATCCAGGCATTGCCTCGCGCCCAACGAGCCTGCGCGAAATTATGACGTCCTCGGAAAGTCCAGCCATGGAACCAAAGGCCGGATTTTGTGTCAGCAAGATAACGGGAGTGAACAAGGAACTGGCGTGCAGCTTCATCGACCAGCTCTCGGCGGCCGCTTGCCTGCCCGTAAGAAGCAAGGAACAGGGCAACCATATAAAGTGTATCGTCCCAGAGTTCATGATCGTTCACCTTGTCTGAGACATGGTGTTCGAAGGCACCTTCTTCGGTGCGGGTCATTTGCGACATGACCTGATCGGCCCAATCATCCAGCGGCTTTTTCCAGCGCGGATCGCGCGTTTCCTTCCAGAGAACAGACAGAGCCAGCATGGGAGCAGTGGTATTGACGTTGAGCGCAGGAAGGCCAGCCGCAATGCGAGCGGTGTACCAATCTTCAATCAAGGTCTTGAGGTCATCACGGCCAGTGAAAAGCCATAGACGGACAAGCCCATAAAGCCCGACCCCTTGCGGCCATTCCCAACTTTCGAATGAGATGTAGTCGCCCGCAGTGCCGTCGAGATTAGGTTCATCGAAGCGGCCATCATTGTGGAGTCCGGTCATGCCGGCCACGATCAGATCCAGCTGGTTGCGGATATTCTGGCCAGTAAGGCCCATCTGCTTTCCTCCAAGTCCCGCCATGCAGATGCATGACTGCAATCTACGCTTCTCCCGAGCGATAAGACTATGGAAGCACCAGAAAATAATTTGCGCAATATGAAAATTTTTTGCAGTGTGGGTTGAGCGGAGAAAGTTTCATGATCGCAAAACCCGAACCCGGGAAACGGGGAAAACAGAGCAGGCGTGTCAGACTTGAGGATATTGCCGAGAAAGTCGGTGTTTCGTTGAGCACTGTGTCGCGGGCGCTTTCCGGTGAAAAAGGCGTGCGTGCTGATATACGCGAAAGGGTGGTGGAGGCCGCCAAGGCCGCCAATTACACCGTGCCGACGCCGGTTGCAGGCAAGAAAGTTATTGTTGCCGCCTCGAGCGCTGCGATGATTGATTATGTGCGCAACCAGTTCACTCTTTACGTGCTCGAAGGATTGCGGGACCGGGCACAGGTGCTTGGACTGGAGATCATCACGCGCGCCGTGGCCGGGCAGGCGGAAGAAAACGCCATGCTGGAGGAGGCGCTGGCCGATCCGGATGTGGCAGGTCTCCTGTTTCTTACTGTCGACGACGAATCGATCCTTGCGGCGATGCGGGATTTCGGCAAACCGGTTGTGATGATCAATGGCGACGATCCGCTTATGCGGCTTTCAAGCGTAACGCCCTGCAACCGATCCGCTGCGCGTGTGGCGGCGGAACATCTGATCAAGCTTGGCCATGAACGTATTCTCTTCCTTATGCGCCCGGGCCGTCACACAATTGAGAGGCGGCGGGAAGGATGGCGGGATGCGCTGGTGCATCACAATCTTCCCTATACGGATGATCTGGTTGTCCCGGTTGAGGACTGGTTGCCGGAGCTTGCAGCTCAGGCAATCACCAAGCGGCTGAGTGAAAAAGGCCTGGATTTTACAGCAGTGCTTGCTGCCGGAGACAGTCTGGCAGTTGGTGCGATGATGGGCGTTCAGCAAGCGGGCTATTCGGTGCCGGGTAACGTCTCGGTCATGGGAATGGATGACCTGCCACAAGCAGCTTTCCTCAATCCGCCATTGACCACCATGCATATTCCCATGCGTGAATTGGGTTATGTGGCGCTGGATCTGTTGCGGGACAGTCTGACAAGTGTTCCGATGCCACCCCGCCGTGTCGAGCTTGCTTGTCATCTTGTGTTGCGGGCTTCCACTGCCAGCAGATAAAAGCGAAGGCGGCGAGTTTGCACCCGCCGCCTTGCAATCTTGTTAGGGTAAGGATTAGAAATTGCGCTGGAAGCGGATGATGCCGCCAAACGCGTCATCGCTGCCGCCATTGGCAATCGAGTCGTCCTTACGTGCGCCGTCAAACTTGGTGTAGTTGATTTCCGGCGTGATCTTCAGGCCTGGAACCAGTTCATAAGCCACGTTAACTGCGAAAGCGTAGGTGCCTTCTTCTTCATAGGCTGCCTGTGCATTCAGGACTGCCTTTTCGGAGAGCTTGGCGGCAACGCCACCCCAGACAGCATAATCACCCTGGAACTGGGCAAACCAGTTGGTGTCATGATCGTAGAAGCTTTCACGTCTGAAATCTGACTGGTATGCACCCATGACCCATGCGGAGATGCGGTCAGTGATGTTCACGTCAAGGCGAAGATTGACTGCAACATCTTCGACTTTGGAGTCGTAGCCGACAGTACCGGCGATCTTACCCCATGCCTGCTCAAACTTCGCACCGGCAAGAACGTGAGGCATGTAATCATCGATCACATTGTCGCCGAATTCATCCGAGCCCTGTTCAGCTGCGATAATTGCAGAGAAGCCATTGCCCGCTGCGAATGTATAGCTGATCTGGTTGGACTTGCCCGACTGATAGTTGATCACATCGTCCTGAATGATATCGCCGGCATAACCGACCCAGGCGCCGAAGATTTCGTCGGCGACACCAACGCGGAAACCGCCAAGTTCGATATAGGCTTCAGGAATGGTGGCGTCGGAATTATCGCCGTCATCATACTGGAAGCGGGTTGCGATGTAGGAGCGCAAGGTTCCGAGTTCTGTCTCGGAACGGGCATCGAAGGTAACCTGCGCACGGGTACGGATATGATAGCTTTCATCATTCCGGCCTGACTCGTTTCTGCGGCCCGAATTCGAACCATCATAGGGATCATCGCCCCCCTGCAGGTCGAAACGCAAATATCCGCCTACCTTGAGGCAGGTTTCTGTGCCTGGCAAATAAAAGAACCCGGCGCCATATGTATCGCAGACGCGAACATATTCGACCGGTTCAGGTTCAGCGACGACGACAGCGTCGGCGGCGCGGGCTCCTGATACCGCTGTCAGTGCAGCGGCGGAACCAATAAGAATGCTTCTAAAATTCATCTGGAATCTCCAGTAAAGATCATGAGTGAGGGATCACATTCAAGAGAGTGAATGCCTCCACTATGTCTTACTTTCGGGCCGTTCAGGTCAAAGGACAAAACCGGTTGCTTCTTACAAGCGCCATAGTGTTGCTTAATTGGCACGAATGAATATTTGAGTGAGGCCATTCTGTGGATAAATCTGCTTGAAAACATGGATTACGGGCGTCAAGCGCACATATTTATTCACGATTGCGTGAGCGGTCTTGAAATCATAAGTCGGAGTTACGGTGGCTAAAAGCCGTTGAAATAGTATTAACTACTACATACATCGATAAAATTAGAAAAAAATACCGCATGGAAGCAACTGATTATGTCCTTTGACGCCCGGGGCATTTCATTGCAGATTGTCTGCGCGTCCTAGAACCTTTTGATGTTTCATAAGAAATCAGGACGATTGAGTTTACTTGATCTCCAGTCAATGCTCAAAGACCCCGCCCTAACCGGTGGGGTCAAGTCTTTTTATGTATTTGTTGATTGGAGTTCCCAAATAATTCAAAATTTGAAATATAAATGACGATATAAAATCAAGCACAAAGCTCAGCAGGAAGAAGATCGTAGTCTTCATTTGCAAGGTGAATATCGAATTGCACCTTGGCGATATGGGAGGCGACAATATTGTTGAACACCTCTTTCAAGGGCTGCAGCAATTCGATGTGTCGTCCACCAGCATCAATAAGCCGGACCATGCCTTCGGTCTCGGCCTTCTTCATCAAACGCCGGATATGGGTGCGTGACACACCATAAAGATGGCCGATCTCATCAAAGGGCAGGCTAACGACATTCTGGTCGCGTTCGGTCCGTCCTGCCATCAGCTTACAAAGCAGCATTTCCCCGCTGTCGCTCGTGGCGAACAGGCGTGAACGGCGATCCTCAATGATCAAGGGTTCTATATCAAACAGCGAATGCAGGCTGGTGGCGAAATAGCGCTCAAGAAAACCGGACGAACTGTCGAGCAGAGCGCGATAGCGCCGCAAGGGGAAAAGCCGGTCTGCCGCAGAAAGGCAAACCGCAATAATATCGTGCAGAACTGAAACCAGTTGCCCTGTGGGCTCGATAAGGTGGCTGCGGTGGTCCGCCTCGTCTTTGACCCGTGTTACATGACCGATATTCTCAAGCAGATTAACAGTAGCCGCTGTGGTGCTCTTGCTGCAAAGACCAAGTTCCGTGGTGACGTGCTGAAGATTTGAAATGGACGCACCGTGATGCACCTCATCGCGTCCGTAATGCATGGCGGCAATTGCCATGCAGATAACTTGCCGTGCAGCATTGGCCATGACTTTATTGGCCATGTACTGGCCTTCGAAAACCCCGACAATGCCATGGGCATATTCAAACGAGGCCTGGCAGAAATTCGGATTATTGCGAAGGATTGCAACACGCTGTCGCAGCCAAAGAGAACGGGCCTCATTGCGTCCACACGATGAGATCTGAACTGCGCTGCCGTCCATGCGATTTATCCTGACTGATATGCCCCGCTTTTATATGGGCATGGGCCGACTCAATTTAAACCGGTCGGTTCGATTTCAATAGAATTATTTTTTGCGGCGGTTTTAGGGTCGAGAGCCTAATGTCCTGCCATGAAGGTGGCAGCAATAATCAGAAGCCCTCCCGCGCTGGCTTCAATGGTCCGTCGGCGCCTGTCATTGAAACCGCTACGGTGCCCGGCTTTGCCGATGGCGATGCTCAAAAGCGTGTAGACCACCGCGCACCAGCACACAAAAACGGCAGAAAGGATGCCGGCTTGTAAGGCGCCATTGCTTCCCTCACGCATGAATTGCGGCAGGATAGCTATGTAGATCATCATGCCCTTCGGGTTGAAAAGTGCCGTCAGAAATCCGCGCTTGAGTTGTCCCGAAGAGGATTTTGCCGCGATGCTTAAAATACCGGGCGTAAGAGAGGAGCGTATCAGCCGGCACGCAAGGTAGATCAAATATGCAATGCCCAGCCAGCGCAGGCCTTCGAACAAAAGAGGTGAAGCAGCTATGATGGCGGCAACACCGCATGCAACAAGTGCGGAATGGATCATGTAGCCGAGGCAAACGCCAGCAGTAGCTCGCAGGCCAGCAATGGTGCCTGCGGACAGAGCCTGCGATGCCACGAAAAGCATGTCCGGCCCCGGAGTGCAGATCAGCGGCAGCACGGTTGCAGTGAAAAGGGCTATCGTTTGAAATTCCATATTGAAATATTAAGATAGTGCTGCCGCAATTTTCTTGCAAAGATTGCTGGGAATTGGAAAAACTTAGCATCAAATAATGATTGTAAGCACTTATATGGCATGGAACTCCAATGGTACTCGATGAGATCGACAAGCGAATTTTGAAGGCGCTGCAGCGGGATGCGCGCATGCAGAATGTAGAACTAGCGCAGCAGGTCGGTCTGTCGCCCTCCCCATGCCTGCGCCGTGTCCGCTTATTGGAGGAGGCGGGTATAATTGATCGTTATGTTGCCGTTCTTAATCCAGCCAAGCTCAATCTGGCACTTTCCATGTTTGCTCGCGTGTGGCTGACGGCGCAGGACGCGGAAACCATCGAGCATTTCATGGATGCCATGAAGAAGCTTCCCCAAGTGGTCGAGTGTTATATTATGCTGGGTGAAAGCGACGCTCTGTTGAGGGTAGTCGTTGCCAATCTCGATGAGTACCGGCGTTTTCAGTCAACGCACTTGACGAAGATCAATGGCATACAGAACGTTAAAACCGATGTGCCCAGCCAGATCGTTAAACAGACCTATGCCTTGCCAATTGATTAGAGCCGTGTTCTGGCGAGTTTTCGCAGGTCGGAGGAATTGGAGGTGCCATATTCCGAATTGTCTGGCGAACACACTTCTTTCACCGATGACCAGTTGCAGATATAGGCACCACATTCCCGGCAATGCACGGGGGCTTCGTCAAACGATTCCTCCGGAATTTGCAGGAATATGGTTTTGCATTCCACACAGGTAAGTGGCTGCTTGAGCTTAAAGAAATCCGACAAATAACGCGACAATGATCCCGCTCCAATCTCGGAGCATTCACGCTCGATTCAACTAAAGATGAATTGCATCACATTTTAATAAAATTAGAAATGAGTCAATTGTTGTTTTATGGCGCAAATGTTCAATCGGCAGAAAGATCGATTTTCCCGTCGGCATCAAACGAAATCGATCCAATAAGTTGAAAAAATTGCGGTCTCCGCGGGCTGTGCGGAGACCATCTTGACGGTGTGCAATTGTAGCGGTTGCTATGTCGGCTGTTTGGTTTTGCGTAGATAAGGCAAAATGCGTTCAAATCCGCCAAAGCGGGCATTTGCATCCTCATCGGAAACACCGGCGGTGATGATGACGTCCTCGCCCTGTTTCCACTGAGCGGGCGTTGCAACCTGATGCTTGGCCGTCAATTGGATACTGTCTATGGCGCGCAGTATCTCATCAAAATTGCGCCCCGTCGTCATCGGATAGGTAAGAACCAGCTTTATCTTCTTGTCAGGGCCAACAACGAAGACTGAACGAACAGTGGCATTGTCTGCAGGCGTGCGGCCATCAGACGAATCTCCAGCCTCTGCTGGCAGCATGTCATAAAGCTTGGCCACTTTAAGGTCGTGATCACCGATCAGAGGATAATCGACCTCATGACCGGTTGCCGTCTTGATATCTGCTTTCCATTTTGCATGGCTTTCGACGGGATCAACAGAAATGCCAATGATCTTGGCATTGCGTTTTTCGAATTCAGGCGCAAGCCCGGCCATGTAGCCAAGTTCTGTGGTGCAGACTGGTGTGAAATTCTTCGGATGACTGAACAGAACGGCGTAGCTATCCCTTATCCAATCATGGAATTTGATCTCGCCTTGCGTGGTTTCGGCGGTAAAATCCGGCGCAACATCATTTATTCGTAAGCCCATTTTGCGGTCTCTCTTCGATGGATGTCGGTTCCACAATAGTCGCAAAGGGTAGCTTGCCCTTGGCGGCTGATTTGACCAATATCCTAACCGTGTGAGGCTATCGGAGTCTACTACGCACATAATATTACAGCGAAATGCCAAGCAATTACGAGTTTTCGAGGCCTGATCTTTGGAGAACGCCATGAACATGTCTGCCCGGCCCCATGTCGAAGCTTTTTTCGATAAGAGGACGTTCTCCATACAATACGTCGTGTCAGACCCGGCCACGGGGGCATGTGCCATCATTGATCCTGTGCTCGATTTTGAGGAAAAATCCGGCGCAACCGGCACATTCAATGCCGACCGTATTCTTCAATATGTGACAGCAGAGAACCTGAAAGTTGAATGGATTCTCGATACTCATCCTCATGCGGACCATTTTTCAGCCGCAGACTATTTGCATTCGCAGACCGGCGCGCCTTGCGCGATTGGCAGTCACGTCGTTGAGGTGCAATCCTTGTGGAAGGATCTGTATAATTGGCAAGGATTCGTCCCTGACGGATCGCAGTGGCACAAGCTTTTTCAAACCGGAGAAACGTTCAGGATCGGCAATCTCAATGCATCCGTGATGTTTTCTCCAGGACATACACTCGCATCGGTCACATATGTGGTTGGTGACGCCGCATTCATTCACGACACATTATTCATGCCTGACAGCGGTACGGCCAGAACAGACTTTCCGGGTGGAAGCGCGGACCAGCTCTGGCATTCCATCCAGGATATATTGGCTTTGCCCGGCGAAACCCGGCTTTTCGTTGGGCATGATTACCAGCCCAATGGTCGTGCTCCAATGTGGGAAAGCACAGTGAGCGAACAAAAAGCCAGCAATTCACATTTAAGCCGCTGTCACTCCAAAGATGAGTTTATCGCTTTCAGGCAGGCGCGGGACAAAACCTTGCCTATGCCAAAGCTGATGCTGCCTTCTCTCCAAATCAATCTCAACGCCGGACGTCTTCCTGAACCGGAATCAAATGGCGCGCGCTTTCTCAAAATACCGTTAAACGCCCTAGGCAATGCTATTTGGGAATGATCAAATCCGCCCGGAATGTTCCAGCGGTCTAATCGGTTTCCGCCATTGTTGCACATACCTGTCTGTAGGCCGCTGTCAGATCGATGAGAACTGGTGAAACGACCTTGCCACTCGCGCCACCAATCGGATCCTTGATGTGAATATCGCGCAGTTCACTCATGAACTTTTCCCACATGACCGGGCCGCCATTTTCCAGAAGCTCGGCACGGATGCTTAATTCCGGAGTAACCGGGAGATGTCTGCGTCCCCAACCGCCCATCATGGCAAGCAATGGCACGAGCTGTATGGCTGGTTCCGTCAGGCTATAGATGGCTTTTTGGCTGTGGCTGGGGTCATCCTGTTTGCTGATCAAGCCAACTGACAACAGGTGCTTAAGCCGCGCAGCCAGGATATTGGAGGCAATTTTCTCTTGCGAATGGGTCAGCAGGTCGCGGAAATGCCGCCGATTTCCAAACATCATATCGCGTATGATTATGAGGCTCCATTTATCGCCCATGATCTCCAGCGACAGATTTATCGGGCATCCAGATCGTTTTTCAATGTTCAAATAGGTTTATCTCCGCAGCAACCAGTTGCATTATAAGATCAGTTGTGGCATAAAACAACCAGTTGCAAATCGCAATTGGTTGGAGGGTGCGATGACAAAAGTGAAAGTAGGCGGGTTCTCCGTTTCGATTGACGGGTTCGGGGCAGGGCCGGAGCAAACTCTGGCTGATCCGCTGGGCAAGGGGGGAGAAGACCTGCATCAGTGGATATTCGGAACAAAGACTTTCCACGCAATGCTCGGAAAACAGACCGGCGAAACAGGCTCTGACAATGACTATGCCGCCCGCAGCATGGCTGGTTTTGGTGCATTCATTCTGGGCCGCAATATGTTTGGCCCAATCCGGGGCGAATGGCCGGAAGACGACACATGGAAAGGCTGGTGGGGTAACAATCCGCCTTACCACGCTCCGACCTATATTCTCACGCATTACCCGCGCGCGCCGATCGTCATGGAGGGTGGCACTACCTTTTACTTTGTAACGGAGGGAATTGAAGCTGCACTTGATCAGGCAAAAGCTGCAGCTGGAAACGCTGACGTGAAGATTGGCGGGGGTGTAAGTACTGTGCGCCAATATTTGAAGGCGGGGTTAATTGATGAGCTGCACTTTGCCGTCTCGCCGGTGATTTTGGGTAAGGGTGAAGCAATTTTCAGTGGAATAAATCTGCCGGAACTTGGGTTCAGCGTCACCGAACGCACCCTGACGGAACATGCGATTCATATCGTGCTTGCGAAGTAACAAAGTCCTCCTGCACAGGAAATGAGCAATGGCGCTTATTATGTACCTTCATCCTCTCTCGTCATATGTACAAAAAGCCAAGACCGGCTTTTACGAGAAAGGCGTGGCCTTCGAGACGCAAATGCTTGACGGTACCGAGCCGATTGCAAGCGAGTTCGCCGCATTATGGCCAATCAAGAGATTTCCTGTCGTAAAGGACGGTGAGGAACTGATCTTCGAGGCCACGGCTATTATTGAATATCTTGAGGCCCGCTATCCAGACACGCCAAGACTGATACCTGACGATCCGATGAAAGCCGTGCAAGTTCGGATGTGGGACCGGTTTTTCGATAATTATGTCAATTATCCGCAGCAGAGACTGGTCTATCTGTCAATCGGCCGCGAACCGGATGATGGTGAAGATGGCGCGAAATGGAAAGCGGCGTTCGACGAAGCCTACGCGCTTCTCGATAGGCGCATGGCAGAGCGTGAATGGGTGGCTGATGAATTCAGTCTGGCCGATTGTGCCGCTGCGCCGTCCTTGCTTTATGCGGATTGGACCTATCCAATACCGAGGAATTACCAAAACCTCTGGGCTTATCGCGATCGCCTTCTTGCGCGCGCCAGCTATGCCCGGGCCCTTGATGAAGCCCGGCCATACCGTCACATGTTTCCTTTGGGAGCGCCGGAGGGTCGTGACTGAAAAGCGCCCTCAACTTGGTGAAAAGGCTTCAACTGAAATGCAGGATGGATTCAAAGCCTGTGCTGGCGTTGGTTGCCGGAGATTTCAGTTCCAGTGTCGCCCCCATTTGAGAGGCCAGTTCAGTGGCAATTGACAAGCCAAGGCCTGAACCTGGAGATGTTGTTTTGCCACGGCTGAAGCGTTGGCGGATTGATACGAGTTCGTCGGCACCCAGCACAGGTCCATCATTTGCAATGCGAACTGTACCGCCAGGCTCAAGGCTGATTTTGACCGGAGCTTGTTGATCGCCATGGATCAGGGCGTTTTCTATAAGATTACGAAGCACAATTGCAAAAGCATCCTCGCTTACTGGGCGAACAAGCGTGGCAGCTTTGGCCCGGCTATATCGAATTCTGCCATCTGTCTCGGACGCCCGATTGAAATCTTCAATCACGAGTTCCAGGACTTTCCCCAAATCGGCGGCTTCATTTGAAGTGCCTATCTTTGCCTCGGCACGCGCCAGTTGCATAAGCTTTTCGACAAGCCTGATGAGCTTTTGCAACGACGCCTCGATAAGCGCCAAGCGCGACTTTGAACCCTCACTGCGCAGCTCAGATTTAAGCATCTGCGTCTGAGCGAGTGCTCCGGCGAGGGGAGTGCGCAGTTCATGCGCGCTGTTGGCGGTGAATTCCCTTTCGGCTTTAAGCGTCGACCTTAGCCGCTCAAGCAGGCGATTGACCGACGTTACGATCGGTTGAAGCTCGCGCGGCAAGGTTGACAGCTCAATTGGAGCAAGATTGCCGCTATCCTTGCCTGCAATCGCCTCGCGTAAATCGTTGACTGGTTCAATCGAGCGTCGGACAATGAGCCATATGCCGATAATGCTAACCGGAATCAGCACCAGAACGGGCAGAAGCAGGGCCAGACCTCCTTCAACAGCGGCTTCGGTGCGATGTGCAAGGGAGTCCGCGACCTGCACGAAGATAGTGTTGTTGACGGCGGGAACCGTATAAAATCGTGAGACATCATCCTGGAAGAAGCCGCGCTTTAAAGGAGCAACGAAGGGTGTTGCCGAAACATCGTGCGAGTGAAGGATGACTTTGCCCGTCGCATCCCTGACTTGATAGGTCAGATAACCCTTATGGGTGGATTCGTTCAAACTTTGCTGACGGCGTGCGTCCGATACTTCTGCGCTTTGCAGCACATCGTCGACAACGAGGGGTGTCAGACGCTCGGTTGTTGCCTGCAGTGAGCCATCAAATATTTCCCCGAACTCGTCCTGCATGACAAACATGCCGGCTATTGTAGCCAGTAGCCAAAAAACGATCAGTGTCGCCGTCAAGGAAAAAATCAGCCGGCGGGTCATGCTGCGGTTTTTCATGAGCGGCCTTCAATCTTATATCCGACGCCGCGTATCGTCGCGACATGTTCGCGCCCGAGTTTTTTACGCAGACGGCTGATATAGACCTCAACCGTATTGCTCTCGACTTCCCAGCCGAAAGCATAAAGCGCCTCTTCTATCTGAGACTTGGACACGACGGCGCCCGCGCGGGCCAGGAGTTTATCGAGCACGGCCCATTCCCGTCCGGATAATATGATCTCATGCTTTCCTGAAAAGATGCTTCTGCTGGCAATATTGATACGAAGCGTCCCAACTATAATTTCTGAGCTTGAATTGCCCGAATGACGCCGTGTGACCGCCAATATGCGTGCGGTTAATTCGTCCAGATTGAACGGCTTGACCAGATAATCATCTGCACCAGCATTCAACCCCTCAATACGATCGGAAATCTGGTCGTGTGCGGTAAGAATAATGACGGGAGTTGCGTTGCCCCTTGACCGGAGTGTTCGCAGGAAATTTATGCCACTCCCATCCGGCAATCTGAGGTCGAGCAGTATCAACCCATACTCAACCACACGGACCGATGCCGTGGCATCGTCGATCGTCTGCATCCAGTCGACCGCATGGTAAGTGCTGGCGACGTGATCACGCACAGCCTCGCCAAGGGTTTGATCGTCTTCAACAAGGAGAACCCGCAAACCTGACCCCGGTCTTGTGTAATGTTAACACTCAATACCTAATTAAGTTGAGGTCAGCAAATCGATTGCAACGTAGGCGATAAAGAGGGCGTTGATAGCGAGAATACAGGACACTGCAAAGGAACCAAGATCCTTGGCATTTCGTGCGAAAACCGAGTAATCACGCGAAAGATGATCAATGATCTCTTCAATCGCTGTGTTCAAAGCCTCGACAGCAAGCAGCAGCAGAAACAAAGCTGTCAGCACCAGATAGTCAAGAAGCGCTGCCCCCAGAACCGAGAACAAAGCAACTCCGCCAAGATAAGCAATGATCTCGTGCCGCGCCGCTGACTCGCGCAGGAGCCGTTCCGCTCCTTTCACAGAGTAGCTTGCAGCGGCAAAAAGGTGACGAAACCCGGTTGTCTTTTTAAAGTAGGGGCTTTCGCTCACGATGACTGCCCCTGCCTGCATGGCGCAAGCGCATCAAGCGCCTTGTCGTGCACTGTTGTCTCGACATGCATCATGCCCAAAACCGTATGAAACAGATTATCATGCGAGTGGGGTTTTACGGCCTCGGCAGCAAGACATTTGGCGTCCACTTCCGTTTTTGCCTCCTGACCGAGCCACAGGACAAAAGGTACATGGGTCTGTTGTGTCGGGGCCATGAAGTAGGGTGCGCCGTGAAGGTAAAGCCCATATTCACCCGTCGACTCGCCATGATCCGACATATAGATCATGGATGGTGATATCCGCGCCTCGCGCGCTTTCAGCTTGTCGATCACTGTCGAAATAATGTGGTCGGTATAAAGAATGGTGTTGTCGTAGGCGTTTATTATTTCCTGGCGGCTGCATTTTGCGAATTCGGATGTGCGGCAATCCGGTTTGAAGCGACGGTACTCTTCCGGATAGCGCAGATAATAAGCCGGGCCGTGACTGCCGAGCTGGTGAATGACAAGCACTGAATCGGATTTCACATTGTCGAGCCAATGGTCGATCTGGTCGAGCAAAATGCTGTCCAGACACTCGCCATCCTTGCAATAGGCAGGATTTCCAGACTTGTAGAGCGGCTGGTAGGCGGTGCGATCGGCAATCTTCTTATCGCCCGTATTGTTGTCCCACCACTCCGTCTTGATCCCGGCATGGCCGAGTACATCCAGAAGGTTCTCGGTTTCGAGGCCCTTGCGATGCGTATATTGCTTGCGCGTGTAGACGGAGAACATGCACGGCAATGAAACCTCGGTGATGGTGCCGCAACTGCTCGTCTGGGGGAAATAGGTAATATCCTGCTTGGACAATTCGGGATTGGTAAGCTGGCCATAACCTCCCAGCGAAAAGCTCTCGGCGCGCCCGGTTTCTCCGGCAACGATAATAGTGACACGGGGTTTGCCTGATGGAGCGGCAGAGTAGACGCGTGCATCTGTGCCAAGCGGCTGCACAACAATATGTTGGTTGCTGGTCGTGCGTATCACGAGTTTAACCACATTCACGATAGGCGCGATGGGATTTAAAGTGGCGAACCAGTCACGATGTTCACGCCCGAGCGACAGATAGGTGCTCGCATGAGAAAGAGCAGCGACGAAGAAAAACACCAGCGCAGGTATAATGACAATCATGTTCCATTTGACTTTTTGCAGATAGGTCCGGTGCCTGATCCGCACCCAGCCAACGAGCAGGGCTGGTAGAATCCCAAAGATAAACATGTGCCACATATAGGCAGAGGTCACGAGATGACCGGCTTCCGCATCTGTCGTATCGACGGCGCTTTGAAGCATGTTCACATCAATGATCGTGCCGTAGCTATCCATGAACCAGGATGTCGAGGCGCTGAAAAGAATAAGAACAATCAAGAATGGTTTGATGAGAAATTTCAGGGAAAAAGACACACACAGGGCGATGAAAGCGCATGTCAGCCCGAAGGCCAGATAGATCAGCGCGACGGTCTGCCCTTGCAGCAGCAGGGTGGCTTTCCCCCAGAAAGTATTATTGGCGGTGGCCATCAAAAAGATTGCAACCAGAACGCTCAGCGTCACACTTCCAATTTGCGGGCGAAGCGAGCGACCTTCGGAATAGTTTAATACGATTGACACGTGCGACTTCCTTGCAGGACTCAAAGTCAGGGATGCCGCCATTGGGCGGCACTGATTGGAGCTGCAATCGCCCTTTTTCCTGACAGGAAGCTGAATGGAACATTCCCCGGCTAAGGACGGGGATATGAGGGTTCAGGTCCGTGTCAGCTTTTAGAAGGAAAATGTCCGCACTGTTTCAACGTGGACTGAGATATGAAGTTTAGAATGAATTATGGAATCTGCTTGATTATCGGGCTTATTGCAGCGCTCTCACTGGTTCCGTTAGCTGCAAAATACGATTCAAAGCACCGCACCAGAATAGCACCAATTTCATATCAGCAGTGATCGGCAATTCAGCTTGCCGCGGTAGATAAATTATTCTCGCCAAACTGGGCATCATGAAGCCGCCGGTAAAACCGGTCTGACTTGAGCAGTTGCGTGTGTGTTCCCTGTTCAAGGATACGGGCATTTTCTACAACAACAATACGATCGGCATTGCGGATCGTGGCAAGTCGGTGGGCGATAACCAGTGTGGTGCGTCCCTGCGCAAGTTCGGCTAGAGATAGCTGGATTTCCCGCTCGGTCTTGGTGTCAAGAGCCGATGTCGCTTCGTCCAAAATCAGAATTGGCGGGTTTTTCAGGAACATTCGCGCAATGGCAAGCCTCTGTTTTTGCCCACCGGAAAGCTTGACTCCGCGTTCGCCGACAATCGTTTCATAGCCAGCAGGAAGCAATGCAATCATCTCGTCAAGCCGGGCACGCCGGGCAGCTTCAGCAATTTGTTCGTCTGTTGCGTTGAGACGGCCATAGGCAATGTTCTCCCGTATGGTCCCGCCGAACAGAAACACATCCTGCTGAACGACGCCGATCTGGCTACGCAGCGAGGCCAATGTCATGTCGCGAATATCGATGCCGTCAATCGTTATGCTGCCCGAGTTTACTTCATAAAAGCGCGGCAGCAGCGAGCAAAGCGTGGTTTTTCCGGCACCTGATGAGCCAACAAACGCGACCGTTTCACCGGCCTTGATAGTCAGGTCAATCTCATGCAGCGCATCGCGCTCCGGTGAATATCGGAACGTTACGTTTTTATAAGCGATATTGCCCTTCAGATTGGAAACGGTCAGGGCATTGACGCGGTCGGCTATGTCCGGCTCCGTATCGAGAAGCTCCGTGTAGCGGCGGAACCCTGCAATACCCTTGGGATAGGATTCAATGACCGAGTTTATCTTTTCGATCGGGCGCACAAAAACAGCAACCAGCAGGAGAAAGCTGACAAAACCACCATTTGTCATCTGCCCGGTGATGACAAGGTAGCTTCCGGCGATCATGACAATGACCTGTATCAGCCGCATGCTCATATAGTTCAGTGACGTGCTTGCAGCCATAATCCAATAAGCGGCAAGCTTGGTCTCGCGATAGCGTGCATTGTCGCGGGCGAAAAGAGAGCGTTCATGCTCTTCATTGGCGAATGCCTGAACGACGCGCATACCACCGACATTCTCTTCGATACGCACGTTGAAATCACCGACGCGGCTATAGAGATTTTGCCAGTTCCTGGTCATGCGGCCACCATATTGACCAGCGCCCCAAACAACGATCGGCACCACGATCAGTGTCAGAATTGCCAATAGAGGATTGACATAGACCATCAGCCAGAAGGCACCGACGAAGGTCATGATCGCAATGAAGAGGTCCTCAGGACCATGATGGGCGACTTCGCCGATTTCCTCTAGATCCTTGGTTACGCGCCCGACGAGATGACCAGTCTTGTGATTGTCGTAAAAGCGGAAGGACAGTTTTTGCAGATGGTCAAAGCTTTTGCGGCGCATTTCGGTTTCAATATTGATGCCGAGCTTGTGCCCCCAATAAACGACGACCGCGTTCAGACCCGTGTTAAACAGATAGACCGCCAGCAGACCGAAAGATGCCAGAAGGATAAGTGTCCAGTTCTGGCTGGGCAGCAAAACATCAATGAAGCTGCGCACGGCCATGGGAAAGCCGAGTTCCAGCAAGCCCGATATGATTGCGCAGGAAAAATCCAGCGCAAACAGTCCCTTGTAAGGGGCATAATAGGCAAAGAAACGTTTGATCATTTTATACGCGCGAGCACTGTGGGAGAAGCGATTGTGCCTGGAAAGGCACGGGCAGGAGTTAGCACATGTTTGCCTTTTGCCCAATAGAATCGACGAATACAGCGATAATAATGGTCGGCTTTTACAAGCGCTTGAACAGAACTGCCGCGACTTGAACGGAAATGGTGCGGATAGGCCGGAAAGCTTTGCTTAGACCACTAGTTCAAATTGCTGACACGACAGCGATATGCCGTCAGGCCTATAATTTAAGTGCAGCACCGCCCGGCCTTCCCAGTGCCACCAAAAGGCCGGACGGAGGGGGCTTGGGGAAACCGATGAACGTCCAACGATACGACATGCTTGATGGACTGAGAGGCGTTGCTGCCCTCCTTGTCGTTGGCTTCCATCTGTCGCAATTCGGCATGATTCCGGCTATCGTACCGAGAGGTTATCTTGCCGTGGATTTCTTCTTTGTGCTCAGCGGGTTTGTTGTTGCCCACGCCTATGAAAGGGACCTCCGGACTCATTTGTCACTTGGGTCATTCATCATAAAACGCGTGATCAGACTCTATCCGCTGGCGCTGCTTGGTGCTGGCATGGGCCTGGTGGTCCTTTTGCTGAAATGGCTGTTTTTTCCCGGAAAAGTTGAATCTCTGGAGGTCCTGCTGGCGTCCGGAATGCTCAATCTTGCAATGGTTCCGTCTTTCCTCAGTGCAACAGCAACATCTCACGATCTTTTCCCCGGAAATGGTCCGCTCTGGTCGCTTTTTTTCGAGTTGCTTATCAATCTATTATGGGCGGTCTGTGGCATTTGGCTCCGTACCAGCACCCTGATCCTGATCATCGTGGTCAGTCTGGTTTTTCTTGCGGTTTTTGTGAACCGATATCACACGCTCAATATTGGATATGACACCGCAACCTTCTGGGGCGGTCTGGCCCGGGTATGTTTCGGCTTTCCCTTGGGTGTGGTCATATATCGTGAGCAGCACCGCCTGAGTGCAAATGCGCGGCATTGGAGCATGTTTACCCTTTCGGCCGCACTGGTTTTTGTGCTTGCAATTCCAGTTGCCGTATCAGAGCGAAATTTCCCTTGGCTGGACTTGGTTTTTATCAGCCTGTGTCTGCCTGCCATCGTCATTGGAGGCACCGGGCAAACAAACACCATGCGTTTCGGCTCCCTGCTCGGCAGTTTGTCCTATCCAATTTATGTTTTGCATTTTCCTATTGTCTTGATGATGTCAGGTCTTAGCCAATCATTGCTTTCAGGCTGGAATACGCACATTATCGCCAGCATGAGCTTCGTCATGATCCTGGCTTTTTCCTGGATGGCCTTGCGTCTTTATGATGAACCCATGCGAAGAATGCTCACATCTTTGACGCGCAAGGGCGATGGCAAATTCTACAAACCCTTCCCGACACCGGAACCTGTAAGCGGAGCAACTCAACCAGACGGAGGGCAGATCGATGTTCGGCTTTAACGTCAGAGATCCGGAACGGGATCGCGAGAGTGATACAGCCCGATTCAAACGCATTATTACGACGCTGACGGTTGTCCGAAATGAATTGGAACTGGAGAAGCTCGGCCTCAACAAGCGTTTTGCCGAAGCATCTGCGGATGCGGCACTGACGCTTGAAGCAATGACAGATATTGCCGAACCGGAATCCTATGAAGGTCGCCTGGAAAATCTGACGAGCGTTATGAAAGCCTATGAAAAGCGGGTTGCGTTTCTTGAAAGCCAGTTGACTTTTGTTGAAGGCATTTTGGGAAAAACCTCATCTTTTCACGACGATTTATAGTAACGCAAATAACTATCTGCTTGGCAGAGAAGACACTAACTTTTAGGCACTTGTGTCTATGTAGCAATAGTTTGGCAGATTCTTTGACTTTTCTTTCAAAAATCCATCAACCCTCTTGCACAATGTCATTATTTTGCGGATAGTCGAGACTTAAAACGAATTTATCTTATGAAAAACGAACCCGGAACGGACATTCCGTACTGTCGGTCTCTTTGCAAGTATTTCAGAGGCAGTATTAATACAAATTTATTATAGTTTTACCTTTATATCTATATATAGATATGGGGTGGACTTGGTTAAAATTGTGACTGATAGCCTATGCAGATCGTATATCGGGAAGAAAACAGTTAGATAAATCCGGGGCTTATTCGGAATGAAGATTGCAGTTTTTGGAGAGGCAACTGTAAGTCTGGGCGGACAACTTGTTCCCCGTGTCCCTGCCAATTTTCTTCGCATTATTGTTTACCTTCTGCTGGAAAACCCCAACCATTCCGTTTCTCGTGGCAAGCTGTCACAAGTTCTTTGGTCCGAGACGGACCAATCCCACGCTTCCATGAATCTGCGGCAAAGTCTGGCGCGTATCCGCAAATTTCAGGAGCAATATGGCTTAAGTCTTATACAGGGCGATGCTACTTATGTTTACCTGAACCTGTCGCAGGTGAGGGCCGATCTTCTGCGGATCGATCTTCTTGAGTATATGGAGCTAATGCAGAAGGGCGATATTGAGTCCTTGCTGCCGATGATCGAGCTTTATGCCGGCGATCTTCTGGCGCAGAACGAGCCGCAAGCTTCTGATTTTGATGAATGGCTGGACGTCAAGCGCGTAAAGATTCGCGATGATCTGACCGCGATGCTGCTTTTGATGATTGATCAGCCCATAGGCGTAAGTATCGATGAAAAGCGGCAATGCGCCCGTAAGCTGATCGAAATTGACCCCTATCAGGAGGTTGGTTATCGCGCATTGATGCAAACGGCGTCGCAGCTTGGGCTGATTGCCAAGGTGGAGCGGACATTCCGGGAATGCACGAAAAAGCTCCGCGATGATCTTGATGTCGAGCCGGAAGAGCAAACGATTGAGCTCTATCAGCAATTGCTGCCGAAACTTTCCCCGGCAACGACAAGAGGGCTCATTATCACGCAGCCAGCACAACCTGTTGCAATCCGGACCGAAATACAGACACCGACCGCGATCCGCGCCGTATCCCAGCTGCAACAGGCCAAACAAGCGGGCCTGCCGCGGGTTATGGTTCTCTATTTGCCGCATAATGCATCCGACCCAATGGAGCAACTTGCCGCGTCGCTGGTAGATGATATCACGATCGGCCTATGCCGTTTGCGCACGCTTTCAGTTGTGGCGCCCTATACGTCCAAGCGCGTGGTAACAGAATCCCCGATTGACAGTTTTGACGGTCTCAAAGCGCAATTCGGAGTCAGTTACGCGGTTGACAGCAAGATTGTGCGCCGCGACGGGTTTTGCTTCCTTTCAGTGAAACTCATTGACACCGAAACGCAGGAGATCGTCTGGGCAGAGAAAACAAAGTTTGATTATGTCCTGCCCGAACAGCAATACCGGCAGCTTTCCATCCGCATCATTCTTTCTGTTGTATCGACAATCGAGAAGTCGGAACTTGACCGCTACAACAAGCTCTACCAAGACCCCAATGCCTATTATTGGTACCTCATGGGCAAGCGCGATATCGACAAGTTCGATTTGTCGAAATTGCGTCAGGCTCGCCAATCCTTCAAGAATGCCCTGACAGCGTCGCCTGACTTTGTTCCTGCGCTTAGTGGTATCGCGCGCACAATGCAAAAGGAATGGCTGATGCTGGCGCGCAGTGAAAAAGATATTTTGCTTGAAGGGGAAAAAATCGCCAAGCGCGCTACCCCCAATGACCCAGACGATGAGCGGCCTCTGCGGGAACTTGGCACAATCAGTATGTATCTGGGCAAATTCGACGACAGTCTCGAATATTTCGACCAAGGCGAGGCGATCAACCCGCAGCATGCGGATTTGCTGGCCGATTATGCGGATGCTTTAACGCATTATGGTTGGCTCGATCAGGCTGTGGAAAAGATACAGCAAGCCATAGAACATAACCCGCTGGCCCCGGATTATTATTATTGGGTAGGAGCCGGTGCTTTGCATGCATTGGACAGACATAAGGAGGCGGTCGCCTACACAGATCAGATGCAAAATCCACGCGTAGCGTCAAGATTGATCTCAGCATGTTGGGCGATGCTCGGTGAAAAGGAAAAAGCCGCAGAATTTCGAACGCAGGCGCTGGCGGATAATCCTAATTTCCGTATCGATGAATGGACAAAGAGCATGGCGCTAAGGTTGCCGGAACAGCGCCAGAAATATGTGACGTCTCTCAAGGAAGCTGGCTTCCAATAGTTGAAAACAAGGGGTTCAGGAATGGCGAAGTACTTTATTATTGGCGAGGCTGGGGAAACTGAATTATGGCTTGTAGATATTGATAATCGCACAGTGACGCCAGTCGCTGAGACAGATTTGGAAAATGCTACCACCGCAGACATTTTACAGCTTATCGGCACTGCGCGTAAGTCCGGGATTATTGCAACCAAAGGAATTAGCATAGCCATCGCATCAGACACTCGCGCGGGAATGAAATCTCAGTCGTATAGCGAGAGTAAAGAGAAATGATCGAGGCTGGCTATAAAATCAATGTATTAAGTATTGATAGGACTTTCGGATCGATTGACGTATGAAAGAATCAGCATAACCTCTCCCAGGTGAGCTCTCTACTTGGAAAGGTTATTGTCATGTCGAAATATTACATCGTTAATGAGGAAGACAAGCTTTGGCTCGTCAATTCAGATACGAACACTGCCGAATGTTTGGACAAGGATGTCATTGGCTCAATAAGCGCTGCTGGTTTGGAATTTCTGGCTAAGGTGAATATGAGCGAGACTGGAATCGATATGGAAGCGCGGACTGATCCATCAGATCGCGCTTATTCATTCGATGGCAGAAGTGATGCCTCAGATCGCGCCTACTCGTTTGATGGCAGAAGTGATGCGTCAGATCGCGCTTATTCATTCGACGTACGGAATGGCCCCTCAGACCGTTCGTTGTCAGCCAACGCGGCGGTTTCGTAAACTGAGCGAATGTTGCCAAACGGTCTGCTGGAGTACTTATGAAGTCACGGGCCGGGATTTCGGTTTATGAAAGGCTTGCGGCGGATGAAGCCAAGCTTCGCTCCGCCGCAAGCAATAATGATCCGTCTTCCACCAGATTGCATGATGCGGATGTGACCGTGAGCCGGCTGCGTCCACATTTCTCGCAGCTGGGCATTGTTCGAATGGCGGAAGTGACCGGCCTCGACCGCATCGGTATTCCGGTGTGGATGGCGGTACGCCCAAATAGCCGTACATTGGCGGTCAGCCAAGGCAAAGGTATCACGGCACCACATGCGCGTGCTTCCGCTGTTATGGAAGCCGCAGAAATCGCTATTGCCGAAGACATTCCCGCCACGTCAATCACAGCAACGAAAGCTGCCCTGCAAGACAGCGGACACATTGTTTTTGACGGGCGCATGCTTCTCATGCGCGGTGCTGATGAGCCCGGAAATGACGAGCCGATCGAATGGTTGGAAGGCTTTGATCTCCTCAAGCAACTCCCGGTCTACGTGCCGCGCGAGGTCGTCTCGCTTGACTTCACGTCGCAGCGGCAGAACTGGCACTATAGCCAATCCACCGATGGGCTGGCGTCCGGAAACTGCCTGCTGGAAGCGGTTATCCATGGACTTTGCGAACGGGTGGAGCGTGATGCAACGGAGCTATGGCGGTTTCAGCGTGACGCTGGTGTCCAGGCGCGATGCGTCGATCCGCGCGTGTTCTCTGACAGCAATATTGATTGGCTAGCCGAACGCATTGCCAGTGCAGGTTTTGTGCTGAGGCTCTTCGATACGAGCTCGGATATTGCGCTGCCGGTTTTCATGGCGACCATCAGTCCGGCAACACAGCACGGCAGCTATCTGCATTTCGATCTCGCAGCGGGATATGGCTGCCATCTTTCTCCGCGCGTAGCCGCCATGCGCGCGATCACCGAGGCGGCGCAGACCCGTATCACCAATATTTCGGGTGCCCGGGACGATTTCGATCCATCGGAATATGCGCAGCGGCTTGCGCCGGACCTTGCCGTCTATATCCACGCACAACCTGGAAGTGATTTCCATTTCGAAGACCCATCGCCGGTCGCGCGGGCAAGTCTGGAAACCTATCTCAACCCACTTCGCCAGCGCGGCATTAGAAGCGTGGTTGCTGTTCCGCTTGGCGGAGAAGAATATGGATTTTCCGTCTGCCGGGTGCTGGTCAATGAGTTGGAAAGCCCCGCAGGTATTCGCAAACATCGCTTCGGCGGGAGGGCTCTCAATGCAATGCTCCGCCAGTAAAGCAACGCCATGAAGATTCTTTTTGCAGGCCCGAGTCTTTCGGGAACCAAGTTCGTGCCGTTGCGCAGCGGAGAGGATGTGCTGCTGCCGGATCATGAATTGACTTGCCGTGGGCCGGCCAAATGCGGTGACATTACCCATGCCGTGGATCAGGGATTTCGCACGATCGGGCTTGTCGATGGACGCTTTGAGGATGTTGCAGCCGTCTGGCACAAGGAAATTCTCTATGCCTTGTCAAAAGGCGCAGTGATTTACGGCGCTGCCAGCATGGGCGCTTTGCGTGCCGCCGAATGCTATCCATTCGGCATGATCGGCATTGGGGAAGTATTCGAGCGTTATGCTTTTGGCGGGCTGGAAGACGATGCGGCTGTTGCGCAGGTTCATGCGCCAGCCGAGTTTGGCTATATCGCATTCAGCGAGGCAATGGTCACTATTGATGCCACTTTGGAAAGGGCCAAAGCCGCCGGAGCCATCAATCCGGATGAAATGTATTATATTCGCTCAGCAGCGAATGCGATATTCTTCAAGGAGCGCAGCTGGCGACGGGTTTTTGACAAGATTTCAACCGAAATTGCCGATGGTGAAGCCCGCATAAGACCGCATATCTGCAACATCAAGCGACTTGACGCCACATTGTTGCTGGAAACCATGCTGGAGCAACGCCAGCCGAAGGAAATGGGCGCGCCTGACGATCATTTTCAAGATTGGACCTTCAATGAAACCAGCCAGTGGCTCAAACTGAAGGTCTAGTTTCCTCTACTCCTTAAGTTTCGGGCCTAACCGAATTCAGTACAATCTTATTGGTTAGCGCAGATTTTGTAAAAATTTCCGGAAAAAGCCCTTTGAGTCACGCTTGCGTAACGGGCAGAGATTTAGCTTCATATGTGTGGTCGCAAGTTTTAAACGCATGAAAAACAAGATCAAAAAAATCAAGCGTGTGTGGGAGCAAGCGGGCAGTCAGTGGGGGACCTACGCCGGAATTCTAAAGTGAATTGAATGTAGAATTTCGGCGTAGCACTGTTCTTATCCGTCCTGAAGAATCCAACCCAATAATCAAGATCCGGGCATGACGCGCGCGCTCTCGTGCGCGTACGCCATGTCATGGACGAGGGGCAGTATTGTGAAAGTAGCTATCGTTCATTATTGGCTTTTATCGATGCGCGGTGGCGAAAAAGTCCTCGAAGCACTGAGTGAGCTTTACCCCGAGGCAGATATTTTCACGCTGGTCTATGATCCCGACGCGATCAAGGGCCGGTTGAAAAACCACAAAATCACAACGTCCTTCCTGCAAAAAATACCGGGTTCAAAGAAACATTATCAGATGTTGCTGCCTCTAATGCCGCTGGCATTGGAAAGCATGGATCTGACCAGCTATGATTTGATCATCTCAAGCGAATCCGGGCCGGCAAAGGGGATTATCCCCAAGCCCGATGCGCTGCATATTTGCTATTGCCACTCGCCGATGCGCTACATCTGGGATCATTATTTTTTCTACCATGCCAGCGCGGGCTTCGTGAAACGATTGTTCATGCCGGTAATAGCATCCTGGTTGCGGCAGTGGGATGTTTCGACCAGCGCACGCGTTGATTGCTTTGTCGCAAATTCGCGCCACATAGCCAATCGCGTGCAGAGATATTACCGGCGGGACGCGGTTGTTATACATCCGCCTGTCTCAGTGAGTGAATTTGCAATATCCGATACGGTCGAGGACTTCTACCTTTGTGCCGGGCAATTGGTAGGCTACAAGCGCGTTGATCTTGCGGTTGAAGCATTCACCAGAATGAACAAGAAGCTTGTCGTGATTGGGACAGGCGAAGAGATGGCCAGCCTCAAGAGCAAGGCGGGGCCAACGGTGACATTCCTGAATCACCAGCCATTCGCATCATTGAAGAGCCATATGGCACGGTGCAAGGCTCTGATTTTTCCTGGCGAAGAAGATTTTGGTATCGTGCCGGTTGAAGTAATGGCAAGCGGCCGCCCGGTTCTCGCCTATGGCAAAGGCGGGGCGGTTGACACCGTGGTCAATGGCCTGTCAGGCATGCTGTTTTCAGAACAATCCGTGGAAGCATTGATTGATTGTGTCGAGCAGTTCGAGCTGGTGGAAAAGAGCTTCGTGCCTGCCCGAATTCGCGCGCATTCGCTGCGTTTCAGCAAGGAAACATTCAAGGATAAAATGAGCCAGCTCATTCGCAAGGAATTTGAGCACCGGAATGCGCAACAAACCATGGACATGATTTCGCAGACACAAGGAACATCCGACGCGAGAGGGCGCTCGGGCGCTCTTGTCCTTGCCCTGAAGGCTCCGGCACAGACCAGCACAAATTCGCTGCGGCCAAGCTGAAGGATATAGCAGCTATGTTGGAACGCGTCGTGATCATCAATGATGAAGCTGTGGCCAGCGGCGGCGCGGCGGCTTTGGCTCTGCTGTCAGCACGCCTGCTGCATGAGGCCGGAATACCCGTTACTTTCCTGACAGGCGATACTGGCGCCGGCTTTCCATTGCAGGGCAATCATAATGTGGAAATTGACGGGTTGGGAAGCCAGCCGCTGCTGAAATTGCCGGTTCACAGGCGGATCATGGATGGCGCCTATAACAAGGCCGCTTATGAGGCGATCACGCGTTACATTGCGCAAAAGGACACGCCTGGCACGGTCTATCATGTCCATGCATGGGCCCAGATACTCTCACCCTCGATATTTTCAGCGCTTAAGCCGGTCTATAGCCGCCTGATAATATCGGCGCACGATTTTACTTTGGTGTGTCCCAACGGGAGCTATGCTAATTTCAAGACAAATAGCGTGTGTTCCCTAACACCGCTAAGCGGACAATGTCTGGCTTCAAACTGCGACAAGCGACGCTATGCCGACAAGCTGTGGCGTTTTGCGCGGTCGTGGTTGCGCACACGGCTTCTGGACATGTCCAAATCCAACTGCACGATTGCGTCCATTCATCCAATGATGAATCCATGGCTCGAAAGAGGGGGAATTCCCTCATCGCGCATCAGAACGGTGCTTAATCCGGTCAAGCCATTTGCGGAAAGGCGCATCCCTGCCGAAGAGAATAGTGACATATTCTTTATAGGGCGGCTCGAGTTTGAAAAGGGCGTCGATATCGCTGCTGAAGCCGCGCGGACGGTAGGACGGCGGCTGCGCGTTATTGGAGATGGAGCATTTCGCGAGGAGTTGCTCCAGCGCTATCCGGAGGTTATCTGCGAGGGCTGGAAAACTCATGACGAGATCAGTGCCCTTTTACAGGAAGCGCGGTTTGTGGTTATGCCGAGCAGACTTCCCGAACCCTTTGGCCTGGTTGCTCATGAAAGCCTCCAAAGCGGAATTCCAATCGTAGCCTTCAAGTCTGCATTCATCGCCAATGAAGCGCAGGAGCTCGGATGCGGCATAGTTGCCGAAGCGTCTGACGCTGAAAGCCTGGCAGCAGCCTTTGCAGAACTCGACAGCGATGACCGGGTTCAGCACATGAGCAAGACCGCATTTGCTCTTTCTCCAGGCTTGGCCAATACGCCGCAAAGTTGGTGTAATGAACTGATCGCCCTTTATGGCGAATGTCTGGCCGGTGAAAAATTGCCGGACACTGCACCGGCGCTTGATTCCTCCGCCGGAATGCACCCTTCTTTCCAAGCGATCTGACCATCAAGCCTTTAAGGACGCCTACTTCGATTGTTCGGGGTTAGGCGCGCTATCCATTTATTCATACTTTTTGGTTAAAGTTGTAATTGATTTAGGAGAGGTCTAAATCTGCCGGGCTATCTTTGGTCCAAATTCAAGGTTAGAATTGACCTCAGTGTAAAAATGCATCGTTAAGAGATAGATGAAAAATACTTCTGAAAATCTTGAGACCACAACCCAACGACCCTCGAAGTCATTCTTTGACCTCGTTGAGGAGAAGTATCTTATTCGTTGGGCTGCATTCTTTCTTTGCGTGGTTTTCTGGCTCGTCATTTGGCGGATGACTTAAAGCGATTTATCGCTCGTTTAACTCATCATCACCTGCCGCAAGCCACTCCCGCAAAATAGCTACAGACATTGGTCCGAGATTGGGAATGAGATTCAATTCCAGCGTGGATGCCCATTGTCTGTCCGGCTCCCAATCAGGAGGCATGTCCCATGGTGCTCCGCCATACTCGACCCACAATGCGTTAGCGATCCGCGTATGGACCGTTTTGGAAGGACAAAACGTTTGAAGAAGATGGGGCATGAGTAACCCAGATAAGAGTTGCATCCGTATCACACCGATCACTATGTTCGTCAGAGCCGTTTGAAGTGCATTGCCCTAACTCTCTGTTGCTACGCAATTCCCGATGGAAAGCCCGTTTCAGCTTTTCCTGGAGCAAGTTTCAATATTCAGCAGCTGCCTTTCGCAAATAGCACCACCGACGCCGTGCGGACCATGATTTTCAGATCTACCCAGATGGAGCGCGACTTGAAGTAGTCTGTGTCCAGCTTTACCCGCGTATCATACCCGGTATCACTGCGGCCGCTGACCTGCCACAGACCCGTTATGCCCGGCTTCATCGCGATGTAATACCGATAGGAATCGCCGTAGCGGCCGATCTCATCCATGACGATGGGACGTGGCCCGACAATACTCATTTCCCCACGCAGTACATTTATGAGTTGGGGAAGTTCGTCCAAGCTTGAAATCCGCAAAATGCGACCGACCCGATGGATTCTCGGATCAGTTTTGAGCTTTTGTGTTTCCGTCCATTCACGCAAGGATTCCGGACAGTGCGCCAGAAGCGTAACCAGACGCGCATCGGCATCTTTCGCCATGGAGCGGAACTTGAAACAAGTGAACTCTTTGCCGTTCAGGCCGATTCTGCGTTGCCTATATACGATAGGAAAGCCGTCAGTTGCTGCCAAAGTACCTATGATGCAGACTAAGACCGGAAAGAGAAATATTAGCGCGGCGGTGGCCAGTATAACGTCAAGAGTTCTCTTGATTACAATGTAGGACATCCGGTTCTTTGCCGGCATTTTTTCGGTCCGCTGTTCTATCAGCGGTTCTGTTATGTAGGACATAATCCTGACCCCAACCATTCCCATAGTTTCGGCTGCCCAGACGCGTAGCGCTGGAAATCCTCTTGAATCGCGGCAAAATCATTGCGTCCTAAAAAACCACCCAAGCAAAGCAGTATTTTTAGTTACGAAATTTGCATTCTATACGCTGTGAGCACAGTATTGCATGTCTGGTTGCATGGTTTTATTTGTTTTATGATTCCCTGCATACAATTAAACTATAGTATAAATGTTTTGCGTCAATAATTAATAGTACTTAAAGAAATATGTTATGCCCTTAGTAATAATCATTAAAATTAGAGCTAAACGTCGTTATGGCCTAACCGGGCAGCGAGAAATATGTTGCAATGTCAAGAGGATGGTAGCACCAGACCTTGAAGCAAAGGTTATTTTGTTTTGCACAGATCTATAACAAACCGGGTTCCGAGCGTATCCAGATGGTGGCAGCCAACAATACCAGTCATGAAATCGGGTCTAACGGATTTTATGGTTTCTTCGACATAGTCTTCGGAATCGAGTCTGGTAATTTCCTGGATATTCAGACCGTAGCCGTAAATCCCATGAGAGTTACACTGCGACGGGCGTAGAACCCGATCACCTATGATATGAACGCGGCCCCCATTCCTCGCGATATCACTTCCAATAATGACGGGGTTGCGTTTGTGGGGGACAACTCTTTTCAGGTCAGGTCCATCAACGGCGAATGCATAAAGTTCGCTGGAGTGATCCATGAAAGTGTGATGATCCGAAAGGGAGGTCAGCAACCACCATTGCCCTTTGACCTTGAACATAGTGGTGTCAGCAGGGCTTTTGCCTTCAAGCGCTGTTGAATGAAGCTCCCATCTCAGGGGAAATTGTGTGCAGCGCCATATCTCCACCCGGTCTGTCTGGTGGGTTTCCGGAATCATGTAAATGTCCGGGCCGTCATTGAAGACGAATGGATAGGAAAGATGGTAACTCGTACGCAGGCAAGTTCCGAGAAATTCGACTTCTGATCCGGACAGCCGCGCGACAGATATCCAGGCGTTCATACTGTTATCCGGGAAACATTCGAAAAAGACATAGTCCTGGTTTTGCCATCGAAACAGGAAGGGATCGGCGGCCCACATTCTGTCGGCGAGCTTTAGAGGGGTAGCCTTATCGGGGGTAAAGTTTTCGATACTCCCATCCCCCATATAAACGCCCCAGCTCCTTGAATTGAGCCCAAGAATTGATCTTGCTCGCACTGCAAGTTTTCCAATGATGTTACGGCCAAGCTGTCCCAGATAAAGGATAGAATCGCTAAGTTGAGGTGCGGCTCGCATATCTACGGAGAGCGTGGCGGGGCTTGTGGAAAACTTCCTCGTCTCTGCCAATCTGCGTAACTCGCGCAGCAGCAGCAGGACAGACTTCTCCTTGATAAAGGCTCCATTGAGCGCCGCGCTATATTTGGTGTTGTAACCGGCACTGGAAATGACGAGCGGCTCAGGCTCCGAGCCAAGGCGAGCTGACAATTGAACCACAGTCAGTGCCTTGCGCTCTTTCACTTCCCAAAACCCGGTCCAGTCATGGCCGCTGGCTCCTTTATCGACGAAATCGAGAGACCATTCGCCAAACTCGATCTGGTCGAGACATTGCTGCGGAAGCGGTTTTGCCGTCAATCGCACTGCCACATCAATATTTACGCCCAGCAGACCGTCGCGGCCTACACGTATGGATTCGGGTAATTTGTATTGCTGATTTCCGAAAGGTTGAGCGGGATAGCGCCGTTGTTTAACAAATACCTGCTTCTCTACCCGATCAATCAATTTTCCAACAAACGACGTGTCATGCGCCGGCACTGGACCAGTTTCGATAACAGCCTTCAGATTGAACTCAGGACAATCAAGAACACCCTTTAAAAACTTGATCTCCCAATTCTGTAATCGATCCATGGAATCAGTGATGATTCCAATACGAAGTCTCGTAGACATTCTGCCCCCTAAACCTGGTCTCATCGATCCTCGGATTGCGTTCAAATGCGCGAATTTCTCAGGATGAGCACGGCTTAGCATTGAATGTTCCACTTTCATGAGCATCCGTCCAGAATGCCTAATCCAATTGATTAGAGGGGTAATTCCTGAAACAAAACGGGCCATCTGGTATGGATGAAGCGATCGTTTTGAGCAGTCAGGTTGGTGTTCAAAGCATGTGCCGGAGGCATCACGCTGAAACAGGGTTCTCAGATAATAGCCGAGAGGCTCACGCCCAGGAAAGCTGCCGTCATGGCGTTTATGGCGATGGCTTCGCGTATCTGCGCCCAACTTGCGCAAGTGCTGGTATTCATTCTGGCAGCGCGAATGCTGTCGGCGGCTGAATTTGGTGTTTATACCCTGATCCTTGCCATGGCCATACTGCTGACCCGTGTCGCCGAAGCGGGCTCGCGGGAGTTTATAATGAGCTGCCGCGAGGATATCTCGCTGTTCAATCAGATTGCTACAATGGCTCTCGCCAGCGGTGCGGCGGCGATGGCTATCGGCCTTGCCGTTTCCGGCGTACTGGACCGTTTTTTCGAAATGAGGCTGGCGGCTGAAATTCTCGTCATCTTTTCAGTCTGGGTGGTATTTGCAACCTTTAGCGCAGTTTATGCCGGCATATTGGTTCGTCAAAGCAGATCCGAAATGCACTCGATTCTGCTCATGGTCGGCGAAGGCGTTGGCCTGGCGATCACCTTGGCTGGATTGCTTGCAGGATGGGGAATATTTGCCTTGGCCGTGGGCAAGCTCTTCATGCAAATCACCTATCTTTGCAGCGCGATGCTCATAACGCGGTGGGTTCCGCGTCTGCGGCTTCACTGGGCCATCGTAAAAGAACTCGCAGCATTCTCCCGCTATATATTGGCGACCCGTATGGTCGCCTATTTCCATACTTATGCGGTGACTTTCGCAATCGGAATATTCTTTGGCACGGCGAGCGTGGGTTACTACCGGGTGGCAGATCGTCTGGGATCGTCCTTCGCCGATATGATGGATGAACCAAGCCGGTTGATAGCTTGGGTTAGCCTGAGGCGTTCTATCCGGGAAAATCAGACCCTTCAGGAACTCAAGCGAGGTGTGGGGCGGGAAGCGACCGTGCTTTTGCCCTTCCTGCTGGCTCTGGCTGCCCCTATTTTCATTGGCCTTGCGCTTGTGTCGGAGACGCTGGTTGTTCTTCTGCTTGGCGATCAGTGGCATCCGGCGGCTCCACTGACGGCTCTCCTTGCCCTGATGTATATGCTGTATAGTCCAGGCGTATTAACCGAGCCGCTTTTGTCGCTAACGGGGCAGGTGCGACGGTTACCGCTCGTCTCGCTATGCAACATGGTCGTCGCCGTTATCTTCCTGCTTGGAGCCGTGCCCTTCGGTATAATGGGTGTCGCTATCGGCCAGGTAATGGCAGCCGCGATCACGGCAGGCGTAACGATATGGCTGCAAAGCCAATACGGCGGCGTTAGCTGGAAGCGTGTCGGGGCCAGCAGCATTATCATCGTGCCGAGCCTGATCGCGATGGTCGCCTGCATAATCTGGGTATCGCAACTCTCTCTATCGCCCGCACTAGACCTCGGACTAAAAATTCTGACGGGGGCTTTGGTCTATGTTTGCGTACTCGTCGTGCTCTACATTTCCTTTTTCAAAGTGAGCAACACTTTTACCTGGAAGAAGGTGAAAGTGCCACCAAACCCAACGTCTGAAGTCGAGGAGAGTTACTGATGCAGCCGATGACGAAAGACACGGATAATATGCCGGCCACTCGCCCGGAAATGAGCCGTCATAGCTTTCTTGGCATAGAACTCGAAATTGCTGGCGGCGTTCTGATCCCCCGGGAAGAGACCGAACTCCTGGGCCGCACGGCAATCGGCATTGTGGCAAACAGCACCTCGCCGCTGGTTATCGATATGTGCTGTGGCTCGGGCAATCTTGGGCTTGCTATCGCCAGTGCAGTTCCATCAGCAAAAGTCATGAGTGCGGACCTAACCGACGAGACCGTCAATGCTGCCCGGCACAATACACAACGGTTGGGCCTATCGGATCGTGTTGAAGTCTATCAGGGCGACTTGTTTGCAGCATTTGGCGATAAATCTCCAGCCGGAAAAGTGGATCTGGTTGTGTGTAATCCTCCCTACATTTCTGCAAAGCGACTACACGAAACACTTGCGCATCTCTTGGAGGAGGAGCCACGCGAGGCCTTTGACGGTGGACCTTTCGGCATCTCTATCCTTCAAAGGCTGGTACGCGATTCTGCCGATATGTTGAGGTCCGGAGGCTCTTTGGCTTTCGAGTTCGGAGAAGGGCAACATCATCAGGTCGCTCATTTGTTATCGCGCTCGGGCGCTTATGAAGAGATATCGTTTGTCGACAATGAATTAGGGATCGCCCGGGTGGCGATTGCCAGAAAAAAATAGCAGTCGGTAGGAGCCTTCTATGGACGGCGTAGCATTCAGCGAGGTTCGGAACTTGGCGCCCCAGGATATCCCTGCGGTAGCGGCGATGTTTTGGCGAATGTTCAAGCCAGCCAACACAAAAATTCCAGCATCATTAGCGGACTATCTATCGGAGCTTTATCTCGCTCCCGGAAACAGCACGGGGATCATCTCACAAGTCCATATCCGGGGCGATGGCGTGCTGACGGGGTTCATTGGCGCGCTTCCATTGAAAATGGCTTTTGGAAACGCTCCCCTGCAGGCGGCAATTTGCGGCCCCTTGATGGTCGAGGATCATATTGAGGATCCGCTTGCCGGAGCACGGTTGCTTCGCGCTTTTCTCACCGGACCCCAAGACCTTTCATTAAGCGAAACAGCCAACGAAACATCGCGAATTATGTGGAGCAAGCTGCGTGGCAGGGTTTTGCCCGGATATAGCCTGGAATGGCTGCGCATTCTTCGTCCCACTGCCTTTGCTGCTGAAGCGGCGTCGCGTCGTTTCAAGTTCTTGCGGCACGGCAAGCTGCTATCGGGGCCATTCGATCTCTTCGCTCATGCAATTATGAAAACCTCCATACCGGAGAAACCCCAAGGCGTGAATGATTGCAGCATTGAGCTGGATATGTTGCCCCCGCTCATTGCGTCCTGGCTGAAAGACTACGAATTACGCCCGGATTGGGATCTGTCGACCTTGAGCGATGTTCTGGCGACGGCCTGCACAAAATCAACCTACGGCACCATGCACAGCAGAGTGGTGAAGAGCCGGACAGGCAAGCCTTTGGGTGCTTATCTGTTTCACGGCGATCGCGGGGAGACTGTCCGTGTCCTTCAAATCATTGCCGCGAAAGGGCAGGAAAGCACCGTATTGGATAGCCTCCTTTACTATGCCAATTCCATAGGTGCCGTTGCTGTACGGGCTCGTTCACAACCGCAATTGCTGGAAGCGATGATGATACGCCGCGGCCTGTTTTTTCAGCGTTCATCCACCGTGGTGCATACTGGCGACCCGCGCGTCCTGGAAGCTTTTTCAAAGGGGAATGCATTTTTCAACGGCCTTGCGGGCGAAGGCTGGAATCGACTGAATGGCGACGAGTTTGTTTGAGAATCGAGCGGAGAGAATTTCCACCGAAGTGATGTCAAATATTTATATTATTGACCTTCATGAAACCCCATATGGATTTGTTGACGTCGATTATTGAATCAATTGTTGCCTGTATTCGCAACATCTCTTCGTCATCGAGTGCTTCAACTTTTCCATATTTCAGGTTCTCGTCCATATCGACAATCCGCATCAGCTGAGTTGATGCGGTTCGGCCTGATTCATCGAACGAATATATGCAGTGGTTGTACTTGTTGCGCAGGCGTTGCTCACGCGTCATTCGGGCTGTGATCTTAAGGACTGCTGCCTTGGTTTCCGGCGTTGTAGAATGTATTTTTGCAAGGCGCTCGATGAGATCAATGCGCGCTCGTGTCGTATTCAGCGTCAAGAAAATGACAGTTGCCGCTTCCTTGTTCGTATCCAGCAGGTGGGCAATCAGATAAATGAACAAACTCTCCGTGTTTGTCCAAGTATAGTTCAACTTGCCCACCAGCATGAGAATGTCGTCGAGCCGCGACATTGATACTACATAACCCGAGCCATTTCTGGCGAAGCTGCATAGTGGCTCATCGGCGCCTTGTACCCCCTAAAAGGGGGCTGAAAGGCCTCTTGATCCCTCGTATTGCGATATACGGCAGCGGCCTGCGTACGGTTATGCACACGCAATTTGCGGATGAGATTGTGCACATGGACCTTAACAGTATGTTCTGACAGCGTCAGGCGGTCGGCAATGATCTTGTTTTGCAGACCTTCCGACAACAGCTCCAAAATTTGCTGTTCACGGATGGTCAATGTCTTGATCGGCCGGATTACGCCGTCGGATTGCTGATGAGAAGTGCCCATTGAGCGTCCGCTATTGTCATCCCGTGCTCTATCCGAAGAGCGACTGATGTGAGGCGGATAATATTCACCACCATTCAGCAGCAGCCAGATGACCGCAAGCCATATATCCAGCTTTAAATTGAAAGGTAACAAGCCTTGGATAACCTTGCCGTCGAACAGGCTGTCGAGTTCATCCAGTCCCGATACATTATCGTCAACCATCATGGTAATGGAGGCGTTGGGAAAGCGCTTCCTGCACCGCAATGCCGATTCACTGAAGCTGGAAACAAAGCCGGCGTGGATGAGGACGAGCTGAATATCGTCATCATAAGCTTCGGCCTCGGTAAATGAGCTGCACAGATGAATGTCTATATCGGTGAAATTGCGTTCCAACGACTGCACCAGTCCCTGAAAGACCACGCCCGCTTCAGCATAGATAAATATCGAACTTTTAAATCGCCCATTCCCTGGATCAGTCTTGATGTGATCCGAAAGTTTGCGTGGTATTGTTCCACTCATGATAGTCCCCTGCGCCCTTTAGTCGGAAAAGTATTTCTTCCGAGGTTTCTTTTCGATTGTTGGATTTTATCTGAATAGTTTTGTTTAAGATCGTTAATCAGGATGCCTGTAGCCCCCGCTACTTGCTCTGATTAACCAAGGATTAATAAACGTCGCGTGACGCGGTCGTGACGTGAATTGAAAAGGTGTTTCGTCTGCACGTCACTTGATTCGCGCAGGTATAAAGCAGCACCTGGGCCCCGTTTGAGGCATATGAATTCGATAATATTGTTTAGAACTTATCTGCTGGTTCAACTGATCTATTGTACTGCCAATCCATCAATCGCCTAAAACGGCGGGATTCATAAGGTTACGCCGCCCGTTTCGCGATTCACCAATGAGCTAAATATAAGTGCTATCTTCCGGTCTGCCCGTTTGCGTCATACGGTTATGAGGTCTTGAGTTTCCAGCGTAGCGTAAGTGAAACCAAGAAAATAAAACCAGTGTGCCAGTATTCTGAGTTGAATAGCCTGCGATATTCTATCGCGAGCTTGGGGATACTTTTGCTGTAACAACTTAACATCTGCCAGCGTGGACATCGTAGCCTCGTTAAAGAGCATAGAGGTTTTGTCTTCTCCGCAGATATTCCGGAGGAAATAATATGAATAATCGCAACAACAATCATCACCAGAATCCCGGTATAGACCCGTCAGCGTCGGCAAGTGCTGATGCTTCAGCATTCGCTGCCGCCTTGGCTCTTCAGATGCAAGGGCAGGGACAAGGTCAGGGCCAGGGGCAAGATCAGGGCCAAGGTCAGGATCAGGGACAAGGCCAGGGTCAAGGGCAGGGACAGGGGCAGGATCAAGGACAAGGTCAGGAGCAGTCATCTGTTTCGGAAAATCTCAATCTGAACGGCAATTTCAACGAGAGCTCCAGCGACAATTCCAATGCCAACAGCAACTCCAACAGTAATTCGTCGCACACGGATGTAAAAGTAAATGTTGGTGTCGATTTAGACGGCTATCTGCCGACTGATGACGACTTTGCCGATCTCGATTTGCATCACAATAGTTTTGACAACATCTTCCTCACCGAATCCGGCAACATCAACTTTGATCCCGGTAATGATGTGAACTTCTCTAACGTTCTCAATGGCGCATTTAGCGGCGGCGGCAGCGATACGGGATTTGCGCTCAGTCAAGTTGTTGATCTTGTCGATAATGACACCCTCTCCGGTGTAACCCAGACCAACAGTGGCATTGTCACCTTGACCGCAACCGGCGGTACTGCAAGCGCAGGTGATGGCATTGGTACCGATGATGGTGGCTGGGGCGGCATGGACCACAGCTTCTTCGGCGGTGGCCATGGCGGTTCGGGTGGTTCCGGCGATATTGGTGCAAGCGACGACGTATCGGGTTCAAGTGCGGCGAGCGCAGCAGCCAATCTTACATCCACGGCGTTCACCCAGGAAATTGTACTTGGTGCAAACCTGCAGCAGAACGCCTTCGAAGCGACCGTTATCAACGGCTCGTACACGCATACATCAAACGGCGACACCGACGCGGTTTGATTCAGTTAGCTGGCAATTTGCCGCTCGGAAAATGGTCTGCGCACAATGTGCGCAGGCCAATTACCGGATGAAAATACGGACAGCATAATTGGCGGGAGCCATCAAAAATGCTCGGATTTGGCGATCATATTTCAGAATCCATTGCACACTTCATGGGATACTTCAGCACGTCGGTTGAAGCGGTAAAAATGCGCCTCGAATATCGTGAATTCAAAGACGCGCCGGATGTTCCGCAATCGCACGGTGAAATATTGGCGATACAGACAGATCCGCAGATGCAATTGGCACCTGGTACATTTGTTCCCGATGGAAACTATCTACCGATGCCTTGGACAGCGAGCAGCAATGATGTTTTGCCTGGGGTGAATATCGAGCCGATTGATGTGCAATTATATGGGCACAATCTCTATCATACGGCGGTTCCAATACATTCTTCCGGCAATGGCAATGGTCAATCACTCGAACAAGGGCCATTCATCGGGCCAGAGGTTCCTGAAACATCAATGGTGCTTCAGCAGACCAGCCACATGGAGGACAATGACATTGTCATTACGGGCAATCACTCTCCAGCAAACTTGCACTGGGGCGACAATGCCGATTTGGCAACATTGTCGGTTAGCGCCTTGCTTGTTTCAAACGCATTCTCCCACGATTTGCCGGATACCGCGTCGGGCATGGCGCAGTTTTTCAGCGACCAGAGCGACAGCATGGATGTTGCGGAAGGGCTGCTAACCGGCATATCGGGTATTACCGTGGTCGCATCTCCAACCGCTGGAATTTACGTCAACGGGACCACGGTCTCGGAGGCCCCGGTTCTGGATGATTATAAGCCCGCGCAATTGGCTACTCCCAATACGCCAGCGTCTGCCACAGGCCATCAGGCACTGGTTATCAATGGGAAAGACATAGAGGGCACGGTTTCGCTAGAGGCGGGCTCCAACATTCTGGTCAACGAAATCGTCCTCACCAATACCGGAACATCGGGCGCTCATTTTGCCGTTGCCGGCAATTACTACAACATCAATGCCATCGTTCAAACAAATGCCTACAGTGACATAGACAGCTTCGGCAATGGATTTGTTGGCCAACAGCAGTCGTGCGGGCCATCCACCAACGCGATGAACATCGCAGATTTTATCTCTTCCACCGGGCATGTGCAGGTTCCAGCCGCAACAGGCGAGGCTCCTGTTTTTCCGCAGAACTGGCAGGTCACCGTTATGAATGGCGACCTTATGCAGATGAACTGGATATCACAATATAACTTCCTCTCAGACAATGACGCGCATGTACTCTCGTCGACAGGTTCTTACACGACGATTACGACCGGCTCCAATGGGATGCTGAACACTGCATCATTCGCCAATCTGTGTAATTCATATGATCTGGTCATCATTGGCGGGCATCTTTACAGCGGCAATCTGATCTTTCAGACGAATGTTCTTTTTGACGATGACACAATGACAACCGGAAACGGGACCGGTGCCTATAGTGGAACATTATCAACCAGTGACAATCTTTTGTGGAACTCGGCAAGCATTCAAAGCGCAGGTACAACGAACTGGGCCACTGGACTTCCAGATCATTACAAGGAAGCGATGAGTGGCCTGGCTGACGGCAACTATAAAATGCCGGATGGTTTTCGTTCCGATGCTGCACTCCAAGGCATGGCCGGTCTCAAGATGTTGTACATCTCAGGCAATGTTTACGACCTCAACTATATCAGTCAGACCAATATTCTCGGCGATTCCGATTTTGTGGCTCGTTACGAAGACGCATTGCGCGCCACTTCCCATGATACGGTTTGGGACATAAGCACAGGCTCAAATGCATTGATCAATGTCGCGACGATTGTCGATGGCGGACATGGCAATGGAACCTCTTATGCGGGTGGTGGCGTGTACTCGGACTCGATCCTGATTCAAGCAGAGATCATTGCCCAGCAACCTGGGCATGGAAGCGGTCAAGGCCAGCCACTTGCCAACGAAATTATCGCTTTTCTGGATGACGATGCATCGCCGTCACCGGACGCCGATCATACACCAATTCATCTGCCGGATACGACTCATTCGGTGGATGTGATGCAAACAGCTCTCGCCTAAAAACAAAAAGAATGCGTGGGGGGACGCGGGATAATGAAATATGATGAACAGACTGACTTGCGGGTTATCTCGCAACAGTCACGGCAAGCGATGACTGCACGCGAGCAGGATCGAATCGAGTTTGATGCATTGCTTGCGGAAATGGAGAAGTCCATTTCACAAGTTGCTGTAGCGAGGATCTTTACTGATAGGGGGGTGCGGGAGACCCAACCGCCTGCAAGTATCGGCCTTGGCGAAAAAACGGCGCCTAAACCCGATCTGGGAAAGCCAGCTGAACCATCCAGCCGCAATGACACCAGCCCCAAGCCCGTCATACTCGATCCTGGCCTCGGTAAGGTCATAGAGGGGGATCGCGGCGTCCCGGCGCGGAAAGAAGTCGGCCCCGGCGGTAATGCCCCCAGCAATAATAATGCAGCTGGCAATGGCGGAACTTTTCACAAGCGCGTAGCGGCGGCGAGTTTTGCCGATAGTTTCAAGAACGGTGTAAATGCCGTTCGCCGAAACCTGATCATCGCCATGGGGTTCACAGTCTTCCTGAATGTGCTTGTCCTGGCTATTCCAATCTATCTGTTCCAGATATCAGATCGGGTTCTTACCAGCCGCTCGACCGACACGCTTGTCATGCTTACGGTGGTGATCATCGGTGCCGTGCTTGTGCAGGTAGTTCTTGATGCTATCCGGCGGTTCATTCTTATGCGCACAGCGGTCGAAGTTGCCGTGCAGCTTGGAGCGCCCATCTTGAGCGCCGCCGCGCGCGCATCCCTGCATGGAAATGGCAAGGATTATCAAGTGCTTGGTGATCTCCAGCAATTGCGGTCATTTCTGACGTCTGGCACTTTGCTGTCATTCTTCGATGCGCCCATTTCCCCTATATTCCTGCTTGCTGTATTCCTGATACATCCGCATCTCGGCTATATCGTTATTGTCTCCTCCCTGCTGCTGATCGTCATTGCCTTCATCAATCAGCGCGCTACTGCAGCCTCGTTCGCTGAGGCGACAAGCTTCCAAAGCCGGGCAATGCTTCATCTCGACTCCATGTCGCGCAACTCGCAAATCATCAATGCCCTCGCAATGATCCCGGAGGCCGTGCGCATATGGGGCCGCGACATGGCAGGCTCCTTGAAATCGCAGGTTCGCGCGCAGGACAGGAACATCATTTTCGCAACGATTTCCAAATGTTCCCGATTGCTGACACAGGTCGCCATGTTGGGATGGGGAGCGCATTTGGCTATTGACGGACAATTGACTGGCGGCATGGCGATTGCCGCCTCGATCATTGCCGGACGCGCTCTGGCACCCATCGAAGGAGCGATCGAAGGCTGGAACAGTTTCATCCAATTCCGCTCGGCCTTTGGCCGCATCCGAAACCTTCTCCAGAACTCGCCGCTGAATCTGGAACGTTTGCGATTGCCGGACCCGCAAGGCCGACTTGATGTGGAGCGAATTCTCTATGTTCCGCCGCCCAACAAGAAAGTTATCCTGAACGGGATTTCTTTCACATTGTTGCCCGGCGAATCCATGGCTGTCATTGGCAATTCGGGCGCTGGAAAAACGACACTGGGCAAGATGCTCGTTGGGTCGATCCTGCCGACTTCGGGGAGCGTTCGTCTGGACCTTATGGATCTGCGCAATTGGGATCAGCGTCAGTTCGGCGAGAATATCGGTTATTTGCCGCAAGATGTTCAGCTTTTCCCGGGCACCATCAAGGCAAATATCGCTCGAATGCGCGAAGATGTCAGTGACCAGGCCATTTTCGACGCGGCCGTGCTGGCGGATGTGCATGAACTCATCGCGACCTTTCCACAAGGCTATGAGACCGTTGTTGCGGCGGATGGCGCACCTCTTTCGGGAGGCCAAAAACAGCGCATTGCTCTGGCACGCGCATTCTTCGGCAATCCCAAGCTTGTGGTACTCGATGAACCAAATTCCAATTTGGATCAGCAGGGTGACGTCGCACTGACCAAGGCTTTGTTTCACGCAAAAAAACATAAAATAACCGTGGTCACCATTACGCAGCGTCCTGCGCTCTTGAGCTGTGTCGATAAGATCATGGTTCTGAATAATGGCACTGTTACAATGTTCGGCACGCGGGAAACCGTGATGGAAGCACTCTCCAAAAAGAGCAAACCCAAAGGACCTGTTCAGACAATTCAGGCCGGGGAAATAAAAGTGGGAGCAATGACATGACGACCGCCAATATTATGAACAGTCTCGAATGGTATGACGGTGTTCCGCGATCGATAAAACCATATAGCAAGTTTGGAATTGCCCTGGTTTTCGTTTGCTTTGGTGGCTTTGGAACATGGGCTGCAACAGCACCCTTGGCCGCCGCCGTCATCGCGCCCGGCAGTTTCGTTGCGACGGGAAAAAACAAGATCGTACAGCATTTGGAAGGCGGCATAATCAAGGAACTTTTGGTGCGTGAAGGAGATCACGTCCACGAAAACGATGACCTTGTCCGCCTTGACGAGACCTCTGCCAAGACCAACTCCCAGCAGCTGTTTTTACGCCAGGCGCGCCTGGAAGCTATCTTGGCGCGGCTGCATGCCGTCGTCAAAGGCGCCGAAAGGTATCAACCGCCCAAGATCATTCTGGATAATATGGGCAACCCGGAAATACGGGCCGTAAACGAAAGCCAAAGCGATAATTTCGATGCGGCCCATGCCAAATATGCCAATGAATTACAGATGATGGAGCGCAATATTTCCGCTCTTGAGTTCAGGCGTATCGGCCGGACAGCTCAAATCGAGGCGACACAGACTCAGGTAAGGCTGTTGAAAACCGAGTATGTATCAAAATACTCCCTTTTCAAGAAAGGTTTGATGGCGCGGTCCGAGGTCAGTGTGCTTGAGCGGGCTGTTGCCGATGGCGAAGGCAATATTGCTCGTCTGAACGCGGAAATCATGGAAGTGAACGCCCAGATCGAGAAATTCCAGAAAGAAATCATCCAGACCAAAGACACTGAGAAACAGGCAGCACTGGATGAAATTCAAAGTGCGGAGGCCGAGCTTGACACAGTTCGGGAACAGACCCGCCAGGCCGAAAGCGTTCTTAACCGGACCTTGATCAAGGCGCCCGTTTCAGGAACAATTATCCGGCTATATTACCATACGGCTGGCGGCGTTATTGAAAGCGGCAAGCCCATCGTCGAAATACTGCCAACGGGTGTCCCGCTCATCATCGAGGCGCAGATACCGCGCATGCAGATCGATGAAGTGAAAGAGGGACAGGAGGCTCATATTCGCCTCAGTGGCCTCAATCAGCGCACGACACCTATTATCAATGGGCGAGTGGATTATGTATCTGCGGATTCTATGGCCGACACCACGCCCGGCCAGAAGCAGGACATCTATATAGCCCGGGTCAGCATACCTGCTGATGAATTAAAGCGTATCCATGGATTTACCCCGACGCCGGGCATGCCGGCAGATATTCTCATTCAAACTCATGAGCGCACATTCTTTGAATATCTGGCCAAGCCGGTTATCGATAGTATGTCGCGGGCTTTCAGGGAATCCTGATCAGGAGCTGGGGATCATTTGCTTGGCACGTTGCGACTCCGATCGCGTGACTTCCTTATCGACATTTGTTTGCACCCGCCGTTTTGCCACCGGAAAGACGGCAACGGCTGCCGCGCCTGAAAGCACATAAAAGAGCATTCCCAGATCATAGACGGTGCTTACAAGAAAAGCGGCGATCAAGCTTGCCCCGAGACCCGAGCGTATGGCCCGTACGACGTGGCGCTCGACGGTGCCATTGCGGAAGACCGACCGGCGAAATAACGTCGAAAGAGTGAACACTGCGAAACACAAAAACCCAGGCAAACCGACATTGGAAAGCAGTACAAACAGATAGCTGGAAGCTCGCGCTCCACCGACCCCGACGCCCAAACCATAACTGTCGATGAAGTTTGACCAGGCCACCTCATTCCAGTGGCCACGCTCTCTGCCTGAAGCGCTATCCAGTTTGCCAAGAAGACTCTCATCCAGAAATGAGCCTATGGCTTCAACGAGGGTGGGGGACAATACGGCCACAAGCAGGATTACGGCGAGGGCGCTCAAGCCGCCCGCATATAATAGCAGAGGCTTGCGCATCTTCCCGCCCCATAATGTGGGGAGAACCGATTGGACCGTGAGCATGAAAAGAACAAAGATCAGTCCGACATAAGCAGTGCCCGATGTTGAAAGAGCGAGCAAAATCAGAAATGCCACGGCAAATAAGCCGGATGCAAGCGGCCGGACATGATCGAGATAAAGACTTGCAGATATGGCAAACAGAATGAGCGTGAAGCTAGCAAAGCTGGATGATTCCGGAAAGCTGGCCGAGATGCGCTTTAATCCACCCATCTCGACATTGGTCATCAATGAGTAATTGGCCGTATGGATGAAATTGAGGAAATCGATTGGTCCAGTGGCAAATGTGATGAGATCCGCCATGGCAAACAACACATTCAAGCCGCAGAGTATAAAGAATGCCGTGAGAAAATGCTGGTAAGCATCGCGCGTACAAAAATAGGCAAATGAGGCTGCAAAACATGCAATGCCGCCCAGCGCATAGACAGTTTGCGTGATGTGGGTACTGGAAAAGCTGAGCGGGTTGAGCGCAATCCGGCTAAGGCCAGCGGGCAATCTTTGCACCACCATCGTTTCGGTAATACCCGCCATCAGTCTTGGAAAGAACAGCGTGGCGATAAGACCATAGATGATCAGCAGTAGAAGCCAGAAGCCGGTGCTGGGATAAAGCAAGCTGCTGATTGCCGGATTTAACCCGGTGACGCGCGTGATCCGCAAAGCGAAGAATACCATGAAGGCATTGGCGACTAGAATGGAAGCTCCGCCCAATGCAGGCAGCGTCACGGCAGCGGCCGCACCAAACAATGTAAGAATAACCATGCCGTACAAGGCATAGCGATGGTGCATGAACTGTACCAGAACGCCAAACAGAATGACGCAAACACCGAAAAAATTGGTTGCCATGCTTATCCTTCGCCCGCCACGGTCACTGGCTCTGGGTTCCTGTTAGTCGGTCCTGCCCGATAATATCTTGAACGACTTTAAAGGCGGCTTTCGGCTCTCCGGCGCGCCAGCCATTCTTTTCGTCGCCGTCCAGACGAACAAGGCCCATATAGGCTTCAAAATCCGGCGCCCAGTATGTTTCGTCCATCAATTCATAAACATGAGCCGCTTCAATCGGGTAGAGCTCACGGAGGCGCTGGAGCATTTCCATCATCGTCTTCAAACCAGCGGCCTGGGCAGCCTCGCTTTCAATGCTGCCTTTGGGATGATTGAACTCTGTTACCCAGATAGGCTTCCCATATTCGGCCAATGCCTTGAATGCCCATTCCGGATCTTGACCATAAAGATGCCAGACCGAGATATCCCAGCTGATTCCGCTCTGCTTCATACGTTGAAAGGCGCCGATATGGCCCCAACCGGCGGTGCCCATGGCGGTACGATATTTTCCGCCAGCCTGCTTCATGCCAGCGTCAAGGCCATGCATGACGGCGGCGACTTTTTCCCAGCGTGGCCCGTAATAATCGAGCGGGTAGAGTCCTCCCGCAGGTCCCCAGTTGCAAGGATATTGCGTGCCGTCATCTCGCATTTCGCAAGGCTGGATGATTGCGAAATTTTCAAGTTCATTGCCCAGTTCCCATACTTTGATCTTTGCCCCCAGCATGGTCGCCGTTTCATAAGCAAGTGTTTTGGAGGTTGAATGGATTTCTTCGATTGTTGCAGCATTCAAATCTATCTTGGGGGTGAAGACGGGAAGGATCTCCACATTGTTCGCTTCAGCGAGATCAACCAAGGCTTTCAACTTTGGAAGCTGATCGATGCTTTGGACATCGACGCGATAGGAGCGCGCGCCCAAGGTCACAAGTGATGCCACCTGTTCCTCCAATGTAACGCCATGATAAGACGCAAGCGGATGACCGTTCACACCCCAGATGAAGGCTTGCTCATCTGCTCTTGTGACCAATGCCGTCCAGGCAAAAAATGCCGACACAACAACCACCATTGCGAGAAAAACTTTCTGCATCATGATGGTCCTTTCCGGGCTAGCCGCCTTGGAGTTCTGCTATGGGCATTACGAGTTGCGGTCCGAGGTGCAGATAGCGTGTCGCTTTGCGTTTTGCGCGAATATCACGCCAGACGCGAAGTACTTGATCCTCGCTCAGATGGGCGGATGCGGCGATTACCGCAGCGGGCAGTGATTCATTCAAACCGTAAAGGCACTGGTCCATCTGGTGATAAGGTAATGCAAAATAGAATTCTTCCTGGGTCTGCGCCAATTGGTAGGTATCCGTCGTTGGCGGCCGCGACGTGATCTCCTCCGGCACACCGAGATAGGCTGCCAGCTGGTAAACCTGTGACTTGTAGAGATGGGCGATCGGCTTTAGATCAGCCGCACCATCGCCATTTTTAACAAAGAAACCTTGATCATATTCCAACAGGTTTGGCGTGCCGATGACGGCATAGTTCATGCGATCCGCATGGTAATATTCGATCTGTTTGCGGGTCCGCTGTTTCATATTGGTTGCCGCGACAATCCCAAGATAGACGGAGCTTGGCATGCGCAGCTTTTCGGTTGTGCCGTCCGGGCGCTGCAACACAAGTGAGGAAATATTATAGCCTTCATTCGCCAATGCATTGGCAATGACGATCTTCGACGCCCATCCGGGGCCAAATTCCGGCTCGATTTGCTTGATGAAAGCGTCGCGCCGTTCGTAGCAACCCATTGCTTCAAGCGATGGGCCGATATCCTCAACGATGCTAGCCAGACCAAATGTTTCCGCCACCAATCGGCCCAGCGTCAGACTTTCAGGATCGGAGTCATTTTCAGGCATGAAAATGCATAGGACATTTTGTGCGCCAACGGCTCTTGCGGCAAGCGCAGCGCATACACTGGAATCCACACCTCCTGACAGACCTAAAACAAATCCGCGGCGGCGCAACGTGTGGCGGAGCTGCTCGCGCATTGCGGCAACGATCCGCTCTGTCTCAGCCGCAGGATCAATGGTCAGCGATATGGGTGAAACAGCACTGATTTCAGGGTTTATATTGTTCATGTCAGCTCTCCTGAGGCTCGGCGGCCAATCTACGGCTCACCTTGCCAGTGTCCGTTTTGGGAAGACTCGGACGAAACTCAACGGATTTCGGAACCATGAAATCTTCAAGGTTTTTTGCGCAAAAACGGATGATTTCGCGATCGGTCAGAGCCGGGTCGCTCAGGACGACGATTGCCCGTATGGCCTGTCCCAAAACAGGGTCATCCACGCCAATCACAACGGCCTCGGCAATGCCGGGGCAAGAGTGCAGCACGGCTTCGACTTCTTTGGGAGCAACTTTTTCGCCCCGCGTCTTGATGATGTCGTCCTTACGGCCGACAAAGTAGAGATAGCCGTCGCGATCCTTCGAAAAGAGATCGCCAGTATAAAGCACTTTTTCCCACGGATTGGGGCCGGGCCGCAGCATTCGGGCGGTTGCTTCCGCATTTTCCCAGTAGCCTTGCATGACGTGAGGACCGCGAATGACAAGCTCCCCCACAACGCCCGGTTCAACGATAGTGCCGTTGTCGTCGACGATAAATGCTTCAGTGTTAGGAATTGCAATACCCACGGAGCCGGGTCGTTGGTCCAGCTGTTCCGGCGGAAGATAGGTACAGCGCTTGCATTCCGTGAGGCCATACATGGAGTACAGTCGTACGCCCGGGAAGAGTTCGCGCAAACGCGCAATATGCGCGGGCGGCAAGGCAGCGGCGGTGTTGGTGATATAGCGCAAATCCGGCAGAAATCCGGGCTCTATGTCCCGCATCTGCAGGATCAGCGCTGCCATGGTTGGCACCAATGGAAAGCCAGTTACATGTTCACGTCGCATGACATCAAAAATTGCCTGCGGAAAGCCAAAGGACGCTTCCAGCACGAGCGTGGCTCCACTGCGTATTGTCATGAACAGCTGATAAAGCCCGTAGTCGAAAGCGAGGGGCAATACATTGAGAATTATGTCGTCTTCGCTGTTTTGCACATAGGTCGTGATCGAGGTGGCCGCCGCTTCGATATTGCGATGATTCATCATCACGCCCTTGGGACGTCCCGTCGATCCGGACGTATAGATCAGCATCGCCAGGTCGACATCAATGCCGCCATGAAGAATCGGATGCCGCGCCACCTGCAACATCTGCGTGAAGGAATGTGTTCCCGGTTGAGCGGCTTCTTCGCCGCGGCTGGCCACGATCAGCTCGCAGCCCGTATTTGATCCGATCGCTTCAACAGCAATGGGTGCCAGTTTTTCCTGTGCGATGACCATTCTGGCGCGGCAGTTCTCGATAATGTAAGCCAGCTTGTCCGCTTTTGTGGAGGCGTTAATCGGACTGAAAACAGCGCCAGCCTTCAGGATCGCGTAGATGGCAATCGTTGCTTCCCAGCAATTGCCCATAAATACCAGAACACGATCACCACGCATCACGCCCTGCGACCAGAGCGAAGCCGCGAGGCGATCCGACAGGTCGTCAAGTTCAGCATAACTCAGTCGCTTGTCGCCTGCGATGAGAACAGTCTTGTTGTCCAATCTTTTCGCCGTTTGACGAAGAATGTCCTCGATCCGCATGATTGGCTGCTCCTCGTTCGCTTAAGCAACCGACCGTTGAAGAATAGTCTTGCTTGCTACGTAGCTGGCTATGCTGGCGATTGAATCGAGGTTTGCCGGGACAATTTCGGAGTCATGCACACTGATCTGAAACGTGTCTTCCAGATATGTCACCAGTTCGAGGACCCCGGTTGAATCGATAATATCGGTTTCAATGAGCGATGTTCTGTCATCAAGTGGATGGCTTGTGTCGCCGAAGAGATAATTTTCGACAATGAAGGCTCTGATCTGTGTTGCGAATCCCGATGTCATTTTTCTTCCCTTTCATTCTGCGGCGACAGCGTGCCGCTGTATTTGTGTTGTGAATATCTGGTGCCATAGCTGTGTTGAAAGGATTCCAACGAAGGCCGAGTTGTCGCGATATCCCACGGGATTATCGCGCGCGCATTTCCCAACCAGTTTTTCGACAGCTACCGGGTTAAACAGGCCCGTATCGGATATGGCTGCCGCACTCATGGAATCCCGAACGTAATCCGGCATTCCACCCGCCGTAAACGAACGGCTGTCAGGTGCGCGATAGGGCTGTTTCAGTCTTGCAGTGATCGTTTGCGGCACGAGGTCGCGAACGGCCCGTTTCAGAATGTGTTTTTCAGCAAGGCCCTTTAGCTTCATCCCAACTGGGATGCGTGAGGCAAACTCGACGAGGCGATGATCCAGAAATGGGAAGCGCCCCTCAAGGCCATGCGCCATGGCCATGCGATCACTCTGACAGTTCAGAATATATCCAGGCAATAGCAGCGATGTTTCCAGATACTGCGCTTGATGCAAGGGGTGCCAGCGCGTGAAATCTTTTGGAAGCCCGGAAACGAGATCGGCGGTTGCGTCATAGCCGTTCAGCGCGGTTTGCAGGTCCTGGGAGAAAAACATCTTCGTTGCCGCAGTACCCCTAAAACGTGGGCGATGCGAATATAAGGGATCACGGATATCGTCGGCACCGGCGCCAAAAAATGCCGACAGATATTCTGGAGACTGCTGCTTCAGTCCACTGAGATAGGGGTATAGTTTTCGAAACAGTTGTGGGCGGATCCGCGACGTCGGCTGTGCGGCACAGAAGCGGCGCACTTTCGCTTCGCGAAACAGATCATATCCAGCAAAGACCTCATCAGCCCCTTCGCCAGTCAAGACCACTTTGTACCCTTCACTGCTGGCAAGACGCGATAGAAGATAGAGTGGCGCTGGAGCTGTACGAAGAACAGGCCGCTCCGTATGCGCAATCACCGAGGGGAAGATGTTTGCGATGTCGTTTGTGCTACAGGTTAATGCGGAGTGATCGGTGCCAAGTGCTTCGACCATCTGCATCTGGAATGCAGTCTCGTCATGTTCGGCAGATTCAAAACCGATTGAAAATGTTCGCAGGCGGTCCGGCACAATTTTGGCTGCAATTGCTGACACGGCGGAGGAATCCAATCCGCCTGAAAGATAGGATCCCACAGGCACATCAGCCCTTAGACGAATGCGCGTGGCATCAGTCAGGAGATGCAGTAATTCCTCGGCAACGTGATCTTCAGACCGTGGGGAGGCCGCACTATCGCGATCGGGGTATTGCAGTTGCCAATATGTCGCTGTCTTGAATGTCTCACCCTCAAGCAGCAGGAAATGCGCCGGCTGCAATTCAAAGATGTTCCTGAAGATCGTACGAGGCGCAATGGGTGCCCACAGCGTGAATATCTGGTCCAAAGCATATATATCGACTTCAGCTTCGATACCGGGAACGGTTAAAAGTGATTTGGCTTCCGAGGCAAAGAACATAGTGCCCTTGTGCCAAGTATAGAATAATGGCCGCACACCCATGCGATCCCGCGCAAGCATCATGCGGCGGCGCCTTTGGTCCCATATCGCAAAGGCAAAATCACCATTGAGTTTCTTGACGCAATCCGGGCCCAGCTCATCGTAAAGATGCAGGATGACTTCGGTGTCGCTTGATGTCTGGAAAACATGCCCCTGCGCAATCAAATCATCGCGCAACTCAACATAATTGAACACTTCGCCATTATAGCTGATGACGACATCACCACGGGCATTCTTCATAGGCTGCTGGCCGTCTTCCAGCCCGACGATGGAGAGCCTCATGTGCCCCAAGCCAGCATTCTGATCGACGTAGATGCCGTTTTCGTCAGGTCCGCGATGTGCAATTGCACCAATCATCGAGCTCAACACAGACTGACCGTCCTGAAGTGAGCCTTTTGAGGCGAAGTAGCCTGCAATTCCACACATAGTTGCCCCCAAACCACTGCAACTGCGGAGTATATTCCCCGCTTGGATACAGCTGTTGAAGCCTATAATATGGCCCTCAGGGGTCAATAAATAATTGGATTTAAAGGGCAGGGCAATACTAGTTACGTGTGTATCTAGGAGGGTATATTATGTTTTCCTGTGACGGGAATATTGGTAATCATGTATAATTTACAGATATGCTTATCTATCCCGCAAGCATGACTTTAAATTGTGGAAAAGTACCGTGGATACACCGAATTTATTACAATAAATCCATGATTGATTAATTGCCACCTACCCGCAGCTCCACGATAATAGTGCAAAATAATAAATTGTGGGATAGCAAATGGGCGTGAAATTTCCGTGGGCAATCAAGAGGTTTGTGCGCACAATAGCAGCAACGGCCATGGCGTTTTCATGTCTCGCTTTGCCCTTTTCCGCTTACGCCAATGGCGATTACAAGCTCGCTCCCTACACCCGGTTAAGATTGACTGTTCTTGAGTGGATTGCCTCGCGCGGAGAATATAGAGAGTGGACCGCGCTGAACGGCGAGTATGTTGTGTCAGATAGTGGAACTGTGCTTCTTCCACTCATTGGCACAATGGAGATAGCAGCCCTTGATGCCTCATCGGCGGCGACCGAAATTTCAAAGCGCATCCAGAAGGCGACCGGCTTGGTTACCATGCCGAATGTCGCCGTGCAGGTCGTGGAGTATCCTGCAATTTTCCTCGTTGGAAATGTTGAGCGGCCTGGTGAATACAGGTTCAGACCCGGCCTTACAGTCTTGCAGGCCGTTGCCTTGGCTGGCGGCAGATATCGCCCGCGAGAAGAAGCAAGGACGGTTGAACAGATTCAATATCTTGGAGAGCTGCAATCTGTCCACGGCGAAATGGTGCGGACGCTTGCTCGTGTGGCGCGCCTGAAGGCAGAGGTTGCCGGGACAACGGAGATTCAATTTCCGAGCGATCTTTCTGAGTTGGCCGACGGCATGAGCATTCAATCCATCACTGCTGAAGAGCGGGCAATCTTCGATACGCAGTCGAATGGTTTAAAGCGCCAGCTTGCAAACCTTGATGAACTGCGTGCGCTTTTCGCTTCCGAAATCGAGGTTTTGCAGGAAAAAGTAGCTGGCCAGGAAAAACAGATCAAGCTGATGGATGCGGAGCTTGAGACGGTCAAGCCGTTGGTGGAGCGCGGCATCGCCACAACATCCCGCCAATCAGATTTACAGCGGATTATCACAACCTTGCAGGCTGATCGGCTTGATCAGGTTACCGCCATCATGCGTGCCCGGCAGAATATCAGCCAGGCGAGCCGCGATGCCCAAAATTTGGTTAATCTCCGTCAAACCACCGCTACGACAGAGCTTCAAACAGCGCAGGCTGCGCTGGATCAGCTCAAGATAAGGCAGGACACAGCTGAAAGGCTGCTCGTTGCTGCGGGATCAATTTTGTCGGGCAAGGCAAAGCCCGGAGAAAAACAGGAGCCTGATCTCGTATTCACTATCACCAGGGCAACGACCGCCGAGCCAATCGAGATTGCAGCAAACGAGGATACCGTCCTGGTGCCTGGCGATGTTGTGCGGGCGGCACTCAACGTGCGGTTTTCCAAGAAGACAGCCGGTAACAGCCCGACAGAAATACCTGCTGAACCGGGCACGCCTGCGTCGCTACCCGTTCCGCTCAACGCCGCTGCCGCGCAAGTCAAAACGACCCAATAAGAACATTGTGGATAATAAAGATGGTCAGACATAAACATCACTCGACACGGACTGATGAACTTCATGCCGATGCCCATTTGATCGGTATGGCCGATATTGTCGGTTTCTTGCGGCGCAACTGGCGCTTTGTTGGCGCTTCCATTCTTGGATCAGTACTAATTGCCGTGGCCTATCTCCTGGTAGCGGAGCCGATTTTCACGGCCACGGCCCGAATAGTCATTGATCCCGAACAGGCCAGAATTGCCTCGCAGGATGCGGTTTCGGGGACGATCGTGATCGAAACCGGTGAGGTTGAAAGCCAGGTTGAAATCATCCGCTCTGAAGCCATCGCCAAAAGCGTCATCGAGCAGCTTTCGCTCACGGAGGACCCCGAGCTTCAAGGCGGCGATAGCCTCTTGTCCAGCCTTGCATTCTGGCGTTCGGACAAAGGCAAGGTGGCTGAACCTGAATTGATCATGCGCAAGACAGTTGCGGGCTTTCTGGAGCGATTGCGCGTCTGGCGTGTCGGGCAATCCTATGTGCTCGACGTTGCATATAATTCCACGGACCCGGCCAAGGCTGCAACGGTGGCAAATGCCACGGCGTTGGCCTACATCAAAGCGGGTCTTGATGCAAAATCATCGGCGGCAAAAAGCGGCGCCGGTTGGCTGGAAAGCAGACTTGCGGAGATTAGCGGGCAAGCGAATGCATCCGCTCGTGCCGTGGAGGATTTCCGTAACCAGAACCAGATATCGCAAGCTGGTGCAACTTCGCTGGATGAACAGCAACTCACCGAGGCGAATATCCAGCTTTCCAGAGCAAAAGCTGATACTTCGGCGGAGAAGGCAAAGCTTGCGATGATCAACAAGTTTCTCCAATCGGAGACTTATGTCGACGGATATGTTGACGAAGCACTTCGCAATCCGCAGATAACAGCGCTTCGTGAACGGCTGAATACGGCTTCCACCCAGCTTGATGAGTTGAAGGGGCGCTATGGCGAAAATGGAGCGGCGGTGCAAGCTGCCCAGCAGGAGATCGCACGCCTGAAGGGTGAAGTACGCCAGGAAATCGTTCGTATCGGGCAGGTTTATAAATCGAATGTCGAAGCGGCCGAGCGTCGCGAGCAATATGTCAATGACCAGCTGCAAGCGACGATTCAATCCGGTCTCAGCAAGGGCATGGCCCGCGTTCAGCTGGGCGAGCTTGAAAGCCGCGCAAATACCTATCGGCAAATGTATCAAAGTTTGATGCAGCAATTAATCAGTGCCTTGCAGCAGGAATCTTTCCCTGTAGGAGATTCCCGTCTGGTCTCCGCTGCTGCGATCCCGCTCGGCAAGACCTGGCCCAAGGGGTCGCTGGTACTCGCGCTTGCGAGCGTGCTTGGCGGACTGGCGGGGCTTGCCTATTCTGCCGTTCGAGAGGTTAGTGATCGTCGCATCAAAACAGAGAGCCGTTTGCGACGCGAACTTGGGTTGAACAGCCTTGGCACATTGCCATTTGTTTCGGCCAGAGCGATTTCAAAGGGCAATCCGCAAGAGCAGTATCAATTGCTGAATTTCGTACTGGATCATCCCAATCACCTCTTTTCAGACGCTGTTCGCAATACCAAGGCCTCGCTGGATCTGATAATGCGTCGGCAAGGTGCAAAAGTCGTGGGTATTACATCGGCGCTGCCGGGCGAGGGCAAGACAACAGTCGCCAGCAATTTGGCACAGCTTTATGCAGCGACGGGTTCAAGAACGATGCTGATCGATACCTGTGCCGCCAACCCGACGCTTACCCGGCTGTTCACGACAATGACCAAGCCCCATCAGGCTATCTCAACCGATGTTGTAGAAAACCACAGGAAAATTGAAGCAACCGAGGGCTCAAGCCGCCGCGACGCACGAACTATTCGGAAGGTCGATGAAATTCGGGCGGAGGAACCCTATGCTTCCGTATCCGTAATAACGCCGCCAGCTCTCATGAGCGTAGACGAGATAACCCATAGTTCGAGCCAGGCATATCGCTATCTCAATCTTCAGGCTCTGGAGAGCCACCTCGACAGATTGCGCGATCAGCACGATATCATCATCCTCGATCTGCCGGATTTGACGACAAGTGCAGATGCTCGAATAGTCAGTGTGATTGTCGACTGCGTTATTCTCACCGTGGGTGACCGGCAGAATGTAACGCTCGATGTCCTTGGCGCGGCGATTGCAAATTGCAGTGGCATCAACTCGGATGCGGTCGGCGTTGTTTTCAATACACCTCTACATCCCCGCACAGCCGCGCCGCTCGCTTTCCCGCCATCAAGCCTTCGGGCAGAAAGTTACAGCCGCTCACTTCAAAGGCGTTTCTCCAAATTTGCAGGTTCATTGGCAAGTTTCCGGTGGAGCAGGTTATGACGCGCGAACCAAAACAACGGCTCAAGATTGCAGTCGGCATACCGTCAACCGGCAGACCGAAAATACTGGCCGCCACGGTTCCCTTGATTGAACAGCAGAACCGGCTGCCCGATCAGATTGTTATCTGCACACTCAAGCCAAGCGATACTCCGGAAAATCTGGAGGCAGGGATGAGCGTTCCGCTGCTATCGCTGCAATCGACTTCCGGGCTGGCCAAGCAACGCAACGACATCATTCGAGCATTGCCGGATTTCGATATATTATTGTTTCTCGACGACGATTTTCTGATGGCTCCGAACTATATAGCCGAGGTCGAAAAGCTGTTCCTCGAACATGATGATATCGTCATATCAACGGGTAACGTTCTTGTAGATGGCATAGGAACAGCCGGAATACAGGTGAAAGAAGGTGCAAGTCTGTTGCAGGCTCTTCTGGATGATCCATCTTCGCGCCCCGACCTGTTGAAGGATGTCTATAACGGGTATGGCTGCAATATGACTTTGCGACTTGACGTGATGAGACGCAACGATATCTGGTTTGATGAAAACCTTCCACTTTACTGCTGGCTTGAGGACGTTGATCTGAGCCGGTCGCTTGCCAAACATGGCCGTATCGTCAAATCAAACAAGCAGCGCGGTATTCATCTTGGCGTGAAGAGTGGTCGGACCTCCGGGATAAAGCTCGGCTATTCCCAGATTGCCAATCCATATTATCTGGCCAGGAAAGGCACCATGGCTTTCTCCAAGGCTATCGCCATGGCATCCAAGAATTTGATTGCCAATATTTTTGGAAGCATTTCGCCGGAAGCGTGGATAGACCGGAAAGGACGATTAAAGGGAAATGGATTGGCTCTCTTCGATCTTCTCCGCGGAAGGATTTCGCCGTCGGGCGTATTGGATGTTGAAAAGGCTGATTGATTACCCGGCGTCGCATCATGCCCTTGCCTGGGTGCTATTGCTATTAATCATGGTGATGACAGTGGGGCCGATTACCTTGCGTCCGGCAACCTGGATCGGGCCAAATGTCGAGCGATTTTCGGCATTTCTGCTGCTTGGCATCACATTCAGCCTGACCTATCCGAAACGGCTGATTTTTGTGGCGATTATTATAATAGTGTCATGCGGACTCTTTGAATATGCGCAGCATTTCATGCAGAACAGACATGCGGATATTGCGAATTTTTTGGTAAAAATTGCGGGCGCCGCAATGGGTATGGCTGGCGTAAAACTGCTTCGTTAAAGTCAGTGTCTGCCGGATTGAAACATGGGCCCGCCGCGCCATGCGGGATAGCCATAACCATTGATAAGCACCAGATCGATGTCGGAAGCGCGCATGGCTATGCCTTCATTCATCAGCTTGTCACCCTCGGCAACAAGCCCGGCAATGATGTTCGTCATGATTTCATCCTGCCCGAACGAGCGACGGGTAATTCCCTTTTCATCCGAGATGGTTGCGATCAGGTCTGCAACGGTAGGGTCCACCGATTTTTTGCCGCCATCATACGCATAGTAGCCTTTGCCCGCCTTTTGGCCGAAGCGCCCTGCTTCACACAAACGATCAGCAATGGTGACATACCGTGCTGTAGGGTCGCGCTTGCCCGCATCACGCTTGCGGCGAGCCCAGGAAATGTCCAGCCCAGCCAGATCGGTTACAGCATAGGGGCCCATGGGAAAACCATATGCCTCGACGGCCGCATCAATTTCATGGGGCAATGCGCCATCTTCAAGCATGATGTCGCATTGATGCCGATAGGCCGTAAACAAACGATTGCCGATAAAGCCTTCGCAAACACCGCTGACGATACCAAGCTTGCCCAGACGCTTTGTGACGGCCAATCCCGCAGCCAGAACATCTGGCGCGATGTCTTTTGTTCGTACGACCTCAACAAGCCGCATGATGTTCGCTGGTGAGAAGAAATGCAGCCCAATGAAACGGCTGGGGTTCATGATCACAGAAGCAATGGCATCCGGATTCAGATAGCTCGTATTGGTTGCCAGAATGGCATCTGCCCGCACAATGGAAGAGAGCGATGCAAAGAGTTCCTGTTTCACATCCAGATCATCAAAGACTGCTTCAAGAACAAGATCGCATTGGGAAAAAGCAGCGCGATCAATATGAAAGCCAATACGGGAAAGCCGTTGTTCCTTGAGAGCAATATCAATCCGACCGGCCTTCACCATGCGATCGTAAATGGCTTCGATCCGCTTGCGGCCCAAATCCATAGACGGCTCATCACGTTCTACGATTGTGATATCATACCCAGCATCAGCAAAGGCGACGGCGATGCCAGCGCCCATGAGTCCGGCACCGGCAATGCCTACATTCTGTACAAAGCGAGGACTTATTCCCTCAAGATCAACGACTTTAGCCGCGAGACGTTCTGCAGCAAAAACATAACGAAGCGCAATTGCCTGTTCGGAATTGACCAGTTCGAGGAACTTTTCCCGCTCACGTTTCAAGCCTTGCTCGATTGGCAAACTGGCCGCAGAAAATGCGCTCCGCGCAGCTGCGCCCGGCGATATTTGCCCGCGTGCCTTGCGTTCTATCGCGGTGATCTGCGCGTCTACCGCCAGTCCATCGAATTCGCGCACAGGCAATGTCCCGGTTCGACGCGGCTCACGACCAGCAAGTATTTGTGCAAATGCAATTGCATCCTGGATCAGATCATTATCGGAGATGCGGTCAATCATTCCAAGATCAAGGGCCTGCGCTGCTGAAACCCGCTTACCGCTTGCAACCATATCGATTGCCTCTGGCATGCCAATCAACCGGGGTAGCCTCTGTGTTCCACCGGCGCCCGGGATAATTCCGAGCTTTACTTCCGGCAAACCAAGTTGGGTCTGTAGAGCCGCAATACGGCCGTGCGCTGCAAGCGCGATCTCCAAACCACCGCCCAAGACTGTTCCATGGAGCGCGGCAATAACAGGCTTTGCGGAATCTTCTATCAACTGCACCAGATCATTGAGGAAGGGCGCGCGCGGAGGCGTGCCGAACTCTTTCACGTCTGCACCCGCAACAAAGGTTTTGCCTTTGCACGCTATAATGATGGCTTGGATCGCCACATCCGCATTTGCTTCGGCCAGAGCAATAGCCAAACCCTCACGCACCGCATGGGACGTTGCATTCACCGGCGGATTATCGATCCAGATCAGACCGATATTGTCTTGGCGATTCCAGCTGACAGCCATGTTCAGTCCGGCACAACAGCGGTTGCCTGAATCTCGACAAGCGCTTCATCTTCGATCAGGCCCGACACTTGAACGACCGCCATTGCCGGGAAGTGCCGGCCCATGGTGGCTTTGTAGGCCGCGCCGATTTCCTTCAATGCTGCCGAATATTGCTTCCGGTCCAAAACATACCAGGTCATGGTGGTGACATGCTCGGGGCCAGCGCCGCCCTCACGCAATATGGCGAGGATATTCTCGAGAGTCTGCCGCACCTGACCTGGCAGGTCCTTTGCTTCAAATTTACATTGAGCGTTCCAGCCGATCTGTCCGCCGACAAAGACTGTTCGCCCGCGTGCTTCCATTCCATTGGAGTAGCCGATTGGTCGCGCCCAACCCTCTGGCTGCAAAACACGATTTGGGGTGCTCACGCTGATCTGTTCAACAGTTTTGGTCATGCTGCTTCCGGTCAATTGGAGAATGCCGCAATGCCGGTTATGGCGCGGCCAAGAATAAGGGCGTGGATATCATGCGTGCCTTCATAGGTATTGACGACCTCAAGATTGACGAGGTGGCGCGCTACCGGGAACTCATCGGAAATGCCATTGCCTCCCAGCATATCGCGGGCATTACGGGCAATTTCCAAGGCCTTCCCGCAGGAATTGCGTTTCAGGATTGATGTAAGCTCAACAGGGGGCGAGCCCTCATCCTTCATGCGACCAAGACGCAGGCAGCCTTGCAGTCCAAGAGCTATCTCGGTTGCCATATCGGCGAGCTTCTTCTGGATCAACTGATTTGCCGCAAGTGGGCGACCAAACTGTTTGCGATCCATCACGTAATCACGTGCTGTTTCGAAACATGATTCAGCAGCACCCAGTGCACCCCATGCAATTCCAAACCGCGCTGAGTTCAGGCAGGTGAACGGTCCTTTGAGCCCTGTCACATGCGGGAGCATGTTTTCCTCCGGCACAAACACATCGTCCATCACGATCTGGCCGGTGATGGAAGCGCGCAGGCCAACCTTGCCGTGAATAGCAGGCGCAGAAAGCCCTTTCCAACCCTTTTCAAGAATGAAGCCGCGGATCAACCCATCTTCCGTTTTTGCCCAGACCACAAAGACATCGGCAATCGGTGAATTGGAAATCCAGGTTTTGGAACCATTCAACAGATAGCCGCCATCCACCTTACGAGCACGACTTGCCATGGAACCGGGATCAGAGCCGTGGTCCGGTTCGGTTAGTCCGAAGCAGCCGATTTTTGTGCCTGCAATCAGACCCGGAAGATATTTCTGCTTCTGATCCTCGCTGCCGAAAGTATGAATCGGAACGATGACCAGTGAAGATTGCACGCTCATCATGGAGCGATAGCCGCTATCGATCCGCTCAATTTCCCGTGCGATCAAGCCATAGGAAACATAGTTTAGCCCCGCCCCGCCATACGCCTCCGGCACTGTCGGTCCAAGCAGTCCAAGCGCGCCCATTTCAGCGAATATGGACGGATCAGTCTTTTCATGGCGGAAGGCTTCCTGCACGCGGGGCAGCAATTTGTCTTCACCGTAGGCGCGTGCGGTATCACGCACCATCCGCTCTTCCTCGCTCAATTGTGCGTCGAGATTAAACGGGTCCTGCCAGTCGTAATATGCTTTTGATCCATGCATGGGAATTATCCTGCCTTCTTGCCAGCGCTCTTCATCAGCTCGCGGCCGATGATGAGTTTTTGAACTTCGGTTGCGCCCTCATAGATACGTAGGGCACGAATCTCGCGGTAAAGACGCTCGGTAATTTCGCCAACCCTTACCCCGCGCCCGCCAAAGAGTTGCAGCGCCTGATCGATGACCCATTGGGCATTTTCAGTGGCCGTCAGCTTTGCCATTGCGGCTTCGCTTGTTGTTGGGAGTTTCTGTATGTCCCGCCGCCATGCCGTACGGAATGTCAGCAGCGCGGCAGCGTCGATCGCCGTTGCCATTTCACCCAGTGTGCTTTGTGCTGTAGGCAGATCAGACAGGGTTGCACCAAACATCTTGCGGCTTCTGGCATGTGCTACGGCCTCATCAAGTGCCCGCCGGGCAAAGCCTATGGCGGCGGCAGCCACAGATGGGCGGAAAATATCAAGTGTTCGCATTGCGATCTTGAAGCCTTCGCCTGCCATTCCTAAAAGCTGGGAAGCCGGTATGCGGCAATTGTCGAAGCGAATGCGGGCCAGCGGATGGGGTGCAATGGTTTCAATGCGTTCGACAATGGAAAAACCTGGCGTATCAGCATAGACAATAAAGGCCGAAATACCGCGTGTCCCCGGCGCTTCACCGGTACGGGCAAAGACCGTATAGACATCGGCTATCCCGCCATTGGAAATCCAGATTTTTTCGCCATCCAGAATGAAATCTTCGCCATCGCGGCGGGCGGAACAACTGAGCGCTGCAACATCTGAACCGGCATCCGGCTCTGATAATGCAAATGCTGATATCAACTCGCCTCGCGCAATCTTGGGCAGGATTTGCTGCTTCAGCTCCTGAGAACCGGCAAGGCTTATCGCGCCAGTGCCAAGCCCTTGCATGGCAAAGGCGAAATCCGCTAGGCCATCCGTATAGGCCAATGTTTCCCTGATGACGCAAAGCGAGCGACTATCGATCTCTTGCGAAACGCCGCCAAAATCCTTTGGCACGCAATGGCGCAATATTCCGGCTGCGCCTAGCTGGGCGACCAGTTTTTTGCATGCGGAGTCGGCATCTGCATGATCGATTTCGCCCAACCCGCCGCCGGAGATGAAGCTATCGAGTTCGCTTGCCAGTATGTGTGCATCCTCGCCGAAAAACGGCCATTGCAAATGTTCGCGGGTCAGCATTCCTACGGGTTTAGCAACCATCCGCTAGTTCCCTTCGAACTGAGGTTTGGTCTTGGCCGCAAAGGCTTCGAATGCCCGGCGAAAATCGCCTGTCGCCATGCAGATTGCCTGCGCCTGCGCTTCGGATTCGATGATCTGGTCTATGCCCATGGCCCATTCCTGATCCAGCATCTTTTTGGTCATGGCATGGGCAAACCAGGGTCCATCCGCAACTGTGCGGGCAAAGCGCTGCGCTTCACCAAGCAAGTTGGGCCGCTCATGCAGGGCATTATAAAAGCCCCAGGCATGGCCTTCATTTGTCGTCATCGCACGGCCTGTAAAGAGCAATTCGCTGGCGCGGCCTTGCCCGATAATGCGCGGAAGAATGCTGCAAGCCCCCATATCGGCACCAGCAAGTCCAACACGGGTAAACAGGAAAGCGGTTCGCGTTTCAGGCGTTGCAATCCGGAAGTCAGCAGCCATGGCGAGAATGGCTCCCGCTCCAGCGCAAATTCCATCCACCGCAGCGATGATTGGCTGCGGACAGGCCCTGATCTGGCGCACCAGATCCCCGGTCATGCGTGTAAAATCCAGAAGGTCAGGCATTGCCATGCGCGTCAGCGGTTCGATAATGTCGAAGACATCGCCGCCGGAAGAAAAGTTATTATCCGCTCCCGTCAGCACCACCGCGCGCACATCACTTGCGCGGGCAAGCGAGCGAAACAGCTCGGTCAGTTCCTCATAGCTCTCGAAGGTGAGGGGGTTCTTCTTTTCCGGGCGATTGAGTGTAATCGTGGCAACGCGGCCGTCATCATCCGTCTCAAACAGAAAATGCTTGGCCTTGTGATCCTTGAAGGGACGCTTTTTATCCTGCATTGGATTGCTCATTCTGTTTAGCCTCCCATCACTTCGCCGCCGGCAACAGGGATTGCCTGGCCAGTTATTGCGCTTGCTTTTTCAGATGCCAGCCAAAGCACCGTATCGGCGACTTCCTGCGGTGTGACGAGCCTGCCTTGCGGGTTGGAACGGGCAAGGCTGGCGCGGGCATCATCAATTGAACGACCGGTTTTGCCGCTGATCATTTCGACCGCATTGTCGAGCAGGGGCGTATCGGTAAAGCCGGGGCAGACGGCATTAACCGTGATATCGGTTCGCGCCAGTTCCAGCGCAAGCGATCGTGTCAGGCCAATCACGCCATGTTTGGCTGCACAATAGGCCGAAACATAAGGATAGCCGGTTAGCCCTGCCGTGCTGGCAATATTGATGATCCGGCCATTGCCGGAAAGGCGCAGTGAGGAAAGTGCCGCCTGTGTTACGATAAATGTACCTGTCAGATTTACGCCGAGAACCCGGTTCCAGAGATCAAGGTCTGTCTTGTCAAAAGGTGCTGAGGGCGCTTCACCGGCGCAGTTAACAAGCACGCCGATTTCACCCGCAAAAGAAATGGATTTTGCGATGTTCTGCTCGACTGAGGCAGCCTCCGTCACGTCGAAACCGTCAAGAACCAAGGCTTCACCGCCCTTATCGACGATCAGGTTTTTGACCTCTGCAAGCGGCGCATGCCGCCGCCCGGCGAGCGTTACACGCATACCTTCCGCAGCCAAGGTCAGAGCTATGGACCGGCCGATGCCAGTGCCAGCGCCTGTGATGAATGCGTGCTTCTTTGCTTGGCTCATGGCTTGGCTGCCCGCGCCAGATTGTTCACATATTGCGCCTTGGCCGAATAATATTGCTTGGGCCAAGGCTGATCGGCATAGCCGATCTTTGCAGCCTCATGGATGACGAAGGATGGATCAGCCAGATGCGGACGAGCCACAGCGCATAGATCCGCACGCCCTGCGGCGATAATCGAATTGGCGTGATCGGCTTCGGAAATTGCGCCAACCGCAATTGTAGGAATTTGAATCTCATTGCGGATTTTGTCTGAGAACGGTGTCTGGAACAGGCGGCCATAGACCGGCTGTTCTTCCTTAACGACCTGACCGGATGAGCAGTCAATCATATCTGCTCCGGCCTTCTTGAACATCTGCGCAAAGATTGCGGCATCTTCAGGCGTATTACCGCCTTCGAACCAGTCATTGGTCGAAAGACGCACTGATATTGGCTTGTCTTCAGGCCAAACCTGCCGGATGGCGTGAAATATTTCTAACGGGAAACGTGCGCGACCTGCGTGGTCGCCGCCATACTCATCTTCACGATGATTGGTGAGGGGCGAAAGAAAGCTCGATAGAAGGTAGCCATGGGCTGCATGCAGTTCGAGCATATCGAAACCAAGATTACGTGCTCGTTGCGTTGCTTGCACAAAATCTGCCTTAACGCGATCCATATCATCCCTTGTCATGGCGCGAGGCGTATCGGAATTTTGCAGATAGGGCAGGGCTGACGCAGAGATAAGAGGCCAGCCGCCCTCGGCGACAGGCTGGTCAATGCCTTCCCATGCAACTTTGGTGGAACCCTTGCGGCCCGCATGGCCAAGCTGAATGCCGATCTTTGCTGACGTCTGTTGGTGCACGAAGTCAACAACCCGCTTCCATGCGGTTTCCTGTTCGTCGTTCCAAAGGCCAAGGCATCCCGGAGTGATACGCGCATCGGCGGAAACGCAAGTCATTTCCGGGAAAATCAGCGCTGCTCCACCCATGGCACGCGCGCCAAGATGCACCAGATGGAAATCATTGGGCAGGCCATCAGTGGCCGAATACATCGCCATGGGCGATACCATGATGCGATTATGCAGGGTCAGGCCGCGAATTTTGAACGGCGTAAACATAGGCGGGGGTACTGAACCGTTCGACGAGGGGTTGACCCCCGCGCGTTCTGCAAACCAGCGCTCGAAACCTTCCAGCCAGTCCTTGTCCCGCAGCCGCAGGTTTTCGTGGCTGATGCGCTGCGAGCGGGTCAGCATGGAATACATGAATTGTTCTGGTTCAAGAGTATCCGCATAGCGTGTGCCGACCACCTCGAACCATTCCATCGCATTGCGCGCGGCATTCTGGATGCGCGCGACATCAACACGGCGCACATCCTCATAGGCGGCTAGAACCGCAGGAATATTGGCCTTGTCATGGCCAGCAATATCAAATTGCCGGGTAAGCTCGATAGCATCGTCAATGGCAAGTTTAGTGCCAGAGCCAATGGCGAAATGGGCCGTATGGGCGCTGTCGCCCATGAGAACGACATGGCTTTTGCCGTTAAAATGGCTCCATTTCTCGCAGATCAGGCGGCCAAAATTAAGCCAGGCGGAACCGCGCAGATGGCGCGCATTGGTCATTAATTTGTGACCATCAAGCGTCTCGGCAAACAGGTTTTCGCAAAAGGCAATGGATGCGTCCTGATCCATCTTGTCGAGGCCATGGGCCTTGAATACTTCATCTGTCGTTTCAACGATAAAGGTGGATGTGTTCTCGTCGAACCGATAGATATGCGCCTGAAACCACCCATGTTCGGTTTTCTGGAAATCGAAGGTGAAGGCGTCAAAACGCTTATCCGTTCCCAGCCAGACAAAGCGATTGGGCCGAACCACCATATCGGGGCGGAAGATGTCGGTATATTTTGTGCGAATGCGCGAATTCACCCCATCAGAGGCGATGATCAGATCGGCGTCAGGAAATTCTTCGTCGCCATTTACGTCTTTTTCGAAGAGGAGTTCCACACCAAGTTCAAGGCAGCGATCTTGCAGGATGTTCAGCATTTTCTTGCGGCCGATACCGACAAAGCCATGACCGCTGGTGCGAATCTTCCGGCCTTTGAAAACCAGTTCAATATCGTCCCAATGATTGAATGCTACTTCAATTGTCTCCGCTGTCTGTGGGTCCCATTGGCGCATTGATTGCATGGTTGCATCGGAGAAAACGACACCCCAGCCGAATGTATCAAACGCACGGTTACGCTCCACGACAGTGATGTGGTGTTCGGGATGCTGGCGCTTCATGAGAAGAGCAAAATAGAGGCCGGCAGGGCCGCCACCAATACAGACAATCCGCATGCTTGTTCCTCCAAAAGACTGGCGATGCTTTCCCGCTTATGCGTTTGCGCTTCTCGTCAGCCGTTAAAACCCAAAATGAACCGGTTACAAATAAATTTCAAGCTTAAAATATATTTGTATGAGATGACATTCGTGGTCGCGATTTCACGCGCCAATCAAACGCCGAGAAATCTGTCTTGAAGTGCCGGTGTGAGTTGCTCGGGCGCGCCTGCAAAAACCGTCGTGCCTTTTTCCAGAACAAAACACCGATCTGCTACGGGCAGAAGTTCGGCAAGCGTTTTGTCAACGACGAGGATCGACTGTCCCGCAGCCTTCAGCTTTCTAATGGCTGACCATATGTCCTGCCGGATGACCGGGGCAAGACCCTCCGTTGCCTCATCCAGCACCAGCAGGCGCGGATTTGTCATAAGCGCCCGACCGATGGCGAGCATCTGCTGCTCGCCGCCCGACAATGTATTGGCAAACTGGTCGCGGCGCTCATTCAATCGCGGAAATAATTCGCCAACTTTCTGTACAGTCCACTCATTGCCTCTTGCCGCAGCTAAAAGGTTTTCAAGCACTGTCAGATTGGGAAAGCAGCGCCTGCCTTCCGGCACCAGTCCCAGCCCGAGCCGGGCTATCTTGTGCGGTCGCAGACTGGTTACCTGTTTGCCAGCAAAGCTGATGGTACCGGAACGCGCTTTGACAAGACCAAAGATCGAATTGATCGTTGTGGTCTTTCCCATTCCGTTGCGGCCCATCAATGCGACGACTTCGCCTTCATTCACGTCCAGATCAACACCGAACAATGCCTGCGAAGCGCCATAGAAAGTCTCAAGACCTTTGATGCTGAGAAGTGTCATGCGGCTTCTCCGAGATAGGCCCGGCGCACTTCGGGATCGTTGCGAATGTCATCAACTGTTCCCGACGCGATAATGCGCCCGTAAACCAGAACAGATATGCGGTCGGCAAGGGCAAATACGGCGTCCATATCATGTTCGACGAGCAGGATCGGTGCCTCGTGACGCAGGGCGTCGAGAAATCCGGTCAAGGCCTTGGAGCCTTCCGGACCCATGCCCGCCATCGGCTCGTCGAAAAGGAATGCTTTTGATCCAAGTGCCAGCGCAATGGCAATTTCAAGCTGGCGGCGTTCACCGTGGGATAGTTCAGCCGCAGGCAGGTTTGCACGCTTGGCCAAGCCAACGCGCTCCAGCATTGCCATAGCAGGCTCCTTCAAACTCTTGTCAGTCATCACGGGGCGGAAGAAACGAAGGCTTGAGCCCTGCCGCGCCTGCACGGCCAGCATAACATTGCGTAAAGCGGAAAATTCCGGAGCAAGCGACGATATCTGGAAACTGCGACCAAGGCCGCGACGGGCGCGCTCGGGCATGCCGAGCCCTACCATATCCTCACCGAGAAAGCGGATCGTGCCGCTATCCTGCCGGATGGAGCCGGATATCTGGTGGATGAGTGTGCTCTTGCCAGCGCCATTGGGTCCAATCAGGGCATGGATTTCGCCGGGGCGCAGATCAAGGCTCACGCCATCGGTCGCTTTCAAGGCACCGAAGCTCTTGCGTAACTCTCTAATTTCGAGGATTGGCTCAACCATGACGCGCCTTTCCTGCAAGAAGCCCAAGCAATCCGCCGCGCGCGAAAAGCACTACGCCGAGAAGAATGAGTCCGAGAAAGAATTGCCATCTCTCTGTAATGCCGCCGAGCGTATATTCGAATAGGACATACAGCATGGCACCGGCAAGGGGGCCAAAGAGCCTGCCTTTGCCGCCCAAGATAATAAGCACGATCAACTCGCCGGACATGTGCCATGACAGCATTGAAGGGCTGGCAAACCGGTTCAGATCCGCAAATAGTGCGCCTGCCAGACCGGTCACCATGGCCGAGATGATAAAGGCTATGAGCCTGATATTGAAGGGTGCAATGCCAACCGCAGCAAGCCGCGTATCATTCTGCCTTGCTGTTTGCAGCGCTGCACCGAAACGCGAGCCGCGGATGAGCGCAAATAGGCCCATCGCCAGAAGCAGCAATGCGTAACAGATGAGAAAAAAGGGCAGGGGCTTTGCCGTATTGATCAGCGGAAATGAGTTGCGAACGGATAGGGATAAGCCATCCTCGCCGCCATAGGCGGGCCATGAAATAGCGAAGTAATAGATCATTTGCGCGAAGGCGAGAGTGATCATGATGAAATAAACGCCTGAAGTACGCAGACTGATCGCGCCGATAGGCAGTGCCACCAGTCCACAGACAGTGAGCGCGATCAGCCATATCCATGGCATTGAAGTGGTGCCCTCAAAGCCAAAGAGCATGGGTTCCGCGTTGAAGGCGTGGGTGGCCAGAATACCGGCCGCATAGCCGCCTATCCCAAAGAAGGCCGCATGTCCGAAGGATACCAGTCCGCCAAGTCCAAGCGCTATATTCAATCCGACAGCGGCAAGGGCCAGAATGGCAACACGGGTCGATAGTGTGACGTAGAATGGTTCGCCGACAGCAATGGCGATCAGCGGGACAGCCAGCAATATCCCTGCCAAAACTAAATTAATGATGGTTTCGCGTGCGATCATGAGCTTGTGATCCTTACGCGGCAAACAGGCCGCGCGGCCGGAATGCGAGGATCAGGGCCATGACAATATAGATCAGCATGGAAGCGAGTGCGCCACCGACCATTCCGGCCTGTGCAGCGGGAAGGATCAATGCGAGAGTCTTGGGCAAGAGAAAACGCCCCATTGTATCAATGAGGCCGACAAGAATAGCGCCGATCAGTGCGCCCTTGATGGAGCCGATACCGCCGATGACAATGACCACGAAAGCGAGGATGAGGACGGGCTCCCCCATGCCGACCTGAACTGACTGCAAAGCACCGACCAATGCGCCCGCCAGTCCGGCCAATGCTGCTCCAAGCGCAAAGACGATGGTATAGAGCGTCTGGATATCAATTCCGAGCGCTGCGATCATCTCGCGGTCAGACTCGCCCGCCCTTATGCGCATACCAAGCCTGGTGCGCGAAATGAGGAGATAAAGTCCAAGCGCGACAGCAACGCCAACCGCGATGATGGCAAGGCGGTAAAGCTGATATTGCCCGCCACCGGGCAGAGAAACAGCTCCCTGCAGAACCGGCGGAATATCCAGATAAAGCGGAAAGGATCCAAAAATCCAACGCGAGCCTTCCGAGAAGATCAGGATCAGCGCAAAAGTCGCCAGGACTTGATCGAGATGGTCACGGTCGTATAGTCGCCTGATGACCACCACTTCCATAATAGCGCCCGCCGCTGCTGCCGCGGCAAGACTGGCAATGAGCCCCAGCCAAAACGAACCTGTGGCCGAGGCTACAACCGCGCAAGCGAAAGCTCCGATCATATAAAGCGAGCCATGGGCGAGATTTATCAGCCCCATCACGCCGAAAATCAGCGTCAGGCCAGCCGCCATGAGGAACAGCATCACTCCGAGCTGTAGCCCGTTGAGAAGTTGCTCGATGAGAAGTGCAGTGGACAAGGCAGCGTTCCCGGATTCAGCGCAGGGTTAAACAGGACACCCGCCGCAGCGCGGCGGGCTCAATGTGGCAGATGCGGATTACATCTTGCACTTGTCTGCGTAAGCATCCTTGTGGTCTTCAAAGGCAGTCGCCACGATCTTGTTGGTCAAAACGCCGTCTTCCTTCACCACTTCGCGCACATAGACGTTCTGGATAGGATGGTTGTTGTTGTTGAATACGAACTTGCCACGCACCGACTTGAAGTCTGCCGCTTTGAGCGCCGCCTTGAAAGCTTCCTTATCCTTTACGCTGGCTTTCGACAGGGCTGCAAGAATGAGGTTTGCCGTATCCCAGCTTTGTGCCGCATAGATCGAAGGCAAGCGCTTATATTCGGTCTTGAAGGCTTCGACGAACTTCTTATTGGCGTCATTGTCGAGATCTTTCGACCATGTCGCCGAATTCTTCACACCCAGCGCCGCATCGCCAATGGCCCTCAGCACATCCTGGTCGAACGAGAAGCCCGGTCCCATAACAGGCGTCTTGACGCCGGATTGCGCATATTGCTTCATGAAGGAAATACCCATGCCGCCGGGCAAGAAAAAGAATACGGAATCGGCACCTGAATCACGGATCTGTGCGATTTCAGCCGCATAATCTGTCTGGCCGACCTGGGTATAGACCTCGCCGGCAAGTTCACCCTTATAGAAGCGTTTGAAACCAGTTAGTGCATCCTTGCCTGCAGGATAGTTGGGCGCAAGAATGAAGTTCTTTTTGTAGTCCTTGTTGGCGTACTGGCCCATGGCTTCATGAAAATTGTCATTCTGATAGGCCACGTTGAAATAGTTCGCGTTGCAGTTTGCGCCCGCCAGTGCCGAGGGCCCGGCATTTGGCGAAAGATAGATAATATCCTGCGCAACAGTATTTGGCACAACGGCCATGGCAAGGTTGGACCAGATAATACCTGTCAGCAGGTCAACCTTGTCGCTCTGGATCATTTTTTCTGCCAGCTGTACTGCAATTTCAGGCTTCTGTGCATCGTCCTCGATAACAAGCTCGATATCCTTGTTTCCGGATTGCTTCATGGCCAGAGTGAAGGCATCGCGCATGTCGATACCAAGACCGGCTCCACCACCGGAAAGCGTGGTTATAACGCCGATTTTTACCGGTTCTGCATAGGCAGCACTGGCCAATGCAAGGCTTAACAAACTGGTTGCCAGAATTTTCTTCATATCATTCCCCTTTATAGGTGTTCCCGTTATTTGTTGTTGTTTGGTCGTGGAGCGGTGAGCGAACTTTCCAGAATTCCAGACAGAGTTCAACCTCTGATAAGAGCCCTTACGGTGCCTCTCCTGTTCGCAGCCTGAATCGTTGTACTTTGCCGGTCTGGGTCTTTGGTAGACTGTCAATAAACTTCACCGAACGCGGATATTTATAGGGCGCAATCAGCGTCTTCACGTAATCCTGCAAACGCTTGATAGTGGCATCATCCCGCGTCGTTCCCTCGATCAGAACGACGAATGCCTCGACGATCTGCCCACGCTCATTGTCCGGTTGGCCAACGACCGCGCATTCGAGAACTTCAGGGTGCGATAGCAGGGCCGCTTCCACCTCGGGACCGGCTACATTATAGCCGGCCGTCAGGATGATATCGTCCGAGCGCGCCGCGAAGTGGAAGAATCCGTCCTCATCCTGATAAAAGGCGTCGCCGGTCAGGTTCCAGCCGTCGCGGACATATTCGGTCTGACGGTCGTCGGCCATATAGCGGCATCCCGTCGGTCCGCGCACTGCAAGTTTGCCGATTGTGCCCCGAGGTACCTCGCGCATGTCCTTGTCCACGATCCGGGCGGTATAGCCGCTCACCGGCTTTCCGGTGGAAGAGGGCATCAGGTCGGCAAATCGATTGGAAATGAAAATGTGCAACATTTCCGTAGCGCCAATGCCATCGAGAATCGGCCTGCCGGTCTTTTTCGTCCATTCTTCAAAGACAGGGCCGGGAAGAGTTTCGCCCGCCGAAACAGCCACTCGCAGGGAGGAAAGATCCGCTCCCTCATCCATAGCTTTCAGCATGGCCCGATAAGCCGTTGGAGCGGTAAAGCTTATTGTTGCCTTATAAGTTTCAATGATTTCGATCATATTGGGTGGAGTGGCATTCTCCAGCAAAGTTGCGGCTGCTCCGAACCGCAGCGGGAAGATTGCAAGACCGCCGAGACCGAAGGTGAAGGCCAAAGGTGGCGAACCGACGAATACATCGTCCGGTGTAACACCCAGTACTTCCTTTGCATAGGCATCGGCGATGATAAGAAGATCGCGATGGAAATGCATGGTGGCCTTGGGCACACCGGTGGTGCCCGAAGTAAACCCGAGCAATGCAACGTCGTCTCGGCCGGTCTGCACGGCAGAAAATTCGTGAGGTTTGCCCAAGGCGGCGCGATCAAGCTCTGCGTCATGGCTGGCGGTGCCGTCAAAGCCGATCACTTGCTTGAGAAATACGCTGTCCTTGGCGCAGGCAATCAACTCATCCATCAGGCGCGTGTCGCAAAGCGCCAGCGATATTTCTGCCTTATCGATGATTTTAGTCAGTTCTCCGGAACGGAGCATGGGCATCGTATTGACGACAACGGCACCGGCTTTGGTGGCCGCAAGCCAGCAAGCCACCATCGCAGGATTGTTGGCAGAGCGGATTAACACCCGGTTGCCCGGCTTTATACCATAATTGGCAACGAGCGCATGAGCCAACTGGCTGGTCCACTCGGAAAGCTCCCGATAGCTACGCCTGCGGCCATTGCCGATCAGGGCAGTGCGGTCACCAAAGCCTTTTTCCACCATGCGGTCGGTCAGCTCGACCGCGGCATTGAGATAGTCGGGATAGTCAAATCCATCGAGACAGAATTCCGGCCACAGTTCTGGTGGCGGAAGATTATCCCGCGTAAATGTATCGGTATGAGCTGTCGGTCCTAGCATTCTGCGGCTTCCCCTGCCTGCTTTCGGTCATGTCCCGGCTTCTTTGTCCGGTCATGTTGCCTGGTTCATGTTTCCCAATTGCTGCGAAATGATTTGAGCATGACAGCAAGATGGCGCGCGTCTTCATCGCCAATGCCGCCAAGCAGTTCACCCACCCATTTTTCGTGTTCCGTTGCGATCTGCCGAAAGAGGGTCAAACCTGAATCGGTCAATCTGACAATCGATGTGCGGCGATCACCCTCGCGGCTGGATCGAACCACAAGTCCGTCCGTTACCAACCTGTCGACGATCACCGTGACATTGCCGTTCGAGACCAGCAGAAAGCGCGAAAGGTCGCTCATCAGCAGGCCTTCAGGCTCGCGATTAAGCGCGGCCATCACGTCAAAGCGGGGCAGCGTCATGTCAAATGCAGATTTCAGCCGCAGGCGTAATTCGTTTTCAATTGTTCTCGATGCGCGCAGCAAGCGGATCCACAAACGGAGCCGATCCTTGTTGCCGAGGCCCGTATGTTGTGCGGTTTTCGAAGCGCCAGTATCGTTCATCGGTCACCACTGTTGGAGGCGAAGTTAATTCCAGACGTGCCATGCTTTGCTTTGACCACTGTGACTTCTCCAAGCTGACTTTATGCAGCATGACACAGCTCAAAATTATTTCAAGTATGAAGTTTTAAGGTTGAAATAATTTCAGCCGATTGAGACGGAGAATATAACGAATGTAGCAAGCCCGTTTGGAGCAATTCGTATATAATATGACTTGAATGCTCATATTATATACGCTAGTCAACCCGCTCATAAACGATTGTTTCCCTCTGAGGTCGGGCAGGATTTATAATGCAGAATACCCGTTTGACAGCAACCGCGCGGGTCAATCTCCCCACGCCGCTACACTATCTCAATCAATTGGCAGATCACTTTGCTGAGCATGGCGATGTTGTGCGGACGGAACGCACGGGCCAGATAGAGTTAAGCTACGGCACAGCAACAATCGAAGCCGACGAAGAATCCTTGTTGCTTCGCGCGGAAAGCGTCGATGAAACCGGCCTTGCATATATGAAGTATGCCATCGCCGACCATGTTATCGAATTTGCGCGTAAGGAAGACCCCAAAATCATATGGGCTGGTCATGGTGCAGCAGGAAGTCAGTTGCCATACTTTCGCGAGATGCGTGTTCTATCGGCAAAGAACATTTCCCCGAATATGAGGCGGGTGCGCTTGTGCGGCAAGGATATGCAGAGGTTTGCCTATGGCGGCATGCATGTCCGCATTCTTATTCCACCGGCGGACATAGAGGTTCCGCAATGGCCTGTAACCGGTGAGGATGGCCGCCCGGTCTGGCCAGAAGGCGATCACAAGCTGATTTCCCGCGTTTATACCATTCGCGAGATCAATCCCGAAAGCGGTGAGGTTGATATTGATGTGGTGATACATGACGGCACGCCGGGGTCCGAATGGGCGCTGGGTGCGGCTGAAGGCGATGTCGTCGGTATGACGGGCCCAGGTGGCGGCGATGCTGATGACGCGGATTGGTATTTGCTGGCAGGCGATGAAACGGCTTTGCCTGCCATTGGCCGGATCATTGAGCGGTTGCCCCGGAACGTGAAAGTTGTTGCGCGCATCGAGGTGGATAGTTCTGCGGACGAGCAAATTTTCAATTCTCAATGCAGCCTTGATCTGCAATGGCTGCATCGCAACGGTGCTGCAGCCGGAACGGTGACATTGCTTCAGGATGCCGTAAAAGCCGTCGCGCTACCTTCAAATGGCGAGCGGATATTTGTATGGTCAGGTTGTGAATTTAATGGCTTCAAAGCTATTCGCAATTATGTGCGCAAAGATCTGAAGCTTGCAAGAACGCAACATTTGGTTGTTTCCTACTGGCGACGCGGCGTTGCCGACGAATAGTTCGCTGTTTGATACAGCGACCTAAATCTTTGTAACTACGCAATTCCAGATGCAAAACCGCTTCACACTTTTGCTGGAATTGCTCTAGGGGCCGGAATGACATTCCATCCACGCATGACAAGCCGGGTAGAAGGTATTTCGCTGGTTGAGGAACTCAAGTGGCGTTCCTGGACTGGCGTGATCGCCGATGTCTGGTCTGTCAGGTGTGATCCCGACGCCAATGGTGAATATGTCTCCGAAGACCCACGCCTGTTTGTCATCCTCGACAAGTCCGGTCCCGGCAATTTCAACCTGTCTCTTGACCCGGCAATCCGGTGGGTCAGCCAAGCATGTACACCGCATTCCATGAGTTACATTCCAGCAGGATTGCCCATTTGGGGGCACCTTGAGAATGTACAATATTTGCGGCACCTGGATCTGCATCTTGACGTAGGTACTTTGCGGCGGCGTTTTGCCGATGAATTCATCGGCGACAGGCTCTCCATCCCCCGCATCATGTTCTCCAATGATAAAATAGCATCTCTTTCCCGGCTGATAGCTGACGAATGTGTCAGCGAGCGACCGCTCCACGCTCTCTATGGCGATGGTTTGACGATGGCTCTTTTTGTCGAACTTTTTCAAATAGGCGAGATAAAGAAACGTCAACGCAGTCAATTATCGCCGCGGCAACTGCGCGCCGTCACAACTTATATCGAGGAACATTGCCTGCGAAATATCCGCTTGCAGGAACTTGCTGATCTGGCCGGTCTTTCCCAATCCTATTTCAGCCACGCGTTCAAAGCGTCCACGGGCGTTGCACCGCATCAATGGCAAATGAGTGCGCGCATCAGGAAAGTACAATTGCTGTTGAGCAAATCAAATGCTTCTTTGACGAATGTTGCCTCAGCTACCGGTTTTTCTGATCAGGCGCATCTGACGCGCGTGTTCAAGCGCTTGGTCGGCGTGACACCAGCCGTATGGCAGCGAGAGCGTAGCTGATACCACCACGCTGAATAACGGACCAAAAACATTCAAATTACAGCAGAAAGCATCAATCCTGCGGCAATAAGTTGATATATGAACTCAACTTATATTATACGCGATAAATGACTGGTTCATCCACCGGCAGGTCGCGTTGGCGGTCATTTGCAGGGGCTTATCATGCGCAGTACATACAAATCATCACTTATATTGTTGTTGGGCAGTTCGGCTGCTTTGTTATCCTTGTCGGCGGCGAATGCTCAAACAGCCGACTCTGCTATCCGCTTGAATGAGATCGTTATCGAAAGCGGTGGGGATGGCTCCGCTACCGGCCCGCTAACAGGGTTCGTGCCAAAGCGTACCGCGACCGGCTCAAAAACCAGCACGTCGATTGAAGACATACCCCAGTCTGTTTCGATTGTTGGACGAGACCAGATTGACGCGCAGGGCGCCCAGAAAATCGATGAGGCATTGCGCTACAGCGCAGGTGTATTTGCGCAACCATTCGGTGTCGATAATGATACGAACTGGATTTACATTCGCGGTTTCGATGCGACCGCGAAGGGCACTTATCTCGATGGTCTACAGAACTTCAGCTATGGCTTTGGAGGCTTCCTCATCGACTCCTTCGGGATCGAGCGCATTGAGGTTTTGAAGGGCCCTGCGTCTGTTCTTTATGGCGGGAGCAATCCCGGTGGTATCGTCAATTATATCAGCAAGCGACCGAATGGTGAGCGTATCCGTTATGTCGAAACCGGCATTAATAGCTATGGAAACGGATATATTGGCTTTGACATTGGCGATAAAGCTTCAGACGCGGTTGACTACCGCATTAACGGCAAGATTGGCGGCGGCGACAATTACACGGATTTTTCCGAAGAATTTCGTGGCGTCATCAATCCAAGCATTACCTGGAAGCCGGATGATGCAACCAAGCTGACACTGAGCGCCAACTATACCCACCTTGATGCTACCCATGATGGTGGCGGTTTCCTGCCCTATTACGGCACCGTGGTACCCACCAAATTTGGAAAGATCGACCCGAAATCAAATTTCACGGAACCGTCAATTGATCGATACGATCGAGAACAAGCCTCGATCGGCTACGAGTTTGAGCATGAATTCGACAATGACTGGACGTTTCGTCAAAATGCCCGCTACGGCCATAGCAGTGTCAAAGAACACTCGCTCTACGCATTTGGCTATGCAAGTGGTCCATTTGGTTTTGCAGAACAACCAGACCTCACCGATAATCTGTCGCGGATAGATTTCGAACACGATACGACTGTAAACAATGTTCTGATCGACAATCAGCTGGAAGGGGTTGTTAATACGGGTGCGATTGAACACACCCTGCTGTTCGGCGCTGAGTATAAATACTTTAATATCGATCAGGTGCAGATAAGCGGTAGCGGTACGCCGATCAGCGCAGGCGATCCGGTCCACGGTGCTCCACAAGCTTCTCTTGGAGAGCCCTATATCGATCAGGTGATAAAGCAGCATCAGGTCGGGATTTATGCTCAGGATCAGTTGCGGTTCGGCGACGGCTGGCTGGTTACGTTGAACGGGCGTTATGATTATGTAGACACAGAAGCTACCGGGCTTCCAACCTATAAGGGCAATGAAGGTCGGGCGAGTGGACGGGCTGGGATTGCCTATGATTTCGCCAATGGCATTACGCCCTATGCCAGTATTGCAACTTTTTTCAGTCCTGAGATTGGCGTTACCGGCAATCTCGAATTTTTCAAGCCGGAAACGGGTCAGCAATATGAAGTTGGCGTGAAGTATCGTCCTGAATGGTTTGACGGGCTAATTACCGCGTCGCTATTCGATCTTACGAAGAAGAATGTTGTAACGGGCGGTTTCCGGCAGGAAACACAGATAGGCGAGGTAAATTCTCGCGGCTTTGAGATCGAAGCCCAGGCAAATATCAATGATGCGTGGAAAGTAACAGCAGCTTTCACCGCTTATGATCTGGAAGTGAAGGATGATGCCGATGAAAGCATTATCGGCAAGCGTCCATATCTTCTGCCAGAGACTCAAGCCTCTGTTTTTGCTCAATATACGGTTCCAACCGGGAAACTTGCAGGGCTGGCGCTCGGCGCTGGTGTCCGTTATGTAGGCTCGAGCTACGCAGACAAAGCCAATACGCTTAAAGTTCCGGACGTAACTCTGCTTGACCTGAAGATCGGCTACAAGAAAGACAATTGGGGCGTTGATCTGAATGTCACCAATGTTTTCGATAAAGAGTTTGTTTCAGGCTGTCAGGGTGTAAATGTCTGTGCCTATGGTGAGGGACGCAAAGCACTTCTCAAAGCTCACATGACCTGGTGAGCGTCGTTTATAATTGCTTGCGGGATCACCAGATGGCCTGGTGATCCGATTTCAGACAAAGTACTTTGATGATTGTCATAAACCGACGTGCCGTACTTGCTCTATCGATGGCAGCGATTTTGCCTGACCGGTCGGCGTGGGGGCAGGAAAAGCGCATCGCCATCGTCGATTGGGCGATGCTGGAGACGGCTCTTGCCATCGGCATCGTCCCTGTTGCTGCCACTGAGCTTCTCCAGTTTCGATCCATTGCGGTCGAGCCGCATGTACCCGAAAGCGTCGCTGATCTTGGATTGCGTGGCACGCCTAACTTCGAAATGCTGCGCATGGCTGCGCCGGACATTATTCTCAGTTCCAATTTTTATGAATACCGGCGAGCCAGCCTGGAGAAGGTTGCGCCTGTATTTTCAATGACAGTTTATGAGCCGGGAACGCCGCCCTACGGGCTTGCCGAAAAAGTTGCATTGGGGCTTGGTGACAAACTTGGCCGCAGGGAAGAAGCTGCCGCTTATGTTGCAGAGACATCGGCGCTGATCTTGGACCTGCGGATGCGCTTGAAGTATCATGCTACCCGCCCGCTTTTCATTATCAATATTGGCGACGCCCGGCATTTTCGGGCGTTTGGGGCTGATAGCATGTTCGGCGACGTCGCCGGGCGGCTGGGTTTTACCAATGCATGGGGACAGGAAAGCAGCTATTCCGCTGCCGCACCCGTTGGAATGGAGGCACTCGCTGGTGTGCCGGAAGCGTCGATCCTTATTGTGGGGCCTGTCCCGCCGGAAGCGGAAAACCTACTGCCGCAAAGCGGTTTATGGAATGCTCTTCCCGCTGTGAAGGCGGGCAGGGTGGCAACGCTTGACCCGATCAACCATTTTGGCGGCTTGCCCGCTGCCCGGCGTTTCGCGAGGCTGTTTGCGAGCTCGTCGCTTTTTTCAGGCAGTGCCAGCAATGATTGAGCCTAAAGCGCTTAATAGAGGGCTGCTGCTCTGGGGTGCATTGCTGATTGTTGCCGCATCGCTTTTTGCCGGGCAGATCGCCGCGCAGTTTAGCCTCGCCACACGTGTCGCGCCGGAATTTGCAGGATTGCAAAAGCTCATTTTGATGGATTCCATTTTGCCTCGCAGCGCAATGGCAATTCTTTGTGGTGCGGCGCTCGGCTTTTCGGGAGCCTTGCTCCAGAGGGTATTGCGCAATCCCTTGGCAGAACCCTCGACCCTCGGGATTTCGGCGGGCGCGCAACTGGCGATGGCGATAGCCATGCTTTACTTCCCGGCGCTTATGGAAGGTGGACGAGAAGCCGTTGCCCTGGCAGGCGGACTTATCGCCGTTGCGCTCATTCTGTCGCTGACATGGCAGCGCGGTCTCGAACCCGTTTCCGTGGTTCTGGCCGGGATGATGGTTTCGCTGACCGCGACAGCGGCAAGTGCGGCACTTATCCTTGCCAATGGCGAATACATGTTTTCACTATTCATTTGGGGCGGGGGATCGCTGGCTCAGCAAAGTTGGGTGCCCGTATCGGGAATTATCTGGAAAATTCTGCTTGCGTGTGCAGCATCCATTGTTCTGCTGCGCCCATTATCCATTCTCGGTCTGGATGATGCCAGCGCCAAAAACCTTGGTGTAGCTCTTCATGGTACGCGTTTTCTCGTTATTGGACTTGCCGTCTGGCTTGCAACAAGCGTTACTGCCGAAGTTGGTATTATCGGCTTTGTCGGACTGGCCGCGCCAGCTCTGGCACGACTGACAGGCGCGCGCTCACCACGGCAAATGTTGGCGGCCGCCCCGCTGGTTGGCGCGATCCTGCTTTGGTTGGCGGATGGGTTTGTGCAACTGGCTGCTGGCTCCGGCGGCGAGCGTATTCCAACAGGTGCTGCGACAGCACTGCTTGGAGGCCCATTGCTTCTTTGGCTGTTGCCGCGATTGCGCATGTTTGAATGGCCTTCGCTCAATGCCAAACCTGCCCCATCCCCGCGCGCACGCAGGCCAGCATGGACGGTTGCCGTGCTTGTCATCCTCACGGGTTTAGCTGCCGGGATCGCACTCGTGCTGGGGCGCGGCCCGGAAGGCTGGGTAATCGCGCGCGGCGAACTCCTTGCCGATCTTTTGCCGTGGCGCTGGCCGCGGACGGTGATAGCTGCAGCATCGGGTGCGATGCTTGCCGCCGCAGGGCAGGTCATGCAGCGTGTTACCGCCAATCCTCTCGCCAGCCCCGAAATTTTGGGCGTTGGTACAGGCGCGGGCGTCGGGATCGCCGTGCCCCTTATGTTGCTTTCGGCCCCAAATCAGATTGTTCTATTGGCCGGCGCCATGGCGGGTTCAATTATCGTTTTAGCCTTCATGCTGGCAATGTCAGCGCGCAGCGGCTTTGGGCCTGAGCGCCTCTTGCTTTCCGGCATAGCGATGGGTGCTTTGTGCAGCGCCATATTGACTGCAATTATTGCCACGGGAAGCCCGCAGGCTTTCATGCTGCTCGGATGGGTTAGCGGTTCATCCGCAGAGCGCCTGCCGGAAGAAGTGTGGGTGGCGTTGGTTGCGCTTGTCCTTCTGGTGTTGCCGCTTGTTTTCACCACGCGCTGGCTTGATATGCTGCCATTGGGGCGGCCTGTCGGTTTGGAAACGGGGCTGCCTATTCGGATGAGCCGCGGCATATTGATCATATTATCGGCGTGCCTGACCGCAGTTGCATCGCTTTTCGTTGGCCCTTTGAGTTTTGTCGGTCTGATTGCACCGCATCTTGCGCGTCTGATCGGACTGCATAGACCATTGACAGGCCTCATCGGAGCCATGCTTATCGGAGCTGGTCTGATGGTTTTGTCGGATTGGCTTGCCCGCATGGTGGCATTCCCCTATCAGCTGCCGCTCGGGCTGTTCGCATCGCTGATTTCGGGACCGTATTTGATATGGTTGCTAAGCAAAGGCGGTCGAAACTGATCAGCCGCGCATAATCATGTCAGCGGCTTTTTCGGCAATCATGATTGTCGGCGAGTTCGTGTTGCCGGAAACTATCGATGGCATGATCGAAGCATCGGCAATACGAAGTCCCTGAATGCCGCGCACCCGCAATTGCGGGTCCACAACGGAGTCCGTATCAGCCCCCATCCGGCATGTTCCTGCCGGGTGAAAAATTGTGGTCCCGATTGCACCGGCAGCCTCAAACAATTCGGCATCGGTCTGATATTGTGGCCCCGGTTTGAATTCTTCCGGCTTGAATTTTTGCAGCGGTTTTTGCGCGACTATGTTGCGCGTGATGCGAATAGAGTCGGCTGCGACCTGCCGATCGCTTTCAGTGGTCAGGTAGTTCGGCCGTATCGCCGGATGGGCGCGATGATCAGGCGATTTGATATGGATCGTTCCCCGGCTGTCCGGGCGCAGATTACAGACACTCGCCGTAAAGGCTGGGAATGCATGGACATTTTCGCCGAATTTTTCCAAGGAGAGAGGCTGGACGTGATATTGCAGATTGGCAGTGGCGAATGACGGATCTGAACGGGTGAATACGCCAAGCTGACTGGGTGCCATCGACATGGGCCCCGATTGGCGCACAAGATATTCCAAAGCAATTGAAGCCTTCCCCATCAGCCGGTTGGCCTTCTCATTAAGCGTCGGAATACCCGTTACTTTGTAAGCACAGCGCAGTTGCAGATGATCCTGCAAATTCTCCCCTACGTTGCGGCGCTCCAACACCGTCTCAATACCGGCTGCCTGCAAAATGTCGCCTCGGCCTATGCCGGATAGTTCCAGGATTTGCGGCGATCCGACCGAGCCTGCGGAAAGAATGACTTCGCGCCGGCACTGCACCGTGCGCAACATGCCAGCCTGTTCGAACTCAATGCCTTTGATGCTTAAACCATCAAGAATGAGCTTGCGAACATGCGCGCCGGTCTTGACCGTGAGATTGGAGCGGTTCTTAGCGGGGCGCAGGAATGCTTTCGAGGTATTCCAGCGAATGCCACGTTTCTGATTGACCTTGAAGTAAGAAGACCCTTCATTGTCGCCGCGGTTGAAATCGTCGGTTCGCGGTATTCCCGCCGCCTCCGCCGCGTCCCTGAAAGCATCCAGAATATCCCAGTGAAGCCGCGCTTCTTCCACGCGCCATTCGCCGCCTGCACCATGAAATTCATCTGCGCCAAGATAGTAATCTTCCGATTTTTTAAAATAGGGAAGCACATCATCCCAGCCCCATCCGGTGCATCCGTCCTGCCGCCAAAGATCATAATCGCGGGCCTGACCGCGCATATAAATCATGCCGTTGATGGATGAACATCCGCCAAGAACCTTTCCGCGAGGATAAGCGAGGGAACGCCCGTTCAATCCCGCTTCGGCCTCGGTCGAAAAGCACCAGTCGGTGCGCGGATTTGAGATACAATAGAGATAGCCCACGGGAATATGGATCCAGTGATAATTATCCCTGCCGCCTGCTTCCAGCAACAATACGGAGACATCTTTGTTTTCCGATAGACGGTTTGCAAGGGTACACCCCGCCGTGCCGGCACCGACAATGACGTAATCATAGAGGTCGCTCATGATCAGTTTTCCGACTTGCCTTCCAGCCTTTTGCCGAAACGCGAAGCATACAGCTCACCGATAATCCCGCGGCGGAACACGAGGACACATATCATGAAGATGATGCCGGTGATTACGGTGACTGGGAATTCGGAAGTTGCCAGATAGTTCTCAAGCGCCGAGATGAGGGCAGCACCAAATACCGGGCCGACCAAAGTACCTATCCCACCAAGCAGGGTCATGAGCACCACTTCACCCGACATTTGCCAGCTGACATCGGTCAGTGTTGCGAACTGAAAAACAATCGCCTTGATGCCGCCTGCCAGCCCCGTGAGCGCCGCTGACATGACAAAAGCTGCCAATTTATATCGAGCGACAGAATAACCAAGCGAGATGGCGCGAGGCTCATTCTCCCGGACTGATTTGAGGATCATGCCGAATGGTGAATTGATGATGCGCCAGATGATGAACATGCCCAATAAAAAGACGGCAAGCACGAAGAAATACATATTCAGCGACTGGTTCAAATCGATGAAGCCGAACAGATGGCCGCGCGGCACGCCCTGAATGCCGTCTTCGCCGTGTGTAAATGATGCCTGCAGACAGAAGAAGAAGAACATCTGCGAGAGGGCGAGGGTGATCATCGTGGAGTAGATGCCCTGACGCCTGATGGCGAAAAAGCCGATAATCAAACCTAGAAACGCAGCCCCTGCAACGCCAACGAGAATACCCAGTTCGGGCGAAAATCCCCACTCCTTCACCGAATGGGCAGTGAAATAGGCAGCGCCGCCAAAGAAGGCGGCGTGGCCGAACGAAAGAATGCCGGTATAGCCAAGAAGGAGATTAAAAGCGCATGCAAACAGAGCAAAGCACAGCACCTTCATCAGGAAAACTGGATAGAAAAAGAAGGGCGCAAGCACGAGAAGCGCAATGCCTGCAACGATCAGCGTAACTTCCAACGACAGATTTTTTTGTCTTGGTGCGGTGAGGGCGGATTGTGTCATGTCACGCATCCTTTCCGAAAAGACCTGCGGGACGCACAAGCAGCACGATTGCCATGATCACGAAGATGACGATGTTGGAGGCTTCCGGGTAGAAGACCTTTGTCAGCCCCTCCAATATGCCGAGCATATAGCCGGTTATGATGGCGCCCAATATGGAGCCCATGCCGCCAACGACAACAACCGCGAACACGATGATGATCAGGTTTGATCCCATGAGCGGACTGACCTGATAGATTGGTGCCGCCAATATTCCGGCAAGACCGGCAAGCCCAGCGCCAAGGCCATAGGTAAAGGTGAGCAGCAAAGGAACATTGATACCGAATGCGCGGACCAGCGTTGGATTTTCTGTCGCCGCCCGCAGCTGTGAGCCCAGTCGGGTCTTCTCAATGAGCAGCCACGTTCCAAGGCAAACAACCAAGGATGCCAGCACCACAAAGCCACGATATTTCGGCAGGAACATGAAGCCGAGATTATAACCACCTGTCAGAGCGCTTGGAACGGCATAGGGCTGACCTGCTGCGCCATAATAATAGCGGAACATGCCTTCCAGAACGAGCGCGAGGCCGAAGGTGAACAGCAAGCCATAGAGGTGGTCGAGATTATAAAGACGCGAGAGTGCGACGCGCTCGATGAATGCACCAGCGAACCCGACAATAATGGGAGCCAGTATCAAAGCTGGCCAATAACCAATGCCGAGTTCTGCAAGAAGCAGGTAACCAACGAATGCGCCGATCATATATTGCGCGCCATGAGCAAAATTGATGACGCGCAGGAGGCCGAAAATGATCGCCAGTCCAAGGCTGAGCATTGCATAGAAGGAGCCGTTGATGAGGCCGATCAACAATTGCCCGAGAAAAGCCTGAAGGGGTACCCCAAAGATCATTGTCATTTCAAACTCCCAATGCTTCGTTGAGCATGGTCATGCGATCCGGTAATTCCTGAACCGGAAAATTGTCGATGATCTTTCCGTGATCAACAACGTAAAAACGATCAGCTACCTTGCTGGCAAAACGGAAGTTCTGCTCAACGAGCAAAACTGTCATTCCCCTCTGCTTCAAGGTAACGAGCACCTCGCCTATGCGTTGAATGATGACGGGCGCGAGGCCTTCGGTTGGTTCGTCAAGCAAGATCAGTTTTACACCGGTGCGCAGAATGCGCGCTATTGCCAGCATCTGCTGTTCGCCGCCGGAAAGCTTGGTGCCGGGGCTGTTGCGGCGCTCTTTAAGGTTTGGAAAGAGATCGTAAATCTCTTCGATCGACATCCCGCCATTGGCAACGACGGGCGGAAGACTCAAATTCTCGTCAACCGATAGCGTTGCGAAGATGCCGCGTTCTTCCGGCACAAAACCAATACCGGCATGCGCTGCGCGATGAAGCGGCACGCGCATCATGTCCTTGCCGTCGAAAGTAATCGTGCCCGTGCGCTTGCGTATGATGCCCATGATTGAACGCAAGGTCGTCGTTTTGCCAACGCCGTTGCGTCCCAGCAGGGTTACGGTCTCGCCCTGATGAATATCGAGATCAATGCCATGCAACGCATGACCTTCACCGTACCAGGCATGAAGATTGCGGACTGTGAGAAGAGGTTTTTTGTCAGTCATGCTCGGTCCCCATATAGGCAACGCGCACGCGCTCATCCTGGCTGACAGTCTTGTAATCGCCTGAAGTCAGTATTTCGCCGCGCTGAAGCACGGTGACCTGATCGCAAAGATCCGCGACGACTTTCAAATTATGCTCAACCATAAGAATGGCGCGGTCCTTGGCGACCTCGCGAATAATATCGGAAACGATGTGCACATCCTCATGGCCCATGCCCGCCATTGGCTCATCAAGCAGCAGCACTTTCGGGTCAAGCGCTAGTGTCGTTGCGATTTCAAGAACTCGTTTACGGCCATAGGAAAGATCTGCCGCAAGCCTGTTGCGCGCATCTGTCAAACCAACCGCATCGATAAGTTCGTTGGCGCGCTCGTTCAATTTGTTCAGGGCGCTCATCGGAAGCCAGAATTGCGTCGATAGATGTCCTGGCCGCTGCAATGCGACACGAACATTATCCAATACGGTCAGATGCGGAAAGACGGCCGATATCTGAAAAGAACGCACCAATCCCATGCGCGCCACACGTGCCGGATCGGTTTTCGTTATATCATGATCAAGCAGCATGATGGTGCCGCTCGAGGGCTGCAAAAACTTTGTCAAAAGATTGAAGACCGTGGTTTTGCCAGCTCCGTTTGGTCCGATCAAGGCATGGACTTTGGCATGATGGACATCAAGGTCAACATTGTTGACAGCAATAAATCCACCGAAATCACGGCGCAGGCCACGGGCGGAAAGAACCACCCGTGACGTCTGATTATCGGGTGTGCCGGGAGAGGATTGTCCTCCCCCGAACGCAGTTGCGGCAGAACTGGTCATGCTTGCTACTTGACCAGATTGCAGCCGCTTTCGGCTGGTTTGATATAGGCTTCGTCGCCTGGTACCGTGGCCAGAACCTTGTAATAATCCCAAGGTGCCTTGCTTTCGTCCGGCTTCTTGACTTCCATCAAATACACATCGCTGATCAGGCGGCCATTCGCGCCGACCTTCGCGCCCCGTCCGAATACGTCATCGACCGGCATTTCATGCATCGCGGCAGCGACTTTTTCCGTATCGTCCGTCCCTGCCTTCTGGATGGCCTTGAGATATTGCGTTACGCCGGAATAGGTGGCGGCGTGAATCATATTGGGCATGCGGCCGGTGCGGTCGAAGAACTTCTTGCCGAAAGCACGCGATTCATCATCACGATCCCAATAGAAGCTTTCGGTCAGGGTCAGGCCCTGCGCCGCTTCGAGGCCGAGACCGTGAACTTCCGCCAGTGTAAACAGCAGGGCTGCGAGGCGCTGGCCGCCTGCAACAATGCCGAATTCAGCAGCTTGCTTGATGGCATTGGCAGTATCAAGACCGGCATTTGCGAGGCCGATGACTTTTGCGCCCGAGGACTGCGCCTGGAGAAGGAATGAGGAATAATCACTGGTTGCCAAAGGATGGCGGACCGAACCCACGACCTTGCCGCCCTTGGAGGTAACATATTTGCTCGTCTGTTCTTCCAGCGAATAGCCGAATGCATAGTCAGCTGTCAGGAAAAACCAGCTATCACCGCCAGCGCCCACGAGCGCGCCGCCAGTGCCAACGGCCAGCGCGTGCGTATCATAAGCCCAGTGGAAGCCGTAAGGTGAGCATTGCTTGCCTGTCAGTTCTGCAGTTGCAGCACCGGTAACCAGATCGATCTTCTTTTTCTCTTTGGAGATGCCCTGAACGGCGAGAGCCACCGAGGAGGTTGTCAATTCCATAATGGAATCGACCTGCTCTGTATCGTACCACTGGCGGGCAATATTAGAAGCAATATCGGCTTTGTTCTGGTGATCCGCTGAAATGATCTCAATTGGTGCATCAAGAACCTTGCCACCAAAATCTTCAGCCGCCATCTTCGCAGCTTCAAACGACCATTTGCCGCCGAAATCCGCATAGACGCCGGACTGATCATTCAGAATGCCGATCTTGACCTTGCCATCGGAAATTTCGGCGCTGGCTGCCGGAATCACTGTAGCTGCCATCAAAGCAGCGGTTACGACGGTTAAAAGCTTCATTCTTCTCTCCTCCCAAAGATTAATTGTCTGGCTGGGCATCAAATGATGACCGCCATTGGTGAACTGGATATAATTGTCATGTGCTGATCGCGAACCAGCGATTAGCTCGCCTTCGCTTGGTAGTTCCCTCCCTCGATCCAGCCCATTCTTGCTGAACATTCTTCTTCCCATGATTGCGCCGTTTCTCCCGACCGGCAACCATGTTGTTGAAAAAAGTCTAGCATTGACAAATAAGTACACAAACATCTAATTTTGCACATATTCCGTACAAAAATGTACATGAAGGCTTTGCACACAAATGCGACAGTTCACATGGGATGATCTCCAGTATTTTCTGGCTGTCGCCCGCACCGGCCAATTGACCACAGCAGCGCGGCGTCTGCGGACAAATCACGTGACCGTTTCGCGCCGGATCGAGCGATTGGAAGAGGCGCTGTCGGCCCGCCTGTTTGAGCGAAATCCGCGCGGCTATATTGTTACCGCGCTTGGGGAAAAACTGATTGAATCTGCGGAGGTCATGGAGCGCGAAGCAGAGCGTTTTCAGAATGAAGCATCGGGAGGAACTGTATCACTTAGCGGTGTGGTCCGGCTGAGCATCCTTGAGGGGTTCGCCAATTTCTTTCTGGCAGACCGTTTGCCGCTGATGACACAATCATACCCGGGGCTATCCGTGGAAATGGTGACAATCCAGCAGATCGTATCCTTGTCGCGGCGTGAAGCGGACCTATCAATAACGCTCAACGCCAGCCGGACAGGACGCTATCATCAAGAAAAGCTGATGCCATATCGATTGTTCGTCTACGGTTCGGCAGACTACCTGGCGCGGCACGCAACAATCAAACGACAGGCGGATCTCTCAGAACACCGATTTATCGGTTATATTGAGGACATGATATTTACGCCCGGTCTCGATTATATGCGCGAGATACTTCCGGGTTTGCGTGCATCCTATCAAAGCTCTAGCATTTTCGCCCAGCTTAGCGCGGCGCGCACCGGTTTTGGCTTGTGTATTTTGCCTTATTACATTGCTTGCAACTATCCCGAACTCGTTCCGGTCCTTCCCAAGGAATTGCACCTCAATCGCGACTATTGGCTCATTTGTCATGAGGATATTGTAGGTACGCCGCGCATCAGAGTGTTGAGCAATTTCATTAAATCTGAACTCGAAAGCCAAGCCGCCGATTTTGCCGGTCAGCCGCTTATGGATGGCTCGTAAAACGAGCCGGCGACAGGCGTGAAAGCAGGGGTTCCACATTGGCGTCGGGAGCACGTCCCCGGATCAAAGCTGCTGCAAGCGCCGACAAGGCAGGCGAAGTCTGGATACCGTAACCGCCTTGTCCTGCAAGCCAAAAGAAGTCATCCACCGTATCATCAAAACCCGCGACAGGAGTCCTGTCCGGCGCAAAGGTGCGTAGGCCTGCCCAGCTACGCTCGACCCGATTGACTGGAACGGTGACAGCCTGCTCGAAGCGATAGAGACCTTCGGCGAGGATCATATCGTCAACATAGGCATCATGCGGCTCGACGGGAATTTCGTCGGCGGGCGAGACAAACATGCGTCCGCCATCGGGCTTCAGATACCAGGCTTCGTTGACATCATCGACAAGCGGCCAATTGCGGGTGTCGTGACCATCGGGCGCTGGTAGAACTGCAATCGAGCGGCGCAGCGGCGTTAGCCCAAGAGGCTTGGCGCCAAATATTGAGGCTGTCAGATCTGCCCAGGCACCAGCGGCGTTGATAATGATCCGGGCGCTGAAAACCTTGTCGGATGCATTGACGATCCAGCCACCGGCAACGCGATTGGCGCTGGTGACTTCGGTATTGGTAAAAAGTCGGACGCCCAGCGCCGATGCCTTGCGCAACCAGCCCTGATGAAGAGCGTTGACGTCGATATCTTGTGCATCCTCTTGATAAGCGGCGGCTTTGACGTAGTCGCGACTGAGGATGGGTACCAGAGAAAGCGCTTTGTCGACAGAAATAGCTTCTACGCCAATGCCGTCTCGGACAAATTCTTCGCATGTCGCGACGCCATCTTCATCGGCGACCGTCAATGATCCCCGCGCTGTCAGCAATGGTTCGGGAAAAAGGCCCGTGTCTCGATGGTGAAACATCGGTGCACTGGCTCGGTTTAGCCCACGAATGACTTCATTGCCATAATTTGGAATGAAGATTGCCGCCGACCGTCCGGTAGAATGATATCCGGCCTGACTTTCGCGCTCTACGACAACAACACTGTGCGTGTCAGCCAAGGCGGCCGCGACACCAGCGCCAGCAATGCCTGCGCCGATTACAAGGACGTCGGTCTCAATAGTTTCACTCATCATTGTCTCTTACTTGTTTTGCTTTTGCACAAATGGACTGAAAACCATCAGACTCAGGATTTCGAACAGCACTTGTGCGCCCGCATGTGCAGTGTTGGTGGTAGCGTCATATTGCGGAGCGACCTCAACCACATCGCCTCCCACGAGATTAATGCCTTTAAACCCTCGAATGAGTTCGAGCACTTCCCGAGTCGTCAAACCACCAACTTCCGGCGTCCCGGTGCCCGGCGCAAAACTTGGATCAAGACTATCAATATCGAATGACAGATAGGTCGGGCCATCGCCGATTATGGCCCTGGCCTTTTCGATGATTGCCGGGATGCCCAGTCCGGTGACTTCTTCCGCATGAATGACGGTCATGCCGGACTCATAGGAAAACTCCCACAAATACTCGGCAGAGCCACGAATGCCGATCTGGATTGTTCTTGTTGGGTCAAGGACCCCATCCAGAACCGCATTGCGGAATGGACCGCCATGATGGAATTTGGTCTGGTCGAACGCGCCACCCGTATCACAATGCGCATCGATATGGATCATCCCGACAGGGCCATTCTTGCCGACGGCTTTCAGGATAGGGTGGCTGATCGAATGATCGCCGCCGACAGCCAGCGGCAGGACACCGGCATCAACAATCTGGTTGAAGCGCCGTTCAATATCATCATGGCTTTGCTCCAACCTGTAACGGCTGGCAAATGGCACATCGCCAATATCGGCGACGCGAAGGTCGAACACCGGTGCGCATTCCAGAACGTGATTATATGGGCCAATACGCTCGATCGTGCGAACAGCACGCGGGCCGAAACGCGAACCAGGACGATTGGTTACGCCAAGGTCCATCGGCACGCCGACAATGGCTACCTGGAGATTGCCAAAGTCAGGATTAACGGCGTCAACCGGCATATAAGGTGCCGTGAGAAATGTCGGTATACCCGCATAGGGTGCAAGGCGAGTGCCGCTCTTGGAAAATATTTTGTCAGCTACTTTCCGGAATCGTTCATCAAACAACTCACCGCCATGGCTCTCGCCATATTTGGCGCGCAACTCGCTCAGTTTGTTTTCATCCCACGATGGCATAATGCTGGCTTCCCGAAATGTTCATGTCGTTGCAGAATGGTCAGCACACCCTAAAGTGGCAGGGAAATCAATCATCATTCTGTGAACAGGTCATGCGAAATGGTCACAGATGACTTCAATCCGATTGGCTATTAAGAACTTGCTGGACGTGGAAGAAGCGATACAGGAACGAATGATGACTGCTGCAATGCTCAATACCCTTGTAACCCGCCTATCGCCGCCGCCGATACCGGCAGTTCAAGCCTGGGGAAAGTCCTATGATGGCAGCCAGGGTTCGCTGATTGATTTATCGCAAGCTGTCCCGGGCTATCCGGCGCATGAGAAGATGCTGCAATGGCTTGGCGAAGCCGCATCCTCATTGGCTTACACCAATTACGGTCCCATCGAGGGCGAAACAATATTACGCGAAGCCTATGCCACTCATGTGTCCGAGATCTATGACGCAAAAATCAGTGCCGACAATATTCATATCACATCGGGCTGCAATCAGGCCTTTGTCTGTGCTTCCATGGTTGCCGCTTCTGCAGGCCATACCATTCTTGTGACCGATCCATTTTATTTCAATCACGAGACGACTTTGGCGATGCTTGGCATCAAAACAGGCAAAGTGAATTGCACTGCGTCGGAGGGTTTTGTTCCCACTATCGACGACATCAAGATGGCGATGACGCCGGATGTTCGTGCACTTGCTCTTGTAACGCCGAACAATCCGACGGGAGCGATTTATCCTGCCGACAGGCTGCAGGTGATCTTTGATTTTTGCAGGGACGCTGGCATTTGGCTCATTCTTGACGAGACCTATCGGGATTTTTTGCCAGATGGCGCCGGTGCCCCGCATGGCTTGTTTGCTACAGCAGATTGGCAGGAAAATCTGATCGAGCTCTACAGTTTTTCCAAATCCTTTTGCATCCCCGGACATAGGCTGGGCGCAATAGTGGCAGGTGGGGCAGTGGTCGAGCAAATTGCCAAAATCATGGATAATTTACAGATATGTCCGCCCCGAGCCCCACAAGCTGCTCTCGCTCGCGCCTTGCCTGCATTGACGGAATGGCGCGCAGGAAACCGTCTGGAAATTGAAGTGCGGGCAAAAGCTCTTCGCGACGTGATGGCCGAGCTGGACGGATGGGCGCTGGAATCGATAGGCGCCTATTTCGCATTTGTCAGGCACCCATTCGATGGCATGGCGTCAGAGATGGTGGCAGAACAATTGGCAAAACGTGCTGGAATCCTCGCCATTCCAGGTGAGTATTTTGGCGAAAGGCAAACCCCATTTCTGCGGTTTGCCTTCGCCAATGCCGATGCTCAAACCATCCGCGAGCTGCGGGGAAGGTTGGCTGGATTTGGGCTCTAGTAGCCGCGCGCTGAACCGGAACCGGAACGGCTGTCCATGGCCCCATTATATCGGGCGCCACTGCCCTTGGTAATTTCACCAAGGCTCTTGCCGCCGACAAGAATGCCTGCAGCCTGTCCCCAAATGGTCCAGTCCTGATCGATTCCGACATTATGACCCATTTCCGTCAGAATTTTCATCGTATCGCCGGAAAGCGCGTAAGGCTCCATATAGACCCGGTCAGGCAACCACTGGTGATGAATGCGCGGCGCATCTATTGCCTCTTGTATGTCCATCCCGTGATCAATCACATTGATGATCGCTTCGAGCGTAATAGTGATAATGCGCGCGCCGCCGGGACTGCCAATGACCATAAAGGGCTTGCCATCCTTGGAGATGATTGTCGGACTCATTGAAGAAAGAGGCGTCTTCTTCGGTTGAATCGCATTGGCTTCGCCCTGCACCAACCCGTAAAGATTTGGAACGCCGGGCTTAGAGGTGAAATCGTCCATTTCATTGTTAAGCAATATGCCAGTGCCAGCAGCAACAACACCTGCGCCGAATGAACCGTTCAGGGTATAAGTCACGGCAACGGCGTTGCCCTCATCATCGACAATCGAATAATGCGTCGTCTCTGTACTTTCGCCGAATCCCTTTGGTGTCAGCTCTTTCGACACGCCGGCTTTATAGGGGCTGATCTTGTCACGGATATCTTTGGCGTATTTTTTATCCAAAAGTTTGGAGACGGGATTATCAACGAAATCAGGGTCGCCAAGCGATGCGTTGCGATCCACATAGGCGTAGCGCATTGCTTCTATCATGGCATGAACCGTTTCGGCGGAACCGTAACCCAGATATCCAAGAGGGTAGTTTTCAAGGATATTCAGTATCTCGCAGATGATGACACCACCTGAACTCGGCGGCGGCGAAGAGACAATATCATAACCGCGATAATTGCATTTCACAGGTTCAAGCTCGCGAACCTTGTACTGTTCAAAATCGGCCTTGGCCAAAACGCCGCCACCGGCCCCGCTCGCTTTGACAATGGCATCTGCAATGGGACCTTTGTAGAATGCATCGGAGCCTTTATCGGAAATCGCTGCAAGCGTTGCGGCTAAATCAGCTTGAACCAATGTTTCGCCGATCGCATAAGGCTTCGCGTCCGCCTTCAGGAATATTGCAGCCGCGGCCGGATCGGTGGATAGTTTCTTGGTGCCATTTTGTAGCGATGCGATGTCACCTTGGTCGAGCACAAAGCCATCGCGAGCAAAGCGTATAGCTGGCCCGATAAGTTCCTCGCGCGATTTCGTACCATATTTCTCCCGGGCCATTTCAAAGCCGGCGACAGATCCGGGCACGCCCACAGCCAGATAGCCATTTGTGCTTCGACCTTTGACGATGTTGCCCTGATCGTCGAGATACATGGTCTTGGTTGCTGCAAGCGGAGCCCGTTCACGGAAGTCGAGGAAAGTGGTCTTCCCATCCTTCAGACGGATCGTCATAAAGCCACCGCCGCCAATATTACCGGCCGTTGGATAAACCACAGCCAGAGCATACCCGACTGCGACTGCGGCATCGACAGCGTTTCCGCCGCTCTTGAGGACTTCGACGCCGACTTCGGATGCAAGGTGCTGAGCTGTGACCACCATTCCATGTTCTGCTGCAACAGGATCCGGCGATGCGGCATAAATCTGCGTCACAGGTGCAAGAGCCAGCCCGAGCGCTGTGACAAAGACTCCTGCCTTCATGAAACGAGTATCCATGACTTCCTCCTATGATTTGAGTGAAGTCAGTGGAGCCTCTTCAGCGGATCAAGTCCAGCGTAAATTGGAAGGCAATTATAAATATAGCGCCCTTATGCGCTCTGATCGAGCTCCGGGTAATGTCTGAAAATGCCGGATGTATTGAAGTCGAGGCGACGTTCCGAACGGAGATAAGCCTTGATATTGGGCCGATTGCCGACCGTGTCATGCAAAGCCTGTAAAGCCGGATAATCTTTGGCCAGATTTGCCGTGGCTCTGGGGAAAGCATAACGAAGTCCCTCGAAAATCTGGAACAGGGAAATATCGACATAGCTCAGTGATTTGCCGATCGTGTGAGTCTTGCCATCAGGATTCCGGTGCAGAACCCGATCGAAGTAATCCAGGAATTTAGGCATGCGATGTTCGATAAAGTCTTTGGAGCGCAGTTTGGCTGCCTCTTTCTGATCTTCATAATATTGCGTTGTGGCGATGGGATGGTGCGTATCATGCACCTCCGCGACAAAGTCCGTTATGGTCAGCTGCAGTCCATTTGCGAATATACGCTGGTTTTCATCGCTGGGGGCGAGGTTGAGTTTAGGCCCGAGATAAAACAGGATATTCGCGACATGCGATATGATCAGGTCGCCATCTTTCAGAAAAGGTGGCGCAAAGGGCAGGTGGCGTTCACTCTTGCTTTTGAGCACCTTCATCATCGCGTCAATGCCCCGCTCGGGACCATCCTCGCGCGCGATGTCGATATAATCGGCTCCCGCGTCCTCCAGCGCGAGCCGGATAAATTCACCTCGTCCTTGTAACCCGTCCCAATAATATAGCTCGTAGGGCATAAGCGTCTCCTGCTGCTTCCGTTTTTCCATTTGAGCATGGGAATGTGGCAGAGAGCGACTTATTTCCTCCGGCGGCGCAACTGGTCAAAATAGACGATCACTATGATCAGTACGCCTGTGATAACCCGTTGCCAGAACGAATTGACGTTGAGGAGATTGGCGCCGTTGTTAATGGTGGCAAGGATGAAGGCTCCAAGCAATGGACCTTGAACAGATCCTACAGCTCCAAAAAGACTCGTGCCGCCGATGACGGATGAGGCAATGGCTTGCAGCTCCCAGCCTTCCGCCTGCGTAGGGTTGCCAACTCCGATGCGCGTAGCAAGCAGAATGCCGACGAAGGAAGCGCAAACGGCTGACAGAGTATAGGCAAGGTAGATGGTGCGATTGACGTTTACGCCGGAGAGACGGGAAGCTTCGGCGTTTGACCCAACTGAAAAGAGATATCTGCCCCAACGCGTGTGCTGAAGCAGTATATAGGCAGGGATACCCACGAGGATAACCATCCAAAACAGGTTTGGAACTCCCAGAAAATCATTTCGCGAGAAGTTTGTGAACTCGTCATTATTGATGGAAATGGTTGCACCATTGGTAATCAAAAGACCGATTCCGCGAAGCGATGTGAGTGTTGCCAGAGTGATGATGAAGGGTGGCAACCCCATCTTTACAATGCCGAACCCATGGAAGAGCCCGATGCCAAGACCAATGCCAAGGGTAATGAGCACGGCTGCCCAGATTGGAAATCCATTGGCCAGAAGCAATGCAACAATTGTGCTGGCAAAGCCCGCGATTGCGCCAACAGATAGGTCTATCCCGCCGGTGATGATGACAAAGGTCTGACCCACTGCGAGGATCGCAATCATGGCGCCTTGGCGCAGCAAATTGGCAATGTTGTTTGTCGTCCAGAAGGTCGTGGTTGACAGGCCGAGGATGAGCCATAGAACAAGCAGGAGAGCGAGTAATGTCAGCCCGAAGAGGATGTTGTACCGCTTCTTGGGTGAAATAACTGGTTCCTTGGTATCAACACTCATGATCAGGACTCTCCGGATAAAATTGGGTTGGCCGGGGCCGAACCAAGCGCTTTTGTTAGAATATCTTCATGGCTGGCGGATTTGAATTGATGGGATGCAACCATCTCGCCGCGCCGGAAAACATGAAGTTTATCAGCCAGTTCATAGACTTCCGGCAAATATGAAGAAATCAGGATGATCCCGGCTCCTTGCGATAGCAACGCCGAGAAAAGGCGATAAATCTCAGCCTTGGTGCCGACATCGACACCGACCGTGGGTTCGTCAAAGATGAAGAGCTTTGCACCGTGATTAAGCCATTTGCCAATGACGATCTTTTGCTGATTGCCGCCTGAAAGGCTTGCAGCACTTGCACTGCGTGTCGATGTCTTGATGCGCAGGTCGGCGATTTGGCGATCCGCCTGGGCTGACTCCTTGCTCTTTGATATAATTCCGCCACGGCTAAGTTTCGGATAAACCGGCAGGTTGAGATTCAGGCTTACAGGAAGTGACAGGCAAAGCCCCTGATCCCTGCGGCTTTCCGGGGCGAGCGCGATGCCGAGCTTGATCGCATCCTTCTCGCGGCGAATATCGACCTCCTCGCCTTTCCACAAAATTGAGCCGGAGGACTTTGGATGCCGACCAAAGACAGTGGTGACAAACTCGCTGCGCCCCGCGCCGATCAATCCATAGAGACCGACAATTTCGCCTTCCCGAACAGTCAGCGATATATTTTCGAAGCCTTTGCCGGAGAGATTTCGGGTTTCCAGGATGGGTTTGCCGAACTCGAAACCATCCTTGTGATAAATCTGCTCGATGGAGCGATTGATCATCATGGCAATCAGTTCGTTTTCATTAGTGTCGGCGATGTCTCGCGTACCTACCAAGGTTCCGTCCCGTAATACCGACACCCGGTCGGCAAGTTCAAAGACTTCTTCCATCCGGTGGCTGATATAAACAATGGTTACGCCATTTGCCTGCATGCGCCGGATGAGGGCAAAAAGCTGCATACCCTCTTTTCGTGTCAGATAGGCAGTAGGCTCATCAAATATGAGAAAACGCGCGCCTCTTGTCGCCGCACGTGCCGTTGCAATCAATTGCTGCTGGCCGATTGTCAAATCACTGAGCGTGGCATGTGCGGGAAGGTCGAAGCCGAGATCGTCAAGAATCTTCTGTGCGTCCCGCACCATGTTTCGATGTCTAAGCAGCCCGAAACGCAGATGTTCTTCACCCAGAAAAATATTGGCGGCAACGCTGAGATGCGGACAAAGAACAACTTCCTGGTGCACGGCATTAATGCCATGCTTGATAGCTTCGATAGGGGTGCCCAATGCCACGGGTTCGCCGCGCCAGTAAACATCGCCGCCCGTGCGCGGAATGACGCCGGTTAAAAGCTTTATGAGGGTTGATTTGCCTGCGCCATTTTCGCCAACAATGGCATGTATTTCACCGGCCTTAAAAGCTAGGTCGGTCGGTTTCAGGGCATGCGTACCAAAATACTGCTTTTCCAGCCCTTTAAGTTCAAGGATAGGTGAATCGGCCGCCATGATCGCAGCGGTTGCATGTGTTCCGTTGCCGGACTGTGATGCAAAGTTCTGAGTTTCCATGGCAGCCTCTTCGATTGGAGAGCAGAATTCCGATTAATCAAGCTTCGGATTCAGCAGCTCCTGCGCGCGTGGCTCGCTCATGTTCGCCTTGGTGATCAGATTGGCACCCGTGTCGACATTGGCTTCGACTTTCTCGCCCTTTGAAGCAGCGAGCGCAGTTTTTACGCCGTCATAACCCATGCGAAATGGATCCTGGACTACCAGAGCGTAAAGCACGCCATCGCTGAGGAATTTCACCAGCTTTTCATCACTGTCAAAGGCGATGACCTTGATCTTGTCCTGGGCCTTGTTTTCGGCAATCGCCTGGCCTGCGCCCTGACCCATGATCAGGTTGGATGCAAAAATTCCACGTAGTTCAGGATTGGCGGTGATCAGGTCGGTTGTGATATTCAGGCCTGTTGTTGCCTGACCATCTGCAACCTTATCTGCTACCAGCTTGAGCCCTGGATATTTTGCCGCCAATTGCTCTTTAAAGCCCTTGGCCCGTTGATCCAGCGAACCAACGCCGGGAAGAGCGGTGATGATTGCAACATCGCCTTCTGCCTTGCCGTATTTTTCAGTGATTGCAGCAGCCAGACCATCGGCAGCGACACGGCCACCTTCAACATTGTCAGTCGTCAGGAACGATGTGAAAGCCTTGGAGTCCGCAGCAGAGTCGATCCCGATGATCTTTACCGATTTTGCTGCCTCGTCAATCGGCTTGCCAAGTGCTTTAAACTCTGTTGGCGAAATCACAATTGCTGCCGGTGAGCCGGAAACTGCATTCTCCAAAATGGATATCTGGCCGTTAATATCCGACTCAGCCTGCGCTCCGAGTTCTGGAACTTTAACGCCGAGATCTTTGCCAGCTTTGCGTGCTCCGGCCAGAACGATCTGCCAATAAAAGGACGTCGTGTCTTTAACGATGATAGGAATGGTGACGTCCTGCGCCCGCACAGGTGCTACACCCATCATGCCCGCCATGATCGCAACGCTGGTTACGCCAAGCATGGTTCTACGATTTATGCTTTTTCCAAAAAGTATCATTTCAGGTTCCTCTCCAAGCGCCTTTCTTGTTTGATTGTCGTTAGGGCTGTGGCGCACTCAACCCCGCTTTGTAGCCATTCTACTTGATTGTGAACTGTTCCACTTCAGCAAAAAATGCCTCGGGTATCGTCACATTCAAAAGATCCATGTTTCTGGTCAGACTAGCAGCTTTGGCGGTTCCGATAAGAACATTCGCAACGACAGTCTCACGCAGAGGAAATTGCATCGCGGCAGCAGCGAGCGGGATGGAATGAGATTTGGCAACGGCCTCCATGGACCGGACACGACTCAAAATATCTTCCGACGCTGGCCCATAATCAAAATTGGCTCCCGGCACCGGCCCTGTTGCCAATATGCCGGAATTGAACACGCCCCCAATGACCAGGGAAATCTTCTTCTTGCGGCATTCTTCCAGCAATCCGCGTTCCGCCGAACGATCCAGAAGCGAGTAGCGTCCGGCCAAAAGGATGCAGTCTATATCGCTTTGTGCGATCACATCCATGCACACCTCAACCTCATTTACCCCAAGGCCGTAAGCGGAAATTGCGCCTGACGATTTCAGCTCTTGCAATGCCCTCATGCCGCTATCCAGAAGTTGCTTCTGATAGACCGCATTCTTTTCAGGACCGTGGGTATATGCGCCGATGTCATGCACATAGAGAATATCTATGCGGTTCAGCCCAAGACGGGCAAAGCTGAACTCGAAAGACCGCATGATACCGTCATAGCTATAATCATAGTCGACGGCGAAGGGCAGGGGATTGACGTAGGAATGGTCCGGGATTTGGTTGTCGGGCGCTGGCCTGAGCAAACGTCCAACTTTCGTTGAAAGCACATAGCTGTCGCGTGGTTTCGAGCGCAGGAAATCACCTGTGCGGCGCTCCGAAAGACCAAAGCCGTAAAATGGTGCGGTATCGAAGTAGCGCATACCCGCATCCCATGCCGTTTGCAGTGCTGCAATGGCATCGTCGCGGGGGCATTCTCTATACAAGCCACCTATCGCCGCGCCCCCAAATCCAAATTGGGTTAAGGCCAGCGGCGTTGCACCTATTGTACGAATTTCCAAGCGTTCCTCCCAGACACGCAAAGTCTATATTGTCTTTTATCGACAAAAAACCTTTGCAGTCAATCGTTCTTGTGCCTAAATAATTTAGGGAACGCTTGTTTTGGCAAGCGGGGAGGGGCGGGATGTCAAAACAGAATACGGTTTTCAAGGAAGGCTACAATAGATGTCTTCATCTGTTGCGCGATGTGGAAACTGTGCCATCCGAATCCGAGCTTGGCGCGAGACTGGGCATAAGTCGAACAACCGTGCGGGCTATCCTTAAAAAGCTGGCGGAGTCCGGCCTGGTTGAAATGGAAAAGCCGGGCAAGGCCGTGCTGCGTAAACCCAGGCCCAAAGATTACTTTCCCGAGGATCAAACGGATTCCCTTTCCGAAATTATCGAACGTAGTTTCATGAAAAGGATTCTTGCCGGTGGCGCGCAGCCGGGCATGCAAATTAATGAACTCGAGCTTGCACGTGACATCGGGGTAGGCACATCGAGCGTTCGCGAGTTTCTTATACGCTTCAGTCGATTTGGGCTGATCGAAAAACGCAAGAACAGCCATTGGATATTGAAAGGCTTTACGCGGGCCTTTGCGCTGGAGCTGTTTGAAGTTCGTGAAGTGTTCGAGCTCAGGTCGGCAGTTGCATTTACCAAGCTGCCAGATGATCACCCGGCGCGAGGAAAACTTGATGATCTGGAACTTGAGCACCGAACGCTTCTAAGCGAAATTGATAGCCGGTATACCGAATTTTCCGAACTCGATGAGCGTTTTCACAGGTTGATCCATTCGGCTTCTCACAACCGCTTTGTGGATGATTTCTACGATATTATCGCGATTGTTTTCCACTACCATTATCAGTGGAACAAATTGCACGCGCAGCAGCGCAACACCCGCGCTCTTGAAGAACATTTAGATTATATTGATGCTCTTCGCTCCCGAGACCAATCCAGGGTCAACAAAGCGTGCCGCGCGCATTTGAAGTCCGCGCGCGACACATTGCTTCAATCCATAATGCCGAAGGAAAGGGAGCAGGAGCCGGGATGATTATTTTTTGCGCATAGCATCTGCCAATGCCGCACCGAAAGCGCCCTGCGATGCAGGGATTTGCGGCTTGGGCGATGGTTTGCGGAGCTGAGAAGCATTGTCCGATGAATGTGGCTTTCTGGGACCTTCATTGCCGCCGCCATCTTTGCGCATCGTCAGGCTGATGCGATTGCGTTTGGGATCGACATCGACAACGCGGACTTTGACAACATCCCCCGCTTTGACGATCTCGTGGGCATCCTTGACAAACCTGTCGGCCAATTGGGAAAGGTGCACGAGGCCGTCCTGATGGACGCCAATATCGACAAAAGCGCCGAATGCGGCGACGTTGGTCACTGTCCCTTCGAGCAACATGCCGGGCTTCAAGTCTTTGATGTTGTCAATGCCATCAGCAAAAGCAGCCGTCTTGAACTCCGGTCGGGGATCGCGACCGGGTTTTTCCAGCTCAGCAATAATATCGCGAATGGTGGGCAGACCAAAGCGCTCATCAACGAAGACCCGCGGATCAAGCGCTTTCAAAGCGGTACTGTCATTCATCAATGAGCGCACATCCCTCCCGCAGGCGCTGACGATTTTCTTTGCAACTCCATAAGCTTCCGGATGAACGGCAGATGCATCAAGCGGCTCGCTGCCGTCGCTGATACGCAAAAATCCCGCGCATTGCTCAAAAGCCCGGGGTCCGAGCCGCGCAACTTTTAGAAGTTCGCGGCGGGTTTTAAACGGACCGGTTTGATCGCGGTGAGCGATAATAGCTTCCGCGAGCGACGCGCCCAAACCGGAAATACGCGCCAGCAATGATGCTGATGCGGTATTGAGATCGACACCGACAGCATTGACGGCATCTTCGACGACGCCTTCGAGCGACCGCGCGAGGCGATATTGGTCAACATCGTGTTGATACTGTCCAACACCAATGGATTTCGGCTCGATCTTGACCAGTTCGGCAAGTGGATCTTGCAGGCGCCGGGCGATGGATACGGCGCCGCGTAACGAAACGTCCAGCGTGGGAAACTCGGCAGCGGCGGTGGCGGAGGCTGAATAAACGGAAGCGCCAGCCTCGCTGACAATGACCTTCAACGGCTTTGGTGCAGGCATGTCACCGAGCATATCGGCGACGAGTTTTTCGGTTTCGCGACTGCCTGTTCCATTGCCAATGGCGATGAGTTCGACCTTGTGCTTCGTGACCAGTCTCGCCAGTTCGGTTTGCGTGCCTCTTACATCATTGCGCGGCGGAAACGGATAGACGGTCGCCGTATCGAGAAGCTTCCCCGTGCCATCAATGACTGCAACCTTTACGCCCGTGCGAATGCCAGGGTCGAGACCCATTGTTGCCCGCGACCCTGCCGGCGCTGCCAGCAGCAGATCCTTGAGGTTTCGGGCAAATACGCGAATTGCTTCTTCTTCGGAACGCTCGCGCAAGGCCGTCATCAGATCGACGGAGAGGTTGAGAGAAAGCCTGATGCGCCATGTCCAGCGCACGACATCCATCAGCCATGTGTCTGCTGCACCATTTCCTGAAATCGAATAGGCTTCGGCAATCATCCGCTCCACGGGCTTGATTGCTGACGTATCATCGGCATCAATCTCGATATCGAGGGAAAGCACCTCTTCATTGCGACCGCGCAACATGGCAAGTGCGCGATGGCTGGGCGTGGTTGCCCAACGTTCGAAATGATTGAAGTAGTCAGAAAACTTTGCGCCAGCCTCTTGCTTGCCGTCCACAACCTTCGCACGCAGTACTGCTCTATCTTTCATGTAATTGCGCAAGCGACCGATAAGGTCGGCATTTTCGGAAAACTTCTCGACAAGAATATCGCGTGCGCCATCAAGAGCGGCTTTAACATCAGCAACGTCCGAGGTGAGGAAGTTCTTCGCGATTTCCAGCGGAATTGTCCGTCGATCAGATATGATGGCTTCCGCCAAAGGCCCAAGACCTCTCTCGCGGGCAATCTCTGCCTTTGTTCGCCGCTTGGGCTTATATGGCAGATAGATATCTTCCAGTTCGGCTTTGGTGATCGCTGCGGTGATCTTGCCTTCCAGCTCCGGTGTAAGCTTTCCCTGACTTTGGATTTCGTTGATGATCGTGTCACGACGCGCTTCCAGTTCGCGCAGGTAGATCAACCGCTCGTCGAGGGTACGCAACTGTGTATCGTCAAGTCCGCCGGTCACTTCCTTACGATAGCGTGCAATGAAAGGAACCGTAGCTCCGCCGTCCAGCAGCTCTATCGCGGCATTTACCTGATCAGGACGCGCATTGATTTCGGCCGCGATAAGACGGGGGATGCTGGCAGTATTGGTAACAGTCACGTTGTATCCATAAAATCATGATCGGGCGACCAACATAGTGGCGCCCGACCATGACCGCAATCGCTTGGGAGCGATGGTTTATTGCTTTTTCAACAGCGATTTGGCTTCCTTGATGCCCAATGCTTCAGGACGCGAACAGCTTGTTTTGATATCGATAAATTTCTTTTCCTCACCCGATCTGAGGATCGAAACCATGACGTCGACACCATGCAGTGCGCGCTCCAGCGAACAGCGGATGTCCCGGTCTTCGAGGATTGCCACGGCCATATCGGCAAGACCTGCGGTGCGATAATTCGCCATCATTCCTTGGGAGTGTTTCTGATTGGGCGTACCCAGAGGATGAGCCCAAGCCTTGACCGCCTTGGCTTTCTTGCCCGGCTTTGCAAGTTTTACCTCGCCGCCGAAGAAGTTCGGATCTGGGAGGAACAACGACCCATCCGTGCCATAAAGTTCCATATTGGGGTGGTTATGCGCCCAAACATCCCAGCTTGCCGACAAGGTAATGGATGCGCCGCTTTCGAATTCAAGCAATGCCTGAATTGTCGTCGGTGTTGTTACGTCGATTTTTTCGCCAGCGCGCGGTGCGCTTGAGATCGTGCGCGTCGGACTGGCCATTGACGTGAGTGCAGCAACACGACGTACCGGTCCTATAAGATTGATGAGGTTGGCGATGTAGTATGGACCCAGATCGAGAATCGGCCCGCCACCCGGGCGGAAGAAAAAGTCGGGGTTTGGATGCCAATGCTCCATTCCATGACTCATGACATGGGCCGTCCCGGAAGTTATCGTGCCCACTTGTCCGTCATCCACCAGTTTACGCGCAAGCTGATGCGCGCCGCCGAGAAACGTATCGGGAGCGCACCCGGCTTTGAGGTTTTTCCTGGCGGCAAGTTTTTGAAGCTCCAATCCGTCGTTCAATGAAAGCGTCAAAGGTTTCTCTGAATAGAGATGCTTGCCTGCCGACAATATTTGCTTGGATACGTCAAAATGCGCGTCGGGAATGGTCAGGTTTACGACGAGATCAATATCTTCGCTTTCAAGCAATGCATCGATGCTCCGTGCCTCGACGCCAAATTCGGAAGCCCGGGCCGTTGCTGCTGCTTCGTTGATGTCGGCAACAGCGCGAATTTCGATGCCTTTGAACAGGGGGGCCAATTTGAGATAGGCCGCAGAAATATTCCCCGAACCGATAATGCCGACGCCTAGTGTTTTGGCCATTTTCTTGGTCTTTCTTCCTGGTGCCTAAACTTTAAAGTGCTTTAACAGTGGCGATAGACCGGCGGGCAAATCGCTCATCATCCGCCGGCTTGTCGTGTTCCATCACGAAATATTTGACGGGTGTTGCCTTCAACGCGGCTATCAAAGCTTTCCAGTCAACGGTCCCGTGTCCGACATCGGACCAGCCATCCTCGCTCGTATTTTCTCCGGCTGGTGCGATGTCCTTGACATGCACGGCACCGACGCGAGAGCCATAATTCTTGATCCATTCAAAGGGATCACCGCCGCCACGTATGATCCAGGCGATATCTGCCTCCCAGCCTATGCTCGGCGCAGCATCAAAGATCAGCTTCTGGGGAATGGAGCCATCAGCAAGGGCCACGAATTCGAAATCGTGATTGTGCCAACCGAAGGTAAAGCCAGCCTTGCTATAAACACTATGGGCGGCTTCAAGCCGCTGCCCGAACGCCGACCAGCCGGCAGCATCCACAGGTCGCTGTTCTACAGCCAGATACGGACAATAGATCGCTTTGATGCCAAGCGTCTCAGCGATGTCGATCACCTGTTGCGGATCGCTTTCAAGCAAATCAATGCTGAAATGTCCTGTTGGCATTGAGAGGCCATTTGCATCCAGCGCCGCCTTGGTAGCCTCCACGTCGGTATAGACGCCACCATAGCCTTCAACCTGCGCATACCCAAGGCGCTTCAACATTTCCAACGTCTTTTCAAGTGGCGGAAACTCGCGGGAACTGTAGAGCTGGTAAGAAAAATCGGTCATTATATTCTCCGTAATTTATGTCGTCTTGGGATTAGGGTCAGGGCCCTAGACACGGTTTTCGGTCGTGGCATCGAACAGCGAAGCCATAGCGGGATTGAAGTTGAGGTGGACCTTTTCGCCCGGCAAATAGCGCCGGCTGGAATCAACGCGCACGGATATCGGCTTGCCGGCAACTGTCAGCCAAACCAAGCTGTCGGCCCCCATTGGTTCGTCGAGATCAACCGTCGCTTCACAGGACAATCCTGCCGGGCCGGGTTTGTCATTGATCGTGATATGCTCTGGCCGGAAACCAAAAATAACGTCCCGCTCATTTGTCAGCGGTTCCTGCGCATCGTATGTGGCCAGCGAGACTGTGAGATCGGCTGCCGTGAAGGCTTTATCTTGGTTCGCCCCGGTAATTTTACCTCTTAGAAAGTTCATCGCAGGCGAACCGATGAAACTTGCAACAAAGAGATTGCGCGGCTTGTTGTAGATGGTCAGCGGCTCATCGAGCTGCTGGATCAATCCGCCTTTCATGACCGCAATGCGATCGGCAAGGGTCAATGCCTCGATCTGATCATGGGTTACATAGATCATCGTGTTGGCAAGCTTGTGGTGCAGGCGTTTGATCTCCACACGCAGCTCGGAGCGCAGCTTGGCGTCAAGATTGGAGAGCGGCTCATCGAACAGGAACACATCGACATCGCGTACAAGCGCACGTCCTATGGCTACGCGTTGGCGCTGCCCGCCGGAAAGGGCGGCAGGCTTTCGTTGCAATAGTGGTTCCAATTGCAAAATATCGGCTGCATTGGCGATGCGCTGCTGGATTTGGGCCTTTGGCAGCCCGGCGACACGCAAACCGAAGGAAAGATTTTTCTCGACAGTCATTTGGGGATAAAGCGCATAGGACTGAAACACCATGCCGATGCCACGGTCCTTCGGCTCCTCCCACGTTACGTTCTTGCCTTTAATGAATATTTGCCCTTCCGAGATATCGAGCAAACCCGCAATGCAATTGAGCAGGGTTGATTTTCCGCATCCGGACGGGCCGAGCAATACGAGGAATTCGCCATCGGCCACCTCAATATTGAGGTCCTTCAGAACATTGACCGAGCCGAAGCTGACAGACAGATCCTTGATTGAAACACTGTGCACGGTAATCACCCTTTAACAGCGCCAGCGGCTATGCCCCTGACGAAGTATTTGCCTGAGAAAAAGTAGACCAGGAGCGGAACGGCGCCGGTCAAAATGGTGGCCGCCATGTTGACGTTGTATTCCTTCACGCCCTGCGTCGAGTTGACGATGTTGTTCAGTTGCACGGTCATGGGAATGTTCTTGGAGCCTGCAAAAATGACTCCGAGGAGGAAGTCATTCCAGATACCGGTGACCTGTATGATGACCGCAACAATGAAAATCGGAGCTGAGAGCGGCACCATGATCTGGAAGAAAATACGCCAGAAACCGGCGCCGTCGACACGTGCGGCCTTGAACAGTTCGGTGGGGAGAGAAGCGAAGTAATTGCGGAATAGGAGCGTTAGAATCGGCATGCCGAAAATGGTGTGGATCACGATGATGCCGGTCAGTGTCCCGAAGATTCGCAGCTCACGCGTAATAATAACGAGCGGATAGAGCATTACCTGATAGGGTATGAAGGCCCCGAAGAGCAGGACGCTGAAGAATATTTCAGACCCCTTGAAACGCCAATTCGCCAGCGCATAACCGTTTACGGACGCAATCAGAATTGAAATGATCACGCTCGGGATAAGGATCTGGACCGAATTCCAGAACCCGACTTTCAGACCTTCGCAGTAGAGGCCGGTGCAGGCGCTCGTCCATGCTGTGCTCCAGGGCTGGAACGTGATTTCAACGGGCGGCGAGAAAATATTGCCAAGCCGAATTTCGGGCATGCCTTTCAGCGAAGTGACGATCATTACGTAGAGCGGCAGCACGTAATACAGCGCGGCGACCGCCAGGACTCCGTAGATCATGATCTTCGCTGGAGTGAATGTTCGTGTCGGCCGCCTGCCGTGCGGTTCGGTAGATATGGTATTGATCGCGGTCATTTGCGTTTTCCTCCGCGATATTCCATCAGAGCCCAGGGAATGATGATGATGAGAACGGTGGTCAGCATGATCGTAGAGGCAGCCAGACCCTGTCCGAGATTGGCGCGCCGGAACATGAACTCGTAGACATATTTGGCCGGCACCTCACTGGCGTTGCCGGGTCCCCCGCCTGTCAGAGCGACGACGAGATCATAGACGCGTACAATTCCGGTTGAGACCAGCACTATGGTTGTGATGAAAACAGGACGCATCATGGGAATGACAATGAAAAGATATGTCTTCCAGATGGGGATGCCGTCCACGCGTGAGGCTTTCCAGATATCCTCATCAATCCCTCGCAGACCCGCCAGCATAAGCGCCATAACGAGGCCCGTACCATGCCAGAGACCGGCAATAACGACGGCGTAGATGGCAAAGCGCTGATCATTGAGAATTGAGAAAGTGAAGGTTTCAAATCCCAGATCGCGAACCACGCGCTGTATGCCGAATGTGGGTGTGAGAATCCACTGCCAGACAAGGCCCGTGACAATGAATGACAGGGCGTAGGGATAAAGGAAAACAGTTCGAAAGGCCCCCTCAAAGCGGATTTTCTGATCCATGAGGGCAGCAAGAATGAAGCCGATCACAGTCGAAAACACGAGGGTAAACACGCCGAATATGCCGAGGTTTATAGCCGAAACATTCCAGCGAGGCGTGTTGAAGAGCCGCGTATATTGATCAAATCCAACGAATGTGAGCTCGGGAAGAGATCGCGAGGACGTAAACGACAGCACGACCGTCCACAAAGTGCAACCAATGAAGACAATAAGAACCGTCGCAATCATTGGCACGGCTGCGACCTTGGCATTCAAGTTCTTGAAAAGAGTGTTGGGGCGCGCTGCGTGACTCATTATTTTCTCCGTCAGGCCGGGCCGCTCACTGCCATTTGTTTTGAGCAAATGGCAGTTTGGGCGGGGATGACTATTGGGCCTGTTCGATGATGCTGACGAAGCGAGCCTGCGCGTCCTCGACTGTCATGCTGGCATCGGCAAAGAACTCTTTGGACAGGTCTTCAACTTCCAGCTTTGTGTCTGGCGAAAGCAGCTGATTGACAGATGGCACTACATTGTCGAGTTTGTTGAGAACCTCGACGCCTTTCTTCATGCAGGCATTTGCTGCGGCCAGATCGACATCGCCGCGGATCGGAAGCGATCCCTTGGCAAGATTGAATGCCACCTGCGTTTGCTTGGAAACCATCATGCTGGCGAGCTTAAGCTGCGCTTTGGTCACTTCCGGGTTTTCATTCTTCGGGAAGTAGAAAGCGTCACCGCCAGTATTGAGGACAGGATTATTACCGAGGCCAAGCAGGCAATCATAATCTGTACCGGCTACCTTTCCAGCGACGCCAAATTCGCCTTGCGCCCAATCGCCCATGATCTGAGCGCTTGCTTTCCCGCTTATGACGAGACTTGTAGCCTCATTCCAGGAACGTCCGACATAGCCGGGGTCGGCTAACTCACGGGCTTGGGCATAGGCCTCAAAAACCGCCTTCATCTCGGGGCTGGCCGCTGCCACGGCATCCTTGTCACGATATACTTTGAGAAAAAGCTCCTTGCCGCCGATGGAAGAAACCATGTCGTTGAAAATGAGGTTGACCTGCCATGCATCGCCGGTCGCCAAGGGAATGATGTCTTTTTCTTTGAGTTTTGGCCCAGCAGCAACAAACTCTTGCCAATTGGCCGGGACGGATACGCCGCCCGCTTTGAACGCAGCCGGATTTACCCACATCCATTGTTCCGTATGAATATTGACGGGGACGCAGTAAATCTTGCCCTCATATTTGCAGGCATCGAAGAGTTTTGATGGCCGGATAAAATCTGCCCAACCTTCCTTGGTAGCAATCTCGGTAAGGTCGGTCATAAGCCCGGCTTTTACGAGGTCTTCGGCGTCCCGGCCCGTATTGAGCTGCGTCGCACCCATTGGATTGCCGCCAAGAATGCGGCTGACAATGATGGGGGTGGCTGTGCTGCCGCTTCCGGCAATAGCTCCATCGACCCATTTATCACCGCCCAGCTTATTGAAGGATTCCGCAAGCACCTTTGCAGCAGCGGCTTCACCGCCTGCGGTCCACCAATGGGTGACCTCAAGGTCTGCGGCTTTGGTATTGTTGATCGTAAGCAGGAATGTTGAAGTGGCTAATACGGCAAGAGCTGTACTGTAACGCATCTTTTCCTCCCAAATCTGAAACGTTACAGGTAGGCTAGACTAAACTTTGCGTGGGCGCAATTCCCCGCGTTTATTTTTCTTGTGCAGGCGTCTCTGTGTTGAAAACCAAGCAGTTTTAGAGGCTTTTGTCATACTTCATGCAAGTTTTTGTCGTTGCAACGCACGCTTACACCAGTTTAAGTTGTGCAATAGAATGTCAGGGAGCTATACTGCAGCAACAAGGAAACGTAATGTTTCTGAAACGATACAGAAGCGCTGCATGGTGAAGGATGGCCTTGACGGGCCAGCAAGATATGAACGCAAAAGATTTGAGACGTGGTTCGAGCAGCGAAGCAGTGGAGCTTCCCGAAGGAGAGCGTCCAACTTTAAAGACGATAGCCTTCATGGCTGGGCTGGGTGTGACAACTGTTTCGCGCGCATTGAAAGACGCGCCAGAAATTGGCCGCGCAACCAAAAACCGCGTGCAACTCATCGCAAAACAGATTGGCTACCGGCCCAACCGTGCTGGCGTAAGGCTGCGAACCGGCAAGACGAATGTTATTAGTCTTGTGCTCAATGCGCAGTCGGAAATTATGGGCCTGACGTCAAACATGGTCTATGGCATTTCCGAGATATTATCGCAGACGCCGTATCATCTGACCGTTACGCCCTATTCGGCTGAAAATGATCCCATGCAGCCCATTCGCTACATCGTGGAAACAGGGTCTGCCGATGGCATTATCATGTCACGTACGGAGCCTGACGATGCGCGCGTCCGTTATCTTACCGAGCACGGCATCCCATTTGCTACCCATGGGCGGACAGAAATGGGGATCGAGCATCCGTTCCATGATTTCGACAATGAAGCATTTGCCTATAAATCCGCGAGAAGCCTGCTGATCAAAGGACGCAAGAAAATTGCGATGATGGCCGGCCCCACCTCTGCGGTAACCTACCATAGGCATCTGGAGCGGGGGTTCTCCCGGGCAATCGAGGAGGGCGGTGCGCAGGCTATTCTGGTTCCTGATATTGACGTGGACACATCGCTTGGGCGCATTCGTGATCGAACGGAAGAAATAATGTCCGGCCAAAATCGCCCGGATGGAATTGTCTGTTGTAGCGGGAGCGCAGCCATTGCTTTGGTTGCAGGAATTGAAGCGGCTGGCCTCAAAATTGGCAGGGATGTTGATCTCGTATCGAAACAATCGAGCGACGTGCTGAAATGGTTCCGACCGGAAATAATCGTGTTTAACGAAGATGTTCGCCACGCCGGGCGGGAACTGGCACGCGCCGTGTTACGCCGCATCGAAGGAGTGGATGCGCGGGAGTTGCAGAGCCTGAGTTATCCGGATGAATAGTGGTGGGGTGCCCATCGGCAAATGGGTGGTGCGTGTCAAAGCACGCACCACATTCATGCCTGATCAGTTATTCTCGTTCAGGATTTCACGCTTGCCGACATGATTTGCTGGCCCAACCAGTCCTTCTTTTTCCATGCGCTCCACAAGGGAAGCGGCGCGGTTATAGCCAATTTGAAGGCGGCGCTGGATATAGGATGTTGAGCATTTTTTATCGCGCAACATGATTTTTACCGCTTGATCATAAAGCTCGTTTCCGTCTTCGGAAGCCATATTGCCTTTGTCGAAAACTGCGCTGTCCTCGTTTTCGACTTCTTCTTCCTCGGTCTCGTCGGCAGTGACCGTATCGAGATAATCCGGCTGACCTTGCGCCTTCAGGTGTGTAACGATCTGTTCCACTTCTTCATCAGAGACGAAGGGGCCGTGAACGCGGGCGATCCGGCCGCCGCCGATCATATGCAGCATGTCGCCTTGGCCCAAGAGCTGTTCGGCACCCTGCTCGCCCAAAATGGTGCGGCTGTCGATTTTCGATGTTACTTGAAACGAAATACGCGTCGGGAAGTTGGCCTTGATGGTGCCGGTAATGACGTCGACGGAAGGACGCTGCGTTGCCATGATCAGGTGAATGCCAGCCGCACGTGCCATTTGCGCCAAACGCTGTATCGCGCCTTCGATATCCTTGCCGGCGACCATCATCAGGTCGGCCATCTCGTCGACGATGATGACAATGTACGGCATTGCCGTCAGATCCATTTCTTCCTGTTCATATTCAGGTGTGCCCGTGCCCTTATCGAAGCCCGTTTGAACCGTGCACATCACGGTTTCGCCTTTTTCACGGGCGCTGGCAACGCGAGCATTGAAACCATCAATATTGCGGACGCCGAGTTTCGACATTTTGCGATATCGATCTTCCATTTCGCGAACCGCCCATTTCAATGCCATGACGGCTTTCTTGGGATCGGTAACAACAGGGGTAAGCAGATGCGGAATGCCATCATAGATCGACAGTTCCAGCATCTTCGGATCGACCATGATCAAGCGGCACTCGTCGGGGGTGAGCCGGTAGAGCAGAGACAGGATCATCGTATTTATCGCAACGGATTTACCAGAACCCGTGGTACCAGCCACCAGAAGATGGGGCATCTTGGCGAGCTCAGCGATCACCGGCTCGCCGCCGATGGTCTTTCCAAGGCAGAGCGCCAGTTTGAACTTTGTCTTGTCGAAGCTGTCAGATTCGATCATTTCCCGCAGGAACACCGTCTCGCGTGTCGTGTTGGGCAGTTCAATACCAATAACATTGCGCCCTGGAACCACTGCAACGCGTGCTGACAATGCAGACATGGAACGCGCAATATCGTCAGCAAGGCCAATGACGCGCGAAGATTTTACGCCCGGGGCAGGTTCGAACTCATATAATGTGACCACCGGTCCTGGACGAACATGAATGATCTCGCCGCGAATGCCGAAATCTTCCAGGACACTCTCAAGCAAACCAGCATTCTGCTCCAGCGTTTCCTGCGAAATGGTGATCGTATCCTGCGCAGTATGTTCCTGTAACAAGTCGACCGGCGGCTTCTCGTATCCGACGTGGGTTGGCGGCGCCATGCGCGTCTCGATGCCACCGACAATGGCAAGCCGTCTTTGCGGTGTAAGCGTTTGCGCAGGCGCAGGTGCTGGCTGTGGAGCAATCTCACGCCGCTGCACGACAACTTGCTGTTGGGCGATAGGAGCCGGAGACTCCTCCACCGAGGCCTCGACGACCGTCTCTATCGTGTCATTCCCGGTCAATGCGGCGTTTAGCTGATCTTCTGACTTTTCGGGCGCAGAAGGAGCCAAAAGCTGCGGGTCGATAGCTTCCGCAGCAAGAGCCTTTTTATATTCCACGATACGAAAACGGGCGGTGATCTCATCAGGGCTATATTGTATCTTTTTTGGGCGCACATAAGCGCTGGTGACCGGAGCTACATCAGCGATCACGCCCATGCTGTCCCAGAATGCGAAGTCTGACACATAGGCATAAGCCGAGCTGGCTGCCTCTTTGGCCGGGGACGATGCCGCGACTGTATTTTCGTGTTTCTCTTCGATGGTCGGAACCTTGCCCGCTAAAACCGGTGAACGTTCTGGTTGCGCAGGGGCTGCCTGCACGACGGGCGGGCGCGGCGGAGCCACAGGTGCCTTGAACCCGACAGGGGCGGCTTTTTGCGCCGTGGAAACCTGTACAGGTGTTGGAGCTGGCTGCTCTTTGCCCTTTTGCAATTCACTGTCTGGCGTCCGTGTGAAACGGACATTCTCAGACAAGGAGAACATGCGCTTTGAAATTGGTGCCGTCGCAGCATCCGGCAACACATAGCCCGCGCTTTGCAACCGCTCCATGGGATGCGCAGAGGCTTGCGCGACAGGCGGCGCCGAACGGCGAACGTTTACAGGTGCATAGGCCGGAGCCGGGGCTGGATTGGGGGCGGGGGCACTTGCAGGAGGTGTCTGATTTGCCTCTGTTGTCTCGTAGTCATCTGATTTTATTGGGAAATTTGTTCTGGAAATATGCATGATGCCTGCGAACGAAACGGGATGAGGTGACCGGATTTGTGCTGCTCTAGGAATAGAAAATGAAGGTTAACAACTCTCTACCGAGCACCACTTTCTCACCGTTCCATTCGCAAAAAAATATCCCGGGATTTGGTCCCGGGATGATAATAATTATAAATATATGTTGCGGGCGATGGGCCGATTGTCAGGCTTGGCGTTGCAGCAATGCCCCAGATGCGTGGGCTGCGTTGTTGACGCCATCAATACCAGTCGCAACGACGGAAACGCGGAAAACACCTTCCAGAGCATCGTCAAATGTAGCGCCGAGAATGATATTCGCCTGATCGTCAACTTCCTCCCGAATGCGGGTGGCGGCTTCGTCAACTTCAAACAGTGTCATGTCGCGGCCACCGGAGATGGAAACGAGAACGCCTTTGGCACCCTTCATCGATTCCACATCAAGCAGCGGATTGGCGATTGCTGCTTCCGCAGCGGCCTGAGCGCGCCCTTGGCCCGTGCCTTCGCCGGTACCCATCATGGCCCGGCCCATATCCCTCATCACGGATCGCACATCGGCAAAATCCAGATTGATGAGGCCTTCGCGCACCATCAAATCGGTGATGCATGCGACGCCTGAATAAAGAACCCGGTCAGCGATGGCGAAGGCATCGGCGAATGTTGTGTTGGCGCTGGCGACGCGGAAAAGGTTCTGGTTGGGAATGACGATCAAAGTATCGGCGCTCTCGCGCAGTGCTTCAAGGCCTTCTTCAGCCATCCGCATGCGGCGGGTTCCCTCGAAGGAAAACGGTTTTGTGACGACGCCAACGGTAAGGATGCCTGCGGAACGCGCTGCGCGTGCAATTACCGGGGCTGCACCTGTTCCGGTGCCGCCGCCCATGCCAGCTGTAACGAAACACATATGTGTTCCTGTCAGATGGTCCATGATTTCGTCGATGCTTTCCTCAGCAGCAGCGCGGCCGATTTCCGGATGCGATCCGGCACCCAGGCCCTGCGTGACATTCGCGCCCAGCTGTATAAGCCTGGTCGCCTTGGACATCGACAGTGCCTGCGCATCTGTGTTTGCAACGATGAATTGCGTTCCTTGCAGGTTTTCGCGGATCATATTGTTGACCGCATTACCGCCGCCACCTCCAACACCGAACACGGTAATATTCGGCTTCATCTCGGAAATTTCCGGTTTTTGAAGGTTGATCGACATGGTGCAATCCTTGTTCCGCGCCGCTCACTATCATCGGCGTACAGGTCTAAATCTCAAAATATCGCGTCCGTGAGAATCAAAACTGAAAATATCCCGGAGCGGCGGCAAAGAATCAGAAGGAGGTTTGCGGCGCAAGCCCTGAAATGGTCACTTATCGTATCGCTTACGTTTTTCTTTGCATTCCAACAGAGTGCGGCTCCCTAGCATTGGGTCCGAAAAGCGCAGTCAACAGACGTTCATGTTGATCCTTTACGGATGCATTTCTCACTGAACCATTCTAGTCTTTTTTGGATTCGGCCACATAGAGCTTATGAAGGAATTTTCCATGTCTGATACTTCTGCCATGCATCCGATTTCGCGTCGTTCTCTTTTGAGTGGCATGGCCGCAACATCGGCGCTCTTATTGCTACATCCTTTTTCCGCGCGCGCAGCACCCAACCAGGCTCATTTACGGCTGATGGAAACGACCGACATCCATGTGAATGTTTTTCCCTATGATTATTACGCCGATAAGCCAAACGACACGATGGGGCTGGCCCGCACAGCGACGATCATGGATACAATTCGCGCTGAAGCCACCAACTCGCTCCTCATCGACAATGGCGACTTTCTCCAGGGCAATCCCATGGGAGATTACATGGCTTATCAGCGTGGAATGAAAGAAGGCGATGTCCACCCTGTTATCAAAGCCATGAATGTCTTGGGCTATGATGTCGGGACGCTCGGCAATCACGAGTTCAATTACGGTCTTGACTATATGTTCAATGTGGTCGGTGGGTCGAATTTTCCTTATGTCTGTGCAAACCTGACCAAAGGAAACCTGGCCAGCGATCCCAAGCAGGATGAGCTCTTCTTCAAGCCCTATGTCATCATTGAAAAGATTATCAAGGACGGTTCTGGCGCAGAAACTCCGATAAAGATCGGATTTATCGGTTTTGTGCCTCCTCAAATCATGTTGTGGGATGTCAAAAACCTCGAAGGAAAGGCTCAAACGCGCGATATCGTTGAAGCCGCAAAAGCTTGGGTGCCCGCGATGAAGGAAGAGGGTGCCGATATTATCGTTGCGTTATCTCACTCCGGCATCGATGGGGCACCTCTCGCCGATCGCATGGAAAATGCCTCACTCCACCTCGCGGGCGTGGAAGGCATCGACGCAATTTTTACCGGGCACCAGCATCTGGTTTTTCCGGGTCCGAAAAGCTGGGACGGTATTGCGGGTGTTGATCCAATCAAGGGAACATTGTCTGGAAAACCGGCTGTAATGGCGGGTTTCTGGGGTTCGCATCTTGGGCTGATCGACCTGCTGCTTGAAAAGGACGGCCAACGCTGGCGGATTGTTGATTTTACTGCGGAGGCTCGTCCAATTTACCATCGCGATGAGGCGAAGAAGGTTGTGGCGGATGTTGCCGATAAGGCCGAAGTTATTGATGCAGCCAAAGCAGAACATGAAGCAACGCTGAATTACGTTCGCACCCCGGTGGGTAAAACCTCCGCTCCGCTCTATTCCTATTTTGCCTTGGTTGCCGATGATCCTTCGGTTCAAGTCGTATCTCAGGCTCAGACCTGGTACATAAAGCAGATGCTCAAGGAAACGGAGTATAAGGACCTGCCCGTTTTATCCGCTGCCGCCCCATTCAAGGCAGGCGGGCGTGGTGGTGCAGACTACTATACCGATGTTCCTGCCGGAGATATAGCGATCAAGAATGTCGCTGATCTCTATCTTTATCCCAACACGGTGCAGGCGGTCGCAATCACTGGCGAGCAAGTCAAAAACTGGTTGGAAATGTCGGCGGGCATGTTCAATCACATACCGGCAGGATCGAAGGATGCGGCCCTGCTCAATGCGAACTTTCCGTCTTACAACTTCGATATTATCGACGGCGTTACTTATGCAATCGATTTGTCGCAGGAACGCAAGTTTGACAATGATGGCTTGCCGGTCAATCCGCAAGCCAACCGTATCCAGAACCTTCAATTTGACGGCAAGCCAATTGATCCGGCGCAGAAATTTGTTGTTGTCACGAATAATTATCGCGCAGGCGGAGGCGGAAAGTTCCCCGAGATTGCTGCAGATAAGGTGATCTTTGTAGCCCCGGATACAAACCGCGATGTCATTGTGCGTTATATCGTTGAAGAGGGGACGATCAATCCGTCAGCGGATGCCAATTGGACATTCAAAGCGCTTCCCGGCACCACTGTCACCTTCGAAAGCGGCCCCAAGGCGAAACAATTCCTTGGCGATCTGAAAAGCGTCAAGATCGAGGATGCCGGAGATGGTGCCGAGGGATTTGCCAAGTTTCGGCTTATTTTATGAGTGTATTCACAGATGCAGTTGCGTTGATGGTTACAAAATGAGCCGTTAGAACCCTCCCGCTTTAACGCTATCGGGAGGGTAGAATGCACCAAAATAATTTCGGAAAACGGGCGCGGCTTCTGTTTGCCAGTTCTGTAGGCACCATTATTGAATGGTACGATTTCTTTATCTTTGCCACCTGCGCGGTGCTGGTTTTTGACAAGGCATTCTTTCCGACAGCTGACCCAATGATAGGGGTTTTGCTCGGCCTCAGCACTTTTGCCATAGGTTTTATCGCCCGCCCGCTGGGTGGCATAATCTTCGGAGTTCTTGGGGATCGCATAGGACGCAAAAACGCGCTGGTTGTAAGTCTTGCCATGATGGGCGGAGCAACTTTCGCCATGGGTCTTCTGCCGACCTATGCGTCAGTTGGCGTTCTGGCGCCGGTCTTGCTGGTTGCGCTGCGTATCGTGCAAGGTGTCGCAGTGGGTGGCGAGGCAACGGGTGCCTTGTTGATCGTTGCTGAATCGATGCCCGGCAAACAGCGCGGGTTCTGGACAAGCTTTCCCATGGTTGGTGGTCCTGCTGCCAATGTGCTGGCGGCAGCCACGATAAGCTTCCTCACGATACGTTTTGGCGAACAGGCTTTTATCGATTGGGCCTGGCGGCTGCCCTTCCTCTTCTCGATCGTGCTGGTCATTCTGGGTTTCTGGATGCGCCGCCGGGTCGAAGAATCTCCTGCTTTCATCGAACTCGTCGAAAAGCGAAAGACGATACCGGCTGCGCCTTTTTCCGAAGCATTCAAGCACTTTAGCAAACCAATGGGACAGGTCTTTCTGGTCAAGACGGCCGAGAACACATTGTTTTACCTGTTCACGACATTCTTCCTGGTGCTGACGGTTCAGTTTCTTGGTTTAGCGCGATCAGTTGGCGTTGGAGCCCTGTTCTGGGGATCTGTTGCTGAAGTCATCGTGATTATGGTCGCGGCATATGCGTCGGATTTGTTTGGACGCAAGCCCCTGATGTTTATCGGCCTACTGGGCGGCCTGGCCGCAGGCGCTTATCTTTTCAGTCTGCCGCATGGTGCCGATCCGCAAACAGTATTGATGGCAACGCTGCTAACGCTCACATTCCACGGGATTATAGTTGGAAGCATGGCTCCGTTTTTTACCGAGTTGTTTCCGACGCATGTTCGCTACTCAGCCATGTCGATCAGTTATCAGGTCGCCTCGGTTGTCGGTGGCTCTGTTGCGCCCTTGATTGCAACCCTCTTGCTTAACGCAACAGGATCGCCGCATGCAGTCATTATCTATGCAGCAGTGATGGTAATTCCCGGCATTATTTGCGTGCTTTTGTCACGTGAGACGCGAGGGGTGGACCTGACGACGCTTTAGTCATCATCGGTCGAAGTGACTGCCGCATATTGCCCGTAATATGTTTCGAGCGCGGTGAGCCCGGCTTTCAAGTCGCGCGTTCCGTGCTCGCCCAGTCTGGCAAACAAGTCGGCCTCAAAATCGTAAGCGAGCTTGGCCAAATGCTCATAGGCTTTGAGGCCGGCAGCGGTGAGTTCCAGATGTTCGGTTCGCCGATCGGCCTCATCCCGGCGACGCTTCAGCCAACGGCGTTGCTCAAGAGAGAAAACCGCGCGACTGACTTTTGTTTTATGCATTGAAGAATGCAGCCCGATAGCAGTGGCAGTTTGAGCCCCAAATTGGCCAAGTGTCGCCAATGTGCGCCATTCAGGGCGCGTTAGGCCATATTGTTCACGGTACTGGCTGGAGAAACGTCTGCTGATCGTCTCTGCGGCCTTATTCAGCCTGTACGGTGTAAACTCCTCCAGAATGAGGGGAATGCGGTCCACTACTTTATTCGTCATGAGCAAAAAGCCTCTTTGTGATTGATAGTTACAAAAAATATCGTCACAAATGCAACTAAATTGATGGAGGTTCAACATGACCCTTGGTTACATGCCTGGCTTTGGAAATGATTTTGAAACAGAATCGCTTGCCGGGGCACTGCCTCAAGGACAAAACTCGCCGCAACGTTGCGCTTATGGTCTTTATGCAGAGCAATTGTCCGGTTCTCCATTCACTGCGCCGAGGGGCATCAATGAGCGCTCCTGGCTTTATCGCATTCGCCCCTCGGTCAAGCATAGTGGTCGGTTCACACCCGTAAAGCGCGAGCATTGGAAGACAGCTCCCAACCTTGATGATCATGAACTGCCGATCGGCCAATTGCGTTGGAACCCGACACCGATGCCGGGAAACGCTGTAAACTTCATCGATAGCATTCGCACCATGACGACGGCGGGCGATGTTCATGGGCAGGCGGGTATGGCCGCACATGTCTACGCCTTCAACCAAGACATGGTGGATGACTATTTTTTCAATGCCGATGGAGAATTATTGCTCGTACCCGAGCAGGGAATGCTGAGCATCTTTACGGAAATGGGTATTATAGAAATAGAACCGAGCGAAATCTGCATCATTCCCCGCGGTATGATGTTCAAGGTTGCCGCACTCGACGGTGAAGCGCGCGGCTATATTTGCGAAAATTATGGCGCAAAGTTTTCACTGCCGGATCGCGGACCTATCGGCGCCAATTGTCTCGCCAATCCACGGGATTTTAAAACACCGATTGCCGCTTTCGAAGAGAAAGAAACACCGTGCCGCCTGCATGTAAAATGGTGCGGCAAATTCTACGAAACATTGCTTGGTCATTCTCCGCTGGATGTCGTAGCGTGGCACGGAAACTACGCGCCATATAAGTATGATCTGCGCACCTTTTCGCCCGTTGGTGCAATTCTATTTGATCACCCGGACCCATCCATATTTACTGTGCTGACAGCGCCTTCCGGTGAAGAGGGAACGGCGAATGTTGATTTTGTAATATTCCCCCCACGTTGGCTTGTCGCGGAACATAGTTTCCGTCCCCCTTGGTATCATCGGAATATAATGTCGGAATTCATGGGGCTTATTTATGGGCAATATGATGCGAAGGAAGAGGGGTTTGTAGCGGGTGGCATGAGCTTGCATAATATGATGTTGGCGCATGGGCCGGACGCCATGGGCTTTAACAAGGCATCCACCGTCGAGTTGAAACCGCAGCGGTTGGAGAACACCATGGCGTTCATGTTCGAAACCCGGTTCCCGCAGCATCTCACGCGTTTTGCCGCAGAATTGGAAACGCTGCAGGATAATTATGCCGATTGCTGGTCGGGGCTTAAAAAGCGCTTCAACGGGACACCTGAAGGGGATTGGTCGGAATGAAATTGGCATCAATCAATAATGGCACGCGTGATGGCAAACTCGTTCTCGTGTCAAAGGATTTGGCGTATTATACTGACGCTTCCTTTCTCGCTCCGACATTGCAAGCGGCACTGGATGATTGGGCGCGAATTGCCCCGCATCTGCAAGCGCTCGCTACAAGTCTGGATCATGGCGCAGTGCCAACGATAAGATTCCATGAGCATGAGGCATTATCCCCGCTGCCTCGTGCCTATCAATGGGCGGATGGCTCAGCCTACGTCAATCATGTTGAACTGGTCCGGAAGGCTCGCTCTGCAGAAATGCCGGAAAGTTTTTGGACCGATCCGCTCATGTATCAAGGCGGATCAGACAGCTTTCTCAGCCCTCGGGATCCAATTCGAATGGCGGATGAGGCCTATGGTATCGACATGGAGGGTGAGGTTGCAGTCATCGTTGATGACGTGCCCATGGGTGCAACCATTGATGAAGCGCGTGATGCAATTCGCCTTTTGATGCTGGTCAATGACGTCAGTTTGCGGGGTCTGATACCGGCTGAACTGGGCAAAGGATTTGGCTTCTTTCAATCAAAGCCCTCTTCTGCCTTTTCTCCTGTAGCGGTGACGCCGGATGAATTGGGCGATGCCTGGGATGGAGGCAAAGTGCATCTGCCGCTGAGCGTTGATCTTAACGGCAAACCTTTTGGCCGCGCAAATGCCGGGATCGACATGACATTCGATTTTCCAAAATTGATTGCTCATGCCGCAAAGACGAGACCATTATCTGCCGGCGCAATCATTGGTTCGGGTACCGTATCAAACAAGCTCGACGGCGGTCCGGGGAAATCGGTCGATGAAGGTGGTGCCGGATATTCATGCATCGCAGAGGTCCGCATGATTGAAACCATCAATAGCGGAACGCCACAAACGCCGTTCATGCGATTTGGCGATATTGTCCGCATCGAAATGCGCGATAGTCAGGGGCACTCCATTTTTGGGGCAATCGAGCAAAAGGTCGAAAAGTATGAGCACTGAGGCAACGCTTTACGATTATTGGCGCTCATCGGCCAGTTACCGTGTTCGCATTGCCCTCAACAGCCTCGGAATTCCTTACACAAGAATTTCGGTTGATTTGCTTCAGGCTGAACATAAGAGCGCTGAAAACCTGAGCCGGAACCCTCAAGGACTGGTGCCCACATTGGTTCTGGACGGTCACACGTTTACCCAATCACTGGCTATCATCGAATATTTGAACGAGATTTTCCCGGAAGCCGGGTTTCTCCCCGCCAATGCGTTGGGGCGGCAGCGCGTTCGCGCCTTGTCTTACGCAATTGCCATGGAAATCCATCCGGTTTGTAACATGAACGTCGCTGCGCACATTGTGTCTTTAACCGGCGGGGGTGACGACGCACGTACAAGCTGGATGCGAAAGTTTATTTCCGAGGGGCTGACCTCGTTTGAGCGGATGCTGAACCATTCGGAAACTGGCATGTTCTGCCATGGTGACAAACCCGGAATGGCTGATTTCTGCCTTGTGCCCCAGGTTTATAATGCAAAACGCTGGGGAGCAGATATAGGCAATCTCGTACGCATTAACGAGATTGCCGGACGCTGCGGTGCATTACCGGCTTTTGCTGGCGCGCATCCTGATCAGGTGGAATAGGCGCGGCTATTCGGCGGCGTCCATCTTGATGACGCCGCGCCGGATCTGGTCCTCCTCGATCGATTCGAAAAGCGCCCGGAAATTGCCTTCGCCAAAACCTTCATCACCCTTGCGCTGGATGAACTCGAAGAAGATCGGACCGATCACTGTTTTAGAGAATATTTGCAGCAATATCTTTGTCATGCCGCCATCGACAACGCCTTCGCCGTCGATGAGGATGCCGTGCTTTCTCATCCGGTCCAATGGTTCATCATGGCCGTTCACGCGTTCATGCGATTTTTCGTAGTAAGTATCCGGTGGGCCCGGCATGAACTTCAAGCCATTCTGGTCGAGCCGGTCCGTAGCGTCATAAATTGCTTCCGTGCCAACAGCGATATGCTGGATGCCTTCGCCTTTATATTTGCGCAAGTATTCCTCGATCTGGCTCTTGTCATCGGTAGATTCATTCAATGGAATACGGATTTTACCGCAAGGCGATGTGATCGCCCGCGAGACAAGGCCCGTAAACTTGCCCGCTATGTCGAAGAAATGAATTTGCTTGAAACCGAAAAGCTCGCGATAGAACGCCCACCATTTATCCATATTGCCGCGATAGACATTATGGGTCAGGTGATCGAGATAATAAAAACCAACGCCTTCCGGTTTTGGATCGCGCTCATCCAGCCAGTTAAACTCCGCATCATAGACCGAGCCGCTTTCCCCATAAGTGTCGACAAAATAGAGCATCGAACCGCCAATGCCGACAATGGCTGGCACGTCAATTGTCTTGTCGTCTCCTTCATAAGGAGTAGCGCCCTTCGCGACCGCATGATCAAAGGCGTGCTGTGCATTGACCACGCGCCAAGCCATGGAGGGCGCGCAGGGGCCATGTTCTTCGACAAATTTCATCGCGTGTGATCCGGGCTCTGTATTCAGCAGATAGTTGATATCGCCCTGACGCCAGACGGTGATGTTCTTGGTTTTATGCCGGGCAACAGGCACATAGCCCATGCGTGTGAACAGCTCTTCGAGCTTTTCAGGTTCCGGATGTGCAAACTCCACAAACTCAAACCCGTCTGTTCCTGCCGGGTTTTCATTGCTGATTGTTGCCTTTGGCGCATCGTGCGGAAACGGACCCATTTTATCCTCCATTTGTTGCGAGGATTATCGCGCAAATCACCCGCAATGTGTTTGCATTTTTACGCTTGAATAGGCTATGATATGCAAGATATGTGCATACTAACTAAAAATGGTGCATGATTGGAACATATTGATACTGCAGACCGCAAAATACTCTCCTGCCTTCAGGAGGACGGGAGACTCACGAATAATGAATTGTCGGAGAGAATTAATCTGTCTCCCTCGCAATGTTCACGCCGACGAACGCGGCTGGAGGAGGAAGGATTTATTCGTGGGTATCGCGCTGAAATTGATCGTGAAAAACTTGGGCTTGGGATCGTCAACATAATTTCAGTTACGCTTGCCACGCATAATCGTGACAATGCCCGGCGCTTCTCTGATCTTATTTCCAGGCTGCCGCAAGTAATGGAAGCCCACGCGCTGACCGGTGAGATGGATTATTTCATTAAGGTCGTCACGCCGGATTTGCGGGCATTGTCAGCATTCGTCAATGAAGTATTGCTGCCTCATGAATCGGTGCAGAATGTAAAGACGGCGATCGTTCTGGAAACGCTTAAGGAAGACGGGCGTCTACCCATATAGGCTTATCGGCTGATTGCAGTCGTCATCAGTTTGCTGCATCATCCTTATGACGGATCATAACGTTAAGGACGGGAACATCACCTGACAGAATCGCAAGGTTTTAGCGCATCATTTCGTATTCTTCATTGGCTTATTGCGATGCTGGTCTTCGCAGTATGGCCTCTCGGTCTGCTGCTCAAATATTTCAAGGATGATGTAAAACTCGACTTCTACCTTCTGCATGAATCCTTCGGGTTTCTGGTGCTTTGGCTCATGCTGCTGCGGTTGGGAATACGGTTGATCCAGGGCCGACCCGCGCACGAGACAGATTGGACGGCCACAGTATCAGCAATTGTTCATTGGTTATTGTACTTTGCGCTGATCCTCATGCCCATCAGTGGTTTTCTTGCCACCAATGCGCACGGCTTTCCGCTCCGTTGGTTTGGGTTTCTTCCGGTGTGGAGTCCAATCGGCCGCGAGCCGCAGATCGCCCCTGTTTTTAGTGTGATCCATGCGGCGACCGCGTGGTTAATTCTGATACTTGTCGCCCTTCATATTGCGGGCGCGCTTTTCCATCGAATGATCCGCAAAGACGATGTTTTTCAGCGCATGCTTTGAGGCAGCGCAAGCACATCGGAATGCCCGACACGACATTTTGCTGTCGTCGTTTGTGCGACACGGAATTCACGCCATTGGTTGATTTTGGTCAGGCCTACCATGCCGGTCTCGGCGACTGCAGAGGCCATTCCATCGACGAATAGTCGGTGTAGTTCGGTGGCAGTTTTGTCGATAAGCCAATCGCTTTGTGCAATTTCAACCCTGTAGCCCGACCTGCTGAGCGCCGCTGCAAGAGCGTGTGTCGAGCGAGGACCGAGGGCAGGGCCAAATCCCTTGTCTAAATTTTGGTGATGATTGAATGACCGGACCATCAGTTCGTCATCGGTATGAGAAATGCTGAACGAAATCTCTCCAGTATAATTCAAGGCAGCGTATAGTCCGCTTCTCAATTTGACGAGGCGGTCAGCCAGATCGTCTACGAATTCTTGTGAACATAAATCAAAGAGCGCTGACGCACTGACAAGATCGGCTTTATCAAGTGACAGCGATGCCAGATCGTTCAGGTTGCTATGCTGATACGCAACGTTGTTGTCTTGTGCGTGACGCCGGGCGGCTTCCTGCAATAATTTTTCGTCAAGATCGATCAAGCGCCATTGGGCGTCAGGTGCGTATGGCGCCATGGCACGAAAGGTCGATCCTGTCCCGCTGCCAAGGTCCAGTATTGTTCGCCGCTGTGCACCTTGAACAAATCTCGCGGCCTTTTTCAGCAAGGTTTGATCACGAGCCTGTTGGTCCAAAGGCTCGCGCAGATCGAGCCAGTTGAGATCAAATCCGCTCATCCGCCGCCTTTATCAGTGCTGCCGAGATCAATTTTGCGGTGTCGGCCCATTCGGGCAGCATTTTGCCATGGCCGTATGCAGCCTCTGCCATTTGATCTGACAGTTCCTTGTCTTTGAGCACCAGCCTCAAAGCATCAGCAAATGCGTCAGGATCGTCTGCAGGCACGAGTATACCAGCATCGCTGGGCACAACCTCCGGTACAGAACCGGCATGGCAGGCAATGATGGGAAGGCCATGCGACAAAGCCTCGGCAAAGACCATGCCGTAGCCTTCATAGCGGCTTGCCAGCGCGAAAATATCAGCACGTGCCAGTTCGCTACGCGTGTCATCGACCTGTCCGGCCAAGATAATTCGATCTGTAAGCTGGTTGTCAATTATCTGCTGTTGGAGCGCCGCGTCATAGTCAACATCCATGGTCTGGCTGCCAATAATTTTGCATTCCCAAGCAAGGTCCGCAATTTTCGCCAGTGCGCCTATAAGCACGTCATGGCCTTTGCGCGGTATCAGGGAACCGACACTCAAAATTTGCGGAACTTCGGAGTTTCGTTTCGCACGAATGCCCCGTTCTGTGCCGGGAATAGCGACCACGATGCGATCAACGGGAACGTCGTAATCGCTGACAAGTTGCTGTCGCGTCGCCGAGGACGTTACCACTACGCTTTTCGCATAAGCTAAAGCGTCTCGCTCAGATTTCATGAGTGAGATCTGTTTTTGCGGCGGCATATTGCCTTCGGACGCAAGCGGGTGATGGACGAGCGCCACTAGATTGAGTTTCGTTGCCAGTCGCGAGGCAATCCGGTCGAAAGTGCCATAGGCCAAACCATCGATCATCACGAGCGCGTCTTTTGCCAATGCGCCGAGGGTCTCTTCAGCCTGCCGAAGCGTTTCATTATTCGGAAAAGGAAAGCTGTCCCCAAGTGGAACGGGGTTGACCTGCCATCCAAGCTTTTGCAATTGCGAAATTATCTGGCGATCATAGCCGTAGCCGCCGGTCTTTGCCTCAAGATCGCCTGGATAGGCAAAATGGACCGAACGGGTCAAAGCTCTGCCTCATACCATCCGCGAGCGACATGCGACTCATTGAGAAGCACTCGAATCTTGCAGATACGAGCACTTCCTTTGCCGAATTCTCCCGATTGAACTGCCACTGAAAGCTGGTCGAATATATGTTTTGCGAGAACCTCGGTCGTTGTAATCTTGCCGGAAAAGACCTCCATTTCGTCAAGGTTCTGATAGTTGAGAGGCTTCAAAATCTTTGACAATACCGACGTGGCCAATCCGATATCGACTGCCAGACCATCCTCATCCAGTTCCTTGGTAAAAAATGCAGCATCAACAACGAATGTTGCACCATGCATTGCTTGAGCCGGGCCGAAAACCGGTCGCGGCAGACTATGAGCAATCATAATGTGATCGCGAACTTCAATGGCAAACATGGATATTCCTTCTGGAAAGTTCAGTAGACGATGCGATGACAAAGGGTGGAAGGCGAGGCGATAATTTCGGCATAATTTCGATCAAGCGCATCGAACGCAGTTTCTCCTGAGAACAACGCGTCGAATCTGTGATCTGTTAGCAGCGACATTGCAGCATTGAGACGCCTTGCAAAGGTCCAGCGCGATCGCCGTGCATTGCTTATGCCACCAACTTGAGAGCTGGTAATGGAAAGACGCTTGGAGTGGAATTGCCTTCCGAGATTGATCTCGACTTTTTTGTCGCCATACCAGCTGGCTTCCACAATTCGCCCTTCATATCCAGCGCATTCAAGTGCTTGGTTAAGAGCGGCAGAAGAGGCAGAAGCGTTGATCACGACATCGCAATCGCGGGGCGCGGCATCGGGGGAAGCGAAAGTTATTCCAAGGTTCGTAGCGACCGTCTTTCGCTTGGGATTTATGTCGAGGAGCGTGGTTTCAGTTCCAATAATTCCAGTGGCAAGATAAGCAGCAAGCATGCCAACGACACCGCCGCCAAATATGGCGACGCGATCTCCCGGCAAAATTCCGGCATCCCAGATTATGTTGAGAGCAGTTTCCATATTGGCTGCGAGCACAGCCCGTTCGGCAGGTACAGTGTGCGGAATAACATGTATGTCCGCTGACTTTGCCAAAAAATGCGTTTGGTGTGGGTGGAGACAAAACACCGTACGACCGAGCAATTCCTTTGGCCCATCTTGAACATCGCCAACGATGGAATATCCATATTTTATGGGAAAGGCGAACGACCCTTCCTGGTGCGGGCAGGTCATATTCTGATATTCACTTGTCGGCACCTGACCATTGAACACAAGCGACTCCGTACCACGGCTTATCGCGCCAAAACGCGCTTGTACGAGCACTTCGTCGCTCTTCATCGGTGGCAATATTTCGGTTCGAAATGCGCAAATGCCCTGTCGTTCAATCCATAAAGCACGGGACGTTCCGTGTGGGCAGTCTTGCTTCATGGTGCTTGTCCATCCCTCTGTGTCCGCTCAAATTAGTCATTCGCAGTTCCGGATAAAAGGCTGTAACCGCCAGATCGTCACTTTTTATTGAAGGTTTTAAATTTGCCCTGATGTTGCAGATTAATCGTAGTCAGCTAATGCTGAGTGCGGAGCGTATAATGACAATCTTATCGGAAGACAGTTTTCAGAAGACGTATCACGGAAACGACAAGCTTCCCAAGACATTAGGCGTGGCACACAGCGTCAACCCTGCGCAATTTCCGCAACTTCTGAGAAGCGCGATTATTACCCTGATGCTCGTTGGAAGCTTCGTGGCTGGAACCTCTATCTGGTTAGTGTTCAACAGTGATCTCGACTGGATTTTTTGTCTGTTTGCCATTGCTGCTTATGTCTTTTCCGGCACGCTTGTACTGACCAAATTGAAAACTCACCCTTACGCGCATTTTGGTGCGGCCAATGCCATAACCACCATAAGAGCAGGGATAAGCTGTTTGATAGGCGGGGCTTTGTTTGAAGCGGAGTGGCTGATGGAATCAAGGATGATCCTAGCATTGCTTGCCATTGCCGCCGTCGCATTATGTCTCGATGGAATTGACGGCTACATTGCTCGCCGCTCCCGCATGAACTCCGAATTCGGCGCGCGCTACGATATGGAAGTCGATGCAGCGCTGATCCTTTGCCTGTCAATCCTGGCATTCTTGTTCGGCAAGGCAGGCTGGTGGGTCATGATAATTGGCGGCATGCGCTATGTGTTTGTTGCGGCACAATATTTGGATGGCCGGCTTCGGGGAGCGCTGATGCCTTCGCTGAGAAGGCAGGCAATTTGCGTGTTACAGATAGTTTCTCTTGGCATAATTCTTTTGCCGGCCATTCAACCGCCCATTTCAACGGCAATTGCAGCGCTTAGCCTTGCAGCGTTGAGCTACTCTTTCGGTTACGATGTTCTGCATCTATTCCGGCAGGCGCAAGCGCCCTCTACCTTCGTCGAGAGGTCGACCAGATGAACAATGCCAGACCGGGCAAAGTTCCCAATGTTACAATTGCACCATATAAAACACTTGCAGCAATGCCTTGATCGCCAGTCAATCCGAGTAGTGGCCATAGGACAGCTGCGGCTGCCTCCCGTGTTCCCCAGCCACCGACCGTTATAGGAAAAACCATGGTCAAAAGGCACAGCGGGATTGCTGTAATCAAACCGATAAGCGGTAGTGGAGCGCCGATAGCGACAGATGCCATGGCAAAGACTGCAATATAGCTGATGACGATCGTCAGGCTGAGAACACCCTGAACCAGCCACGCATAGGGAAGACCATAGCAGACGGCGATACTTCGGCCGATTTTGCGAATGAAATTGCGCCACCACAATGATCCGGAAAGCCATATCAGCAACGAAACGGCGGCTACGACAATCAAAGCGCCAATAGCCGCAAGCACCAATGCCAACGCCTCGGACGGTCTCAGCTCTGCATCAAGGAAAGGCCATAGGATGAAACCTAATCCGCCTACGAAAAACAGCGCGATTTGACCCGAAAATCGTTCGAGCAGAACCGCCAGAACCGGGATGCTCCATTTCCTGTCTGCCGAACGGCTGCGTGCGGCGCGCATCATGTCGCCCACAACGCCGCCGGGCAGCACCATATTCAGGAATGATCCAAGGTAATAGTCAGCGATGGCGCTGGCTGGTGGAAGCGGATGATCCAATTGAGCCGCCGTATAGCACCAACGAAGCGCAGACAATATTATCTGGATTTGTATGAGGCAGAGTCCGAGAAAAACGAGTTCCAGCCTTGCATTGCCAAGGCTGGCAAGGATTGCATCCGTGTTAGATACGGAAAACACCGTCACCAACAATATTATGCCAAATATCGGTGTGAAAAAATTTCTATATTTGCCGGACGTCATGAGCCAGTATCGCCCTCAATCAAGATGGTCGTGGCCGGACACCTGCATAAGAGGAAGGCTCGTATTGAATTTATGAAGTATCGCACGATTATCGGGTTCATGTACAAAGCTGCGGAACGGCTCCGGATGGTGTTCGCAATTGCCGGCCTCCTGCTCATATTAAACTTGCCCGACAATCCCGCAGATTTGGGCGTGGAGCACTTCATCAAACTGCCAATCGAATTGTTGGGCGTTGTCCTTTTATTGACCGCCACGCGAGGCAAATATTTCCAGTCTGCCCGGTTGGCGGTTACAATGATTTTGGCATCGGTGCTGGTGCTTAAACTCGCAGACATGGCAACTTATACGGCTTTTTCACGCCAATTTAACCCGTTGTTTGATGCAAAACTATTATTTGACGGCTGGATTGTGCTTAACGCAACATTGGGAGCGATTCAGGCTTTTTTCCTGGTGTCTGCAACTTTGCTCTGCCTGATATTGACCATCGCTCTTGTTTATTGGTCATTAGGTGCGTTCCAATCAGCAGGTGACCGCCGCCCGATGGCGCTCGTATCAGGCCTATGTCTGCTGGTGATTCCCGCTATTGCCTCATATCATCCGAACAATAAGTTCATCGAAACACGAACGATAAAGCTGATCGTAGATCGTGTCGCGCTTGTCGAAAAATCTTGGAGGGACAGGCACGAATTTGCAGCTTTGCTCGGCAGCGATCCCATAGCGGATATTCCGCAAAATGGGCGCTTTGAGGCATTGAAAGGCAAGGACGTAGTTGTAATCTTCATTGAGTCCTATGGTGAAAGCGTAATACGCGATCCGAATTACTCGAAGTCGACAGAAAAGCGATTGGCACAGGTTGAGCAGCAGATTTCGGCTGCGGGATTGACGTCGAGGAGCAGTTGGCTGGTGTCACCAACATCGGGTGGGTTGAGCTGGCTCGCCCACGGAACGTTGCTGTCCGGTGTTTGGGTCGACAGCCAGCAACGTTATGACCAACTGATCGCCAGTGAACGGCCAAGTTTGAATTTGCTCTTTAAGCAGGCAGGTTGGCGCAGTGTCGCCGTGATGCCAGCCATTACGATGGATTGGCCGGAAAGCGATTATTTCCGCTATGACAAGGTCTATGCTGCAAATAATCTCGGCTATCATGGCAAGCCATTCAATTGGGTGAGCATGCCGGATCAATACACACTTTCAGCCTTTCAGAAATTTGAGCGTGCCGGTCCACACAGCCCTGTCATGGCTGAGATCGCGCTTATTTCCAGTCATGCACCTTGGACCCCGATCCCAAAATTGATTGATTGGTCTGCAATCGGCGATGGGTTGATCTTCAATGAACAGGCGGTCGCGGGCGATGCGCCGGAAGTTGTCTGGCAGGATCAGGAGCGGGTTCGAACGCAATATGCGAGTTCGATCGACTATGCGCTCGAAACATTGGGGTCTTACATGGCGAAGTATGGAAGCAATACAGTTTTCATATTGCTTGGCGATCATCAACCGGCGCCGATTATCACGGGAAATGGTGCTTCTCGCGCGGTGCCTGTTCACATCGTTTCCGATGATCCAGCTTTACTGGAAAGGCTCGATCCGAAAAAATGGAATCCGGGCATGACCCCGGGAAATCAGCATGCGGAGCCTATGGATGGATTTCGTCAGGAGTTGCTCCGCGAATTCAGCAATCCAGCTTAGCGTGTATCAGAATGTACTGCAGAGATTAGCCAGCAATACTGCAAGGGCGACACCCACACCCAAGACTGTCAGATATCTGATTGGACATGAGTTACATGACCAAGCGGATTCATCATCCTCGTTCAGGTCTTCATATTCCGAGATATTGCTCGTTTTTTCCATTCTGCGTTCCCCGTGCAGTTCTGGCTTGGCTCTACCTTAGCTGCACAACAGGTTTATGACGAGAGCTGTTGTTTCATTTTTTTGTGGGAAGTAGATTTGGATTCTGATCCGTTGCTGCAAAGCAACGTTGAACCAATTCTGCCTAAGGAGCCGCCTTGATCGCCCACTTATCAATAATAACAGCTGCAAAGCCGGGTTAGACAGGTTTTCTTATCCAAAAATAGCATTGAGCGCGAAACAATCCCATTGCTGGCTTGACGAAGGCGTCTTTTCCTTTGCACGTCACTCAGCGTAAGCAATTAATGTGGTGATGAAGAAATGCCTCGAATACTCTGCGTCGGCGCTCTGACTTTGGATACGATTTTTCAGCTTGAGCAATTGCCTCCTGGACCGGGCAAATTCATTCCTGTCCAAGCGGTTGAAGTTGCTGCCGGGATGGCCTCAAGCGCTGCTGCGAGCATTGCCCGGCTTGGCGGAAACGTCTCGCTCTGGGCATCAGCGGGGCAAGACGCTGTTGGTGATCGCATTGTCGCTGAGCTTGAATCAGAAGGGGTGGATTGCACCCACGTGCGCCGGATTGCGGGCGCTCGCTCAGCCTTTTCATCAATTTTTGTGGATCAGGATGGGGAGAGAATGATCGTACCGTTTTACGATCCGGCTTTGCTGGCAACGCCAGATGTTTTGCCGCCTCTTTCCCGTGAGACCTTCGATGTCGTCATGACAGATGTTCGTTGGCCCTTGGGTGCTGCACTGGCGTTAAAAACTGCGCAATCTGCTGGTGTTCACGCCGTGCTGGATGCCGATACTGCACCCCTTGAAACGCTGGAAATGCTCCTTCCGCTCGCCACCCATATCGTTGCTTCGGAACCGGCAGCAGAGCTGGTTACGGGTGAAAGCGATCTGGAAAGCGCAGTCATAGCGCTGGCTGCGCGCTATGGTCGAGCGGGTGCTTTCATCGCAGTTACCGGCGGAAACAAAGGTTCTTTCTGGTTTGATAGTGTAAGCGGGACCGTTCGTAGCCAGCAGGCGTTCAAAGTGCCGGTTGTTGATACATTGGCCGCTGGCGACGTTTTCCATGGCGCTTTCGCCTGGGGGCTCGCGCAAGGCTGGCAAATCGAAGCGGTTATGCAATTTGCAAGCGCGGCAGCCGCAATCAAATGCACCCGATTCGGCGGGCGGCAAGGTGCTCCAACCCGTGCGGAAATTCAGACCTTTCTATCTCAGACCACATGAATCAGCTTGCATGGCCTCTCATGTTGATAGTGATTACTGGTTGACTATCAACTAACATGTTAGTATGTGTCTACCCCTGTTCTGGGGAGAAGGTACTTGGCTAAACTCGATAGATTTGGACTTTCAGCTGCATTGGCAACGCCGTTTGATGCCGACATGCGCATTGATATTGATGCGGCGATCAACCATGCCAGGAACTGTCTGGTAAATGGATGCAGCAGCGTTACACTATTCGGCACGACGGGCGAGGGATCGTCGATCAGCAATGAAGAAAGATCGGCAATGCTCGGCGCTTTTCTCAAGTCCGATATAGCGCCGGAACAAATTATTGTCGGCGTTATGGCAAATTCCTACATAGACGCGGCGCTGCAATCACTTGAAGCGCTGGACGCAGGCTGCCGCAATGTTTTGCTGGCGCCCCCGTCTTACTTCAAAAATATAAGCGATGACGGATTGTTCAATTGGTTCTCCGCAGTTTTTGCCGAAATCGGCAGTTCTGCACGGGGCGTCATCCTTTACAATATTCCGTCCGTAACGGCAGTTGAGATCTCGGTTGATCTGGTTTCGCGTTTGCGCGAGGCTTTCCCGGGCGTAATTGCTGGCGTCAAAGATTCATCGGGAAATTGGCCATTTACCGAATCCCTGCTGGCAAAGCACAATGATCTGGCCATCTTGATTGGTGATGAGCGGGGATTGGCTGCGGGCGTTCGGATGGGCGGACAGGGCGCGATATCCGGTCTTGCCAATATTTATGCCCACCGGCTTTTGCCCATGGTGTTTGAGGGGCGGGATGATGCCGATGTGGTTGAGGCTGTAAACCAGATTGTGGCATTTCCGGTCATTCCGGCCGTAAAGGCTCTTATTGCTCACCAGAGTGGCGATGAAAATTGGCGCAGGGCGCGGGCTCCGCTTCGTAGTTTGTCCGACTCAGACTATGGACGTTTGATCTCAACCTTGGATCGATTGTTTAAATCTGCGGCAGCATAATAAAGGGGTAGTCCAGATGGATGATGGCGACGAGCCGGTAAGATTGCGGGAGAAAGCTTATGTCAGCTTTACGGAGCATCTGCTGGCGCGCGACATCAGCCCGGGGCAATTCGTTTCACAACGGCAGCTCGTTGCAATGACCGGCATGCCCTTGGGCGCTATCAGGGAGCTCGTTCCTCGCCTTGAGGCGGAAGGCTTGGTCAAGACCATCCCGCAGCGCGGCATTCAGATCGCACATATTGATCTTAATTTGATCCGGGAAGCATTCCAGTTTCGTCTTTTTATGGAAAAGGAAGCGGTTGCCATTTTCGCGGTCACCGCATCGGATGAGCTTTTGGCGCGGCTGAGGAAAGAGCACGAGGATACGCTTGAGGAAGCGCTGCAAGGGCAGGAAACACCCGAGCTGGAATTGCGTGCGCAAGCCATCGACTGGAATTTGCATGAGACGATCATCGACTCGCTCGGCAATGGCATTATCGGGCGGGCCTACCGGATCAACGCTATCAAGATGCGGCTGATCAATCAGGAGCGTTTCCGCATCACAGGGCGCGTCATACCGGTCATGCGGGAGCATCTCGCAGTTCTGGCAGCCATTGAGACACGCGATCCGCAAACGGCAATGGATGCAATTGCGGTTCATATCAATAATGCGAGAAATCTGGCTCTTAAGATCTAGAACCGGCTTCGCAATGGGAGTTGTACCGCCGGAAACACAAAAGGGAGGAAAACCATGAGCATGAATTTTGTCAAACCGACGCGTCGGCAGTTTCTGGCGGGTACAGCAGCGCTGGGCGCTGCGAGTTTCGCCGGGCTCAAGCCCGCTTTTGCCAATGTGGACTGGAAAAAGTTCGCTGGAACAACGCTTGAAGTTAATCTGATCAAAAGCCCACGTGGCGATATCCTGCAAAAATATCAGAAAGAATTTGAAGAACTGACCGGCATCAAGGTCAATTCGGAACAGACGCCAGAACAGCAGCAGCGCCAGAAAGCCGTTATCGAACTGACGTCAGGCAAGCCAAGCTTTGACGTCATCCATATCAGCTACCATGTTCAAAAACGACAATTCGAAAAGGGTGGCTGGCTTGCCGATCTTACGCCATTCCTGAAAGATCCAAGCCTCACCGAGCCTTCCCTTACCGAAAGCGATTTTGCGGAAGCTGGCCTCGCCTTCGCCAAGGACAAGAATGGCCGCTTTGGCGGACTTCCATTCTCGGTGGATTACTGGATGATCTACTGGAACAAGGAGCTTTTCGCCGCCAAGGGTGTCGAATATCCAACAACATTCGAAGAGTTGGTTGCAGCAGCTGAAAAGCTCACCGACCGCGATAATGGCGTATATGGTTTTGTCGCGCGCGGAATGAAAAACGCCAATACGCCTGTCTGGGCCAGCCTCATGCTTGGCTATGGCAAAAGCACGGTTGAAGATGGCAAGCTGGAAACAGCGACGCAGGAATCAATCGATGCGGCAACGCTTTATCAGCGCTTGATGACCAAATCGGCACCTCCCGGTGTCACCGGGTTTAACTGGGCAGAGTGCCAGTCGAGCTTCCTTCAGGGCAAGGTTGCCATGTGGCTGGACGGCATTGGTTTTGCTCCGCCACTGGAAGATCCGAAAAAGTCGCGCGTTGTTGGCAAAGTCGGTTACGGCCTGATGCCGAAGGGGCCAGCTGCCCAGGCTGCACCAACCTTTGGTGACGGTATCGGCGTAACAGAGGGTTCGGCGAACAAGGAAGCCGCCTATCTTTATTGCCAGTGGGCTATATCGAAAGAAATGGGTGCTCGATTGTTACAGTCCGGATCGGGCGTTCCTTTCCGTAATTCCATTGTCAATGATCCTGAAGTTCTAAAGGGCGTTACCATGCCTCAGGAATGGGCAAAGGTCCTGTCTGAGTCGGCCAAAGTCAGCCAATTATGTCTTCCGGTTATCGTTCCCGTGACGGAGTTCCGTGACGTGATGGGGGTCGGATTGACCAATATTATTGGCGGCGCTGATCCGGCGACCGAAATGAAGCGGGCGACGGAAGAATTCGCGCCTATCCTCGCACGTAGCGAAGGCTGAGTATTATGACTGCGACCGTCCCGATAACCGACATAGCAAAGCCGAAGGCCGGCAAAAGCCGGCTCACGCCCAGTTATTGGCCATTCGTCATTCCGGCATTGGTCATTGTTGGGGCGGTCATCATATTCCCCTGGGCGTTCACATTGTGGATGAGCGTCAATGAATGGCATCTTGGCGGCGAGCAAAGCTTTGTCGGCATGGCAAATTTTGTCCGTCTCGCCGGTGATACCAGATTCTGGCAATCCATGAGCAACACTGTGCTCTACACGGTTTTGTCGGTTGTCGCGCCGCTCATCCTGGGTACGATTGCCGCCCTGGTTTTCGATAGCAAGCTTCCCATGCGCGGCCTGCTGCGCGGTATTTTCGTCATGCCGATGATGGCGACGCCAGTGGCAGTCGCTCTGGTCTGGACAATGATGTACCATCCGCAACTTGGCGTTTTGAACTATCTCCTGTCTCTTGTCGGAATAGGCCCGCAGGAATGGATCTTCAACCAGAACACGGTGATACCGTCACTCGTGCTGGTCGAAACCTGGCAGTGGACGCCCCTGGTTATGCTCATTGTTCTGGGCGGTCTTGCGGCGATGCCACGCGATCCGTTTGAGAGTGCGGAGATTGATGGCGCAAATGGCTGGCAGAAGTTTCGCTATATAACATTGCCGATGATCCTTCCATTCATGATGGTCGCCGTGATCATCCGCTCCATTGATGCTTTGAAAAGCTTCGACATCATTTTCGCCATGACGCAGGGCGGTCCGGGGACAGCCTCGGAGACCATCAACATCTATCTCTATAATGTTGCCTTTGCCTATTACGACATTGGCTATGGCTCTGCGATAGCCGTCGTTTTCTTCATTGTAATCATCACCATGTCTCTCGCGCTGCTCTATCTGCGCCAGCGAACAAAGTGGAATAGTTGAGGAACGAAAATGGCACGTCGCAATCCTTTGAAAATTCTTGGTACGGCCTTCATCGTCTTCGTGATCGTATCGCCGGCAATCTTCTTCTTCCTGTGGATGCTGTCCCTGTCGCTGAAATATGAAATCGACAATGGAGCCTATCCGCCGATCTTCATTCCGGAGCAATTTGCCTGGTCGAATTATAGCGATATTTTCGCCACCAATGATTTCCTCCATTACTTCTGGAACAGCCTATTGGTAACGGGAACAGCGACCTTGCTTGCGCTGCTTGTCGGTGTGCCTGCTGGCTATGGGATTGCACGGTTGCGTGCCGACAAATCGGCAATCGTCATCATGATTGCACGCATGACACCGGGGCTATCATACCTCATTCCGCTGTTTCTTCTGTTCCAGACACTGGGTCTGCTTGGCACCTTATGGCCGCAGATCATTATCCATCTTGTGGTGACGGTTCCGATCGTTATCTGGATTATGATCGGCTATTTCGAGACAACGCCGATGGAGCTTGAAGAGGCTGCCATGATTGATGGGGCAACCTCATGGCAGGTGTTCCGCATGGTCGCTTTGCCGATTGCCAAGCCCGGAGTGGTCGTCGCATTGATTTTGGCAGTCATCTTTTCATGGAACAATTTTGTCTTCGGCATTGTGCTGGCGAGCCGTGAAACGAGAACCTTGCCGGTGGCGGTCTATAACATGTTGTCTTTCGAGCAGGTCAGTTGGGGTCCGCTGGCGGCCGCTGCTTTTGTTGTGACGCTGCCTGTTTTGTTGCTGACAGTTTTTGCGCAACGTCAAATTATTGCCGGTTTGACTGCCGGTGCCGTCAAGGGCGGCTAACACATGCGAACGGAGTATTAAATGGCCACGGTTTCCATCAGGGACGTTAGAAAAACCTATGGCAGCGTCGACGTTATGCACGGCGTTTCGGTTGATATAGATGATGGCGAGTTCGTCATTCTGGTCGGCCCGTCAGGATGCGGTAAATCGACATTGCTGCGGATGATTGCAGGACTGGAAGAAATCACCAGTGGTGAGATTTCCATAGGCTCGCGTGTGGTCAATGATCTGCCTGCAAAAGAGCGGGATATCGCAATGGTCTTTCAGAATTATGCGCTTTATCCGCATATGACCGTTGCTGATAATATGGGCTTCGCGCTGATGCTGAAAAAGGCCCCTAAAGAAGAGAAAGCCAGCCGCGTTGGTCGTGCGGCCGAAATCCTGGGTCTTGAAAAGCTGCTTGACCGCTTTCCACGCCAGCTTTCCGGTGGTCAGCGCCAGCGTGTTGCCATGGGCCGCGCTATTGTACGCGATCCTCAGGTATTCCTTTTCGACGAACCCCTGTCCAATCTCGATGCAAAGCTGCGTGTCCAGATGCGCAGTGAAATCAAGGGTCTGCATCAACGTCTGGGAACGACCATCGTCTATGTGACACATGATCAGATCGAAGCCATGACAATGGCCGACAAGATTGTCGTGATGAAGGATGGGCTGGTCGAGCAGGTAGGAACGCCGCTGGATCTTTACGACTATCCGGCAAATCTGTTCGTTGCCGGTTTCATCGGTTCTCCTGCCATGAACTTTATCAAGGGCAACGTGAAAGCCGGTATTTTCGTCACTCCGGATGGTATCGAATTGCCTTTGCCGGGCGGCATTTCACCCACCACCGAAAATTCGGCAATCTATGGTATCCGGCCAGAACATATGAAGATTGCTGAGAGGGGCATAAAGATCGACGTCGAGGTAGTCGAGCCAACGGGTTCGGAGATTATGGTCGTTGGCAAACTTGGCGATCAGGAAATTTCCTGTCTCTTCCGGGATCGTTTGTCGATAAAGCCGGGCGACACTATTCAAGTGGCAATTGATCCGAAAACCAGCCATTTGTTTGACGCGGCGAACGGCAAGAGAATGGACAATAGTCGGAAGAATTAAGCATCATAACTCTATCAGGCCGTTGCGGCCTGATAGAGCATTATATTACGCGTTACACAGCGCCAAGAACGACGAGAACGAGCCAGGCGATCACAGGGCCGATAATGGCAATGAGCGCGCTGTAGATCAGAAGTTTACGCAGAACATTTTCACGCTCTGCCTCTGGAGCATTGGCTACAACCAGAGCGCCATTTGTTGAAAATGGGCTCGTATCCACAATCGTCGTCGAGATCGCGATTGCCGCAACCACGCCAATGGCGCTGATGTGACCTTGCATCAAAAATGGTACAGCCAGCGGAATGATGGCGCCAAGCAGGGCTGTTGAGGATGCAAAGGCGGAGACGATTGCGCCCGTAAAGCACAATAATAGCGCTGCAAGAAGCGGCATGCCTAAGCTCGAAATGCCTGACGCAACGTAATCCACCGTTCCCGCCTTTTGAAGCACCCCGACATAGGTGATGATACCTGCGATCAACAGCACCGTTGACCAGCTCACTTTATCAATCGCAGCTTTTTGCGTCTTCGGTGATAACAGAGCCAAGGCAACCGCCACAGTCATTGCGACCAGTCCAACATTGAATTTGAAGACAAGAGCGCCGATGGCGAGAGCTGTCAGACCCACCAGTGTCATAAGGCGCTCGCTTGTGAGGCCTTCGCTTGACGGAATATGTGCACCGGAAGGCGAAACATCACTGCGGTGATAGGCAGGAGAAGCAGGCGTGCCGCCATGGCCAACAATGGCGCGTGATACGCCGGCTGTATGTGTATCAGGATCTGGACCTGTAGCCGTTGCATGTTCACGCAGGCTTTTCCAACCACCAAAGACAAAGAAGACGACAACGGCAATCGCCAGGTTGAAAAACAGGCTGGACAGGAACAACGAGGTTGGACCATAGGGCAAGCCAGCCTTTTCAACGATCTGATTGGTTATGCCGCCATAGACGCTGATGGGGGAGAACCCACCACCCTGCGCGCCATGAATGACCATCAATCCCATCATGACCGGACTGATGCGGTATTGTGTGGCAAAGCGCAAAGCGACTGGCGCAAGAATGGCTACCGCCGCCGGTCCGAGTGCTCCAAACCCGGTGATGATCGCAGCGACCAGGAACATCACCCACGGTATCAGCGCCATATGTCCACGCACCATGCGGACGGCCTGCTCGACCAGCCAATCTATGGTTCCGTTGTTCTGGGCAATGGCAAACAGATAGGTGATGCCCACAAGCGTGAGAAACAAATCGCTCGGAAAGCCGGCAAAGATGTCATTGGGAGTCATCCCCATGATCAGCGAGCCGACGATAAATGCGGCGGCAAAGGCCAGCGCGCCCATATTGATCGGCAATATCGTTGCAATAACGAACATCCCGATCAGGACAAGAATAGATAGAATCTCAATGTTCACAGCAATATCCTCCCTCTATGACGCACCGCTGGTGAGCCATATTTTCATCGTTGTTTTGGCGTGAGCTCCCCCCGACGCCTTTGAGTCAATTCCCGGAAAAGTTTCAGCGGTTTTCCAGGCGGAATTGCATAAAATAACTAGATCAATCAGGCATTGGTCCGAGCTGCATAGAGATCGCTATATTGCTCGCGCAGAATATTCTTTTGCACTTTGCCCATGGTATTGCGCGGTAGATCCTCGACAAAGATGATCTGCTTTGGCTGCTTGTAACGGGCAAGGCGATCCTTCAGGGCATCAAAGATTGTTTGCTCGTCAATCATGGCGTTCGCGCGTTTGACGACAATGGCCGTCACACCTTCGCCGAAGTCTGGATGAGCTATGCCGATAACCGCGCTTTCAATGACGCCGGGAAGCATATCAATCTCGCTCTCGACCTCCTTTGGATAGATATTATATCCGCCCGAAATCACGAGATCTTTGCCGCGGCCAACAATATGAACATATCCCTCAGGATCGATCTTGCCCAAATCGCCCGTGATGAAGAAACCATCATCGCGGAATTCTGACTTGGTCTTTTCCGGCATGCGCCAATAGCCTTTAAAAACATTGGGGCCTTTGACTTCGATCATGCCCGTCTCATCCTGGCCAAGCGGCACTCCAGTTTCCGGATCGGTAACCCTTATGCTCACGCCCGGGAGCGGGAAGCCAACGGTTCCGGCTATCCTCTTCCCATCATAGGGATTTGACGTGTTCATATTTGTCTCAGTCATTCCATAACGCTCAAGGATGGCTTGACCCGTTCGTTCCTGAAAAGCGCGATGCGTGTCGGCCAAAAGCGGGGCAGAACCGGAAATGAAAAGTCGCATGCCGGCTACCGCGTCGCGGGTCAATCCTTCATTTTGCAGCAGCCGAACATAAAAGGTTGGAACGCCCATCATGGTTGTGGCGCGGGGCATCAGGGACAGGACTTGCGCCGGGTCGAATTTTGGCAGCAGGAACATTGATGCGCCGGAAGTGAGGGTAACGTTGGTGGCAACAAAGAGCCCGTGTGTGTGAAAAATGGGCAATGCGTGGATTAGCCGATCCTGTGGCGTAAAGCGCCAGAACGAACGCAAGGACAGAGCATTCGACAGCAAATTATCATGGGTCAGCATCGCCCCCTTGGAGCGTCCTGTGGTGCCTGATGTGTAGAGAATAGCGGCGAGATCGTCTGGGCCCCTTGTTGCATCGATGAAGTCTTCCGGTTCATCTTTTGCAAGGTCAATCAGCGAGCCCTTGCCGTTTTCATCAAGAGTTTCGACCAGTGCATCATATTTTGAAGTAATCGCGGCTATCCCGTCGGCGGCTTTGGGTGAAACGACGACAAGGCGAGGTTCCGCATCACCGATGAAATAGTCCAATTCCGCCAATGTATAAGCGGTGTTGAGCGGCAGATAGACCGCGCCGCAGCGAATGCAGGCCAGATAGAGCATCAAGGCTTCGGCGCTCTTCTCCACCTGAACAGCAACCCGGTCACCGGGACGCACACCAAGCGTATCAATGGCACCGGCAATCTTTCCAGACCACAACAGCATATCGCCATACGTCCAGCACCGGCCATTTTCCGTTTCAATGAAAATAGCGTCTTCGCTTGTGATCGTTCCGCGTATGGCATCGAATAGATGATTGCTCATGCACTCAGTTCCTTGCTGGCTTGTTCATTTTGGATTTGTGCCACTTTTGGCTGGAGCGGAGTTCTTTGCCGGTTTGTCGTGGCGCAGCAGTTTGCGTATGGGCGGTGCTGATACAATCTCATTGCGCTGGGCAAATGCCTCGTGATTGGCTTCAATATCATTAAGCTTGTAGAGATAATTGACCATGAGTCCGTATGCTTGCCGCATTGCCCGATCAGAGCGGTCAGCCAGGAAGTTTATTCGTTCCAGCCGTGCGCCATTGCCAAGATGAAAACGCGACACAGGGTCGAGAGGTCGCCCATCTGGCGTCTTGGCGTTTAAGAAATACCGTGCCGCAAGTGGCAGCAAAATCTCTTTGGCAGCTGTTTCAAGCACTGGGTCATTCGCCCAGCCTGGCTCGTCCAGTATCTCAAGGGCTTTTTTATCTTCGGTCGTCAGTAATTCGGAGTGCTCGGATTGTTTTTCCTTTGACAGCCAGTTTGCAAATCCCGGCACTGGCGAGAGGGTGACAAAGGTGTCAAGGTTCGGGAAGTCGCGGCGTAAATCTTCAACCACTTGCTTGATCAGGAAATTCCCGAAGGAAATTCCCCGCAATCCAACCTGACAATTGGATATGGAATAGAAAACAGCGGTTTTCGCATCCTGCGCCGGGATAGGTGCGCGCGTTTCATCAAGAACGTCAGATATCGCCTCGGGGATGGTCTTTGTCAGAGCTACTTCAACGAAGATCAAAGGATCATCGGAAAGTTGCGGGTGAAAGAACGCAAAACATCTGCGATCGGCAGGAGCCAGGCGTCGACGCAGTTCATCCCAGTCGCCGATCTCGTGCACCGCTTCATAACGGATGATTTTCTCAAGGATGTGGGCAGGCGTTGACCAATCAATGGGCCGCAAAATCAGGAAGCCACGATTAAACCATGACGCGAATAGATGGGAAAAATCGGCGTCGACTGCCTCTAGTTCGGGAGTTTTGACCTTGAGGGCCAGCAGGCATTCGCGCATGTTGACGAGTGTGGAAATACCATTAGGCGCGAGATTGAGACGGCGTATCAGCTCTTGTCTGCGAGGCTCGGCGGCCTGATGCAATTCCAGCACAGCGCGTGGCGTGCGGTCTGTCTGGTAGGTTTGAATTGCCGCGTCGAGCTTCGTTTCATCCGGGCCGAACTTTTCGAAAAGCAGCAGCATGAAATCGCGCTGCCCCTTTTCATCCAGTCGTGACCAATGTTGGAGAATTTGCGCGGCCAGTGCCATGCCCGAGGCTTCACCCCGGCTTGTGAGAAGCAATTCGCAGAGACGATCAATATTGGACGATCCGGAAATTAATGGCGTGCGGGGTCCAAAGGACAATAATTTGCGACCCCGATCGGTTATGGTTTGCAGCATGTCGCTAAAAAAGGATGTGCCACTCATTGGAATTTCCATTGATCGGATTTGTCCTGTTGCAACTCAGATGATCGCATTTGCGTTGCCATCCTTGGCGATGAAGATCGTTTATTTTCATCTCATTGGCGCGGTGTTATATATAAACCTATCGATCTTGTATGAGATGTCAATGTTTTTGTATACAAGATAGCAATTGTTGCATTTTAAGGGGCGGGTATGGCCGAGAACATTGTGCAGGGGCTAAGAGATGAGATCGAAAATGGAATTGTAACCAACCAGTACTCGCCGGGTGAGAGGCTGGATGAAATGCAACTGGCCAAGCGTTTTGGCGTATCCAGAACTCCCGTGCGGGAGGCGTTGATGCAGTTGAGCGCCATTGGTTTGATTGAGATCAGGGCACGCCGCGGCGCTGTTGTCATTGATCCTGCGCCCCACCGCATTTACGAAATGTTCGAGGTTATGGCGGAACTGGAAGGTATGGCAGGGTCTCTCGCCGCACGTCGTCACACGGATGCGGATCGCGAGGAATTGCTGGCCGCTCATGCCAAATGCGAACGATCAGCCAATGCAGAAGACAGCGATACCTATTACTACGACAATGAGCTTTTTCATCACGCCGTTTACGCGGCCAGTCATAGCGGTTTTCTGATTGAGCAATGCACGGCGCTTCATCGCCGTCTGCGTCCCTATCGCCGTCTGCAGTTGCGGGTTCGTAACCGCATGAAGACTTCCTTTAGTGAGCACTCAGCTATCGTGGAGGCGATCTTGTCGGGCGAGCCGGAAGTCGCGCGCAACCTTCTACGTCAGCATATTGCCGTGCAGGGCGATCGTTTCAGCGATCTTGTTGCAACACTTGCTCAACGTGGCGCGGAACGGCAATAGTTTGAGGCGTTAAGCTTCAGAACCCGATTTTGCCGAAAGTTCAGCTGCAACCTTCAGCACCAGTTCTTCAGGAATCGCAACTGTAATATCCTCAACGTCATCGACAGTCTCCGTATCGGCGATCCGAATTGGGTTATGCGTTCGAGACAGCGTTGTGATCAGTCGGCGAGGGATTGCGGGAATCAAGTACCGCTTGACGCATTCGACCAGTACGGCGCGCTTGTCTGGCGCGAACTTGCCCAGCTTTTCCTGCAAGAGATGGCCGAACATATTGCCATCGGCAAATCCCCGCCTGCTGGCGAGGTCGAAAGCGTGAAGTCTGTATTCAATGTGAGTCATTGGATTTTCCTTCAAAACTTTTCTTTAGCTACCATGGCATAAAGCCATGACCTTAATGAGACGGATGCGCGTGATTTTTGAGAATCCGAAAATAATGTTCCGCGTGCTGATAAAAATTCTCTGCGTCCACGAGATTTCCCGAGCGCGCCGCGGCCTGAGCCTGGCTGAGATAGCTTTCATAACTCAGCTTTGGGCTTTGATTATGGGAGCTTTGGTTGCGGGGGAGAGGCACCTGCGAACGGCGCTTGCCCGGTGATTTGGTTGAGTTCTTGTCGATTTTATTGCTGAGCCGTTTGCGGCCCACTCCTGATTGGTATTATCTGGTTTTTTCGCCAACCGAGCGATCAATCGATCTGCTCGGCGACAATCCGGCGGAGCTCTTCCCGGGTAAATCCCGATGATTGATGCTCGTATTGATGGTCCGGCGATTTTGATTTTATAGAGTCTCGATAAATGTCCGGCCGTTTATATACGGATGACTTGTTATGTTTTTCGATAATGATGTGCATTTTAATCCATTGGCCACGCAGAAAAACTCCGCAGCTTTGTGTGTTGAAATATGCCGATGTGAATATTCCGGATCGCCATTAAGGATGACAATGGCCATCAGCGATCCTGGAAGTTACCCGCGCTCCGTTGAGCTGCGGTATTGCCCGGTTAATCGGGTCGACGAAACATATATGGGAGTTGCTGAAAATTTATCAAGAGGACGCTCCAGCGGACGCGCCGCTGAAGCATTGGTCAGGCGTGTCCGGCCTTACTTCTTTCCAAACCCGCCGCCGGTCGGCGTCGTGACAATGAAAGCCTCTCCCGCCTCAAGAACCGTATGAGCGCAGCCGCCAAGCATTTCGATCTGCCCATTATTCCGGCGCACGGCATTGGCACCAAGCTGGCCGGGTTCACCGCCATTCAGGCCAAAGGGCGCAATGCGCCGGTGTCCGGAAAGTATCGCAAAATCCAGTTTTCTTTGCGCTCGAATGGTCCGTTTTGTGCCATTGCCCGCAGACCATTTTCCTTTGCCGCCTGAATCTGCACGGATGTGAAAATCCTCAAGCACAACAGGGAAGCGGGTTTCCAGAATTTCCGGATCTGTCAGGCGCGAATTTGTCATGTGGGTGTGAATTGCATCCGCACCATTGTAACCGGGCCCAGCCGGCGCGCCGGAACATATGGTTTCGTAATACTGGTGTTCGTCATTGCCAAAAGTAAGGTTGTTCATTGTGCCTTGCGCTGCTGCTTGCGCGCCCACAGCACCAAACAGGCAATTCGTTACGGCTTGGCTGACCTCTACATTGCCTGCAACAACCGCAGCAGGGTATTCAGGCGAGAGCATTGTGCCGTCTGGAACAATGATACGGATCGGGCGCAGGCATCCGGCATTCATGGGAATGTTGCTTTGTACAAGCGTGCGGAAAACATAAAGCACAGCAGCGCGTGTAACAGGGCGGGGGGCGTTGAAATTGTCAGCCCTCTGGTTTGAGGTGCCGGTAAAATCGACAGTTACTTCACGCGCTGATTTGTCGACAGAGATGCTGACGACAATGCTGCATCCTTGATCCATCTCATAGGTGAATTTACCATCCTGAAGCTGGTCCAGGACGCGGCGAACACTTTCCGCCGCATTGTCTTGCACATGGCCCATATAGGCCTCAACCACATCCTCGCCGAAATGGGCGATCATTTTGCGAAGTTCGGCCACACCCTTTTCATTGGCTGCCACCTGGGCTTTCAGGTCATTGACGTTTTGCAGCAGTGTGCGCACGGGATATTTGGCGCCCGTCAAGAGTTCCGCCAGTTCATCTTCGCAGAATCGTCCTTGATCCAGAAGTTTGAAGTTGTCGATATAGACGCCTTCCTCTTCGATCGTCGTCGCCAAGGGGGACATGGAGCCCGGCGCGATACCGCCAATGTCGGCATGATGTCCGCGGCTTGCTACCCAGAAACGGATCGTCTTGCCTGTATCTTCAAAAACCGGTGTGCACACCGTCAGATCGGGAAGATGCGTGCCGCCATTATAGGGCGCGTTAATAAGGAAAACATCGCCTGGACGGATTACGGGATTTTCACGGATTGCTGCTGCTACAGAAGCATCCATTGAGCCCAGATGCACGGGCATATGCGGGGCATTGGCAACCAGATTGCCTTCCGCATCGAAAACAGCGCAGGAGAAATCCAGCCGCTCTTTGATATTAACCGAATAGGCGGTGTTTTGCAGCGTCACGCCCATCTGTTCTGCAATCGACATGAACAGATTGTTGAATATTTCCAGCATCACCGGATCTGCCTTTGTCCCGATAGCAACCTGACTGGGCAATGCTTTGATGCGATTAAGAACGATATGGTTCTTTGCTGTCAGTTGGGCCTGCCAGCCATCTTCGATGATGATCGTCTGGTTTGGTTCGATGATGATGGCAGGGCCTGTCAACTGCTGGCCTGGCTTCATCGCATCACGCAAGATCACGGGCGCATCATAGGCTTTGCCTTGCGAGAATATGCGATTATGTCTGATCGCTTGGGGTTCGCCTGTCGCTTGAGGTTCGACACTCTTTTCAGTTTGTTCGCTACCGCCGCCGACAGTTTCAACCTCAACAGCCTCAATAAAAAGGGCCTTGTTTTCAGCAACGAAACCGAAGCGGCGTTTGTGCAGAATCTCGAATTCCCGGCGCAGCCGTGTTGTGTTGTCAGAAGCGGGATAAGTCGCCTCTACACTGAGCACTGTATCCGTACCGGCATAGCGAATATGGGCGCGAACAAAACTGGTGATCGCATCACGCGCAATCCCTTGTGCCTGAAGCTCCGCAATGCATTCGTTTTCCAATTCCCGGCCCATCTCAGCAAGTTGGGCAGGGGCATTTTCATCCAATGATATGCCCAACGCCTTTTGCCGCGTCGCTCTTATATCGGCAAGGCCCATCCCATAAGCCGAGAGCAAGCCCGACATGGGGTGCACGAGAATACTCTTCATGCCGAGCGCATCGGCAACAAGGCAGGCATGCTGGCCGCCTGCACCGCCAAAACAGCTCAAGGCGTAGCGTGTCACATCATATCCACGCTGCACTGAAATCTTCTTGATCGCCTCTACCATATTGGCGACAGCAATCCGTATGAAGCCGTCTGCCACGTCTTCCACGCTTCGCCCATCGCCAATCTTCTCAGCAAGTTGCGCAAAGCCACGGCGTACGACTTCGATATCGAGAGATTCATTTTGTCCCGGACCAAAGATCGGCGGGAAGAATTCAGGGATGAGTTTGCCGACCATGACATTTGCATCTGTGACTGCCAGCGGGCCGCCATTGCGATAGCAGGCGGGGCCGGGATTGGCACCTGCCGAATCCGGCCCGACGCTGAAGCGGCCATTATCGAAGTGCAGAATGGAACCACCGCCTGCGGCCACGGTGTGGATGAGCATCATCGGAGCGCGCACTCTCACGCCCGCGACTTCCGTTTCGAAGGCTCTTTCATATATGCCATCATAATGCGCCACATCGGTGGATGTGCCGCCCATGTCAAAGCCGATGACATTGCCAAAGCCTGCCTCTATGCCAGTTCTGGCAAGGCCCACAACGCCGCCTGCGGGTCCAGATAGAATGGCATCCTTGCCCTGAAACATATCGGCAGCAGTCAATCCGCCGGATGACATCATGAACATGACACGCGCACCGGTACGGGTCACATCAAGCTCTCTGGAAACCTGTTCCACGTAGCGCCGCAAAACGGGGGAAAGATAGGCATCGATAACCGTTGTATCGCCGCGTCCAACCAGTTTGATCAAGGGCGAGACTTCGTGACTGACCGACACCTGCGAGAAGCCGATATCCCGCGCAATTGCTGCAACCGCTGCTTCATGTTCTGGGAATTTGTAGGCATGCATGAAGGCAATGGCGAGGGCGTCATATCCCTCGTCCTTTAATAAGTTCAAAGCTTTATGGACTTCATTCATATTGGGGGGAACTTCGACCGTTCCATCGGCAAGCACACGCCCATCAATTTCCAAAACCTGGTCATACAGCGCTTCGGCCTTGATGATTTCGGTTGCAAAGATATTCTTGCGTTCCTGATAGCCGATGCGTAACGCGTCTCTGAAACCTTTGGTCGTTACCAGTGCCAGACGCTCGCCTTTGCGCTCCAGCAGGGCATTCGTTGCGACGGTGGTGCCCATGCGAACTTCGCCAATAAGCCCCGCCGGAATGGCGTCATTTGGTTCCAGTCCCAGATGCTGTCGAATGCCATTCACCGCTGCATCGCTATAAGCTGCCGGATTTTCGGAAAGAACCTTTTTGGCATGCAGCGTTCCTGCCGGGTCACGACCGATCACGTCAGTAAAGGTGCCGCCACGATCTACCCAGAAATCCCAGCTACTCATGTGTATTTCCTCTGTTCGAACGCATGGCTGCCAATACGGACAACTACATTGATAATATATAGATAAAATGACGATATAAAATTGTTAAGTTGGAGGCAAGCACAATGACACTCGCCCATGGCCTGAGTCATGGGCGTGCAAAAAACGGGAATGTCTTGCAGAATTGGTGGTCTGGCTCGTCAGCGCAGTCAGAACCGGCTCTAAAGATCAATATTTGCTGAAGAATGCGAATTCAGCCTTGGCTGTTGTCTGCCAGAATTCTATCGACAACATGTTCCAGCGATTGCGGCCATTCCGGCGCCCGCCAGCCAAAAGTTTCAAAGAAGCGATCAGTCGACAATTGCGAGTTCAAAGGCCGTTTTGCTTTTGTCGGATAATCGGCAGTCGCGATGCCGGCCACATCCGCATAAGGTCCGTTACGCGCCCGGCTATACTCGAAGATTTTTTGAGCAAAACCGCTCCAGTTGGTACTTCCTGTACCAGCCAGATGATAGACGCCAAAACTGTTAAATGAAGGGTCGGTTTGAAGCCGCTCTGCCATATGCAAAATTGCATCGGCTATATCCAGCGCTGAGGTTGGATTTCCCCATTGATCGGAAACGACCGACAACTGGTCACGTGTTTCAGCCAGGCGCAGCATCGTCTTGACGAAGTTTTTGCCAAAGGGGCTATAGACCCATGCGGTCCGTAAAATAAAATGGCGTTTGTTTGCTTGGATAACACCCAACTCACCATTGAGTTTGGTCTGTCCGTAAACGCCTTTTGGTCCAGTTGGGTCTTCTTCTTTGTAAGGTTCTCTGCCTTCGCCTGAAAACACATAATCTGTAGAAAGGTGAATAATCGGCGCGTTGATATGTGCTGCCGCCTCCGCAACAGCGGTAGCGCCGGCTGTATTGATCACTGAAGCGAGTTCAGCTTCGTCTTCCGCCTGATCGACAGCCGTGTAAGCGGCGGCAGAAACAACGAGATCCGGCGCAGCGTCCACAATTGCCTGAAATATCGTTTGTGGTTGCGCCAGATCGAGTTTTGGCCGTCCCAGAGCAACAAGCTCAATGGAGGGATGCAAGGCTGCTCTCTCCATCAGGCTGAGAACAACTTGACCCTCGTGCCCTGTGACGACAATTTTCATACTGCACTCTTTGCTGTTGTAGAACCGAGCCGCTCGCCCGCATAACGTTCGCCGCGAATAGGCTGCCACCACCAATCATTGTCCAGATACCATTGAATGGTGCGTTCCAAGCCTGACTGGAACGTTTCTGACGGGGTCCAGCCGAGTTCCCGCTCGATCTTTGATGCATCGATTGCATAACGACGGTCATGGCCCGGCCGGTCGCTGACAAAACTGATCAGGTCCCTGTATCGCCCGCCATTGGCACGCGGCCGCTTCTTGTCGAGTATATCGCAGATCGTTTCAACAACGCTCAAATTCGTTTGTTCGGCTCGGCCTCCGATGTTGTAGCTCTCGCCCGGTTTGCCCTTTGTGACGACGAGTTCCAGCGCGCGCGCATGGTCCTCGACATAAAGCCAATCGCGGACATTTGCTCCTGTGCCATAAATCGGAAGCGACTTACCGTCCAAGGCGTTGAGGATCACCAGCGGGATCAGCTTTTCCGGAAAATGGAACGGACCGTAATTGTTTGAACAATTGGATAGAACGACCGGCAGGCCATAGGTCTCATGCCAAGCGCGGACCAAATGGTCTGATGCAGCCTTTGATGCCGAGTAGGGCGAAGAAGGTGCGTAGGGCGTTTCTTCCGTAAAGATCCCGCTGTCAAAAGGCAGGTCGCCAAAGACCTCATCGGTGGAAATATGGTGGAACCGAAACGCTGATTTGGCTGGCTCCGACAATTCGCGCCAATAGGTCAGCGCTGCATTGAGCATGCGGAACGTACCGATAATGTTTGTTTCGATAAAGGCTGCTGGCCCGTCAATGGAACGATCGACATGGCTTTCAGCGGCGAGATGCATGATCGCATCTATTTTCTCGTCGCGTAAAATACCCAGAATTGTTGCATCATCGCATATATCCGCCTGGATAAAGCTGTAATTTGGGTAATTCTCGATCTGTCGTAGCGATGCAAGATTTCCAGCATAGGTTAGCTTGTCAACATTCACGACCCGGTTTTGCGGGTTGGCCGCCAGTTGTCTGCAAACTGCAGAACCAATAAAGCCGGCGCCGCCGGTAACTAGAATATTCATGAACCAAATTGCTCCTTAAGGGAAAATATCAGCGCCATCGAGCACAGGGGCGTTTCGATCTTTATCGGACAGTTGTAGGACGGATTTTTCGAAAGGCCATGCCACGCCAATTGACGGATCGTCAAATCGTAGCGACCTATCATGTTCGGGAGAATAGTAATCCGTAACCTTGTAGACCACCTCGGTATTTTCTTCGAGTGTCACAAAGCCATGTGCAAATCCCTTGGGCACCAATATCTGGTTCCACTTCTTTGCAGAGACTTCCAAGGACAGCCACTTCATGAAGGTTGGCGAGCTTTTCCGGATATCTACTACCACATCCAGAATGGACCCTTTGACGACGCGCACAAGCTTGTCTTGAGCGCGTGGCGGTAGCTGATAATGCAATCCGCGCAAGACGCCCTTAGCTGCAGACAAGGAGTGGTTGTCCTGGACGAATTGCAAGGGAATGCCCGCTTCGGCAAAACTTTGCGCATTATACGTTTCTGAAAAAAATCCGCGATCATCACCGAATTTTTTGGGCAGAATTTCCAGAACACCTTCAAGTGCGAGAGGCTTTACTTCGATCATTATTTACCGACCTCTTCAGCTCTGCGGCGCAGATAGGTTGCGTATTCGGTTTTGCCCATTTTTGCTGCTCTCTCGAGGACTCGGTCGGCGTCGACCCATCCCCATTCCAACCCTATTTCCTCGGGGCAAGCAATCTTAATGCCCTGCCGATGTTCAATCGTTCTCACAAATGATGATGCCTCGTGCAAGCTGTCATGGGTACCGGTATCGAGCCAGGCATATCCCCGGCCCAATTGCTGTACGCGCAAATCGCCACGTTCCAGATAGATATTGTTGATACTCGTGATCTCAAGCTCGCCTCGTTCGGATGGCTTGATAGATTTGGCAATGTCGACCACTTCATTATCGTAAAAGTAGAGTCCAGTAACAGCCCAGTTCGATTTTGGCTTTACCGGCTTTTCTTCAATGGAAAGTGCTTTCCCCGTGGCTTTTTCAAACTGCACCACACCATATCGTTGAGGGTCCTCAACGTGGTAAGCAAAGACAGTGCCCCCCCTGTCACCGCTCGCGGCTTCCTGACAAAGCCGCGACAGACCATCGCCAAAATAGATGTTATCCCCAAGGATCATGGCAACGCTGTCATTGCCGATAAACTCACGTCCGATAATAAATGCTTCGGCCAAACCGTTTGGTTGAGGCTGTTCAGCATAAGAGAAGCTGACGCCAAAATCTGACCCATCGCCCAATAATTTTTGAAAGAGCGGCAGATCATGCGGCGTCGAGATGATGAGAATTTCCCGTATACCCGCAAGCATCAACACGCTTAGCGGGTAATAAATCATGGGCTTGTCATAGATTGGCAACATTTGCTTGGAGACGGCAATCGTCAATGGATAAAGGCGTGTACCACTTCCGCCTGCCAGAATAATGCCCTTCATTCAACGTTTCCTTATTACCATCGTGACAACCGGAACTCGATTGCATTTGTCGCAGACATTTGGCGGCAAGAGAAACACATGTCAATCTTCATAAGTGTTTTGGTTTTCCTTGCAACGCGCTATCTGCTAGCTAACCCGTCAGTTGAACTTTAAATGGAAGCTTTTAAAAATGCGGGTTGATAACCGGTCTGTCACAGGAATTATCGTTACATATAATCCTGATCTGGATGGCCTGAAGAGCCTGCTTGAGGCAATAATTCCCCAAGTTGGAAAGCTGATCATCGTCGACAATGGCAGTGGAGAAGACGTGGAAAACCGACTGGCTTCGCTGTATCCAATGGTGGATATTGAGAAGCTCGGACAAAATTTTGGAATCGCAAAAGCTCAGAATATCGGTATCGCGAAAGCCCGAGTCCATGATGCAGCTTACGTGCTTCTGCTTGATCAGGACAGCATCCCCGCAGGAGATATGGTTGCCAGGCTTTTGAACGCCGCTGAGGCGCAATTGGCGAAAAATCTTCGAGTGGCGTGTGTCGGACCTCGATATGAGGACCCACGGCAGAAAAATCCTCCGCCCTTCATCAAAGTGACGGGCCTGCGGCTTGAACGGCAAATCTGTGCGGAGAATGATTCGATAGTGGAGGTGGACTATCTCATTGCTTCCGGCTGCCTCATTCCACTATCGACCCTCGATAGTGTAGGCGGAATGCGGGAAGAACTTTTTATCGACTATGTTGATATTGAATGGGGTTTGCGGGCAAAGCAGATGGGCTATCAATCTTATGGCATATGCAACGCCCATATGAAGCACGATTTGGGCGATAGCCCCGTGCTTTTTCGGGGCAGGCACATACCTGTGCATAGCCCGTTGCGGCATTATTATCATTTCAGAAATGCGATTTGGCTCTATCGCCAAAAATGGCTGCATTTAAATTGGAAAATGGTTGATATGGCCCGTTTGGTACGAAAATTTGTATTCTACAGTCTGATTACAGCCCCTCGAGCAGAACATGCAAAAATGATGACCCTTGGTGTCTGGCATGGTCTAACGGGGAAAATGGGAAAGAAAGTCGGTTAATGGTCGAGAGTGCATATCCCGGTGCTGAGACGTATGAACTGACCATTGCCATTGTCATATTCAAGCCCGACCAGGAAACGGTCCTGAAAACCATCCAAAGTCTGCGGCATGCGCTTCAATTGAGCGGTCTGACGCAAGTCAAGATATTCGTGATCGATAATACCCCGGCGGCCTCTGGCTATGACTGGCTGTTGGAGGCGATGGAGGGCCTGCCTTTTGAGATCATGAGCGGGCAGGGCAATGTCGGGTTTGGCAGGGCAAATAACATCGTCACAGATGCCGTTGGCAAATATCATTTGGTCCTCAATCCTGATGTCGAAATGGAGCCGGAAGCGCTCGCCAATGCCATTGCCTTCATGACGGATCACAAAAACTGCGGGCTCTTGACGCCAAAAGCGTTTAATCCGGACGGAACGCGGCAATATCTTTGCAAGAACTATCCGGCGGTGTTTGATCTTTTGCTTCGCGGCTTTGCACCGCGCGCCATCAAACGGCTATTTGCTAAACGCTTGAATCGCTACGAAATGCGCGATCAGATTGGTGATGTCGTTTTTTGGAGCCCTCCCATCGTAAGCGGCTGTTTCATGTTTTTTCGTGGCGATGTTTTTAAAAAGCTGGGCGGTTTCGATGCTCGTTATCTGCTCTATTTCGAAGATTTCGATATATCGCTGCGAACGGCAAAATTTGCGGAAATCGCTTATGTGCCGACAGTCAGAATTGTCCACGAAGGCGGAAATGCTGCGCGCAAGGGATGGTGGCACATTCGCCAGTTCGCCCGCTCTGCGTTGATATTTTTCTCCACGCATCCGTTGAAACTTATTTAGCGCGGCGCCCGTAATCCCGATTGGAGTGGAACGTCGTCATGACCCAAATGCCACACCAAGCGAAGATAGATGCACCGCTGCACAGAATGCCTTTAAAATGTCCTAATGGCCGTTGAACTGTGGGCCGTCTGTTATCGCGCCTTCACGTATGGATACGTTTCGTTGCAACCTTTCCGGACTGGAATCGTTGGACCAACGTTCTATCGCCGAGTTTGCGGACGGGACAATCCGGCATGGTGTGCCGGTCAAGATTTAGAGCAACTCCGGAAAAGCGTGCAGCGGTTTTCCGGAATTGCGCGAAATAAATAAGTAAGGAGAGAAGCATGAACAAGACTCTTACAATGGCGCTTGCCGTAGGGTCGCTGGCAATAGCCGGAACAACAATCGCCAAAGCGGCCGATATGCAATTGCCAACATATGAAGAGCAAGATGTGCGCAATGGCGTAAAGATCGGCTATCTCGATTGCTCAATCGGCGGCGGCGTCGGTTATGTGCTTGGTTCAGCCAAGGAAGTTGAGTGTTCGTTCCGGTCCACAATGGGCGGAGAGCGTATCGACAATTACTCGGGCGCCATCAAGAAGCTGGGTGTTGACCTTGGTTTTACCACCCGCAGCCGTCTGATTTGGGCAGTGTTTGCACCAACTGCAGGCTATCATCACGGTTCTTTGAGCGGCCTGTATCGCGGTGCGACTGCTGAAGCCACGGTCGGTGCCGGTATTGGTACGAATGTCCTGTTTGGCGGGACATCGGGTTCCATTCATCTTCAGGCAGTAAGCGTGACCGGCCAGCTCGGTCTCAATGTCGCAGCTACCGGAACATCAATGACGCTGACATCTGTCAACTAATTGCATCTGCCCCGTCCGCAAAGGCGGGCGGGGCACACATTCGGCACTGGTCGAATCGTTACAACTGTGAACATGCTCCAGCTCGTTGCTGTACATCGTTTGCAGCATCAGCGAGGCCAGATTGAAACGACCTATCTCATTTTCTTTCTTGCTGTCATGTCTCCTGGGTTTGATGCCGGGAGCGGCAGCGGCTGAATGGACCGCAACCGAAACTGTCCAGCCCTATGCAATCGCGGGAAAGTCCGGCGCATCGCTCTATGCCTCCATCGGCGAGAGAGGCCCGCAACTGGGCGGCAGAGTCCGCACCATTGCGCATACCAATTTCAAGCTGACATGGACCAGGAAATATGAGCGGCAGGCTGACAATGCTTGCAAACTCGTCTCGGCCCGGCCCAAGCTGATAATCACCTATACGCTACCAAAGCCTTCAGATCGCTTGCCGGATGCGGTGGAAAAAAGCTGGAACGCATTCATCACGGGCGTCAGAAATCATGAACTCGTGCATGGCGAGCAGATCAAGGAAATGGTGCGCGCGATAGAGGCATCGACAATTGGCCTGTCCGTTCCCGACGACCCTGATTGCCAAAAAATCCGGTTGGAAATGCAGCCTCGGCTTTCCGCTCTTTCAATAGCCCAGCGCCAGAAAAGCCGCGATTTCGACCGTGATGAAATGAGTGATGGAGGCAATATCCAGCAGCTTATTCTCAAGCTGGTCAACGGACCCTGATCCCGCTGACTGGGGGGAAAAGCCACCCGCTTTCAGGCGGATGGCTTTTGTCTTTTAGTAAATGTCGAAGGGGAAATATTTGGCAACTATTTTCTTATGCGTTCCGTTTGCCACGATGGCATCGATCGCCTTATTGAATTTCTCCCTCAGCGCGTCGTCGCCCTTGCGGATACCGATGCCTGCTTCGGTCTCGGTTCCGGGAACGTCACCCAGCATCTTGCAGCAATCTTTTCCGGCATTATTAAGCCAATCCACGACAACGAATTTGTCTGAGATCAGCGCATCGATACGACCATTTGTCATATCTGCTGCCGCCTCATCCTGTGTGGGATAGAGCTTCACATCCACACCGGCCTTGCCGTAAACATCAGTGGCGTAGATCGCCTGGGTCGTACCAGCCTGTGCGCCAACGGTCTTGTCTTTCAGGTCGGCGATAGCGACGCCCGCCAGGGTGCTGTCGTTTGGAACGGCAACGGCCAGCGGTGTGGTGTAATATTTGTTGGTGAAATCGATCTGTTTTTTACGGTCTTCCGTAATGCTCATTGATGCGATGATGGCATCATATTTTTTAGCCATTAGCCCCGGAATAATGCCGTCCCAATCCTGCGCAACGATTGTACATTTTGCTTTCATTTCTTCGCACAGCGCATTCGCCATATCGACGTCCAGCCCTGCCAATGTGCCGTCCGCGTTCAAAGTATTGAACGGTGGGTAGGCGCCTTCGGTAGCTATGCGTATGGTGGCTTCTTGAGCGCCTGCAGCCGACGTTAATGCCACGATGACAGCGGCACTGAATAAAAGCAGTTTCTTCATGTTCCATCCTCTGATTTGGCGAAGGTTCAACTCCGCAAGATCAAAGTAATGCAATCACAACGATTAGAAAGCGCTTTCTGCAATTTGCACCTAAAATCGAAAACCGCTTTGATCCCTTGTTATAAATCAAGCGAGAAGGTAAATCCGAAGCTTGGTAGCAAGTGCTTATGCGGTTTGCGAAATCTGTCTTGGCATGTCCAATTCGCCCAAACAGCCCGATGAGTTGAAAGCTGACCGCAAATATGGGTTTGTCCGTGTGATCGCTTATCTTTCAGGCATGTTCGAATATGCTGCAAAACCCTGGAAAAGACTAAGTTTCGGGCTGCCGTTCTCACTCGCCTTGCATCTATTGATAGGTTTGTTGCTATGGACCGGGCTTTCATTTGAAATAATGCCGGCACCAAAGGAAACGATTGATGTTAAGCTCGTTCCGCCTCCTTCTCCAGCCCCTTCACCCGAACCGGCAGAAAAAACGCAGCCCAAGCCCCAGCCGGCGCCTGCGCCGCCACCCGCAGCAGGCAGTCCTGCATTCGCGGCTGCCACTGCAAAAACCGAGCAGAAGACAGAAGAGAAAGAATTGCCACCGGTGACTGCTCCAGAGACATCGCAATCAGACAAGACCGAGGAAAAGCCGGAGCCGGAAAAACCCGCAGAAACGGAAAAGCTGCAGGAGCAGCAAAAAGCACCAGACGGGATGAAGCCCGCCTCTGAGGCCAAGCCGCAACCGGAACCGAAAAAGGCGGCTGCCGAGCCTGCAAAACCCAAGGCAAAAGAGACGGCAAATCCCACTCCCGCCAAGGAGCTTTTCTCGCAAGAGTCGCTCTCGAGCTTTCGGGTGAGGCAATCGGCGCGTAAAATGTCGGCCAGAGATCGTATCATGCAGCTCTGCACAATCGAGGCTTTGGAGCAGGTGCGACGTCAAAGACCGGGCTCTTTCCCGGATCTGCTTGTGCCATTCGGTCGCTCAGGCGGGCGAATTTCGGAATACGCATTGGATGCGAGAGGGGGTGCATTTCGCAGCAGGGGAGATTGGTACAACATCAACTTCCAGTGCACGGTTGACAATAGCAGGAGCAAGGTTGTCTCGTTCAGCTTTGCGGTTGGAGGCAGTATTCCCAGAAGCGAGTGGAATGACCGAAGGCTGCCTATAGATTAGTGAAGTGAAATTGTTTGGGAGGCGCAGCATGACAAAAAGTAAGAACCCGAAGGTCGACGCTGTTTTGAACAGGGAGACAAATTGGCAAGAGGAGTTCGCGGAGCTTAGGTCCATTGCATTGGAATGCGAACTGGCCGAAGAGCTGAAATGGGGTGTTCCATGCTATACGTTTCAAAACAGCAATAT
>NZ_JBQENG010000004.1:0-580347 GCF_052044585.1 Phyllobacterium sp. 22552 | reverse complement strand
ACAAAGACGCGCTTCGATGACCGCCCGTCTTTCCCACCAAGCAATAGCCAGACGCGGAAAGCGGGCGTGGCAAGGGGAAGGCATAACAAAAACAACCAGCTAGGCGATGGGCGCTTGCGTTGGCAGGACACAGTCACTAATCTGGCCTTGCTCTAACGGGGTGCCTGCATCAACAGGCTGAGAGACTGGAACCAATCCAGTCAACCCGCGGAACCTGATCCGGTTTGTACCGGCGGAGGGATTAGATGCGGCTTCACAAGCCGGCGCACCTATCCTTTTGAAATTCAACTTTAGGAGGCGCCTATGCAGCCACTCGAATTTATGAAATTTGCCCTTGTTTCCAGCGCATTGGCATTTGGCCTTTCCAGCCCAGCAAATGCGGATGGCAAGCTGACAGTCTACACCTATGAAAGCTTTACCTCTGAATGGGGGCCAGGGCCAAAAGTCAAAGAAGCCTTTGAGAAGCAATGCACCTGTACTGTTGACTTTGTAGCAGTCGCCGATGGCGTTGCGCTGCTTAACCGTCTGAAGCTTGAAGGCGCATCGACAAAGGCGGATATTGTTCTCGGTCTGGATACGAACCTGACTTTTGAAGCTCAGCAAACCGGACTTTTTGCGCCGCATGGCATCGATACGACTGCTATCGACATTCCTGGCGGCTTCAAGGACAGCATTTTCGTTCCCTATGATTATGGCTACTTCGCTGTCATTTATGACACAGAGAAAGTCAAAGACGCACCGGTTAGTCTGAAGGATTTGGTTGAGGGCGATCCGAAGCAGAAGATCGTTATTGAAGATCCCCGCACGTCTACGCCGGGCCTTGGTCTCGTATTATGGATGAAATCAGTTTACGGCGACAAGGCCGGTGAAGCCTGGGCCAAACTCAAGGATCGCGTTTTAACCGTCACGCCCGGCTGGTCAGAAGCCTATGGGCTTTTTACCAAAGGTGAAGCGCCCATGGTGCTTTCCTATACTACGTCGCCCGCTTATCATCTGATCGCGGACAAAACCGATCGGTACAAGGCAGCATCCTTCGATGAAGGACATTACCTGCAGGTCGAGGTTGCAGCGCAAACTGTAAACGGAGCCAAGAACCCGCTTGCTGCGCAGTTTTTGACATTTGTTACCGGCACAGCATTTCAGGATACCATTCCCGAAAACAATTGGATGTATCCTGCAGCTAAAACCTCAAATCCGCTCAATCCAGCCTTTGACACATTGGTAAAGCCAGCAAAGACACTGACTTTCACATCTGAAGAAGTGGCGAAAAATCGCAAAGCCTGGATCGACGAGTGGCTTGAAGCCATGAGCAAGTAGCATAGATGGCCGCCTCTTCGATGAAACCCTTGGCGGGAGGTCTCGCTCTCGCCTTTCTGGGCATATTGGCGGGCGGCTCTCTCCTCAGTCTCGCCATTGAAGCTTTCCGTGGAAGCACGGAGGGCTTTGCTACTTTTGACAGCTACATTTGGCGGATTGCACGCTTCACAATCCTTCAAGCGCTCCTTTCCATGGTGCTTTCTGTCGGCTTTGCCATCCCACTTGCCCGTGCACTGCATGCACAGCAGAGCTTTCCGGGACGCGCAATGCTCCTGCGTCTGTTTGCCTTGCCTCTGGCGCTGCCAGCGCTCGTTGCCGTGCTCGGTGTCACCAGCATTTACGGACGAAACGGTTTGCTGGCTGCTATCCTCGGATGGCTGGGGCTTGATTTGGTTCCCGATATTTACGGGCTGACGGGCATTCTTCTCACCCATGTATTTTTCAATTTGCCATTGGCCACACGGCTCATTCTCTCAGGTCTGGATTCCATTCCCGAAGATTATTGGAAACTCTCCTCACAATTGGGGATGAGCAACTGGACACAGTTCAAATTAATCGAATGGCCGGTCATTTTACGCAGTATATCGGGTGTAGCTGGCTTGATCTTCATGCTGTGCATTACTTCATTCACCGTGGTGCTGACACTCGGCGGAGGGCCTCGCGCCACGACACTCGAAGTTGCAATATACCAGTCGCTTCATTTCGATTTTGATATAGCCAGAGCGGTGTCCCTGACGCTTCTTCAGCTTTGCCTGACAATTATCGTGCTCGGCCTTCTATCGCTCGCTGGGCGTCCGACAGAAGAAGGCTTCAGCTTGCGTACCACGACCCGCCGCTTCGACATGCCTTCATTGCCGCAAAGACTATGGAACATTGTTCTGATTATATCCGGTTTTCTGTTCGTCGCCTTGCCCATGGCAGGCACTGTCATTTCCGGCTTGTCGGCAGATATTACCCGTCTCCTGTCCGAAACGGCCGTCTGGCGCGCAATTGTCACCAGTCTTGTTCTTGGTGCAATCGCCGCCGCACTTTCACTAATAATTTCGCTTAGTCTTGTGATTGCGCGGGAGTTTTTGGCAACCCGGCGGCGCTACGCCAGAGCTGGAGTATTTGAGCGCTCGCTTGATCTTGGCGCGAGCTTGATCATAGTGGTGCCGCCTATCATCATTGGTGCGGGATGGTTCATTCTTTCCCGCCACTTTGTCGATCCATTCAGCCTCGCACCCTTCATGGTAATATGCGTCAATGCCGCTATGGCCATCCCTTTTGCGTTCCGGATTCTTCGACCGTCATGGGATACAGCGGCAAGCCGCCACAACAGACTGTGCGAGCAATTGGGCATTGCGGGTTGGAGCCGGCTCCGAATTATCGATTGGCCAATTTTAAAACATCCGCTCGGCATTGCCTTTGCGTTTGCCATGGCTTTGTCCCTCGGTGATCTCGGAACAATTGCCCTGTTTGGCAACGACACCGTTCTGACCCTGCCCTATTTGCTGTTGCAACGCATGGGAAGCTATCGTACCGCCGACGCCGCCGGGTTGGCACTAATTCTTGCTGCGCTGTGCCTCATTCTCATGATCATCGCCGATAGAGGCGCAATTCGACTGGCCAAAAGGGACAGCAGTGCAAATGGCTAAGCCCGCAAAGACAAATGGCGTCTCTGTTCGTCTCAACGCCGTGCGTTTCGACTATGGGGACATGGCAATGCACTTTGATGTGTCCATTCAAGCCTCCACAATAACCGCCGTCATCGGCCCGAGCGGATCGGGAAAATCGACGCTGCTTAATCTCATCGCCGGGTTCGAGAAGCCCGTTGGTGGCTCGGTACTAATCAATGAGGTTGACGTGACCAGTCTTCCGCCATCGCTCCGTCCAGTCTCCATGGTGTTTCAGGACAATAATCTTTTTTCCCATCTGGATGTGATGTCCAATGTCGGATTGGGCCGCCGTTCGGATTTGAGGCTTGATGAAGTCGACAAAGTGGAAATTCAGGCAGCGATTCGGAAAGTCGGGCTTGCCGGAAAAGAGGGAAGGAAGCCCGAGGCTCTTTCCGGGGGAGAACGTCAGCGCGTGGCAATCGCCCGCGCATTGGTGCGCAACCGTCCCGTATTGCTTCTGGATGAAGCTTTCGCTTCCCTTGGCCCTGCTTTGCGTCACGAAATGCTGGAACTTATTGAGAATCTTCAAAAAGAAACCGGAATGACAATTATCATGGTCACGCATCATCCCGACGACGCTTTGCGGCTGGCATCGACGCTGATCTTCGTTGATAATGGGCACATTGCTGCTTCCGGCCCGGCCAAGGATCTTCTGTCAGACGATGGCCATGCCCTGTTGCGAAATTACCTCGGTAGCAAAGAGTCTGGTCTTTGACATATTTTCGACGCCTTGCCCCGGTCAGGAAAACAATGAAATTCTTGCTCCGGGCCGCACATCGGGCTAGCAAGAACAAAGACATACGAGTCTCCTGGCGCTTAATACAAAAAGGATATGATTCTGGGTTCGCACACGTCTCCCTTGAATACAGGATGGTTTCAAGCAGCTAAGCAGGGCAGAAAGCCGGCGCAGCTCATGCTGATGCTTGCCTTTCTCTCAGGTTGCCAAGTGCTGAATATTAGCAAGGAAGATGCGGCGCTTGGCCCGTCATCGAACCCGGTCACGGTAGACAATGTTAATAAGAACGACCGGCTCGCCAAACTTAGCGCTGAGCAGCATCCCCGTATTCTCGCGACCTATGGCGGCGAGTATAAGGATGCAAAACTGGAGCGCATGGTCGCCAAAGTCGTTGGCAATCTGACAACGGTTTCGGACAACCCGACCCACACCTATCGCATAACGATTCTCAACTCGCCCAACATCAATGCCTTTGCCTTGCCGGGCGGGTATCTTTATGTCACCCGCGGCCTCCTCGCCCTCGCCAATGACAGCGCGGAGCTGTCCGCCGTGATTGCTCACGAAATGGGCCACGTAATCGCCAATCACGGTATAGAGCGCCAGCAGCGCGAACAGGAAGCCGTTATTGCCGGACGCGTCGTATCGGAAGTTCTGCAGGGCGACACCGCCGGACAGGAAGCCTTGATCCGCGGCAAGCTGCGGATGGCGCAGTTTTCACGCAATCAGGAACTTCAGGCCGACGCGATCGGCATCAAGATGATTGGCGAAGCGGGTTATGATCCATTTGCTGCGCCACGTTTCCTGCAATCCATGGCTTCCTATGCTGATTTCCGTAACGTGTCTGGCGCTACCGATGCCAGCCTCGATTTCCTTGCCAGCCACCCCTCGGCACCGCAGCGAATTGAACTTGCGCGTGGGCATGCCCGCCGTATCGGTGCCCCCGGCGTTGGCACGACCGACCGCGAATCGTTCCTGCAGGGTATAGACGGCATCCTATATGGCGATACGCCGGAAGAAGGCTATGTGCGGGGCCGCAATTTCGTCCATCCACTTCTGGGCGTGAGCTTCACTGTTCCTGAAGGCTTCACCATCGACAACAGCGCCGATGCCGTTATGGCGACGGGCCCGGGAGAAGTAGCCGTCCGGTTTGATGGGACACAAATATCCGGCAATCCGTCAATGACCGACTACATGCGCAGCGGCTGGGTGACCGGGCTTGTCGACGCCAGCGTTACCGCTACGACCTTTAACGGCATGCCTGCGGCCAGCGCCAAGGCAAAGGCCGATCGCTGGGAGTTTGATATTTTCGTGATCAATGCCGGTAATCGCATTTATCGCTTCCTGACTGCGGCTCCAGCAGGAAGCTCAGCGCTAATACCCGCCTCGCAAACGGTTGTTCAGAGCTTCAAGCTCCTGACGCCTGAAGAGAAAGCCGCCATAAAGCCTTTACGCATCCGCGTTGTGACAGTAAAGCCGGGCGATACTCTTTCATCACTTTCAAGTAAAATCCTGGGTACAGACCGCAAGCTTGACCTCTTTCGCCTGATCAACGCCATGCCGCCCGGCGGAACCGTATCCGTCGGCGACAAGGTGAAGCTTATCAGCGAATAATAAAAAGCCCGGCATCGCTGCCGGGCTGTATTTTGGCGAGAAAGACAGCTCTTATGCTGCCTCTTCCTGCTCGTCTTCAGCAACTACATCTGCTTCAACTTCTGCCTCAGCATCATCTGCCTTAGCACCGCGCTTAGGACCCTTAGCGAGATTTACCTCGATAAGACGGACAGCTTCGGTTTCTGACATCTTGTTGACGGCGGAAATTTCACGAGCCATGCGATCAAGTGCTGCCTCGTAAAGCTGGCGTTCTGAATAAGACTGTTCCGGCTGATTGTCGGCACGGAATAGATCACGCACAACTTCCGAAATCGAAATCAAATCGCCTGAATTGATTTTCGCATCATATTCCTGCGCGCGGCGAGACCACATGGTGCGCTTGATACGGGCCCGTCCCTGGACGACCTTCAATGCGCGCTCTACATAATCAGTTTCAGAAAGTTTCCGCATGCCGATGGCTGTTGCTTTGGCAACTGGCACTTTCAGACGCATCTTGTCTTTCTGGAAATCAATAACAAACAGTTCAAGCTTGTGGCCCGCAACTTCCTGTTCTTCAATATTGACAATTTGACCAACGCCGTGTGCCGGATATACAATAAATTCGCCCGTTTTAAATCCAATACGCTGGGCGGCTTTTTTCTGCGGAACTACTGTCATGCGCTTCATTACTCCCTGCTGCGCCCGGCAAAACGCACCGGTTAAACCAACCACTGGAAACCGGAACCCGGTTTGTCGGTCGTCAATAGTGTCGCGCAAAAGCAATCCGGACGGATCAGTTGGGCTGAATGACAAACAAGCATACCCTGAACTGTTGCGTCCGAAAAAAATCTAGCCAAGTGGTGATTTATACTTTAGCGCCACGAAATTGACGTCCAATGATCAACATATTTCAGCACCATAACATGAAAACCGCGTAGAATCAAATTTTTGCTGCAATTGCTCAAAAAATGGGGCTCAAAGCCTTGCTTATTGCACCAACTCCAGTTTAGCCAAGTCTGATTCCTGGGCTATTAATCGCCTTCGCCGGGCTCCGGAGAAAAGAATTTCTCGAATTTGCCCGCCACACCGTCCATTTCCTTGGCATCCGACGGGGCGTCGCCCTTTGTGGAGATATTGGGCCACTTCTCGGAATACTCGGCATTCAGCTGCAACCAGCTGTCCAAACCTGGCTCAGTGTCCGGCTTGATGGCTTCCGCTGGACATTCAGGTTCACAAACACCGCAGTCAATACATTCGTCCGGGTGAATGACGAGCATGTTTTCACCTTCATAAAAACAGTCGACCGGACAGACCTCAACGCAATCCATATATTTGCAGCGGATGCAATTGTCGGTCACAACATAAGTCATTTACTGGCTCCAGAAGACACCACGATCAGCGGGGTACAATCGTGAGGTAACGATTTGCTGCCAAACTGACAAGAGGTAAGAACAAGACTGCGGCACCAGAACGCGGGCGTTGGTTTACCGGCGAGCCTTTGATCGCATTGTTCGCATCTTCAACAAGCGCAAACAAGCAATTCATTCCCGGCGAATGGTGTATTATCGGTATAGTGTACTCTACTTAGGTCAAAACCGAGAAAATTTATTTCGATTAAACGTTGGCCACATTATGAGTTGGAATCATCGTTTTTGCCCTGCATCAAACGATCAACTTGCCGGCGCTCCCTTTTTGTTGGTCGGCCGCTGCCGGCATCACGCTTTGGCAAAGCGTCCAGACGGCTAATTTCTTTCGGCATGGGCGGCGGAGACAGATCCCTGTAGAGTTTCTTCGCCTCTTCAGCTGGCCCGCGCCTTTCTCCACCCGCAACAACTTCATAAACCAGGACACGACGGTCCAAGGAAATTGTCAGCACATCGCTTACTTTGACATTCTGCGATGGCTGATCAATTTTCACTTTGTTTAGACGGACATTCCCGCTGGATACCAGCTTGGCCGCAAGGGAGCGGGATTTTACCACCCGCGCAAAGAACAGCCATTTATCAATGCGCCGTCCTTTCTTTCCTTCGTTATCGGCCTCTGCCATCATTTTATTTTTTCATTTGTTCCTTCAAAGCGAGCAGCTTGGCAAAAGGCGAGTCCATGTCGATTTTAACTGGACGTTCCTCACGCTCGGGACGCTTGGTTGGAGCCTTATGTTGTCCCTGTGGTTTTCCGCCATGTTTCGCGCCATCCTGTTTAAAGCGCTCATTGCCTGCGGGCTTGCCTTTGCCCCGGAAATGTTCCTTGCGTTCACCACGTTCATTCTGCGGCGCAGCCGGGCGGTTGGGCTGGGCAGCTCTCTGCTCAGATTGGCCGTTTCGTGCTTGCCCACCGCGCTGATGATCGCGTTTCTCGTGATTTCCACGATTATTGCGATTATCGAAACGTGCCTGACGCCACAAGAGAATTGGCTTTGGTGCTTCTTCCGGCACCGCTGGCGTTGCTGTTTCAGCAGTCGGCTGGGATGGTTTGGCTACAGCTTGCACCACTGGCGCATTTGCAAACCCCGGACCAACCGGTTCTGCAGCAGGCACTGCAGTCTCTTTCGTTGGTGCAGCACTTGCGACCGCTTCTAGCTCCGCCAATTTGGCAGCAACAATCGAAGGTTCAACGGCTTCCTGACGATAGCCAAGATTTTTGAGGATCTCCTCCATATCATCGGCAGTTGCACCGAGGATCGACATCATGGCTGGGATTACCAGAAAGCGTGATCCGTCATAGGCGCCATCGGGACGAGTGCCCGTGCCGGGCTTCCAGGCCAGCGCAGGACGGATGAGATCCGCCAGACGTTCAAGGATGTCGATGCGGACAGCTCTGCGACCAAGCAATCTATATCCTGCCAGACGATAGAATGCGGGATCAAAGCTTGCATCGGTCACCACAGAGGTTCTGCCTGCGGACAATACCTGAACGACGTCGCCATACCCGGGACGGTCCTTGGCATCTTCTTTGAGCGCCCAGAGCAGCGTCAAGAGACCAGCGGGAGCCGGTTTAAGTAGAGCCGGCAAGAATACGTGATACGCCCCGAAGCGCACGCCGAGACGGCGCAGGGCTGCCCGGGAGTCCTGATCCAACCCGCGAACTTCTTCTGCAACATCGCGGCGCTGCAAAACACCGAAGTTTTCGACCAGCCGGAAGGCAAGACCTTTCGTGATTCCGACCAGCGCATCCGCATTGGCAAGATCAACAAGCGGCTTTAACACCGTGTCTATATGGTGGTTGAGAAAGCGATCAACCCGCGCGGCAACCTTGTCGCGAGCCGGGCCAGTGAGCTGCTCATCAGCCAGCAATACGGCGCGCGGCTTGAGCGCTTGCTCTCCGGATACAACGGAAGCAATAGTCGCACCGATCCAGCGCAGCGTCCCATCTGACGCCAAAGCAAAATCGCCATTGGCGGATGCCGAAAACCGCTCAGCGCGATTTTCGAACTCTGCCGCCAGCGCTTTTTGCGCTGCAGCTTTGATCGCCTTGGCGTCCGCTCCATCATCTTGAGCATCCGCAGTGAAACGGAACCCGTCTAATCGTCCAACATGGTGCCCCTCGACAACAACGTCCCCGGCAGGGCTAATTTCGGCTTCTAGCATTGTATTCTCTCTCAGGCGCCTCATAAGCACGCTTGTCCTGCGGTCTACGAAGCGTTTCGTCAACCGTTCATGCAGTGCATCGGATAATCTGTCCTCAATTTCACGCGTCTTTTCTTGCCAATGTGCCTGATCTGCCAGCCAACCGGGTCGATGAGACACAAATGTCCACGTTCTGATCTGGGCTATACGCCGCGAAAGAGCGTCGATATCGCCATCAATGGAATCAGCGCGCCGAACCTCTTCTGCCATATAATTTTCGTTCACATGACCTTTTTCAACAAGATCAGTATATACGGACGCAATGATGTCAGCGTGTTGCGCCGGTGCAATCTTGCGATAATCCGGCAAGGCGCAGGCGTCCCATAAAAGTGCTACACGTTCGGGCGCATTTGCGAGTGGAGCAATATCGGGATCACGCGAAAGAAACTCCAAAGCTTGCTGGTCAACCGCCGGAAGAGCTCTGGTCAGACCATCAATCGGTGCCGGAGTGTCAATGGAGCGCTTCAGCGCATCGAGGCTGGAATAGTCAAAACGAGCACTCCGCCACTGCAAAATCTTCACTGCATCGAAAGCATGGGATTCAACACGTTGAACAAGCGCTTCGGAGAAACCTGACACATGGCCCGTCACGCCAAATGTTCCGTCACGCAAATGGCGCCCGGCTCGCCCGGCTATCTGACCGATTTCTGCCGGTGAAAGATCGCGGAACTGATATCCATCAAATTTCCGGTCCTGTGCAAACGCAACGTGGTCCACGTCGAGATTGAGCCCCATGCCAATGGCATCGGTTGCCACCAGATAGTCCACATCCCCGGACTGATAAAGCTCCACCTGCTTGTTTCTCGTTCGTGGGCTTAGCGTTCCCATGACCACCGCAGCGCCACCATTCTGCCGCCGGATCAATTCCGCGATTGAATAGACTTCTTCCGCCGCGAAAGCCACAATCGCCGTGCGCGGTGGCAGGCGGGTAATCTTTTTCGAACCGGAATAGGCGAGATTGGACAATCTTGGCCGTGTAACCACGGATATGCCCGGCAAAAGCTTCTCTAGAATGCCACGCATCGTTGCAGCGCCCAGGAGGATTGTTTCCTGACGCCCGCGGAGATGCAGAATGCGATCCGTGAAAATGTGGCCACGCTCAAGATCGTTGGCAAGCTGAACTTCGTCAATGGCAACAAAATCCATATCCGTATGGCGCGGCATGGCCTCTACGGTGCAAACTGAATAACGGGCGCCAGGCGGACTGATTTTTTCTTCGCCGGTAATCAGCGCGACATTGGCAATGCCTGCTCGCTCCACGACACGATTATAAACCTCGCGCGCCAAAAGCCGCAGCGGCAAACCGATCATACCGGATCGGTGCGCGAGCAGGCGCTCAATCGCAAGATGAGTCTTGCCAGTGTTTGTGGGCCCCAAAACTGCCGTAACATCGCGGCCAGTCAGTGTGAGAGGCAGTTCGGTCTTGGGCATAAGGTTCATCAACTACAATCCAGTACCGCCCAAATGAGCAAACCAAAGTTTGGCGTTCATCCAAACAGCATTCTCAGCATCTACAGAACGTAAGTGGCTCAATCCAGATAAACAATCATTAATCGATTCACGGAATATACCGTTAAGAAATAGAACGCGAGCAGAACGAATCGGCTACGAATCAGCTTTAGGCTCATATTCCCGATTTGTTCACGGCGATATATAGATTTTTTCCAAGCATAATCACTACATGCTGAATCACTCAACTTGTTGGAGGCCCACATCGCGCAAAAAAATTAACTTTTGCGCATCGCCGCGAATTATCAGTTTTTACCAAGAGTCAAGCACCTCTGCCGACTGTATTCTCCAGCCGGCAGAGCGCCTGCAGTAAAAACGGTCTTAGCTCAGATATTGTCCGCCATTGGCTGAGAGCGTTGAGCCGGTTATGAAACCGGATTCGTCTGAGGCCAGGAAAACAACACAGCGCGCCACCTCTTCAGGCTCGCCAAGACGACCGACCGGAATCTGCGGGATGATGCGCTCGTTTAAAACCTTTTCATCAATTGCACGCACCATTTCCGTTCCGATGTAACCGGGACAGATCGCATTGACAGTAATGCCAGCCCGTGCACCCTCTTGTGCCAGTGCCTTTGTAAATCCTATATCGCCCGCCTTGGCAGCCGAATAATTGACCTGTCCAGCCTGACCCTTTTGCCCGTTGATCGACGATATGTTGATGATGCGTCCAAATTTGCGGTCTCTCATCCCCGTCCAGAGCGGATGAGTCATATTAAACAGGCCATTCAGATTGGTATTGATGACATCCGTCCACTGCCCTGGTGTGAGCTTGTGAAACATAGCGTCGCGCGTGATACCGGCGTTATTTACGAGCACCGAAATGGGTCCCAGATCGGCCTCCACCTTGGCAATACCGGCTGTACATTCTTCGTAACTCGACACATCCCATTTATAGGTCGCTATACCGGTTTCATCACTGAATTTTTTTGCCGCTTCATCATTGCTTGCATAGCTTGCTGCGACTTTGTAGCCTGCATCTTTCAAAGCGATGCTGATTGCAGCACCAATACCGCGCGTACCACCGGTTACGATAGCTGTTTTTGTCATGTTTCCCCTCCCTGAAATAATCTCTCGTAAATGCAGTCAATAAATCACAAGTGTGAAGTGCACGACGCACCGCAGAAACGCCGACCCCGCTAAGCGCAGAGCCGGCAAAATTTGGTTTATTCCTTGATGCGTTCGACGCAGAGAGCGACGCCCATACCGCCGCCAATGCAAAGTGTGGCAAGACCCTTGGTCCCGTTGCGCCGCTTCAATTCAAAAAGCAATGTATTCAACACACGCGCACCGGAGGCACCAATTGGATGGCCTATAGCGATCGCCCCACCATTGACGTTGACGATATCCGGGTTGAAACCCAGATCCTTATTGACCGCGCAGGCTTGGGCCGCAAAGGCTTCGTTTGCTTCTACAAGATCAAGGTCTTCTGCCTTCCAGCCAGCCTTTTCCAGTGCTTTGCGTGAGGCCGGAATTGGCCCTGTTCCCATAATGGCCGGATCAACACCTGCCGTTGCCCAAGAAACAATGCGCGCCAATGGCGTGATGCCACGGCGCTTTGCCTCGTCCTCGCTCATGAGGACAACAGCCGCGGCACCATCATTCAGCCCCGATGCATTACCGGCGGTGACTGTTCCCTCTTTATCGAAGGCCGGGCGCAGCTTCGACAGCGACTCCAGCGTTGCGCCGTGACGAATATACTCATCATCGGCAACGACCACATCGCCCTTGCGGGTCTTGATGGTGAAGGGCACGATTTCATCCTTGAATCGTCCGGCTTTTTGCGCAGCCTCAGCCTTGTGTTGAGAGGCCAAGGCGAAATTATCCTGCTCCTCCCGCGTCAACTGCCATTTCCGGGCGATGTTTTCCGCAGTAATGCCCATGTGATAGCCATGAAACGCGTCAGTCAAACCGTCCTTGATCATGGTGTCGATCATCTTGAAGTCGCCCATTTTGACGCCTCCGCGCAAATGGGCGCAATGGGGCGCCATCGACATGGATTCCTGTCCGCCAGCGACAATGATGTTGGCATCGCCGGTGGCGATTTGCTGCATGCCCAAGGCGACAGCCCGCAAACCGGAGCCACAAAGCTGGTTCAACCCCCAAGCTGTAGCCTCCTGCGGGATTCCTGCTTCCATCGCGGCCTGCCGCGCCGGATTTTGCCCTTCGCCCGCGCCAAGAACCTGACCCATGATCACTTCATCCACGTCTGCACCATCAACCCCAGCGCGGCTGAGCACCTCTTTGATAACCGCTGCCCCCAGCTCATGCGCGGGCACATTGGCAAATGCACCATTGAAAGAGCCTACCGGGGTGCGCGCTGCACTGGCGATAACGATGGATTGGGTCATAAACGTTTCCTCATTTTTTAATGCTCAATTCAAAATACTTCTGCCGAACAGAATTCCCTCCCTTCGTACATTTGACAAGGCCCAATCCAGCTAGAAGTAGATTTATCCTTCCCGCAGTGCAGCATAAGTTTGGGTGTAACCGGTTGTATGCAGTGCACAAAACACTTTGAAATGATGCGCTTTGCCCCTATCCTTTATTTCTACCGTCAAGCTGGCGCGTGAGTTCGGCAATGGGATATGCTTGGGGAGTTAAGTAATGGCAGCGAAGACCGGCGAAATCATCATCAAGAAATACGCTAATCGACGTCTCTACAACACCGGCACAAGCACTTACGTGACGCTTGAGGACCTGGCTGGCATGGTTAAGCGTAATGAGGATTTCACGGTGCAAGACGCCAAGACAGGTGAGGACATTACTCATTCCGTCCTGACCCAGATCATTTTTGAATTGGAAAACAAGGATGGGCAGAACATGCTTCCCATCCCTTTTCTTCGCCAGCTGATTGCATACTACGGCGACCAGATGCAGGTCGTACTTCCAACTTTCCTCGAACAATCCATGTCTGCCTTTGCCAAGGAACAGGAGCGCATGCGGGAACAGCTGACAACCGCTTTTGGCAAGTCGCCGATTGATATGATGAATGTCAGCACGCCGATTAAACTGGTCGAGGAGCAGGTGCGCCGGAACACTGAGATGCTGCAGCACGCGATGAAGATGTTCACCCCGTTTCCGCTCAACAAGTCCACGAATGCGGTTGAGGCGGACGAAAGTTCCGCCACTGAGAAACCGGCCGATACATCCGGGTTGAATGAACTAAAAGAGCAGATCGCAGCGATGCAGCGCAAACTGGATTCTCTCGACAAATAATTTTCAAAGCACGTGCGGGAGGAAGAATGACCGGGTCAGCCAAAGCAACCGTTTTCATCGATAATGAAAAAGTCATTGTAACCGAATATCGGTTTGACATTGGGGATAATACCGGCTGGCATCGTCATGGCCATGACTACGTTGTCGTGCCATTGATGGACGGAAAAGTGAAACTCCTCACCAAAGACGGAGAATCAATAGCCGAGATGAAGAAGGGCGTTCCCTATTTTCGATCCGAGGGCGTGGAACACGATGTTGTAAACGCCAATGAAGGCGAATACGCCTTCATTGAAATAGAGCTGAAGTAGCCGCTTCTAGCGAAAATTCACGTCGCGGCCCGCTGACCGAAGAGATACGGTGAAGCCCGCAAGAATATCAAAAAACGCCATCGCCATAAGAATGAAGAAGAGTGAGTGCGAAGCGCTTGGCACGAGCAAAAACTCTACGAGAAACGCCACAAACACAAATGTAGAGAGCAGATGATCGACAACTGAGGCATTGCTCGTGCGCGTTGACTTCATGATCTCAAAGAACAGAAGCGCGAGCGACAAAACGATCATCAGGTCGCCGAGCGTCATGACCCAATTGCCACCTGACAGCATCTGCATTGAATAAAGCTGGGTAGCCCAAGGATCAGCGCCACCAATGCCAGCCAATCCGGCAATAACCAGATTGAAAACAATGAGCGGCACGATCATCAACGGTATATTTGAAATCACGAAGCAATCTCCCACAAAAGCCGCTGGCCCCAAAATAAAAGGACCGGCACATGGCCGGTCCTTTTAGCATGCTTTCGAAGGAAAGATCAGCCTTCTTTAGGCGTCAAAACCTGACGGCCACGATACATGCCGGTCTTTAGATCGACGTGATGCGGGCGACGCAGTTCGCCTGAATTCTTGTCTTCGACGTAAGTCGGTGCCTTCAACGCGTCAGCGGAACGGCGCATGCCGCGCTTCGACGGAGAAGTTTTTCGTTTAGGTACAGCCATTGTTCCAGCTCCAGTAATCAGTCAAAATCCGGCACTGGCCCAACTGAGCCTGTCACAATGGACAAAAATCCGGAAAGTTCGGCTGGGCTATACACCGCCAAAGAGCTTTTGACCAGCATGAGTCTCATATTTTTTGTCATGAAGCTGTTAAACGAGGCATTTGACCGCTATTGACGCCTAACCGATGCATCCGACATAGGCTCCTGCGGCCCGCGCGCGCCGCTCATTCACCCTTGCCAGCATTTGCAAGCCACGGCCAGGTTTAGCCGGGTTTCGCATAATAGGATTAGGAAGCGTGACCGCGAGATAGGCGGCCTGACGTGCAGATAGTTTTGCGGCGCTGGTATTGAAATGGTGCTGTGCCGCAGCCTCTATTCCGTAAATCCCCGGCCCCCACTCTGCAATATTGAGGTAAATCTCCATCAAGCGCCGTTTAGGCAGTATCAGATCTGTCATGACTGCCAGCGGAACTTCCAGCCCTTTGCGAATAAATGAGCGGCTGTTCCACAAGAACAGGTTTTTCGCAGTTTGCATTGGAATGGTCGAAGCGCCTCGCGTTTGCTCCCCATCGATTGTATCGGACACGACCGAATTTAATGCGTCCCAATCAACACCGGCATGCGAGCAGAACTTGGCATCCTCGGACATCATAACTGAATTGACGAGGGTTGGCGATATATCGTCAATGGAAACCCACTGACGGTCATAACCGGAGAACGTCACGAGGTCTTTGACCATCAAGGTGGAAATCGGATGGACAAAGGGCAATCTGTACAAACACAGCAGAATTAAAGGCAGCATCACCAATACAATGCCGATCAGAATCACATAGCGCATGATGCGCCCTAAAGGCGAGCGTCCCGGATCGACAAGATATCCCCTGCCCCGCTTGTTTCTGACCAAAACCCTTGCCACGTAGACCTTCCGCTTGAATTGCCACCACGGACATAGAGCATCGGGAAGAAGAAGGGAATTCTTTCTGCAAGAATCTGCATAGCATTTGCCAATTGAGCAGAAAATTTATCTCATGCTTGACCAAAAGACCATTTATTGGTCATTGGGCAACCATGCACGATAATGATTTCTCACTTTTTCAGCTAAGTTTGCAGCAACGGGCAGCATCTGTGGAGATGTTGCTGTCAGAGCTCTTATCCGACCGTCCGCAGAGCGGTGAGATTACGCGCCCACCAAGATTGCTCGCGGCAATGAGACATGGGGTTCTCAACGGCGGAAAACGGCTTCGGCCTTTTCTGGTCATGGAAAGCGCAGCATTGTTTGGCGCCGACAATTCGGCGGCTTTGCGGGTTGCAGGAGCGCTGGAATGCATCCACAGCTATTCGCTCGTTCACGACGATCTGCCTGCTATGGACAATGATGATTTGCGCCGGGGACAGCCCACTGTTCATCGTAAATTTGATGAAGCCGCAGCGATACTTGCCGGTGACAGCCTTCTGACTTATGCCTTTGAACTCGTCGCAAGCGAGGCAACCGAAATCAGCGCTCAGGCGCGCCTCTCGCTCATAACAGAGCTGGCGCGTTCCGCAGGAATTGGCGGCATGACAGGCGGTCAGACGCTTGATTTGGAAGCTGAAAAAGTGAAGCCTGATGAGCAGGGTATCATTCGGCTTCAAGCAATGAAAACCGGAGCCCTTATCAGGTTTGCGTGTGAAGCTGGTGCCATTATTGGCAATGCTGACCAGCGCGAGCGCGAACGCCTTGCCGAATATGGCTCTGCTATCGGCCTGGCATTCCAACTTGCCGACGACCTGCTGGACGTGACTTCAGATGCTGGCAATATGGGTAAGGCGACAGGGAAGGATGTGGCAGCCGGCAAAGCCACACTTGTTTCCATTCATGGGATCGAATGGACGAAGCGCCAGCTATCAGGTCTTGTCGAGCAAGCGCAGCTTTTGCTTGAACCTTTCGGCGAGAAGGCCGGGCTTTTAAAGGAAGCAGCGCGCTTTATTGCCGAGCGGAAGAACTAGCAGCCTTGCTATTCGGCGGCCTGGCTGCCCTGTCCAAATCGATTTTCGATATAATCTGCAACCATTTTCTGGAATTCTTGAGCGATGCCTGCACCACGTAGTGTCGCAACTTTCTTGCCATCGACAAACACTGGTGCGGATGGTGTTTCACCGGTTCCGGGCAACGATATTCCAATATCAGCCATTTTGGATTCGCCAGGACCATTGACGATGCAGCCCATGACGGCCACATTCAAAGCTTCAACGCCGGGATATTTCTCGCGCCAGATCGGCATGTTTGTCCGGATATCGCTTTGAATAGACTGCGCCAGCTCCTGAAATACTGTTGACGTTGTGCGGCCGCAGCCGGGACAGGCAGCAACGATGGGAATAAACTGACGAAAGCCCATGGTTTGCAGCAGTTCCTGCGCCACCTGTACTTCCCGCGTACGGTCTCCGCCAGGCTCGGGTGTCAATGAAATGCGTATCGTATCGCCAATACCCTGCTGCAAGAGAATGCCCATGGCGGCTGATGAAGCCACTATGCCCTTTGTTCCCATGCCAGCTTCAGTTAGCCCCAAATGCAATGCATGGTCACATCGGCGTGCCAGCTCAGCGTAGACAGCAATCAAATCCTGGACTTGGCTCACCTTCGCCGAAAGAATGATCTTTGAGCGCGGCAAACCAATTTCTTCCGCCAATTGCGATGAGATCAAGGCAGACTGGACAATCGCCTCGCGCACAACGGCTTCGGCTGTCAGCGGCGAACCTGCCTCACTGTTTTTATCCATCAGGACTGTGAGCAGTTCCTGATCGAGCGATCCCCAATTAACGCCAATACGCACAGGCTTGTCATAGCGGACTGCCATTTCGATAATGGCACCGAATTGCGCATCTTTCTTATCTTTAAAGCCCACATTTCCGGGATTGATCCGGTATTTTGCCAATGCTTCGGCACACGCCGGATGATCGGCCAGTAATTTATGCCCGATATAATGAAAATCCCCGACAAGTGGCACATTCAAGCCAAGCCGATCGAGTCTCTCCCGAATACGTGGAACAGCCGCAGCGGATTCATCACGATCTACCGTAATGCGCACAATCTGCGAACCCGCACGTGATAGCGCGGCAACCTGTGCAACAGTTCCATCCACATCCGCTGTATCGGTGTTTGTCATGGACTGAACGACAACCGGGGCACCGCCGCCAACCATAACGCCGCCCACATCGACACCAATCGACGAGCGCCGGGCAAAAGGTTGCGAAATATAGTCGGACATCATCAAGCTCCAAAGATGCTGTTCAGGTGGCGCAGACACGGCCATTTGTCAACACCAAGCAACATTAGCCTATTGCCCCAATGGCTGGCAAAAAAACCGCATGACAAAGTGTTCATGATCGCAATCTAGTAATTTTGCTGCAATGCAATATATTCCCCGCACGGGTCGCAGAAACCTATTGCAGTTCAGGAAGCTTAAATCATGGCCAAAAAGACAGCTATTATTACCGGTTCGAATTCAGGCATTGGCCTTGGGGCAGCACATGCGCTTGCGGCGGCGGGTTATAATGTCGTGATAAATTCGTTTACCGACCGGCCAGAAGACCATGCACTCGCCCAGGAACTTGCCGAAAGATACTCAACTGGTGTTGTTTATATCGAGGCCGACATGTCCAATGGCGCCGACTGCCGCGCGCTGGTCGAAAAATCAGCCGAGAAATTTGGCACTGTCGATGTGCTGGTAAATAATGCTGGTATTCAGTTTGTTGCCCCGGTCGATGAATTCCCCGTTGAAAAATGGGATGCCATCATTGCGATCAATCTGACATCTGCCTTCCACACCACTGCCGCCGCCTTACCCCATATGAAGAAGGCTGGCTGGGGCCGGATCATCAATATCGCATCCGCTCACGGGCTGCGTGCCTCGCCTTTCAAATCCGCCTATGTTGCTGCCAAACATGGTGTCATCGGCTTTACCAAGACTGTCGCGCTCGAAGTTGCTGAACAGCATATCACCAGCAATGCGATTTGCCCCGGTTATGTACTTACTCCTTTAGTCGAAGCGCAGATTCCCGACCAAATGAAAGCGCATAACATGGATCGTGAAACCGTTATTCGCGACGTTATGCTTGAGAAACAGGCAACCAAGGAGTTTGCGACGGTAGACCAGATCGGTGCTACAGTCGTGTTTCTGGCCAGTGATGCCGCCGCACAGATTACAGGAACATCTATATCTGTCGATGGCGGTTGGACTGCTGCATAATGGCCAAGCCCAAAACCATCAATGTTGCCTTACAGGGTGGCGGTTCTCACGGGGCCTTCACCTGGGGCGTTCTTGATCGCATTCTTGAAGACGGCCGGCTGACTATTGAAGGCATCTCCGGCACCAGCGCCGGTGCCATGAATGCCGTAGCACTTGCCGACGGATGGTCACAAAATGGTCCCGAAGGCGCGCGGGCCAAGCTTCACGAGTTCTGGCGGGCGGTTGGTCGTAGCGGGCGCTTCAGCCCTGTGCAACGCACGCCATGGGATGTCTTCTTCGGCAATTGGTCTGTCGAAAACGGCATTGGTTACAATATTTTCGAGAATATCACCCGGATGTTCTCGCCTTATGAATACAATCCGCTCAATCTGAACCCGCTTCGCGATCTGGTGGAGAAAGAAATAGACTTCGAACGGGTGAAAGCCTGTTCGGCGCTTAAGCTTTTCATTTCTGCGACGAATGTCGAAAGCGGACGATTGCGGGTTTTCTCACAGAGTGAGCTCAATGCCGATGTCATCATGGCATCCGCATGTCTTCCCTATATTTTCCAGGCTGTGGAAATTGACGGCCAACCCTATTGGGATGGTGGTTATGGTGGCAACCCGGCCTTGTTTCCGTTTTTCTATTCCGGCGCCAGTGAAGATGTACTCCTGATCCAGATCAATCCTATCGAGCGCAGGGGAACACCGCAGACGGCCCGCGATATTACCGATCGCATTGACGAGATTACCTTCAATGCCGCGCTTCTACGGGAGTTCCGCTCAATTGCCTTTGTCAACTCGCTGATCAAAGCGGGCAGAATCGAGCATGGGGAATACCGCAACATTCGCATGCACAGGATTGATGCGGACGAAGCATTGGCAGGCCTTTCGGCCTCATCCAAAATCAATGCGGAATGGGCATTTCTCGAATATCTTCGCGATCTTGGCCGGGCAGCGGCCGAAGACTGGCTTGAAGAACATTTCGACGCAATCGGCGAACACGAAACACTCGACCTTTCAGATGAGCTTGCGCCGGAAATGAATATTGGCTTGAAGAAGAAGAAGCCTGGCAGACGGGTTACTGACTTCCTCATTCAGCGCAAAACGCCAGCCGCCTAGAGCAGTTTTTGGCGAGGTTTCATAAACAAACTTGCTCTAATTCTTTGCCCGATCGGCGGTAGCGGCAAGGTTAGCCATCAGAAAAACGACGATGAGCAGCGCGGCAAGCACCATATAGATAGGGCCGAAACCTGTGCGTCCACCGACGAATCCGATCGCTGAAGGCGCAACCAATATTCCCGAATAGCCCATCAGCGTTACCATGCTAAGCGCTATGCCGGATGATGTGCCCGGTTGATTGCCTGCGGCGGAAAAGGCGATCGGTACCATATTTGCAATGCCGAGGCCCGAAAATGCAAAGGCGAGAATTGCTATCCATGGCGTCGGTGCAATGCTCGCGACCAAAAGTCCGGAAGCGCCAATGAGAGCGGAGATGCGCAAGGTTCTCACAGCGCCAAAACGGTTACGCACGCCATCGCCAAGGAACCTCATAATTGACATTGTGCCCGAGAATGCAGCGAATGCGAGTCCGGCGGTTGCTATATCCGCCCCTTTTTCCTGCTGCAGATAGAGGGCGGCCCAGTCGAGAACCGATCCCTCAGGGACCATGGAGAACAAGGCCATCAGTCCAATAAGATAAATCAGCGGATTGGTGGGGAAGGAGAGCTTCTGCTTTTCATGAACGACCGGTTTATCTTCAGTGATCATATGCCGGAACGCCACCAGTCCCAGAACAATTGCAATCGCCGTCACCACAATTGCGTGGATCAAATGTCCCTGCGCTTCGATGAGGAAGCCGCCGAGAGCACCTCCCGCAAAACCGCCAAGACTCCAAAAACCATGCGAGGATGACATGACGGCACGCGATAGTTGTTTTTCGACCTCAACTGCATTGGCATTCATCGCAACATCCATGGCGCCAATGACGGCACCAAAAAGGAAGAGCGCCGGTGCTGCGGTGATGAGATTCGGCGCTAAGGCAACCAGAAGAAGCGAAAACGAACAAAAGAAGGCAAAGCCTTTAACCACGGCACGCGAACCAAACCTGCCTATCAGATAGCCGCACCAAGGCATGGCAACGAGCGCGCCAACTCCGAAAATCAATATCATCAGACCGAGCGTAAATTCGCTAATATTCAAACGCGTCATGAATACTGGTATTTGTGGTGCCCAACTGCCGACGAGGAAACCATTGAAGAAAAACGCGCAGGCAACAGCCCAACGGCCATATACGGCACGTTTGCGATAAACAGAAGCATCCATTGATTTCACTGCCATACGAAAATTGCGGTCGCCCGAATTTTTAAATCGATTTAATTTCCTGTCAAATCACTCTTTTTGATCATATATGAACAAAATTGAGATGAATTCTGCGCAAACCGACTCATTCATAGACGATCATAAGGTCCTTTGCATCGATTTGATCGCCTGAACGAACAAGCACTTCTGCGACCACCCCGTCACGCTCCGCACGCAGTGCAGTTTCCATCTTCATCGCTTCAATCGATAGAAGAACGTCACCCGCATTAATTTTCTGGCCTGCCGAGACACCAACAGTCGATACAATGCCCGGCATTGGCGCGCCAACATGCTTCTCATTGGTAAGTTCTGCCTTACGTCTTACGCCGGCACCGCTTGCCCCGTGGGTTCTGTCAGGAACTTTGACGCGCCGCGGTTGGCCATTCATCTCAAAGAAGACCGTGCGCATGCCCTTTTCATCCGTCTCGCCCACGGCTTGATTGCGCACAACCAGGGTCTTCCCACGTTCAATGGTAAGAAAGACTTCCTCTTCCTGTCCCAGACCATAAAAATAGACAGGCGTTGGCAAGACGCTGGTTGGACCATATGTATTGTGCGTCACAGCAAAATCAGTGAACACTTTGGGATACATCAGATAGGACGCAAATTCCTGATCGCTGATTTTGCGCTCCAGCTTCTCTTCGATTTCCTTGCGTTCCGCAGCAAGATCCGCAGCCGCCAGCAACGCACCGGGACGCTCGGTAAAAGGCTTCTCGTCCTTCAATATCTTTTTTTGGATTTCCTTTGGCCAGCCTTGTGGCGGTTGGCCCAGATCACCGCGCATCATCGAAACAACGGAGTCGGGAAAAGAAATATCCTTCTCCGGATTCTTCACGTCTTCGACCGAAAGATCCTGGCTCACCATCATCAAAGCCATATCACCAACAACCTTCGATGACGGCGTCACTTTGACGATATCGCCAAACATCTGGTTGACGTCCGCATAGGCTTGCGCGACTTCGTGCCAGCGCGTTTCCAAGCCAAGCGAGCGGGCCTGTTCTTTGAGATTGGTAAACTGGCCACCCGGCATTTCGTGCAGATAGACTTCCGAGGCAGGCCCCTTCAAGTCACTCTCAAATGCGGCATATTGCGTGCGCACGGCTTCCCAATAGAACGAAATCCGGCGAATCCATTCTGGATCAAGACCCGGATCACGTTCCGTTCCTTTCAGCGCTTCCACAATGGAGCCAAGGCAAGGCTGTGAAGTATTCCCTGAAAGCGCATCCATAGCGGCATCGACCACATCGACGCCAGCATCCACCGCCGCCAGAACAGTGGCCGCGGCAATGCCGGACGTGTCATGGGTATGGAAGTGTAATGGCAAGTCCGTAGCTTCTCGCAAAGCCTTGAAAAGCACCTTGGCAGCGCCTGGCTTCAATAGACCAGCCATGTCCTTGACCGCTATGATATGCGCTCCGGCCTTCTCCACCTGCTGTGCCAGATCAACATAATATTTGAGATCATATTTCGGTCGGGCGGAGTTTAGAATATCGCCCGTGTAGCAGATCGCGGCCTCACAAAGCTTGTTCTCCTCCAGCACTGCATCCATGCTCACACGCATGTTTTCGACCCAGTTCAAACTGTCGAAAACGCGGAATACATCAATTCCACCGCGTGCGGCCTGTTGGACAAAATACTTTACAACATTATCCGGGTAACTTTTATAGCCAACCCCATTGGCTCCCCGCAGCAACATCTGGAGCAGGATGTTTGGCGCCTGCTCACGGATTTCCGCCAGCCGCTCCCAAGGATCTTCCGTCAAAAACCGCATTGACACATCAAACGTCGCGCCGCCCCAACATTCCAGTGAGAAAAGTTGTGGCAGAGCGCGCGCATAAGTGCCTGCAACACGCGCAATATCATAGGTGCGCATACGTGTAGCAAGCAACGACTGATGGCCGTCGCGCATGGTGGTATCGGTGAACAAGACGCGTTTTTCGTTGCGCATCCATTCCGCGAATTTTTTCGGCCCTAACTGATCAAGAAGCTGTTTTGTCCCATCCGGAATAGGCGTTTCGATAAATGGAACGCGCGGCAATGCTGCCTCGGCAGGCGGGACTGCCCGTCCCTTGGTTTCTGGATGGCCGTTCACAGTCACATCAGCAAGGTAGGTCAGAAGCTTGGTCGCACGGTCCTGACGTTTAACTTGCTCAAACAGTTCTGGCGTCGTGTCGATAAACTTCGTTGTGTAAGTATTATCCGTGAACTTGGGGTGGGTAATGATTGCTTCTAGAAATGTCAGGTTCGTTGCAACACCGCGAATGCGGAACTCCCGCAAGGCACGATGCATGCGGTGGATGGTTTCCTCAGCGGTTGGAGACCAGGCGGTTATCTTCTCGAGCAGCGGGTCATAGAAGCGTGTGATGACCGCGCCGGAATAGGCAGTTCCACCATCAAGACGTATGCCGAAGCCCGTTGCCCCGCGATAGGCAGTGATACGGCCATAGTCGGGAATGAAATTCTGCTCCGGATCTTCCGTTGTGATGCGGCATTGCAAAGCATGACCATTTAGCCGGATATCTTTTTGGGCAGGAACCCCGGATTCCGGCGTACCAATCGTTGCGCCCTCAAGAATACGGATCTGCGCTTTGACAATATCAATACCGGTTACTTCTTCAGTAACCGTGTGTTCGACCTGAATACGCGGATTCACTTCGATGAAATAGAATTCATTGGTATCTGCATCCATCAGAAATTCGATGGTTCCAGCACCGATATAGGCCGTCTCCTTGGCGATCTTCAGGCCGTAATCGGCGATCTCCTTGCGCTGTTCCTCGCTGAGATAAGGCGCTGGGGCACGTTCAACCACTTTCTGGTTACGTCTCTGAATCGAGCAGTCGCGTTCGAACAGATGAACCGCATTTCCATGCGTGTCGCCCAATATCTGTACTTCAACGTGTCTGGCGCGCTGGACCAGTTTTTCCAGATAAACTTCGTCTTTGCCAAAGGCTGCTTTGGCTTCGCGTTTGCCTTCGGTGACTTCACGGGCAATATCCTCCGGCTTGAAGATGGCCCGCATGCCGCGACCGCCGCCGCCCCAAGAAGCTTTGAGCATCACCGGATAGCCGATCTTCTCCGCCATCTCCTTGATGGTATCCATGTCTTCCGGCAAAGGTTCCGTTGCAGGCACAACCGGGACACCAATTTCAATTGCCAGATTGCGGGCAGCAACCTTATTGCCAAGGCGGCGCATGGTTTCAGGCTTTGGGCCGATAAATGTTATGCCGGCTTCTGCGCACGCATCAGCAAATTCCGGGCTTTCTGACAAAAGTCCGTAGCCAGGGTGGATTGCATCAGCACCCGACAGCCGCGCTACGCGAATTATTTCTTCAATCGACAGATAACTCTCGATCGGCCCCATATCCTTTGCCAGATGCGGACCACGACCAACTTGATAGGATTCATCGGCCTTGAACCGGTGCAAGGCAAGCTTGTCCTCTTCCGCCCATATCGCCACGGTTTTCATGCCAAGCTCATTGGCCGCACGGAATACGCGGATGGCAATTTCTGATCGATTGGCGACGAGGATTTTCTTGATGGGCAAAATGAAAACTCCGGACGAGAAGCAAATCAAAATTGATTTGAGGTTTTTAAAGCGGCTGAAAGATTGCTGCAGTGCAAACAATACATATTGATCACAGGAAGAGGAAATTTCCAATAGCAAAATGCCCGGTACAAGACCGGGCATTCGCTAATATCAAAAGCAGGAAAATTACTGCTGTGTATAGGTATACTTGCCGTCTTCGCCCTTCTTCCATTCGTACATGACGTAGCCTGGAAGCTTTGGATCGCCCTTTTCGTCGAAAGCAATATCACCGAGCACAGTCTTGAATGGTCCCTTTTCCTTCATCGTCTTGGCGACGGTTTCAGGATCATTGGACTTGGCAAGTGTTGCTGCTGCGGCAATAACCTGCGTCGCTGCGTAGGAATACAGCGTGTAAGCTTCTGGTTCGAAGCCCTGTGCGCGGAATTTCTCAACGAGTTCCTTGTTTGCAGGATCCTTGCTTGGATCTGGACCGAACGTATTCAACGTGCCTGCAACTGCATCACCAGCAATTGAAGCCAATTCGTTCGACACGATGCCGTCACCGGAAATGAATGTAACTTTCAGGCCCTGATCGGCGAGCTGGCGAATGATCAGACCAGCTTCCGTGTGCAGACCGCCCCAATAAAGAACAGTTACACCAGCTTGTTTCGCCTTGGCGATAAGCGCGGAGAAATCCTTGTCGCCAACATTGACACCTTCATAAAGGGCTTCGGTTACACCCTTTGCATTCAGTGTCTTCTTGGTTTCGTCAGCAAGACCCTGGCCATATGGTGTCTTGTCATGAACGACAGCGATTTTGGCATCCTTGAACTTTTCGGCAATGTAACCGCCGGCAACGACGCCCTGCTGGTCATCACGACCGCATGTACGGAATGTGTTCCACAGACCGCGTTCAGTGAATACCGGGTTGGTTGCAGCTGGTGTGATTTCCAGAATGCCGTTTTCCGCGTAAACTTCAGAAGCCGGGATTGAAACGCCGGAGTTGAAGTGACCGACAACAAACTTCACGCCGTCTGCAACAAATTTATTGGCAACTGAAATACCCTGCTTTGGATCGGAAACGTCATCGCCGAGCGAAAGCTTGATCTGCTCGCCATTTACGCCGCCAGCGGCATTGATTGCCGCAACGGCTGCCTCTGCGCCCTTCTGCAGCTGCGCACCAAATGCAGCATTCGGGCCGGTCATTGGGCCACCAACACCGATTAGAAGGTCAGCATAGGCGTTGCTGCTCAGAGCGAGCATCGCAGCGAATGCAACGCCTGAAAACAGTGACTTCTTCATTTGAAAACTCCCCTTTTTCTAGGTACTTACCAAACCCCTCGCGACGATTTTTGGCATCGCTTAAGACTACATTTGCCGATTTTCCGGCGGTTGTCACGCTGATTCATTTCGCATCAGCGGGATAGATCAGGCTCCTGTTCTTTCCTTCCAATTGAAAGGAGAAACTTTTTCGTAGAGCCAGTGATATTGCCTCACCATCTGGTTTGTTCTTGTGTACTTATACCCCAGTGTTCCGATGATGATGAGAACGATAGTGTCGATGATGTAATAGTGCAGCGTGACCATTGTGCCGCCGAAAAGGGCAAAATGGATGAAGCGTACACCGACGCCCAGCAGCAGCATGTAGAAGACAAGGATAGCGATTGGCCGCCACGTCTTGGCGCAAGCCCGTCCAGCCATCCATGCGGCCCAGCCACCCATGACGCAGGTGACCAGAATGAACAGCCAGATGGAAGGTTCTTCGTATAATATGCCCTGCATGGCGAAGTTCTCCTTGCGGCCCTTTTGAGCCGTCTTGTCTTGTCAGTGACGCCCGCCTTCGAGATAGGCCGCCCGCACTTCCGGATTGGCCAGAAGGTCCTTGCTCGCGCCGCTCATCGTCACAATGCCGTTGACCATCACATAACCGCGGTCGGCAAGCTTCAACGCACCAAAGGCATTCTGCTCGACCAGAAACACGGTCAGGCCGGTTGTCTTGTTGAGTTCCTTGATCGCCTCGAAAATATGCTTGATGATCAGGGGAGCCAGGCCAAGCGAAGGTTCATCCAACAGCAGCAGCCGGGGCCGGGCCATCAGCGCGCGGCCAATGGCGAGCATCTGCTGCTCACCACCCGAAAGCGTTCCGCCACGTTGATTGATACGTTCCTTGAGACGCGGAAACAGGTCGAAGACCTTGCGCACGTCCTCATCGAAATATTCCAGCTTGTCGAGACTGGCACCCATCTGCAGATTTTCCTGCACGGTCATGCGCGGGAAAATCCGTCTGCCTTCAGGAGATTGTGCAATGCGCAGCCTTGCGATCTCATGCGTTGGCAACTGCGTGATATCCTTGCCATCGAACATGATGCGGCCCGAGCGCGCGCGGGGCATGCCGAAAATCGTCATCATCAGCGTTGATTTGCCTGCGCCATTGGCGCCGATCAGCGTGACGATCTCACCCGCATCCGCATGAACGGTCACACCGCTCAGCGCACGGATATTGCCATAATAGGTCTCGACATTCTCGATGCTGAGAAGAGCTTTATTCTCCGCCATTATTCAGCTCCTCCGCTCTTCTTGGGTGCCGGTTTCTTTTGGCTTGCCTTGGCCATGGCCTTGGCTTGGCCAATCCAGTCTTCGCGAGCAATGCGCCCGTCAAATGCCAGATAGGCCTCGGCCGCAATAACATCCGCTTTCTTCCAGGAAGCAATCTGATCGAAGTGAAATATGCCGTGCTCGTTGAGCTTGCGCTCATTAACCGGCCCAATGCCCTTGATATCGATCAATCTGTCGGCTTTCCCGCCACGTGGTGCCGCCAGCGCATTGGCTGTCGCGCCTGCCTTGATCTGTGAGGCCGAAGCCGCAGCTTTGGCTGGCGCCTTTGGTGCAGGCTTTTTTGCAGCCGCTGGTGCTGCTGCAGCGGGGGCGGCTTTCTTGGGTGCAGCGGGCCTTGTAGCGACGGGTTTTGCTGGTTCAGCTTTGGCTGGTGCAGCTTTCACTGGCGTTTTCTTCGCTGCTGGCTTGGCTTCTGAAGTTCCCGTCGCCGTGGACGCCGTTGTCCGTGCCGGCTTGGCTACAGACTGTTTTTTCGCTGCTGCGGGTTTTGCCGGGCGAGCCGGTCCCATGGTAACGAGGCTGACAGCCGCCGCATCCGGATGGGTTTCTTCCAATTCATGAATAGCTTCGCTCGACATGAGATCGACGGCAGCAGTCAGATCGTCAACACCAGCAGCTTCTGCCTGCTCAAGCATCTCGACGATTTCTTCGTCTTCAACGCCGAGATAGGCCGCAATAACCTTTGGATCGTTCTTCACGCTATCCGGCGTGCCGTCAGAAATCTTGGTGCCATATTCGAGCACGACGACATGATCGGAAATTTCCATCACAACCGACATATCGTGCTCGATCAAAAGGATGGATGTGCCTGTCTCGTCGCGAATGTCGAGCAGAAGCTTGTTAAGCTCAGCCGATTCACGTGCATTGAGGCCAGCAGCTGGCTCATCAAGGCAAAGCAATTCCGGTTCGGTGCACATGGCACGCGCAATTTCCAGACGGCGCTGCGCACCATAGGGAAGATCGCCAGCAGGATCATCGGCTCGATCCACAAGATTGATCTTTTCCAGCCAGAACCTGGCTTTCTCAATCGCGTCAGCCGCGGCCTTTTTGTAGGTCGGAAAGCCGAGCAACCCGAGTATCGTATAGCCCGATGACAGCATCAAAGGATTGTGCTGGGCAACGAGCAGATTCTCCAGAACAGTCAGGCCGGAAAACAGCCGGATATTCTGGAAAGTACGCGCCACTTTCGCCTTCTTGGTAATGACAAAATCCGCCATGCGTTCAAGCAGATATTCCTCACCATTCTGGCGGGTCATGGTCAACATGCCTTCAGTCGGCTTGTAGAAGCCGGTGATGCAGTTGAAGACCGTTGTCTTGCCTGCTCCGTTGGGGCCGATCAGTGCGGTGATGGCACCGCGCTTGGCCTCGAAGTTCAGATCGTTGATGGCGATCAGGCCACCAAACTTCATTGACAGGCGCTCTACACGCAAAATTGCGTTGTTATTTTTTTGCACTTCCGAAACCATCAGCCGTGCCCTTCTTTGGTGAATTCGCTCGATACCAGTTTTCGTTTGTGCAGGAATGCACTTGGTTCACGGTTCCCCACGAAACCTCGCGGCTTCCACACCATGACCACAATCATGGCCAAACCGAACAACAGCATGCGGTAGAGCTCCGGCGTAAAATCATTGCCGAAAATGTGCTTGAGGAATTCAAGCTCGCGCAATAGTTCCGTACCGCCGATCATGACAGCAGCAGCAATCGCGATACCGACGAGCGAACCCATGCCGCCCAGAACCACAATCGCCAGAATAATTGCAGATTCGAGGAAGACGAAACTTTCCGGGCTGACAAAGCCCTGACGCGCGGCGAAGAACGATCCGGCAAAACCGCCGAACATTGCGCCTGTGGCAAAGGCCGTCAGCTTGGTGGTCGTGGTATTGATACCGAGCGAGCGGCAGGCGATTTCGTCCTCGCGCAAAGCTTCCCATGCGCGACCGATCGGCATGCGGCGCAGGCGTATGGTCACCCAGGCCGTCAAAAGTGCCAGAAGCAGGATCAGGTAATAGAGGAATATTTTGTAATAGACGCCGGAATTGGGCAGGCCGAGCAAATTGGCGAAGCCACCGGGTCCGGGCGTGAACGGAATGCCGAACAATGTTGCCTTGGCGATACCGGAAATACCGAATGTGCCCTTGGTAACGACGGTCCAGTTGATCAGCACAAGGCGAATGATTTCACCGAAGGCCAGGGTCACGATGGCAAGATAGTCGCCGCGCAGGCGCAGGACCGGAAAGCCCAGCACGATACCCCACAATGCAGCGAAGATACCTGCCATGGGCAAGAGAAGCCAGAATGACAGACCAAAATGCGACGACAGCAGCGCGTAGGAATACGCCCCGACCGCATAGAAGGCGACATAGCCAAGATCCAGCAGCCCGGCCAGTCCGATAACAATGTTCAGACCCCATGCCAGCATGACGTAGATGAGAATCTGGATACCGAAATTGTCGACATATTTGAGCGAGCCCTGCAGTCCGCCCATCATCGAGCCATTATAAAGCGCGAGCGTTCCGATCACCAAAAATGGATAGACAAACAGCAGCGCAAGACCAATTTTGGGAAAGCTCTTGCGAAAGGCAGACTGTTCTTTTGCCTCTTTTGCCGCAACGGTTCGCTTGCTCAGCGCGCGTGCTGCATTCCAGGGCGTGACATATGCCGTCAGCAGAAACCGGCCGACACCAGCAACCAGAACAAATATCGCAAGCAGACCCCAACGCTGGTTTAGCACAAGCTCATTGCGAATATTCTGATCCGTGCGAAAGCCGACAATGAGAAGGAACAATCCCAAGGCAAGGGCGGCAGCGACCAGTCCTTCTTTCACCGCTTTGGCGAAATTAGATTCCGGGTTAGACGTTTGTACATCGGCCATATGCTTAAACCTTTTCGACTTCGGGCCGGCCGAGAATGCCCGACGGCAGGAAGATCAGAACGATCGCCAGGATCGAGAATGCCGCAACATCCTTGTAGTCGATAGAAAAATAGGCCGACCAGAGAGCCTCAATCAGGCCAATCAGTAGTCCGCCGATCACCGCACCCGGCAAAGAGCCGATACCGCCAAGAACAGCCGCCGTGAAAGCCTTTACACCGGGCGTAAAGCCGTCCGTGAAGGAAATAACGCCATAGAACATCAGGTATAGCGTACCAGCGACAGCTGCGAGCATCGCGCCCATCACGAATGTCATGGAAATTGTTTTATCAACGTCAATGCCAAGCAAGGCGGCCATCTTGCGGTCCTGCTCACAGGAGCGCTGGGCTCTGCCTAGCGTCGTCTTGTTAACGAGGTACCAGAAGGCAACCAAAAGGATTGCGGTAACAATGATGATCACCATCTGCTTGTAAGCAATGCTGATATCGGTACCAGGAATTATAATGCCGCCATTGACCAGCGGTGGAATTGGCTTGTTGCGAGGGCCCTGTGTAACCTGCACAAAATTGGACAGCGCAATCGACATGCCGATAGCGGTGATCAATGGTGCCAGCCGGAAGGAACCGCGCAAGGGCCGATAAGCTAATCGCTCGATTGTCCAGCTCCAAAGGCCGGTCAACAGCATGGCGACAAGCATCATCAATAACAGCGCCAGCACAACCGGAACGCCACCGATAAATGTTGTTAATGCAAGAAAAACAATCATCGCCATAAAGGCGCCAAGCATGAATACATCGCCATGGGCGAAATTAATCATACCGATGATCCCATAGACCATCGTGTAACCAATGGCGATCAGGCCGTAAATTGAACCAAGCGTCAACCCATTGATCGATTGCTGGATGAAATACTCCATTGCAACGATACCCCTCGTTTTATTGGGAAGTTTCTTGTCCGGTTTTTTTATCCGGTTACTGTTGCCCCAACATTATTACACCTAGCGCGTGCAATACAGAAAGCAAATGCTTTTTTGCGACCCGCCACACACTTTATATTTGCTGGCACAGATTCTCCAGAATTTTGCACCAAATTTGCCCCAATCCTTGGCGTTTTTTACAGCGTATCCGTCCATTTTAGCAGAAATCACCACATGAGCGATAATTTTGCAATGCAGCGAAAAGCGTTACTTCACCACAAAACCGTGGGCAAACGGGTCCCGGTCATCTATAAAAATTGTATTGTAGCCGGTCATGCGCGCCCATCCCGCCACGGATGGAACAATCGCTGGCTTTTCTCCCACTGTCACCGCCTCTTCAACCCTCCCATGAAACAATGAGCCTATGATAGATTCGTGCACAAAATCATCGCCCGGCTTGAGTTTTCCCTTGGCCGCAAGCTGCGCCATGCGCGCTGATGTGCCCGTGCCGCAGGGTGAGCGATCAATCGCTTTGTCGCCGTAAAAAACAGCATTCCGCGCATGAGCCTCCGGATGAATCGGGGCTCCGGTCCACAGGATGTGGCTGAGTGTATTGATCCCGGGATTCTGCGGATGAACGAATGTGTAACGCTCATTCAAGCGCTCCCGCAACACAGGACTCCACCCGATCAGATCCAGCGCCCTGTAATCAGCCATATCCCTATAATTGGCCTGAGGTTCTACGATGGCGTAAAAGTTTCCTCCATAAGCCACATCGACAAGGAGCGTCCCCAGATCCGGACACTCGACTTCCAAACCCTCCTCATAAAGGAAGGCAGGTACGTTGGTGATTCGCACGCTCGTTACATATTGCCCCTCTTGTGTATATTCGGCGACGACAAGACCAGCGGGCGTGTCCAGCCGCAAAATACCCGGCACTTTTGGAGTAACCAGTCCATGCTCGATCGCCATGGTCACGGTCCCGATCGTTCCGTGACCGCACATGGGAAGGCATCCGGATGTTTCGATAAACAGGATAGCGATATCGCAATCATCCCGTGTTGGAGGATAGAGTATCGAGCCCGACATCATGTCGTGTCCGCGAGGCTCAAACATCAAACCGGTTCTGATCCAGTCAAATTCGCTGAGAAAATGCGCGCGCTTTTCCATCATTGATGCGCCCGTCAGGTTTGGGCCACCGCCAGCCACCAGCCGAACTGGATTTCCGCAAGTATGGCCATCTATACAGAAGAATGAATGACGTACCATCTGAGCTAACTCCTGAAGCGTTTGGGACTGTAAGGGGCAATCGATATAGAGGAAGCATGACCACCAATCAGATCGCTGATCAGCCGGGCTGTTACCCCAGATTGGGTAAGTCCGAGATGGCCATGCCCAAAAGCGTAGAGAACATCATCCGTCAATCGGGAAGTACCTATAACAGGAAGTGAATCTGGCGTCGAAGGCCGGTATCCCATCCATTGACGCCCACCCTTTGATTGCAATCCCGGCATGAATTGCTCAGCTTTACTCAACATGATTTCAGCGCGCTTGTAATTGGGTGGCAATTTCAAGCCGCCCAGCTCCACAGCACCGCCAACACGCACACCTGTTTCCAGCGGAGTAACCACAAACCCATGCCCGGAAAAGATCAATTGCCGTTTCAGATCGAAGGCGCCAACGGGCAGCGTCGTATTGTACCCACGCTCCGTTTCCAGCGGAATCCGATCACCAAGATTTTGGGCCAGATGATGTGACCAGGCTCCTGCAGCAACCACGATCTTGGCAGCATTGATTGTGCGCCCATCGGCAAAATGCGCAATTGCGCCCTGCTCTCCTGCACTTATTGAGGCAACTTCCCCTTGGTAAAAAATAGCACCATTCCGCTGCGCATAATTCCACAGACCTTCACCGACATGTTTTGGGTCGCTGACGGTCTTCCACCCAGGCACAAACGTTCCGGCAATGAACCGGGGGGAAAGGCCCGGCTGACACTCTCGCAACTGACTGCCCCGCAAATGCTCAAAGGCAATCCCGGCAGCGCGTCTCGCACTCCATCCGGATAACGACGCATTCAGTTCATCTTCACTCTCGTAAAGCTCCAATGAACCATCTTCACGGACCATCCGGCCGAGACCGGCGCGCTGCATCAGCCCGAGCATCTCAGGCTCAGCGAGACGCATCATCGCCCCTTGCGCCTGTACTGTATGCTCAAGCATGTCGGCGCTGCTGGCCCGCCAGAATCGATACAACCAAGGCAAAAGTTTTGGGAGGTATGACGGGCGGATAGTAAATGGACCAAGCGGGTCCATAAGCCAGCCAGGGACTTTTGCAAGCACGCCCTTCGAGGCCATCGGCAATATATCCGAAAAAGCCAAAGCTCCGGCATTGCCGGAGCTTGTTCCTTCGCAAATACCCTGACGGTCGACGACGAGTACTTTGCGGCCACTCTCTGCAAGAATAGCTGCTGTCGCTACACCGACAATACCGGCGCCGATAATCAGAATATCGATATTGTCTCTTGGCATGATCAATAAAGTGACACGAAACTCAAAGCGACGGCAACGCTGGACGTGAAGCTATCGCATCTCTCACTGTCTTTTCAACGGATGCTCGGCGTTCTCCGCGCAGAGGTTGACGCGGCAAGCGTACACGATCATTCGTTCCAATCTCCAGCACTTCTGCCAGCTTGATATTCTGCACAAGATAGGTTGAAACATCGAGATCCAGAAGCGGGCGGAACCAACGATAGATTTCCAGCGCCTCAGCGTAACGCCCCGCGAGCACAAGCTTGTAGATGGCTACTGTTTCTTTCGGGAAGGCCGTTACGAGACCTGCAACCCAGCCAACAGCACCAGCAGTCAATGCCTCAAAAGCAAGATTATCGACACCCGTGAACAGATCGAAACGTGTGCCGAACTCATTGATAATGTCCGTCGTGCGGCGAATGTCGTCTGATGACTCTTTGATCGCAACAAAATGATCATCCGAAGCAAGCTCGGACAAGATCGCGCTGGTAACGTCGACGCGATAGGCGATACGATTTGAATAAATCATCACTGGAAGATCGCCCGCAGCCGCAACGGCTTTCAATGTGGTGACCGTCTCTTCCGGGTCGGTATGATAGATGGGGCTTGGAACAAGCATCAACCCGTCTGCACCTGCCTTGGCAGCGCGTTTTGCAAGAGCTGCCCCGTCGCGGGTCGCGGCCTCATTGATTGTGAGTAGAACCGGCTTACCCTTGGCTACACCTTGCGCTATTTTCAGAACTTCAAGTTTTTCATCATGGCTAAGCATAGGGCCTTCGCCAAGCGAACCGGCAACAATCAGACCATCGCAGCCAGCCTCCATCAACAGGGAGAAGCAACGTTCCATTTCGCCGTGATCAAGCCTATCATCATCGGTGAATTTGCTGGTAACTGCGGGAAGAACACCTGACCACATGATCATACTCCTTGTTGATATATCAGAAATATATCTGTAGGATGCATTACTGTCAATCGTTTCATTGAAAGATCCTTGCACATGTTTCAAACCACTGCACATACACCCGTCCAATCAGGTGAAAGCCTCGCAGAACTGGCGTACCGGCAGATTGAAGAAATGATCGTCATGCTCAGCCTTGAGCCCGGCGCGATCGTCAACGAACGTGCGCTAACCGATATAACGGGAATGGGGCGCACACCTGTTCGGGAAGCGGTGCAGAAGCTTGCATGGGAAGGGTTGATGGAAATCAGACCCCGCTCAGGGATAGCGATTGCCGAACTGAATCCGCAGGATTTTTCCAAAGTTCTCGATGCCCGTGAAGGGATAGAACGCGTGTTGGCACGCGGTGCAGCGCAATTTGGTGCGCAGTTGCATCACCGCAGGTTAAGAGAAGCCTCCGATGCGATGAGCAAAGCGGTGAGCTCGGAGGATGTTGCCGGGTTTTTGACAGCCGATAAGACGTTCGACACTGTATTGGGTCAGGCCGCTGGAAATCCATTTGCAGCCCGCCTTGCCTCGCCCTTGCAAACCCATAGCCGGCGTTTCTGGTTTCGCCTGCAACGACCCGGCGGACTGCAACAGTCAGTCGCAGCGCATAAAGCGCTGATTGAAGCGATCATCAACCGCAATCCGGAACGTGCCGAAGATGCGGCAAGCAAGCTGATCGAACATCTCAGGGTACTTGCACCATAAAAAAAGCCGCCGGCAAAATTGCAGGCGGCTTGATACTGTTCCAGCAGAACAGCTTAATTCATTGTTGGAATAACAAATTCCGCGCCATCCTTGACGCCCGAAGGCCAACGAGATGTGACCGTCTTTGTCTTGGTATAGAACCGGAATGCGTCCGGACCATGCTGGTTCAAATCACCAAAGCCTGAACCTTTCCAGCCACCGAATGTATAATAGGCAATTGGAACCGGGATCGGCACATTAATACCGACCATGCCGACTTGCACACGTGATGCAAAATCACGCGCCGCATCGCCATCGCGGGTGAAGATAGCGACGCCATTGCCATATTCATGCTCGTTAGGCAGACGAAGTGCATCTTCGTAAGTGTCGGCGCGGACAATACCGAGCACCGGCCCAAAGATTTCCTCCTTGTAGATGCGCATGTCAGGCGTCACATTGTCGAAGAGGCAGCCACCCATATAGTAGCCATTTTCATAACCCTGCATCTTGAAGCCGCGCCCATCAACGACGAGGTTCGCGCCTTCTTTCACGCCAAGATCAACATAGCCCTGGATACGCTCAAGCGCCTGTTTCGTTACAACTGGACCGTAATCTGCCGTCAGGTCAGTAGACGGCCCGACCTTCAGAGCCTCAACGCGTGGAATAAGCTTTGCAACGAGACGGTCTGCTGTTTCCTTGCCCACTGGAACCGCAACCGAAATCGCCATGCAGCGCTCGCCAGCCGAGCCATAACCTGCACCGATCAGCGCATCCACTGTCTGATCCATATCAGCATCGGGCATGATGATCATATGGTTCTTGGCGCCGCCGAAGCACTGTGCACGCTTACCATTTGCCGTGGCACGGCTGTAAATATATTGAGCAATCGGCGTGGATCCGACAAAGCCAACTGCTTTGATGTCCGGGTCGTCGAGCAGCGTGTCCACGGCTTCCTTGTCGCCATTGACAACGTTGAAAATGCCTGCGGGCAATCCAGCTTCGATAAAGAGTTCGGCAAGGCGCATCGGCACGCCGGGATCACGCTCTGAAGGCTTCAGGACGAATGCGTTACCCGAGACAATGGCGGGGCCAGCTTTCCACAGCGGGATCATCGCCGGGAAGTTGAAGGGTGTTATGCCTGCAACGACGCCAAGCGGTTGACGCATCGAATATACATCAATGCCAGTGCCTGCACTGTCGGAAAATTCGCCCTTGAGCATGTGAGCCGCACCCAGGCAAACTTCAACAACTTCCAGACCGCGCTGGATATCGCCTTTGGCATCAGGGATGGTCTTGCCATGTTCGCGGGCAAGGAGTTCAGCCAATGAGTCGTATTCCGCTTCAACAAGTTCAAGAAACTTGCGCATGACACGAACGCGGCGCTGCGGATTGGTTGCTGCCCATGCAGGCTGAGCTGCTTTGGCGTTTTCCACGGCTGCGCGTACTTCGGCCGGAGTGGCCAGTGCAACCGTTCCCTGAATTGTACCATCCATGGGCTGAAAAATTTCGGTCGTGCGACCGCTTGTGCCAGCGACATGCTTGCCACCGATAAAATGTCCAACTTCGCGCATTGCGAGCAACCTCCCTTTGATGATCTTCGTATGCGGCATCATAGGCGCTTCAAAATGTTAAATGCAAGACGTGCAGAAGCGCATCCGTTGTGCAAAAAACAATGTAAGATACATTAGGAGGTGGTTGATGAACTGGGATGATGTCCGCATTTTCCTGAGCGTAGCACGTTCAGGCCAGATACTCGGCGCAGCGAAAAGGCTGGGCGTCAACCACGCGACGGTAGCAAGGCGACTAACGGCTCTGGAGACAGCGCTCAACACCAAGCTGCTGACCAGACGCACAAATGGTTGCGAACTGACGCGCGCGGGAGAAGAGTTTCTTCTTTCAGGCGAGCGTATGGAAGCGGAAATGCTGGCTGCGCGCTCTTCCCTCGGAGATGCTGACGTGGCCATATCCGGTTCAGTTCGCATCGGCGCGCCGGACGGATTTGGCGTAACTTTCCTGGCACCGCGGCTTGCCCGGCTAACGGCGAATTATCCGGATCTCAAGATTCAGCTTGTTCCGGTTCCACGTTCTTTCTCACTGTCACGGCGGGAAGCCGATATTGCAATTACCGTGGACCGTCCCGACCAGGGTCGTCTGGTCGCAAGAAAACTCGTCGATTACAGTCTGTGCCTCTATGCCAGCCGCGCTTATCTAGCCGCCCATCCCGCACCCCAATCAATCGAAGAACTACCCCAGCACCGACTGGTCGGCTATGTCGATGATCTGGTGATCAGCCAGTCACTGAATTATGCGCCGGAAATTACCCGCGAATGGCACCCCGGTTTTGAGATATCGAGTGCTTTGGGGCAGGTCGAAGCGGTCAAGGCTGGTGCTGGGATCGGCATTCTTCATACTTTTATCGCGCGCGAGCATGAAGAACTGGTAGCCATTATGCCAGAACGAAAAATCCGCCGCTCCTATTGGCTTTCCTATCACGAGTCAGTGCGTACGCTTCGCCGCATAACCGCAGTATCAGGTTTTATTTCCGATCTGGTTCACAGTGAAGCGAGCCGCTTTTCCTGATCTATTCTGAACTCAAGGCAACCGCCGGCTGTAGCTTGGAGGCGTTTCTGGCCGGCAGATAACCAAAGACCAGACCCGTGAGAAACGAACAGGCAAAGGCCAGCGCAACTGGCCCAACGGTGAAGCTGATGGGCGCGCCCATCAGCTTTGCCAGAACTCCTGTGCCAAGGCCCGCTACAACGCCAATGGCTCCGCCTACCGCCGAAACGACCAGCGCTTCTATGATGAACTGGAGCAGAATATCGCGCTGTCGCGCGCCCGTAGCCATACGCACCCCAATCTCGCGCGTCCGTTCACTGACGCTGACGAGCATGATGTTCATCACGCCAATTCCGCCTACCAGAAGCGAAATGGCCGCCACGGCGCCAAGAAACAATTTCAGCGTATTCGAAGTCTCTGTCACAGCCTCACGAATTGAAGCCATATTGGTAATTTGCGTGTCCTGCTTTTTGTGACGCTCATCCAGCAATTGCTGGATAGTCGTTTGCGTGGCGTCTATGAGCGACCCATCTTTAACCTGCACAGTGATAGAGCGCACATTCCGTTGGCCGAATAGCCGCGTGCTACCCGTCGTCAGCGGCACGATAATCGTATCATCCTGATCATTTCCGCCCGGCCCTGCTCCCATTTCACTCATGACACCAATGATCTGGAAAGGGATTTTGCTGACGAGGACATATTTTCCGAGCGGGCTTTCACCGTCCGGAAAGAGCGTCTTGGCGACCGTTTGGCCAAGTACGGCCACCGGCGCATAATTGGTCATATCCTGTTGATTGATGAACTCCCCCGCTCCGACTTTCCATGATTTGGCATCGGTAAATTGCGGAACTGTCCCATTGGCTGACGTCTGATAATCAACATTCCCATAACGAACAGTCACTGTACTGGTCATTTCAGGAACGGCGAATGACACATTTGGAACGTCCAGAATTGCATCGGCATCGGCCGGAACCAGCGTTACAATGCTGCCGCCCTGCCCCCCGCGAAAATTCGCCATGTTCGGTCGCACAACCAGCAGGTTTGAACCCATTGATGAAATGCGGTCCAGAACCGAGTTTTGGGCCCCCGTGCCAATCGCCAGCATTGCCACCACTGAGCCGACTCCGATCACAATGCCCAGCAGGGTGAGAATTGTGCGAAACAGATTTGCGCGCAAAGCGCGAACCGCCATCTTGATTGCTTCGGATACGTCTGCGATCGCGGCAACCCCATCAACCGCCTTCTGCTTCAAACCAAAAGCCGCTTCAGGATTGCTGCGTCCTTTTTTGGTACGATCAGAGACGACGTGTCCGTCACGCAGTTCGATTAAACGATCCGCCTGCTCGGCCACTTCTCGCGAATGGGTAATAACAATAATCGTGTGGCCGCTCTCGTTCATTTTTCGCAACAGCGCCATGACCTCTTCGCCACTTTGGCTATCCAAAGCGCCGGTTGGCTCATCTGCCAGAATGATCCTCCCGCCATTCATCAAAGCCCGTGCAATCGAAACGCGCTGCTGCTGTCCACCGGACAGTTGGTTCGGCCTGTGATCCAACCGATCACCCAGGTTGAGTGTGTTCAGCAGCGCTTCCGCCCTATCGTGCCGGTCTTGTGCCGAAGCACCGGCATAGACTGCGGGCACTTCAACGTTTTCTTGCGCACTGGCAGTGGGAATCAAATTATAGCTTTGGAAAACGAAGCCAAAGGTTCGTCGCCGCAATCCGGCCAGTTCATCTGGCTCAAACCCCGAAACACTCTCTCCATCCAGCTGATAACTGCCCCTGGTCGGCTGATCCAAACAGCCCAGAATATTCATCAGCGTTGATTTGCCCGACCCGGACTGCCCGATAATGGCAACGAACTCGCCCGCCTCTATATCGAGTGAGATGCCATGCAGAACCTCGACTGAAAGGTCGCCATTATAGTAGGTTTTGCTGATGTCCTTGAGCGATATGAGCGCTGTCATATCTAGAACATCCGTGGCATGCGTTGGCCGCGCTGCGAGCGATTGCCGGAACCGTTTGCGGCATTGGTGGAATCGCTTGCCTGACCGACAACAACAAGATCGCCTTCCTTCAGGCCGCTCTTGATCTCCACATTCACGCGATTGCGAATGCCAACTTCAACATCGCGTGTGGATGTTTTTCCGGAGGCATCAACGACGCTGACCTCGAACTGGCGTTTGTCATCCGCAGCCGCGCTGGAACCTTTTTTCACGCGAATTGCCGAGCTCGGAACCACCAGCACATCTTTCGCCGCTGATTGCAGGAAGAAGACCTGTGCGCTCATTGAAATCATAAGGTCGCCATCAATATTGGGCACGTCGAATAGCGCATAGTAAAGCACGACGTTGTTTTCAATGTCAGGCGTAGGCTGTATCTGGCGAAGCTTGCCGGTATATCGTTTGCCCGGTTGCCCGAGCAGTGTGAAATACGCGTCCATTCCCAGCTTGAGTTTGCTGACATCAGCTTCTGAGACCTGTGCCTTGACCGTCATCGTAGAAAGATCGGCGATTGTCACAATAGTCGGCGCTGTCTGGCTGGCGTTCAGCGTCTGCCCCTCCTTGACCGGCACGGCTGCGATGGTTCCAGCCATTGGCGCATAAATCTTCGTATAGCCGAGATCGACCTGATCGCCGTCCAGGGTCGCCTGTTGCTTTCGGATTTGCGCTTCAAGCGCATTCACATCAGCCTCCGCCGTCGCCAGATCAGCAACAGCCTGATCGAGCGTCGATTGCGAGACTGAGCGGGTTGCCACCAAGTTACGCTGCCGTTCGATATTTGCCTGTTTCAGCACAAGCTGAGCCTTTTTTGACACGAGTTGCGCTTGTAGGTTGGCAAGCTCCGCCTGATCGATCTCAATCCGGTTTTGAATGGTTGCCGGATCGATCTCACCAATCAGTTCATTCTGGGTTACCTTGTCACCGATTTCGACATGCAGAGCTTTCAACTGACCAGAAACCTGCGCACCAGCATCGACTGACTTAATCGAATCCAGCGTGCCAACAGCAGTGACTGCGTTCTCGATGTCGGCTCTCACAACGGGTTGGGTGATCACAGCGGTTGTTGATGTGGAAGCACTGTAAGACGTCCATGCATAGTAACCGGCGCCTGTTGCAAGGATAGCGACGGGCAACCACATCCAAAGACGCGAGCGCTTTTTCTTGCGTCCTGGGGGAACCGCGCCTGGGATAAACGTTACGTTCGAGTCTTCCAGCGTTGGCTTCTCATGACCGGTCACCTTGGCAATTTTAGTCATCGACCCATTCCACCTTCTTCGCAGATGAAGCACTCCACCTCGATTGATACTATCAAGAAATGGACAGGAGTGGTTCGTTCGAAAAGCTTTGAGATCATTATATTTTTGTAATGATCAAGAGCGCCTATTATGAAGTGCTCAGATGAATGATGGCTGAATTACTTATTTGTAACGTTTTTACTCAAAATCCCGCGCTTAAACGCGGTGATACGGGTGACCTGAAAGTATTGTTGTGGCCCGATAAAGTTGTTCGGCGACAAGAATACGGACGATTTGGTGCGGCCAAGTCATGGCACCGAGCGCGAGAACGAGGTCCGCACGCTCCCTCAACGCAGCATCATGACCATCCGGCCCGCCAATCGCCAGCAGCAGCTGCCGTTTCCCCTCATCGCGAAATTTCGCGATGCTGGACGCAAATACCTCAGACGCCATGGTTTTTCCGCGTTCGTCGAGAAGCACCAACACACCACCAGCATCAAGAGCTTTCAATAACTGAGCAGACTCTTCCTGTTTTCGCAGGTCTGCCTGCTGCGCACGGCTTTCCACTATTTCCGTCACAGACGAAAATTCGAGGCCCAATGAAGCGCCTGTCTTTTTGAACCGGTCGAGATAGCGGTCCGCCAGCTCACGTTCCGGACCGGACTTCATGCGGCCCACGGCAAACACACTGATACGCATGATACTCCAGTCCGGCAGACCTAAAACTGCTCAACCGGACCTTTCGCCGGCTAAAAAAACACCAGAGCTATTCGGCGCTAGTGTACGGTTTCACCGTCAAGTTCCGGAGCCTGCCACATCTTTTCGATGTTGTAGAACTCCCGCACTTCGGGGCGGAAAATATGGATGATGATATCGCCCGTGTCGATCAGCACCCAATCACCGCTGGTAAGACCTTCAACCTTGGCATTATTGCCATATCCGTTCTCTTTCAGAGTCCGAAGGAGCTGATCCGCAACGGCCGTGACATGGCGATGCGATCGTCCGGACGCGATGACCATATGGTCAGCGATGACAGATTTGCCGCGAAGGTCGATGGGGACAATTTGTTCAGCCTTGGAGTCATCGAGACTATCAAGCACTGATTTGAGGGCACGAGCGACGGTATTGATACCGCTGATCTCTGCCGTTGAAGGAGCCAAAGCTTCCTTCTTTTGAATTGCTGTTCTCAGTGTAATTCCTTTCCCTTTAAGAACAACGCGCCGCAGCTACTAAACTCACTGCACACGTATAAGATAGGCAGAGTCGCATGGCAGTTTCAAGACGTCATCTTGATCTAACCCGCAACAGGTTCTTTTAGCCGCCTGTTTTCATATTCCCGTTGCGTATTTCAGTGGATGAAAGCAATGACCTTGGCCCATGAATGAACGTCCACGCCGGCGCTTGAGCTCGCGCGAGAATGGGCGCATCATCCTCGTCGATACGGGCGTAATCAAATGTCTTGGCCATGCGCGACGACAGAAATGCGAGCGTTGATCCGGGGCGATCAATAACGGCAATCGGAAATGTCGTGGCAATTTGCTGCCATCGCTGCCAATGATGAAAGTCCGCCAGACTATCCGCACCCATTATCCATACGAAATGCACGCCGGGATTCCGCAGTTTTATCAAAGCCAGCGTATCCGCCGTGTAACGAATGTGGTGAGCCGCTTCAAATGCCGTGACCTTCACCCGGGGATCATGAATCAACGCTTCACATTTTTCCAGGCGATCGGAGAGCGGCGCTAGTTCCCGCTTGTCCTTCAGGGGATTTCCCGGCGTGACAATCCACCAGAGCTGATCGAGTTTGAGCCTGCGCATCGCGATTTCTGCGACAAGCGCGTGACCCGCATGCGGGGGATTGAACGATCCACCGAACAAGCCGACAGCCATACCCTTTTCAACAAATGGCATACGCAGATGCGCATCGCTAATGCCGGGGATACTCGCCGGTGTAAATATCACGGACGTATCTGACCCGTGCCGCGGACGAGATATTTGAATGAAGTCAGTTGTTCAACTCCAACAGGACCCCGCGCATGCATCTTGCCGGTGGCGATACCGATTTCTGCACCCATGCCGAACTCACCGCCATCGGCAAATTGCGTCGATGCATTGTGCAACAGAATCGCTGAGTCGATTTCATTGAAGAACCGCTCCACGACACTTTCATCTTCGGCGATGACCGCTTCCGTGTGATGCGATGAATAGCGATTTATATGATCCAGCGCGCCCTCAATACCATCGACCAGTTTCACGGAAATGATCGCATCCAGATATTCAGTTGACCAATCCGCTTCCGTCGCAACTTTCGCTTTGCCGTAAAGCTTGGTCACCTGCTCGTCTCCGCGAATTTCGCAGCCCGCTTCAACAAGATCATTCAATAGCGGCGTGAGATAAGTCGGTGCAATGAGCCGGTCGACCAGAAGCGTCTCCGCGGATCCGCAAACGCCTGTCCGGCGCATTTTAGCATTCACAACAATCTTGCGCGCCAGATTAAGGTCGGCCGATCCATCAATATAGACGTGGCAGAGCCCCTCCAGATGCGCAAAAACCGGAACACGTGCCTCTGCCTGCACTCTTGCAACAAGGCTCTTTCCGCCACGTGGGATGATTACGTCGAGATTGCCATCAAGCCCTTTGAGCATCTCTCCAACGGCGCTACGATCGGTTGTCGATACGAGTTGGATTGCGTCGCGCGGCAAACCCGACAACTCCAACCCCTCTGAAAGGGCCGCATGGATCGCCCGTGAGGAATGCACTGAATCCGAGCCGCCACGCAAAATTACGGCATTGCCGGACTTTAAACACAGCGCTCCAGCATCCGCTGTAACATTCGGTCTGCTTTCATAGATGACGCCGATAACGCCGAGCGGAGTACGGACACGCTCAATATGCAAACCATTCGGGCGGTCCCACTCTGCAATAACCTGACCGACAGGATCAGCCAAGTCGGCAATGACACGGATACTGTCGGCGATACCACTGATCCGTTTGTCATCAAGCTTGAGCCGGTCAAGCAGCGCAGGCGTCATTCCCGCAGCTGCGCCATTGGTCATATCCTGCTCGTTGGCTTGAAGAATTTCCGCTTTGCGGCGTTCAATGCAATCCGCCATTGCCAAGAGCGCAGCCGTTTTGACTTCCGGCGATGCTATAGCCAATGGACGCGCAGCCGCTCGTGCCTTGCGGCCTGTCTCTGCCATCAATTCAACAATGGCTTCAGCCTCTGGAGTGTTTGCACCTGTACGTGTCAACATGTTCTACTCCTTCGCAACAGCAAGCTGTTTTGCTGCGCGCACCACCAGATCATCGCGGTGTATCATCGCTGAGCGGGCATCATAACCCAATATTTCCGCAATCTCGCTCGTCTTGCGGCCAGCAATTTTTACGGCATCTGCCGCATCATAGGCAATCAGCCCCCGTGCCGCCTCTTTGCCATCGGGCCCCACGACGGCAACAGTATCACCGCGCATGAATTGTCCGTAAACCTCGCGAACCCCTGCCGACAACAGCGATTTGCCTGATTTCAATGCCACCAGAGCCCCATCGTCGATCACCAGTCGGCCTGATGGCTCCAGATTGCCGGAAATCCATGTTTTCCAGGCATTTACCGGTGATGTGCTTGCCCGGAATAAAGTCGAGCGTTCGCCACCGTCAATGGCCGCAAGCGGGTTCAACCGCGTGCCCGAAGCGATGATCATCGCCGTGCCCGCAGCATTTGCAATCTTGCCCGCATCAAGCTTGGTTTTCATGCCGCCACGCGAATATTCGGAAGCTGCGGCTCCCGCCATGGCTTCGATATCGGGCGTAATCGCCTCAACCATTGGTATGAATTGCGCGTCAGGGTTCTGATGCGGCGGAGCCGTATAGAGCCCATCAATATCCGAAAGCAGGATCAGCAAATCTGCGCTCATCATCGTTGCAACACGCGCCGCAAGCCGGTCATTGTCGCCATAACGGATTTCCGTTGTGGCAACCGTGTCATTCTCATTGATCACAGGCACGGCCTTCAATCGTAACAATGTGCTGAGAGTCGCACGTGCATTAAGATAGCGGCGCCGCTCTTCCGTATCAGCCAGCGTAAGAAGGATTTGCCCTGCCCGCAAACTGTGACCACTCAGGACCTCGGCATAGGCCTTGGCAAGTTCGATCTGTCCGGCTGCGGCGGCTGCTTGACTTTCTTCCAGCCGCAACGCGCCTTTTGGCAGACCCAGCACATTACGTCCAAGAGCGATGGCACCCGATGAGACGATCATCACTTCCACGCCCGAAGCGGCAAGCGCGGCAACATCCGCGCCCAGGCTTTCCAGCCACGGCCTCTTCAATCCGCTGGTCCGGTCGACAAGCAATGCCGAACCGATTTTCACAACAATACGCCGATAGTTCCGCAGCGTTGGCGAAGCGCCCGCTGCGCCATGCTCATTATCACTGCTGTGTTGTGTGGATTTCACAGACATTGCGATACTCAATATTTGTAGCGGTTATCGACCTCTACAGGCGCTTCTGATTTTCGCGATTCAAGAATAATCGCTGACAATGCCCGCAAGACTTGCTCGACGCCCTCGCGGCTGACTGAAGACAAGAGCATCGGCTCAACACCGGATGCTTTCTTCAGCGCGGCAATCTTCTTTTTGCGTGCTGCGGCGTCCAATGTATCGATTTGGCTCAAGGCAACGATTTCCAGCTTTTCCGCCAGTCCTCCGCCATAGGCTTTCAATTCATTGCGCACAGTCTTGTAGGCCTCGGCAACATTTTCTTCCTGAGCTGAGACCAGGTGCAAAAGGACACGTGTCCTCTCCACGTGACCAAGGAACCGGTCGCCGATCCCTACACCTTCATGAGCGCCTTCGATCAAACCGGGAATATCGGCAATAACAAACTCGCGAGCGTCAACCCGCGCGACCCCCAAATTGGGATGGAGCGTTGTAAACGGGTAGTCGGCGATCTTGGGTTTGGCAGCTGTGACACTGGCAAGGAATGTCGACTTGCCCGCATTGGGCTTGCCCAGCAATCCAGCATCGGCAATGAGCTTAAGCCGGAGCCAAAGATTACGCTCCTCACCCTCTAGACCGGGATTGGCACGTCGTGGAGCCTGATTGGTTGAGGTTTTGAAATGCGCATTGCCAAAGCCGCCATTACCGCCCTTGGCCAGACGATAGCGCTGCCCCACCACCGTGAAATCGACGATCAGCGTTTCATTGTCATTTTCGAAAATCTGCGTGCCGACCGGCACTTTCAAAACGACATCCGCGCCCTTGCCGCCGGTCATGTCCCGGCCCATGCCGTGCATGCCTGTCTTGGCCTTGAAATGCTGCTGATAGCGATAGTCGATCAATGTATTCAAGCCATCGACGGCTTCGGCCCATACATCGCCACCGCGACCTCCATCCCCGCCATCAGGGCCACCAAATTCCAGGAATTTTTCACGGCGAAAAGATACCGAACCGGCACCACCGTCGCCGGAGCGGATATAGACTTTCGCCTGATCGAGAAACTTCATGGAAATTCAGTCCTTTTGTGTCGCTTGCAGGCAATACAGCAATTCCAGCGAGAATAAAACTGGCCAGTTCCCGTCAGTTTGAGCATTCGGGGACCAGCGCGTTGAGTTTTTATTGTCAGTGCTGGAGGTCGAAAATACCTCCAGCACCATCTTACTTCATCCAGGGCGTTAGGAAGTCCAACTCCGAAGACCAATCCAGGTACGTCTGTCGAGCATATAGCGCTCCACTGGAACATTGCCCGCATTGATGGAATCCATCATACCAGTATTCGTATACTGGAATCCGCTCTTATAGAGCACCCGGCGCGATGCAATGTTCGACACACGGCACGAAGCGTAAAGCTTTTCGACCTGCGTTGCGCGGAACACCAGATCCACCAGCGCATGAGCAGCTTCGGTCGCATAACCCTTGCCCCAATGCGGCTCACCAAGCCAGTAGCCTATTTCCAGTTCATCCTTGCTGGCGCCACGTCGATAATTGATTCCGCAACAACCAACGAAGGTTCCATTTTGAGCAAGGGTAATGGCATAGACGCATTTGCCAATCTCGCCCGCATTGGCGCGGCGCACGAAATCAACCGCATGGGCTTTCGTGTAGGGGTGCGGCATGCGTGACAGCATTTCTGCCACGCGCAGATTATCGGCAAGATTGGCAATTGCGTCCACGTCCTCAATATGAGGCGCCCGCAAGATAAGGCGGTCCGTAACGAGAACCGGACAGTCTATCAGATCCAGCCGTTCATCTTCTTCTTCAAGTATATCAGCAACCATTTTTCATTCCTCCAGATACGAAAAGGGAGACGGGTAGTGCCCCATCTCCCTTTGATCTTTTGGCGATTGCCATTTTTTCACCGGGTCCGATGGGACGCCGGTGCTTCAAGCATGACCGGCTATTCTGCTGCTTCGGCGATCGGGGTGACGATCGACACGAAACTACGGCCGTTGGCTTTGGTACGGAAAGAAACTGTGCCTGCTTCAAGCGCAAACAGAGTGTGGTCCTTACCAAGACCAACATTGACACCGGGGTGCCATTTGGTGCCGCGTTGACGAACGAGAATGTTGCCAGCAAGCACGCGCTCGCCGCCGAACTTCTTTACGCCAAGGCGCTTTGATTCTGAATCACGACCGTTGCGTGACGAACCACCAGCTTTTTTGTGTGCCATGGGATTGCTCCTTTAAACCTGTTCTTATTCGCCCGAAGCGGGCTTCTCAGCCTTGGCAGCAGCCTTCTTGGGCGCAGCTTTGGCCTTTGGGGCGGCTTTGGTCTCTGTCGCGTCAGCAGCAGCAACTTCAGCCTTTGCAGGCTTCTTGTTGGCCGGCTTTTCAGCGGCAGTCTTCGAAGGCTTGGCACCACCGGTAAGAATCTCAGCGATACGGATCGTTGTCAATTCCTGACGATGACCGCGTGTACGCTTCGAATTCTGGCGACGGCGCTTCTTGAAGGCAATAACCTTGCGTGCGCGGCCCTGTTCAACGACTTCGGCTGTGACCAGCGCGCCGCTGACTACAGGAGCGCCGATTGTTGCGTCAGCACCGACGCCAACCATCAGAACTTCTGCGAACTGTACGATATCGCCGGCATTGCCGGAAACTTTTTCGACCTTGAGTAGGTCATTGGCGGCAACGCGATACTGCTTACCACCGGTCTTGATGACTGCGAACATTTTGTGCCCTTTCGGCGTTCGGTTCGGTTTTCTGCCAGTTTCCCGGCAATAACCGTCTTTTTGTCAGTCGTGACAGATTGATCGAAAGGCACTTTTATCCATAAGAACGAAGGCACCCGAATTCAAAAACAAACGGCGCGGAGAATCCCCCACGCCAGTCGTTGCGCGCTTATAAGATCAGGAGCGAGGCGGAGTCAAGAAATTTAACGCAAAATTGCTCTTGTATCTGCGCGCTTTGCCCGCTATCTAGCGCGTCGCACGCTCAAGCCAAGCCCTTTGGGGCATCGCAGCACTAAAAATACGGGTCTTTACGTGGATCCTATATGCGGAGAGGTGGCTGAGTGGTTGAAAGCACCGCACTCGAAATGCGGCATGGGGGCAACTCCATCGGGGGTTCAAATCCCTCCCTCTCCGCCATTTACATTGCGCTAGCAGGCGCGTTCAGAGAACTCGCTTATCACTTGCTTGAGACGTAATCGGATCGGTCAATCCCGTGACGCTGCAGCTTGTCGTAGAAAGTTTTGCGCGGGATACCGAGCGTCTGGATCGTGGAGCGCACATCCCCGCCATTGGCTGCCAATGCTTGCTGGATAAGCCGCGCCTCATATCGTTCCATGGCTTGCGGCAAACTTGAACCGTCGCTTTCAATATCTGATTTTGTTGTTTCAATACCATCAAGACCAAGTGCAGCACGTTCGGCAAAATGCACCAGCTCGCGCACATTTCCGGGCCAGTCATGTTGCATGAGATAGGAGCGCTGCGCGGCTGTGATCTCTGGCACATCTGTTTTGAATCTTGCCGAAGCGCGATGCAGAAAATGGGTAAACAGAAGCATGATATCATCGCGCCGCTCACGCAGCGGAGGAATTGAAACAGTCACGACATTGAGCCTGTAGAACAAATCCTCGCGAAAATTGACGCGCTGGTCGGCGCTCCCAAGGTCAACCTTGGCCGCGGCCACCACGCGCAAATCGACGGGCCGGTGTTCGTTGGTGCCAAGCGGTGTAATTTCCCGGCTTTCCAAAACGCGTAGAAGTTTTACCTGCGTTGAAAGAGGCATGCTCTCAATCTCATCGAGAAACAAGGTTCCGCCGCTAGAGTGCTCGATGCGGCCAACACGCTTCTTTTGAGCCCCCGTGAAAGCTCCGGCTTCGTGGCCAAACAATTCGCTTTCTATGACTGTTTCCGGCAAAGCCCCGCAGTTCAGCGCAACGAAGTTCCCCTGTTTGCGCCTGCTCCATTCATGCAAAAGTCCGGCAACAACCTCTTTTCCCGTCCCTGTTTCACCGGCAATCAATACGTCTACATCGGCACCTGCCACATGGCGCAGGGTCTTTCGAAGGTTTTGCATAACGGGCGTTTGACCGATCAGCGGCAGTGATTCATTCGTGTTTTCCACCGCCAAACGCAATTCGCGGTTCTCCATGACGAGCCGGCGTTTCTCCAATGCTCGCATTATGCTTTGCACAAGGCGATCGGCTGGATAGGGCTTGGCGATAAAATCATAGGCGCCCTTATGGATCGCCTCGACAGCCATATCGATATCACCATGTCCGGTTATAAGGATGACGGGCAGATCAGAATCCATTTCACGCAAACGGCGAAACAATTCAAGCCCGTCAATGTGAGGCATCCTCACATCGGTCACGACGACACCCGGAAAGTCCGGCGTCAGGAATCGCAAAGCGAGCATTGCATTGGGAAAGGGCTGCACGTTGAAGCCTGCCAGTTCAAGCGTCTGGCAATTTGCAGCACGCAGGTCGTCATCATCTTCAACAAAGGCAATATGATTTGAATCCATGGTCAGACCACCTTTTTCAGATGCACGGTGAACTCGGTCCCGGCAGAGCTGCTTTCAACCTCGATGCGCCCCCCATACTCCGCGACAATGTCATGGCAGATCACCAGCCCAAGCCCCAGGCCCCGATCCTTGGACGTGTTGAAGGGTGTAAAGAGCATCTGCATGATTGAATCGGGTATTCCGGGACCATTATCAGCAACAATCAATCGCAGTTCGTCTTCGTCAATGGAATAGCGCACGCTGATCTTGCTGGCGGGTCCACCTTCGGTCGCTTCCAGCGCATTTTGCATGAGATTGATCAGAACTTGTTCGAGGCGGATGCGGTTGCCATAGACCTTCACTTCGGGAGGGGGCATTTCAGTCAGGATTTGTCCGGCACGCTGGCGAAATCTGCTTCCGAGAAGCAGCATTGCACCTTCGATGATATCACTGACACTGACAGGCCCAGAATCTCCCGTGCCTTTGCGGGAAAAGGTCCTGAGTTCGTCGGTGATACTTCCGATGCGTTCCGTCAGCCCGGCAATAGCCTTCAAATTGTCTTTGGCGGAATCGACCTGATTGCGCCCCAAAAACGTTGCCGCATTATCAGCATAGGATCGAATGGCCGCCACAGGCTGGTTAATCTCATGCGCCACCCCTGCAGTCACCTGACCGAGAATTGCCAGGCGGTTCGCCTGCACAAGCTCCAATTGGACGGACTGGAGTTTTGTTTCCGTCTTTTGACGTTCTTCCGCCTGCATGACCAGCTCGGCATGCGCCGCACTCAAATCCGCAGTGCGGGCAGCAACACGGCGCTCAAGTTCAACCCTCGCCACTTCCTGTTCGTGCGCCCGGCGCAATGCCAGTCCGCGCCGGCGAAGAATAAAAGCAGTGAGACCCAGCAAGGGAGCAAGAAAGAGCAGTGTAATCAACTGAGCGGTACGGACAGACTCGGTCACCGTTGGTGCGGCAGGCGTCAATGATTGCAATTTCCAACTCGTGGTCGGAACCGAGGTTTGAACCCGTACGAATTCTCTTCGGGACGGGGCGCCCGGCAACCTGGCTTGAACAATATCCGGCTGCACCGTTGGCATGGGCGGAGAAATATCCAGCGGCTCCAATGGCGCGCCGCCAAATTGCAGGCTCTCGCGAAGCGGCCCCATTCGCTCGGCGGGGATGACACTTTCTGTCATAAAACGCCAGTCGGGAAAGCTTGTGACCAGCACGATACCGCGTTGATCAACCACCAAGGTCGGATCGCTGTTGCGGCGCCAGTCCGCTTCGATTTCATCAAACTCCAGTTTGACAACAATGACACCTAACGGGCCGTTTGAACTATCAATGCGCTTTGAAATATAAAGTCCCGGCCGCTTGCTGACAGTGCCAAGAGCGTAATGTTCTGCGCTGCCATTTCTGATGGCGCGTGTGTAATAGGGCCGAAAACTGTAATTGGTTCCGACGAAACTGATCGGCTCGTTCCAGTTGCTCGCAGCGATTGCCAATCCATTTGCATCAAGCAGGTAAATTACAGCAGATCCGGTGCCACCGATAAGGCTTTCAAATTTATGATTGAGACGTTGGAGCTGGCTCTCACTGCGAATGGAAAGCGCACTCATAACATCCCTGTCTTGGGACAGGACAAAAGGAACCGCTCTTTGCTTTTCGAGCACGGTGCGCAGGAGAACTGCATTTAATTCAGCTGTGCTTTTCGCACGGTCCATCACGATCTGATACCCGCGTTCGCGGCCAATATTGCCCGCCACGAAAAGCGCCGCAAAAATTATGATTACAGCAAAGGTGGCTAGAACAGCCTTGCTGGCCCAACCAGATCGCGCTGTCGGGGTGAGGATTTCAGAGGCCTTTTGTGGATGATCATCCATGAACATAGGTGTGCATGTATCCGCACAAAATACAATGAATCTGTGCGGCATACCACACAATTTGAGGCGGAGTCGAAGCTTATGAATAAAAAATGCATTAATTTCAAATAGTTATAGAATTAAAAATAACTGGCACGCCATTTGCATTCCATGGCTGCAGACGGCCGGTCCGTCTGTAATTGAGCCTGGGAGGCTAGCAGGTTGGTCCTGTCAGACGAGGCTCGCATCATGGAGGAAGTCATGAGTCCGGTGACACTAACCACGGCCAATGCTGGCCTGCAGCCATCAAAAAAGGCTCCGATCTATAGCCATTTATATTTTCAGGTACTTGTCGCAATCGCCATCGGCATCGCGCTTGGGCATTATTATCCTGACCTTGGAACCAGTATGAAACCGCTTGGCGATGCTTTCATCAAGCTGGTAAAAATGATCATCGCCCCTGTCATTTTTCTGACCGTATCCACCGGCATTGCCGGTATGAGCGATCTTAAGAAAGTCGGCCGCGTTGCTGGCAAGGCCATGATCTACTTTCTGACGTTTTCGACGCTTGCCTTGATCGTCGGACTGGTCGTTGCCAATGTTGTTCAACCCGGTGCAGGCATGAATATTGATCCTGCCTCGCTTGATCCAAAAGCGGTTGCAACCTACACGCAGCAGGCGCATGAGCAGAGCATCATTGGATTCCTGAACAATATCATTCCGACCACGATCGTCGGCGCTTTCGCATCCGGCGATATTCTGCAGGTGCTGTTCTTCTCGGTGCTGTTTGGTCTTTCGCTTGCCATGGTCGGTGAGAAAGCCGAGCCAGTCACCAACTTTCTTCTGACGCTTTCGGCACCGATCTTCAAACTCGTTGCCATCTTGATGAAGGCAGCCCCCATTGGCGCATTCGGAGCAATGGCGTTCACCATCGGGAAATATGGCATCGGGTCTGTCGCCAATTTGATCATGTTGATCGGCACATTCTATTTGACATCACTCCTGTTCGTGCTTGTCATTCTCGGCGCGGTTGCCTGGTATAATGGTTTTTCCATTTTGGCTCTGATCCGCTACATCAAGGAAGAGCTCTTGCTGGTGCTTGGTACCAGCTCTTCGGAAGCAGCGCTGCCAACCCTTATGGCCAAGATGGAAAAGGCGGGTTGCAAGAAGTCTGTGGTCGGCCTCGTTATCCCGACCGGCTATTCTTTCAATCTGGACGGCACAAACATTTATATGACCCTGGCGGCCCTGTTCATTGCTCAAGCAACAAACATCCATTTGAGCATGTCGGATCAAATTCTGCTTTTGCTCGTCGCCATGCTGAGTTCCAAAGGCGCTGCCGGTATAACCGGTGCCGGCTTTATTACCCTTGCGGCGACGCTTTCTGTTGTGCCGGCGGTTCCCGTTGCTGGCATGGCGCTAATCCTGGGTATTGATCGCTTCATGTCAGAATGCCGTGCCTTGACCAACCTTGTTGGCAATGCCGTTGCAACGATTGTCGTAGCGCGTTGGGAAGGCGAGCTCGACAAAGACAAACTGGCCCAGGCGCTTAACGGCGAACTGGCCGAAGAAGAAGCACTGGTCTTGGCAAACTGATTATTCAGTTTGATCGCTTGTCCATGTAATAAAAGTCCTGCGGTGTGCCATTCCCTTTGGTATCGCCGCAGGCGCTGGGAGGTATCATGAAAACACTTCTTTATGCACTGACATTGGTTGCGAGTGTTCATAGCGGCGTTGCAATCGCTGCAGAACAACCACCGAGGGACGAATTCTTCTGGTTGGGCATGATCAACAAGGCGACGATCATTATCAAATCCGACGAAGGATTGCTCGACAAAGACCTCACGCCAAAGATCGCCGCCGGGCTGAAGAAGGTCCTTGCAGATGGGGCTCAACCTGGAGCAAAGCGGCCCTCAACCGTAATCTCATTTGAGCCTTTGCTCATTGAAGCAGCAGGCCCGGAGGTCACGTTAATCCATGCCGGGCGTTCGAGCCAGGATATGCATTCGACCTACAGGGCCGCCATCATGCGGGATGATCTACTAAGACTTGCACATCAGCTGGATAAAACAACAAGCGCCCTCGTTGATCTTGCAGAGCGCCATGTCGATACGATCGTACCCAACTATACCAACGGCGTCGCGGCGCAACCCAATAGTTTCGGACACTACCTGCTTGGCCATGCAGCAGGTCTGGAGCGAGATGCTCAGCGTATCAGGGAAGCCTATGCCCGTGTTGACAGAAGCCCGATGGGAACCACCGTACTGAACGGCACAAGCTGGCCACTCAATCGAACCCGAATGGCGGATTATCTCGGCTTCAGTGGCGTCGTTGACAATGCATATGACGCCTCACAAATATCCCCGGTAGATGAACCGGTCGAAGTTGGAGCGATCGTTACAAGTATCGCACTCCATACCGGACAGTTCATTGAAGATATCATGACGCAATATGCGCAGCCCCGCCCGTGGATATTGCTGCAAACAGGGGGAGGCAACACATATGTGTCCAGCGCGATGCCCCAGAAGCGCAATCCTGGAATTCTCAATTCCACAAGGCAAGCTGCTTCCACCGCAGTGACATTGGCTATGGGACCCATTATCCAAGCGCACAACATTACGCCCGGCATGCCGGATGCAAAAGACGAGGATGCCAACACAGAAATTGTCGAAAGCGCGATCAAAGCGCTGGAAGGTTGGGAAAAAATACTCGGCTCGCTCGTGATCGACCCGAACCGTTCCCTTGAAGAGCTGAACAGCGACTGGACTGCTTCGCAAGAACTCGCGGATGTTTTGATGCGCAAATATAAACTGCCTTTCCGCGTCGGGCATCACTTTGCGTCCGAGATCGTGGATTTTGCCAAATCACAAAATATCAAGCCACTCGACTTCCCCTATGCCGATGCGCAGCGAATCTACAAGGAAGCTGTCAAGGGATCGAGCTTTTCAGACCAGCTCCCTATGAACGAGGAAGAGTTTCGAGCAACGCTCGACCCAGTCGCAATCGTTAGGAATCGAGCCACTAGCGGCGGGCCGCAGCCCAAGGAAATGGCGCGGATGATCAAAACGGCCAAAGAAAAAATCGCCTCGCAAGAAGCTTGGGTCGCAGACAGACGGCGCGTCGTAACCACAGCGCTTAAACGGCTGGATGAGGATTTCGACAAGCTTTCCACAAGCCCAAATTAACAGCATTGGCTGACAGATAGAGCCCGGCGAGTTTGGAATGCTCGCCCGGCTGCAAACGGGCTATTCATCATCATTGATACTAAGATTTTCCAGATCTTTCTGGCCAGCAGCGAGAGCTTGGTCTTCGGTATCGTGCGGCCCCATCAAGGCACCTGTCTCACCATCGATAACGACGACATAATACCATTTGCCGTCGCTTTTCTTGTCGGTGTGCACATAGCATCTCTGTTCGCTTGTCATGCAGCATTTTCATGTATTGCAAGGCCAAAAGCAAATTGTATAGCGCCCTGGGACGGGCGCACCTTGTCAATAAACGGAGCGGTCTCCATAAATGCCGCTTGGATCGTACATCTGGAACATTTCCAGCTCCACCGCGCTGAAAAACGCCCCAACTTCTTCATCCTGCTCGTCTTCGGAAAGGCCGATCCGAGCCAGATGTTCGAACAGGCCATCAGCGACCTTGTTTCGATAGGCTTCAGCTTGGCGACCGTTTTTTTCCTTCAGCGTGGCCGCAACTTCGCGAACCGTAGCTAGTCTCTTCGTCATCGGAAAAGGGATTATCTGGCAATTCGTAGCAGGGTTAACTTTTTGCATGCTCGCTTATTCCCGAACGGCATTTGCCGCGTTTGCATTGATTCGTGAGCAAGAATACGAGCAAGGTTCCTAACAATTTGTTCAGCATAAATTTTCGACAAAAAATTCAATGTTTTCAAACGTTACGTAACATTTAACCACACTTTATTGGGCAACAGATTTGTGCGTAACACCTCCTGAATCTTGCCCGTTACGGCATGCAGGCCTATCACAGGTGGGGTAAGTGATTCGTTTGTTAACGGCGTAGACATTCATACATGGCACTGAGCAACGCAGAACGACAGAGACGGCACCGCGAACGGCAGAAGCAAAAACTGGCCGCCGTAGCTCCCGATATCGCCATGCAGTATGAAAATGTGGGAGCCGATCTGCGAGAAAAACTTTATGCTCTGATCGATAAAGAGAATGCTGCACGGCAGCGCGCAGCCGCAGGAAAACCGATCGAGCTTACAGATTTCCGGCGCGTTATACTCGACATCGCCCTCAATGAAAATCAGTCGTCGATAGTCGACGAAGCGCGAATGATCCTTTTGAAAGCACTTTCAATGGGAGAGAGTTCGGAAAGAGAAATCATTGAGGCCCGGCGTCTGAAGTCTGCAAAGGCAGTTATCAAGCCTGAGACGCGGGTGTCGCCAGAAAGCCGCCTGCCCAAGGAACCAATAACCCCGCTTCCTCATTATCTGCGTGTGCCCAATTTCGGCTGATGGCCTCGTAAGTTCAACGCCTTGAAAAGCTCCTTCATTTCGCAACGCATTTGAGGACGACTGTCATGAACCATCCCGCTTTATCCCCGTCCAGTGTTGCCGTAATTACTGGAGGGGCCTCGGGTATCGGTCTGGCGGCGGCAAAGCGTTTTGCCGGTTTGGGAATGAAGGTTGCCATTGCCGATCTGGGCGGAGAGAGGTTGGAGCAGGCGTGTCGGGAAGTTGCAGATTTGCAGCCAGCTCATCCGGATGCCGTCATCGCAGTTGCTACAGACGTGACACGGCCCGACGATCTGCGGAATTTGAAACAGATTGTCGATGAGAAATTCGGCCAGACCGACATTTTAATGAACAATGCCGGCATCCAACCTGGAAGCAGCGTCTTCGACGGCAGCAATTGGGATCGCATTATTGCAACCAATTTGATGGCCGTTGTTCACGGCTGTCAGATATTCGGCCCGTCAATGATCAAGCGTCAGACACCGGGTTTGATTATCAACACGGGATCGAAACAAGGCATAACCACTCCACCGGGTGACCCCGCCTATAACGTTTCCAAATCAGGGGTAAAGACCTTTACGGAGGCGTTGCAACACGAGTTACGTAACACGAAAGACTGTCACGTAACTGCACATCTGTTCATTCCGGGCTTTGTTTATACGGCCCTTACAAAGGGCGACCGCGTTGAGAAACCCGCTGGCGCGTGGACACCGGAACAGACAGTTGATTTCATGCTGGAGAGCGTGGCGGCTGGCGACTTTTACATTCTGTGCCCTGATAATGACGTTACTCGCGCTTTAGACGAGAAGCGAATTCTCTGGGCAGCAAATGATATTATCCAAAACCGTCCGCCGCTTTCGCGGTGGCATCCGGATTTTGAATCCCGGTTTGCCAATTTTCTCAAACAAAATGCTTGAGAAATCAGTCCGGCGTGTGGGCTGAATAAATCCACACTACCGACTTGAAGAGGGCGGTAAACCCGCTTTATGTTGACGCAAACTTTTTAACCGCATGGGTATATTATGAATTCATCTCAAAAGATCCCTTCCATCGACCCAGTCAAACTCGATCGGCTGGGCGAGGTTGCCGTGAAAATCGGTTTGCAATTGCAGCCGGGACAGGACCTTTTGATCACAGCACCGCTTGCCGCCCTTCCTCTTGTTCGCCGCATCACTGAGCATGCCTATAAGGCAGGCGCGGGATTGGTCACGACCTTTTACAATGACGAAGAAACAACGCTGATGCGTTATCGCAACGCGCCAGAGGATAGTTTCGACCATTCTGCGGGCTGGCTTTACGAAGGGATGGCAAAAGCGTTTTCTGCCAATACGGCGCGCCTCGCCATTTCTGGCGATAATCCCATGTTGTTATCGGCAGAAGATCCCGAGAAAGTCGCGCGGGCGAACAGGGCGCAATCGAAAGCCTATCAACCAGCGCTGGAAAAAATCACTGGCTTCGACGTTAACTGGAACATCGTCTCCTATCCAAACCCCTCTTGGGCTAAGCAGGTTTTTCCCGATCAGGAACCCGATACGGCTGTCATAATGCTTGCCGATGCCATTTTCTCTGCTTCCCGTGTGGATATTGATGATCCGGTCAGCGCCTGGCGCGACCACAATGCCGCATTGCTCAAGCGCAGGGAGTGGCTGAACGGCCTGAACTTTGCTTCCCTAAACTTCAAAGGCCCCGGCACAGATCTGACCGTAGGGCTGGCCGATGAACATGAATGGCAAGGTGGCGCTTCAAGGGCCAAGAATGGCATCACCTGCAATCCGAATATTCCGACCGAAGAAGTATTCACCACCCCGCATGCTCTTCGGGTTGACGGTCACGTATCCAGCACCAAACCATTGTCATATCAGGGTACTTTGATCGAAAATATTCAGGTTCGCTTTGAAGCTGGAAAGATCGTCGAAGCCAAGGCGACACGCGGCGAGGAAGTATTCAATAAAATTCTCGGTACGGATGAAGGTGCCCGCCGCCTCGGTGAAGTGGCGCTTGTCCCGCATTCTTCGCCGATTTCTGCTTCAGGGCTGCTGTTCTTCAACACGCTGTTCGATGAAAATGCTGCAAGCCATATAGCACTCGGTCAATGCTACTCGAAATGCTTCATCAATGGCGGAACGTTGAGTCCGGAGGAGATAGCATCAAAGGGCGGAAATAAGAGCCTTATTCATATCGACTGGATGATTGGATCTGGAGAAATCGATGTGGATGGCATCCATAAGGATGGCTCGACTGTTCCCGTTATGCGCAATGGCGAGTGGGCATAGTTAAACCACGCAATTCAATCGCCACCGCGAAGGCGGTGGCGATCTATTTGATCTCAAATACTATTAGGCAACGAGACGCCCGGCAGTCTCGGTCTGGGCATAGGCCTTGCCGAAACGGTTAGCCAGAAATGCATCAAGTGCGATGTCTTCCTGTTTGATGAAGCCCTGCTGTGGCAGGTCACCCTTCGCAAGCATGTCCACAACAGCGCAAATGGCCGATGCTGTGGTGATCTGGATACCGCTATAAAGCTGCGATCCGATATGGCCGCTATAGACCTTGTTTGCATAGGTTTCCTGCAACAGACGACCCTTCTTGCGGCCGCTGACCGTTACGAAGATCACAACCACGTCCTGCGTGGTTGATGGCAAGGCGTTTTCAAGAATGTCCTTGAAAACATCCCGGCGATCGCGCAGTCCGAGATCGTTCAGCAACGCCTTCATGATGGCGGCATGGCCGGGATAGCGGATCGTACGATAATTGAGCGTACGCACCTTGCCCAAGAGACTCTCGCACAATGTGCCAAGTCCGCCCGATGTGTTGAATGCCTCGTAGGTTACGCCATCGAGCGAAAATTCTTCGCGCTCTTCAAGCGGTGGAACTTCGGTCAGTTCACCGTCGACAATCGCTTCACATGGCTCGCAATATTCATTGATCACGCCATCCGTCGACCAGGTAAGATTATAGTTGAGCGCGTTGGATGGATATTGCGGCAGCGCGCCAACGCGCATGCGAACGCTTTCTAGCGTATCGAAGCGCTTGGCCAGATCATTGGCAACGATGGAGATAAACCCGGGCGCGAGACCACATTGCGGAATGAACGCAGTCTTTGCTGTTGTCGCCAATTGCTTGACAATGCGCGTGCTGGCAACGTCTTCCGTCAGATCGAGATAGTGGACGCCGGATTTGGCAGCGGCTTCAGCGATGCGTGTGGTCAGATGGAACGGTGCCGCGCTCAGAACAGCGAACTTGCCGTCCAGCACTTTTTCAAGCACGCCCGCTTCAGCAATTTCAATACAGCTGGTAGCCACATGCGCTGAAACTTCAAGTGCATCCAATTGTGTCTGCGCGCGATCAACGACAGTTACGTGATATTCCCCTGTCTCGCTCAGCAAATTGGCAATCGTTCCTCCGATTTTGCCTGCCCCTACAACGACGATCTCTTTCATGTGATTCCCCTGAATATGCATAAACCTTTCGGAATTTTCTCATATTGCTCGGCGAAATGCAGTGTATATACTGACGATATAACTCTTAAGTTTAACTAATATGCCGAGTGGATTTGTCATTATGCTGACCCAAGCTGATCATGCCCTGCTTTCCCTGCTCCGGGAAAACGCCCGGGCCTCCACAGCCGACCTTGCGCGTAAGCTCGGGCTGTCACGCACCACAGTGCAAAGTCGCATCGAACGGCTCGAAAATCGGGGAATGATCCGCGGATACAGCGTCCAGCTATCGCCGGAATATCAGCAGAATTTGGTCAAGGCGCATGTGCTGGTCACTGCCTTGCCCAAATTTGCTGTACGGGTCGAAGCTTCGTTGCGCAAAATACCATGGGTCAGAACCCTGCATTCGGTTAGCGGGCAGTTCGATATGATTGTTATTGTTGAGGCCCCATCAATCCAGGAACTGGACAGGTTGCTCGACGAAATCGGCGCATTGGAAGGCGTCGAAAGAACGATGTCGTCAATCATCCTTTCCACACGCATAGAACGCTGATCGGACCTATTTCTCAGATTTAGCCAGTGCAACCCTGTCGACCGCGGCAATCATGCATACTTCGAGATCACCCAAACCATCCTTGATCTCAGCTTCGGTGATACCCGCAGCCTCAGCATCGGCAGCACAACGTTCCGCGAGACGCTGAGGGCGACGATCGTGATGCTCCATATCAACTGGCTTGTTGGTATCGATATTAGCTTCAATCCAGTTATTAACGAAATCAATAGCTCGCTGACTCATTTTGTGCTCCTGGAATTATTGCCCGTCGATCCAGTAAAACAATTAGATAGCGATAAGGTTGCGCATTAAAGCATCGGACCGAAAAGCGGGATCCAGGTTTTCGGATAATCCGATGCTAAAATAAAAGGATAGATCGCCATGTTGAGTCCATGAGGACGTCCGGCGATCTAGCGGGCTTCCTTCGCCCATACCTTGAACTTCGTCAGCAAATTCGGGCCAAAAATATTGGTCAAAGGCACGTCTGCCGCGTCTCGGCCATGCGCTACCTTTATCCGGCCGATACGAGGCTTATTGTTGCGCGGATCAAATGCGTGCCAGGCACCGCCAAGATAAACTTCCATCCAGGCACAAAAATCCATCTCGGCATGCGGCGGCGGCACGCCGATATCGGTGATATAGCCGGTGCAGTAGCGGGTTGGAATGTTCAGGCACCGGCAAAATGCAACGGCCAAATGGGTAAAATCACGGCAAACACCACGCCCTTCATAATAGCCAGACGAAGCTGTGCGGGTCGGATTGGAAAACTCATAGCCAAAGGTGATATGGTTGTGCACAAAGTCGCAGACAGCCTGCACCCTCTGCCATCCCTCCGGCGTATTGCCAAACAAGCGCCAGGCCTCGTCACTCAGCAGATCGGTTTCGCAGTATCGGCTACCCATGAGATATACGAGCGTTTCATCCGGCAGGTCCTGTACGCGATGTTGGACAGCATCCAGCACAACAGGGTCCGGCAACCCGCTATCCCGCACAAGAGCATTCGTAGAACAGATAAAGGTGCCTGGCATAGCGACAATGCGGTTGCACCAATTACCGAATTGATCGTGATAGCCTGTGATCGTTGAATCAAAGTTTGTCTGAAAAGTTTCGATACCTTCCAGATCGTCAAAACGCGAATGATGGACATTCAATATCGCTACAAGGGGTGTTTCCTGCGTGAACTCAAATGTTAGCTCGCACCCTACATGTAATATCATCCACGGTTCCCTTGATTATATTTGTGTTGAAACAGCATCGGCAGAGTCTGGCGCAAAAAGCAAACGGCCCAAAAGCGGACCGGTTAAACTTTTCACATTCTTGGACTATCAAGCCTTGTCGACGACCTTCTTAACGGCGTCTTTTGCCTTACCCTTGGCTGATTGCACATCGCCTTTCAGCTCCTGCGCCTTTCCCTCAGCCTCCATCTTCTTGGAATCAGTGGCCTTGCCGGCTGCCTGTTTTACATTACCGGCCATCTTGTTGGCCGCGCCGGAAATCTTGTCGCTAGTACTACCCATTGGATACTCCCTGAAAGCTTTTTCAACTACATCACTAAACGGGCATCACGCAGGATTGTTCCCAGAGAGAATCAATTAAGCTATTGATATAAATAGATAAAATATTCGAATAACGAACGACCCGGCGCCCACGGGGGAACAGGCACCGGGTCTTATGTTACCGATCAAAGGCTCGATCAGCTTGTGAGAAACGCTGCAGCTATATCTTGGTTCCGCTGAAATCCGTCCCGAAAAAGAAATACATAAAACGACGGCTCAGGAACATAGTTCGCCGATCGCATCCTCGATCGAAGAGGCAAAAATGCAGTTGCGTGTGGAGCCGACAATCTTTGCAGCGTCCACATTTTCGGCATCCTCACCCCAAAAACCGATTATGATTTTTATTCGTGCGTTCCGCCGCCTGATCCGCCGTATCAAATATCGCGCATGGGCAATGGATGAGGTGTTAAGGTAGCTGATGCAGATAGCGCTCACACCGGCAAGTTCGAGCTTGGCGATATTCGCAGCCTCGAGCTCGTCATGGGTGATGTCGTCAACCTCACAATCATTGCGCTCAAGGATATCACCCATAATAACAGCGGCAGCGTCGTCCAGATTGCCGCGTCCGCCAGCCGATATGATGGTCTTTGGTTTGGTCGGTTCTACCTTTTTAGTCTTTGCCTTGGCGGTTTTGGCTTGCTCATCTACCTTGATCTCTTCTTCGAGAATTTCATGATAGTCAGACAGGTTTTCAACGAGAAACACCATGCTTTGCGCAACGCGATTGCGTCTGGGAGCATCCAGCACCCCGCGCCCGCGATCATGTTCGGCCAACAGAAGTGCAGGAACGGCCACAGAGGAATAATAATCAACGATGGAGTTTGACTGGAGGTATTCCTCCGCTTTCTCTGTTGCCTCATCGGGGTCCCCCGACAGCAATCGTTGATACAATTGCTGTGGTGGCAGAAGCACAGGCTCGTTGCCAAGCAGCACATCTAGAAACTCAAACTTCGGCACATGCCTGCCGAGGACCACAAGACACACGGTCAACGGCGTCGAAAGAATAAGACCGATAGGTCCCCAAATCCATGTCCACACGATTGCCGCCATGAGAATGGCAACGGGCGAAAGGCCCGTCTTCGACCCATAGAGCAATGGCTCCATAATATTATTGCTGATCAGCTCAAGCACGATGAAAAGGGCTGCGGTCCAGACCAGCAGCATCCATCCCGGATCAACGGCAAGCGATAGCATTAAGGGGAAAAACGCCGCCATAATGGGACCGATATAGGGCACAAACCGCAAGACAATTGCCAGCATGCCCCACAACATCGGATTGGGAATACCTATCAGCCATAGCCCGATCCCAATCGGCACGCCAAAACTGATATTGATGATAAGCTGCATCAGCAAATATTGCCCCACACGTTTGCCGGCATCGTGCAGTGCTGTCGTCGTTCGGTGAATATCACTTGCTCCGACCAGCTTTATGAAGCGATCCCGCAAATCTTCCCGGCGCATGAGCATGAAGATAACCACGACAATCACGATACCGATGGTTGCCAATGGCTGAATCAACGGTCCGGCAAATGTCTGCAAAAGGCTCAGCGGATCAGGCGGAGGATAACGGATTTCGACGGGCACAGGCTTGTTCGGATCTTGTGCTTTCAGTGGAGTGCCGATTTCCTGATTTTGTACTTCGACATTTTCCGGTGGTTTGCGTGCCTGGTCCCGACTGTCAGGGCCATTGTCGACGGGAAAACGCTCCACTTCATCCGATCGCCCGATCTCTTCACTGAATTTTTTGAACATGCGGGCGCCGCGGTCGAAGATGCTGTTACCAGATTGAGCATCCTTGATCGTCCGGATCTTTGTTTCGATATTATACTGATAGCTTGGCAGGTTCTGCGCCAAAACCGTTAGCTGGCTCACGACAATTCCGACAAATATGGCAATCACCATAAAGGCCGTGACAACCACGCTGATGACAGCCGCGGCTTTTGGTATGCCGTTACGATGCAACCGCGTTACCAGCGGCGAAAGAGCAAATGTCAGAAGCAATGCCAATGCCAATGGCACAAAGACATCACTGGCCAGATAAAGCGCTGCAACAATAGCTATGGCGACGATAATTGGTGGAAACTGCGCTCGGGTATCCACTCCAACAATTGCTGGTGAAGAGACAGACTTTCTCGTCACGCGCTCCACGGCACGCGGCGACCGCCCGCTGAAATCTTCAGAAGGCATGAAATACCCCTAATCCAAAATGCATAGAACGCACCTCTCCATTAAATCCCGCCACTCCAACGCCGCCTGAGCAAATTGGTTGCATCGGCATCGGCGTTTCATCTTTAACTGCAAAGGTTTGGAACGAAATTCGCTGTCGCGGTGTTTATTATCCGAAGAATAAATCGGAGGGTTTGAACATGTCGCTAACAACAATTCTTGTCGTCATCCTCATCCTTGCATTGATTGGCGTGTTTCCCACTTGGCCCCATGCACGCAATTGGGGTTATGGCCCTTCCGGTCTTCTTGGCATCGTTCTGGTAATATTACTGGTTCTGCTGCTGATGGGCCGTATCTGATATAAACGAAAAGGAGATTAAACCCATGATGCGTGGCGCTTTACTTTGGCTTATCGGCCTGCCGCTTCCAATAATCATTATTCTTTGGCTGATGGGCTATCTTTCATAAAACCATTCAAATTCAGTCATTTACAAAAACACCAGCTCCCCATGGGCTGGTGTTTTCCCTTCCGGTGCAAAGGAACATGAATGTTAAAACGACTTATCTCCAGTTCTGCCATAGTGGTGGCTCTCACTATCACGGCAGCAGCACAGGATGGCTCCGACATATTTGGCCAACCAATCGTGGCAGCACCCGCACAGGATCGATATCTTGTAGCGGCCCCAGGGCAGGTATTGACCGCCGGTCTTATCGGTCAGACGGTCTATAATAGTTCGAATGACGATGCGGCTTCCATTGGCGAGATCAAAGATGTTGTGCTCAATCCTGAAGGGCGCGCTGAAAGTGCCGTCATTGCTGTGGGCGGATTTCTCGGCGTCGGCCAGAAAGAAGTGGCGGTAAGTCTCGATCAGCTTTCATGGGCGGAAAAGCCGGATAATAAACGGTGGTTGGTAATCGCCGCGAGCAAAGAAGAGCTGGAAAAAGCTCCTGCCTATGACCGCTCCGTATTGCTGACAGATGGCGCCTCGGATCCCGCCAAGGCGCCTGAACCAGCCATCAACGCGACGGAACAAGACATAAAAAAGTCACCCGCTAAACTTCGCAGCGCCCTGAAAGCGGTGCCTTCAAGTGCAATGAGCGCCGATAAGCTGATCGGCTCGGCGGTTTATGGACCGGAAGACGAAACACTTGGAAGTGTTGGTGACGCGCTGATGACACCGGACGGTCAAATCGAGGCCTTTGTAGTGGATGTGGGAGGATTTCTGGGCCTGGGCAAAAAACCTATCGCCGTCTCCATTGAAAATCTCGATTTGCTTGCCGATGACAGCGGCAAAATCTCGGTTTTCACGCCCTTCACAAAAAAGGAACTGGAGGCGCAGCCCGCTTACACCCCAGAAGCCTATAAGGCCGACAGCGAGAAAATTCTGTTACGGGGCACTGCCGAATAATAAAAGCAGTTGCTTTGCGATAACGGCCCGGTCATCGCCGCTTGCGGTGGCCGGTTTCGCATGGAACAAATAGTTTCGAGCAACGTTTCGAAATCATATGCATCTATTTTCCAAGGAGTTATCGTATGGCCACAGTTTCCTCGAAAATTAAAAAAGCAGTCGATGATGCCACCGAAACCAACCCTGATTTGCAGGCGCAGGTCGCGGCGCTGAAGGAAGATATTGCCAATATTGCTGCAACGCTTGCAAAAATCGGTAAAAATTCGACCAAAGATGCGCGCGCCAATGCTGCAAATTCCTTTGAAACAGCCAGGGTGCGCGGCGAGGAAGTGTTCGAAGAACTGAAATCGCAAGCTTTGGACATTGAAGATCAGTTGGCCGAAACTATCCGCGACAAACCGCTGACATCTATAGCAGTGGCAGCTGGAGTCGGCTTTCTTCTCGCTTTGATGTCACGTCGCTGATCATGTTGAAACTGCTAACTCCTTTTTTGACCAGTCTCGCCGCCGGTGAGATTGGCCTGACCCTCAGTCGCGTCAAGCGAAGCGCAATCTTCCTGAGCATTATCGGAATATTCGGCGCCATCGGTGCCGTCTTTTTGCTGGTCGCAGCCTATATTGCCTTGTCGGATCGTTTCGGTGAATTGCGGGCTGCCCTTTATATTGGCGGGGGCGCAGTCGCCGTGGCGATCATCTTGTATATCATCATGAAAATATCCGACGCCGTCATTCGAAAACGCCAGCGTGACCGGGCAAAAACCGACACAACAGCCCTATTGACTGTCGCTGCCATCGCTGCTGCACCAATGCTCCTGCGTTCACGTGGCTTGCTGATGCTGGCGCTACCCGTGCTTGCTTTTGGCGGTCTGTCGATGCTCGGGAAAAAACCCAAAACACGGCAACGGCGCCGCCGCGATGTATCAGAGGAACTCAGGGACTGAATTATCCTTGATGGGCATGGAGATAATCGCCTCCATGCCGCTTTCCGAGTAACTTAACCTGACGCTGCTCGATATCACCTTATCAAGGCTCCGCTCAATGAGACGCTCGCCCAGTCCACGTGTCGCAGGTGTGGCTACGGGCGGCCCGCCCGCTTCTATCCAGTGAATAATCACGCGTGATCCGTCCAGTCCCTGCTCAATCTCCCAAGAGATGCGCACCTGGCCCCCGGCCACTGAGAACGCACCATGCTTGGCCGCGTTCGTCGCAAGCTCATGCAGGGCAATACCCAGACCCAAGGCGTGATCAGGCGGCAGGATGACATCTTCGCCAACCAGCACCATTTGACCGGCATCGTAGATCGCATAGGGTTCAACCTGTCTCGTGATCAAATCGACGAGGTTGATTCCACTCCATTCGCGGTCGGACAAAAGCGTGTGCGCTTCAGAAATGGCGCGCAGCCGACCTGAGAAGGCTTCCATGAATTCGGCTGGGTCAGCTGTCCGATTTAAGGTCTGGCGTGCCAGTGATTGCAGCATGGCCAAAGTATTCTTGACGCGATGATTGAGCTCACGAAGCAAGAGCCGTGTTTTCTCGGCAGCATTTTTTGTCGCGGTTATGTTGATGTTTACACCGACAGCAACAGTAGGGCGGCCTGATTCATCGCGTTCAAAGATCCGTCCTCGACCCAGTAGCCATTGGCCTGAAGAGGCGGCGCGGAATTCTCCCGCATAATCCTGGTCATGTGCCAGAGCGCGGGTGATTGACGACTTCATCATTGGAAAATCATCCGGATGCATTGCCCGGAAAACGTCCTCGCCTGTAACGGGGCTGTCTTCGCTCAAGCCCAGCATGGAATAAGCCATCTTATTGCCGGTAAAGATTCCGGTTTTCAAATCCCAAACCCAACTGCCGACGTTTCCCACCTCCAGCGCCATGGCATTGCGATCTTCTTCGAGGTGCAGTTTTTTGACAGCGGTTTCATCAAGGCGGGAGTTGCGCTTCAACTCCATAAGCGATCCCGCCAGACGGGCCAATTGTATCAATTTTTGTTGCTGCTCATGGGTAAATTCGGAATGCGGCTTGAGCGACAGAATGCTTAGAGTGCCGACACGCTCATTTGCTACATGAATTGGCGCAATAGCCAGAAACCTTATGCGCGGTGCCTGTACGACCGCGCTGGTTTCAGCAAACCGCACATCCCCGGAAGCATCCGGAACAACGAAACATGGTTCCGATGCAGCAATTGAATGCGCCTCGAGCGTCCATATATCGATATTACCCACGAGCCCGCAAAAAGACAAAACGTGGCTTTGATCGCTGTCCACCAGAGACAAGCGCGCCCCATCAACATTGAAAATCGATAATGCCAGCTCCGTTAGATTGTCCAGATCGCTATCATCTTTGCCTATAGGCCGGAGCGTAGAAAGAACCTCACGACGCGACGATTCCGCCAGGAACAGAAAATTACTCTCGGAAGTGTCGGTCAACTTCATATCCCACGTGACAGCCCGTCTGAAAGGCGCCCCTACTTCACTAAGTTATATATCCAACGACTTCAACGCCGCCACGTTGGCATTGTTCCTCGCACGGAACATTTAATCACCCCATTCGTTTTTAATCTGCCATTACAAGGAGGACAAAATGCTCAACGCAAACGACATTCTATCGGACGCGGGCCTTAGCAAAGTCCAAAAAATTGCAAAGTTGGAAGAACTTCTGTCGGAAGCCCGCGGACTGCAGAGAGCGGCCACTGAGGGCGGGATGGACCCCGATGACGGAGTCACCAGGAATCTGCGTGATATTGAACTTGCTCTGGATCAATTAAACGCGGAGAAGCCTGAAACCGGTGCCGCCACCCTCTGAAATGGAGGTGCCCTTAGATATAAGGCCGGGGTGCAGGCGGTAACCCCTGCCATTTGGCAATATCCAGAAGAATTTGATGATCAATGACTTCACAACCCCGATCAAGCCAACGCAATGCGCCTTTGGCTGCAAGTTTCTTCAAGGTCTTATTCGTGTGAACAATTGATAGACCCAAAGTATCGGCAACATGCTGCTGGCGAAGCGGCACCATCAGCGTGTTGTTTTTCACCATTCCGACCGATTTGGCGCGCTGATATATGAATGCGAAAAGATAGGCTGCCCGTTCGAGCGCCGACCGGCGGCCAACGCTTAGCAATATCTCATCAAGCATCTGCTCCTCGCGTGAGGCTAACCAGGTAATGTCGTAGGCGATTGTTGGATAACTTTGAAACAGGGCTGGCAGTTTGTCTCGCTGAAACATGCACATCACCAAGGGCGATAACGCCTCGACTGAATGTTGCATTTCTTTCATCAACGAGCCTTGCAGGCCAATCAGGTCGCCCGGCAACACATAATTCAGAATTTGCCGGCGGCCATCTTCGAGAGTTTTATACCGGAACGCCCAGCCGGAAAGGACGGTGAAGAGATGCGCGCTGCTTCTGCCCTCGCCAAGTACGGTCGTGCCGACATCGGCAACCAGCTCGCCCATCTTGAACCCGGACAGAAACTCGACTTCGTCTTTTTCGTGCTGCTGGAAATGCGGATAATTTTGTAAAGGGCACCTTTCGCAAGGATACTGTCTTACCGTCGATGCTCCATTATTTTTCATTGTTTGTCCGGTTTTTGTTGGGCGCAAGCTAGGGTCCGGACCCTAGCATGCCTTCAAAAATTCATATGAGCTTTCTTCGCAATTGATATGTCTTTGTTAAATGACAGAACTGTCAAGCCAGCCCCATAACCAACTCCAAATTGGAGTATTGGAATATGGAATTGGCTGGCAAACGCCTTTTGGTGCTCGAAGACGAATATTTGATAGGATTGGAACTTGAACGAATCGCAGAAGAGTGCGGCGCCAAATCCGTTCATGTTGTTTCTACGATCGACCAATTGATGAGCTGGATAAATAGCGGTCAAATATGCGATCTCGCAATACTTGAAGTAGAAGCCCGTGGTGTGTCCTCCCTTAAAGCCGCCTCATTGCTTCGGACGCGCGACGTACCTCTCCTGTTCACCAGCGCCTATGATGCCGATCTGAGTGGTATTGCCGAATTCGCAGGTACCCCTGTTGTGGGAAAACCTTACGGCAGAAGCCAGATTATACGGGCAGTCGCTTCGCTCAGTGGCTCTGCAAACGATCAATCGTCGAGCAAAGGCAATTCATCAGGCGAACTTGTTTGAAGTAACCTGTGTAGCGATCGCGTCCGGGCCGTAGTCGACCTCCCCCTCAATTTCCAGAAGTTCCTGCAGCCGGGTTCGGGCACGGCTGACGCGGCTTTTGATCGTTCCGACGGCACATCCGCAGATTTCAGCGGCTTCCTCATAGGAAAACCCAGAGGCTCCAACCAGAATGATTGCTTCGCGTTGATCATCGGGAAGTTTTTCCAAAGCCTTTCGGAAATCCTGCAGATCCAAGGACCCGTATTGCGCAGGGTGAACCGATAATTGTTCCGTGAAAATCCCGTCTGAATCCTGCACTTCTCGACCGCGTTTGCGCATCTGACTATAGAACTCATTACGCAGGATTGTGAAAAGCCACGCCTTGATGTTGGTGCCAAGCTCAAACGAATCCTGCTTGGCCCACGCCTTCATAATCGTGTCCTGAACGAGATCGTCTGCTCTGTCAGGGTTGCCGATCAACGAAACCGCGAAGGCTCGCAATTTAGGCAACGAGGCAATCAGATTTCTTTTGAAGTCCTTCGATTCATGTACCATTCAAGGGCCCGCTTACTTCGAGGATCGCGAATGCAGGCGTTCAGCCTCGTCGAGCTTTTCAAGAAGATCGAGAAACCGCGCCGGTATCTCTTCTTCTTGTACTGACGCATATAGCGCCCTGAGCTTTAAACCAATTTCCGTTTCAGCATTTTTTGCATCGCGGCGAAGAACACGCGCCTTGGCGGGCGCAGGGGACGTTTTCATTTTTGCGTTCATTGCTAAATCTTTGCTGATATGTCGACGCGATGTCTATAGGCACATTAATGCCGATAATGTCTGAATGCAGAAAAAGTTCCGAGCGGGGGAACTTTTTTTTTGGATAAGTGTTGTAGGACGGAACTCTCTTTCTATTCTGATCAATATCGCCTGAACAGGAACGCTCACGAATGTCATTATCCACCCGGATAGCCCCCCACCTGCCTTATCTCCGCCGCTTCGCCCGTGCCATCACTGGCTCGCAGTCTTCAGGCGATGCTTACGTAGCAGCGACGCTCGAAATTTTGATAACCGACGTTTCCCTGTTCCCCGACGCGGGATCGGATCGGGTTGGTCTTTACAAATTGCTGGTCAAGCACTTCAACTCGGTCAATGTCCGGCCTTTGGAGATGCAGTCGGAATATGGCTGGGAAAAACACGCCGCTGCAAATCTGACCTCGATTGCCCCGAAGGCGCGTCAGGCATTTTTGCTTATAAGCCTTGAAGGATTCAGCCAATCCGAAACGATGGAAATTCTCGACGTTTCCGATGATGAACTCTACGCACTTCTTGATGAGGCGTCCGTCGGCATCTCCAGGCAGATCGCAACAGATATTCTTATCATCGAAGATGAACCTTTGATCGCTATGGATATTGAGCACATGGTGGAAAGCCTGGGCCATAAGGTCGTAGGCATTGCCCGCACCAAAGATGAAGCGTTGAAGCTATATGCCGAGACGCAACCGAGCATGATATTGGCGGATATTCAGTTGGCAGATGGCAGCTCGGGCATTGATGCTGTCAACGACATCCTCAGCCAGGACGCTGTCCCCGTAATCTTCATCACTGCGTTTCCAGAACGCCTGCTCACGGGCGAGCGTCCCGAACCAACCTTTCTTGTTACCAAGCCATTTAATCCGGACATGGTAAAGGCGCTTATCACTCAAGCTTTGTTCTTCAAAGAAAGCAGTAAGGCAAAAGCATAGGAAAGCAAACAATCTCCCTGAATATTGCGGGAACCAAACGAACTCTGTTTCGTTTCTGATTCAACAATAAAGGGAGATGACAATGCTTTATTATGCAGTAATTTTTCTGATCATCGCGCTTGTCGCGGGTGCTTTGGGTTTCGGCGGAATTGCAGGCGCTTCTGCGGGTATTGCGCAGATTATATTCTATGTGTTCTTGGCTCTGCTTGTTGTGTCGCTGATAGCAAGTATCATACGACGGGCCTGAATCGAGTAAAGCCGCCAGTAAAACTGGCGGCTTTTTGGTAGCCACCTACACTTAAATTCAACTTGATCGCGAGGCGGGATTGCACCTGTCCATCTATCGTAGTAGTCCACCCCAATAAGCAAGCGGTGGGGTTTGGGAGTGATTTGGCGGAAATTCAACTTGGCCTCACTTGACGGGCCGGAAATAAATTGGGCGTGGTTTGCGCGCCGCGCGCCTCGCACAATCGCAGTTTACATTATCCTTCTTCTGGCCGTGCGCCTGTTACTATCCCGCTTCATGGAAATTGATGAAGCCCAGTTTGTCGGCGCTGTCGATTTTTCATGGATATATGGCAATTCACACCCTCCGCTATACAATTGGCTGGTTCGGCTGGCGCTTGAGCTGACAGGTTGGAATTGGGTGCTGTCGCTTGCGCTTGTGCGCCTATCATTGCTCGGTCTTTATCATTGGCTGGTATTTGATTCAGCAAGACGTCTGGCGGGGGACCGGGCGGGCGTATTGGCACTTATAGCTTCGGCGTTTCTGCCGCAAATCGTATGGATGTCGATACAAACGACGGCGCACACCGTTCTTGTTCTCGTTGCCGCGATTGGAATAATTCATTCTCTGGCGCTGCTGAGATCCGGTGCAGGCAATGTTGCCTATATGTGGTTCGGGCTTTGGGCTGCCATAGGTGCACTGGCCAAGTATAATTTCTTTATATTTCTGATCAGCTTCCTGGTCGCCGCGGTCCTGACATCATCTATCCGCCGCCAGCTTTTTAACCGGCGAATCTGGATATCAATCCTGATCTTCGTGGCGGCGTTCGCTCCGGTTGCTATCGCCTCACTATATGCCCCGCTTACTGCAACGGCAGGGCGTATGGTAAAGTTGAATCAACCCGTAGATTATCTCAATGTGATCGACCTGCCACATATAGGTCTGGATGGGTTTCTTAGCCTTATTGTTTCCGCTGCGCTTTGGTCCGGATGGGCTTTTGCCGTATATGTCATCGGCAGAACCCGGGATCACCCGCGGCCGGCAGCCGACGGCGATGAAGACGTGCGGAAACTGCTCTTGCGCACGATATTGATTGGTCTGGGCGCTTTCGCACTGCTGGTATTGCTGGCCGATTATCACTCGGTAGCCCAGCGTTACATGGCACCCATTCTGGCGCCAACGGCGATCTTGCTTGCATTGCGTTTCCCACAAGTTCTTGGGGCACGCAACCTCTTGATTCTGGCGGCCTGCATGTTCGTGCTCGCCCCGCTAGGCTTTGCCGGCGTAGCGCTTTTCGGGACGCCGCGATTCACATTTCCTTTTGATGCGATCAGCAGCGCCATTCGCGGTCAAAATCCGGCTCCGGCGACAGTCATCTCAAATCGTCAGGATGATGCAGCCAATATCTCTGTTCTCCTGCATTGGCCGCCCGAGCGGGGTACAGCCAGCGATGTCGTGCTTGTCTGGCAGGGTAATGATGCCCCGGCCGAAAATCTTCTCGCTCAATTACCCGCCAATGCTTTACCCGCGAGCCCAGTTACCCGTGTTACCGCACCAGTCAGAAACTTCAGCGGAGAGTTGCGAACTTTCAGCTTTCAGCGCTTTTCATCTCCGTCACCTGTACCGGATCAGAATAACGGCGGATAAGCCAGAACACGCCAACCGTATCGAGAAAAGCAACAGCGGCCCGATCAAAGAAACCATATTTCGAAACGCCAGCCAGCCTTGGCCGATCTTCTATATCGACTTCGACAACAGGCATCCCGGCGCGTCGTGACAGCGCCGGGATAAATCGATGCATATTATCAAAATAAGGAAAATGCCGCGCAGCGGCAGCCGGCAGGATTTTGAAACCGCATCCCGCATCCCGGCAATCATCCTTCAGAAGACGCTTGCGAACGAAATTGGCAAAGCGAGAAGTGAGAAGTTTGATCAAACCATCGTTCCGACGCTTGCGCACACCTGCAAAAAGCACAGGGGGTGATGCTTCTATACGGCTCCACAGTTTCTTTATATCGGCAGGATCATTCTGGCCGTCACCATCCAGCGTGGCAATCCACCGACCATTCGCGGCTTGAAAACCGCTGAGCAATGCGCGCGATTTGCCAGCACGCTTTTCGTGCCGCAGCACGCGAACCTTGCCGTCCGCGCGCAAGGCTTCGCTCGCTGATTCATCCGTCGAACCGTCGTCAACGATAATGATTTCATGGGCCGGACCATCGGCCATGACGGCGCTGATCTCTTTGACAAGCAAACCAATATTGCCAGCCTCATTATATACAGGAACAATGATTGTGAGTTCGATCATATCGGGAAACCATTAAACAATACCGGCAGAGTGCTGGCGGCAGAACCAGTTCACACTCGATACGATAATTTGCTATGTATAGATACGTCGAAACGATTTCCATCCCTTCTAATTGGACAAAATCAGGCCTTTCGCCGTGCAACTATGTGGCTCGTTATTTAACGCCGCAATTCCGCCATCCCGATTGCTAGTAGATAAAGGGCTATCGATACGAACCCATCATGGTTAATGCTTCATTAGGCGGAGCTTTCTAGAGTGGTTCAAACAACATCTTGATTCCGGACAGGTAATGAAAGTTGAGCTAACCAGAGCGTTTATCGGTTCGGGGAAAAACATTTCCGGAGTGGTTATTCTTGCCTGCGCCATGGCTTTCAGTCCAGCTACCCGTGCCCAGACGGCGATCACTCCAGCCGAGCAATCTTCAATCGAGGCAAAACGTGCGGAAACCGCAAAAGAGCTTCAGGATCTGACCAGTCAAATATCGCTCTCGGCCGACAAGGTCGCTTCGCTCGATAAAGAAATATCGGGTTTGAAAAAAGACCAGACGACAATTACGGCCGCTCTTATTCAGGCGGCGAAAACGGAAAAAAAACTTAGCGAAGATATAACCAGCTTTACGGACCGGCTTACCGGCCTGCGGGAGCGCGAGGACGGCGTAAGGCTGGTCTTGCGGCAGCGCCGGGGCGCCTTGGCCGAAGTTCTCGCCGCCTTGCAAAGAATGGGCCTAAGCCCGCCTCCAGCCCTGCTGGTACGCCCTGATGATGCTCTGGCATCTGTGCGCAGCGCTGTCCTTTTGGGCGCCGTTGTTCCTGAAATGCGCCAACAGACGGAAGTCTTGATCGCTGATCTGAAAGAATTGACCAGGATCAAGACGTCGATCTCAGAAGAGCAAGCCCGGTTGACCGCGGCGCTGTCCAGTCAGGCAGAGGAAAAGAAACGGCTCGACCTGCTGTTGGCTGAAAAGCAAAAGCTGCAAACAACCTCCGAGGCAACTCTTGCCGCTGAAAAACAGCGGGCAGAGAATTTGGCCAAGCGCGCCACTTCGCTGCAAGGTCTTATCGCCTCTATGGAAAAAGATATGGCGGAGGTGCAAAAAGCCGCCACCGAGGCCAGCAGCGAAGAGCAGCAGAGGCTGGAAGCCAGCCGCAAACGGGCCGAAGAATTTGCAGCAAATCAGAACCGCCTGGTTGCGCAGGAAAATTTTGCTTCCTTGCGAGGCCGGCTTGCCATGCCGGCGGCGGGCAAACTCGTTAAGCACTTTGGCGATAATGACGGTCTTGGCGGCGCTCTTCAGGGAGACACGCTGGAAACCAGCCCCGGAGCGACAATAACAGCTCCGGCGGATGCCGTTGTCCTTTATGCGGGCGCATTCCGATCTTATGGTCAACTCTTGATACTTGACGCCGGCAATGGCTATCATGTCGTTTTGGCGGGAATGTCCAGAATCAATGTCTCGCAGAACCAGTTTGTTCTGGCAGGAGAGCCGGTCGGTGTAATGAACGAACAACTTATTGCGAGCAGTGCACCTGTACCGATGGGAAATGGAGCTCCAATGCTTTACATTGAGTTCCGGAAAGATACAAAACCTGTTAATCCCGCTCCATGGTGGGCGGATCGACTTGCTGGAAGGACCGCAAATGATACGTAGACTATCGCTTCTCATGGCTGGAGCACTGATGGGCGCTACGGCAATGGTTGTTGTGCAGGGTGCCCTGCCCACTACCGCTGCAGAGGCTGCGGGCAACGACACCTATAAACAGCTATCAATTTTTGGTGATATATTCGAGCGTGTCCGCGCCCAGTACGTCACGCCGCCGGATGACAAGAAGCTAGTCGAGAATGCCATTAACGGCATGCTGACCTCGCTTGATCCGCACTCATCCTACATGAATGCTGAACAGGCGCAGGATATGCGTGTTCAGACCAAGGGTGAATTTGGCGGTCTTGGCATCGAAGTCACCATGGAAAACGAACTGGTCAAGGTCATCGCACCGATTGATGACACGCCAGCCGCAAAAGCAGGCGTTCTTGCCGGCGATTACATTTCAAAGATCGATGGCGTTGAAGTTCGTGGACTGACGCTCACCGACGCTGTCGACAAGATGCGCGGTGAGATTAAAACCCCGATTGAACTTACGCTTATCCGTCAGGGTGCCGACAAGCCGATCGTGCTGACGATCATTCGCGACGTGGTTAAGGTCCAGGCTGTCAAATCTCGCGTTGAGAATGATGTTGGCTATGTTCGGGTGATTTCATTCACCGAGCAGACATTTGACGATCTGCAAAAGGCCATCAAAGATATCCAGAGCAAGATCCCCAAGGACAAGCTCAAAGGCTTTGTTCTTGATCTTCGCCTGAATCCGGGCGGTCTTCTCGATCAGGCGGTCGCCGTTTCGGATGCTTTCCTCGATAAGGGTGAGGTTGTCTCGACTCGTGGCCGTGATCCCCAGGACATCACCCGGTTTGATGCCCGCGCAGGGGATTTGACTGATGGCAAGCCGCTGATCGTGCTTATCAATGGCGGCTCCGCCAGTGCATCCGAGATCGTTGCCGGTGCCTTGCAGGACCATCGCCGTGGTACGATTCTTGGCACGCGCTCGTTCGGCAAGGGCTCGGTCCAGACGATTATCCCGCTTGGCGAGAATGGCGCGCTGCGCCTTACAACAGCGCTCTATTACACGCCTGCCGGCAAGTCCATTCAGGGCAAGGGCATCATACCGGACATCACGGTTGAGCAGCCATTGCCGGAAGAGCTGAAAGGCAAAGTTGAGCCAATGAGCGAATCAAGCCTGAAGGGCCATATCAAGGGCGCTCAGGAAGATGCAGAAGGTTCCGGTTCCATTCCTTATGTTCCACCGGAAGCAAAGGACGACCTGCAGCTCATACAGGCAATGAAGTTGTTACGCGGCGAACAGGCCAATGCAGCCTTTCCTGCTGACCCCAAAAAGGGTGTACCCAACTAATATGATAAAAGCGGCCGGGCTTCCTTGATTAGCCCGGTCGCTTTCCTCCCTTATCGCAGCATTTGCTGCCAGCACTTCCTCCCTTTTTCCGGCCAATAAGCGTGAATTCAGAATTGAACAGGCCGCTGGGGCGAACCGGCAAAGGGCCGAACGTCAGAGCGGGCAATAAAACGGCAGGGTCATGGATACTGCCCTCGACTGTTTTTACGCTCATGCTGGTTGCGTCATCCGTAATTTCCTATACCAGCCATCAAGGCTTCCGGCGGCCTGAAGCAAAACCAGCTATCCCCATTGCCACGCAAGCTCCTACTCCCGAGCCGATTTCACCTACCCTGCCGAAAACAACAATCTCCAACCAGTTGCCAGGCAATATATCCAATGAGGTTGCGGGCGGACCAAAGGTCATTGTCGTTGGTGACCCGGCACGACGCGCCCAAGACCCTCGAACCGCGCATCTGCCAGAACCGGATTTGCTCGAGCAGTCCCCGCAAGGGCCGCTTCCGATCATTGCACCAGACGGGCGTCGTCCGCTTGATGCCTATGCAAGACCGTGGTCAGGCGCGCGCGGTGCGCGTGTGGCGATTATTATCGGCGGTTTGGGCCTGTCTCAGACCGGTTCTCAAAATGCTATCCGTGTCTTGCCGCCCGAAATAACTTTGGCCTTCTCGCCTGAAGGCAATAGCCTGGGCCGTTGGATGCAGGCAGGCCGTCAGGAAGGCCACGAAATATTGTTGCAATTGCCTCTGGAGCCTTTCGACTATCCGCGGGTGAATCCCGGCCGCAATACACTGACCGTGGATGCACAACCCGCCGCCACGATTGAGAACCTGCACAAGACAATGGGACGCATTACCAACTACACGGGCGTCATGAACTATATGGGCGCGCGTTTCACGTCGGAGGCTGCTGCAATGACACCTGTCATGCAGGAGATTACCCGCCGTGGCTTGCTTTATCTGGATGACGGCACCTCGGCCCGCAGCCAAGCAGATGCAATTGCCACACAGCAAGGCACGCCCTACGCTGCCGCAGACTTGTTAATTGATGCAACGCAGGAGCGCGGCGGCATCCTGAAGAAACTGGATGAACTGGAACGCATTGCACGCGCCAAAGGCACCGCGATTGCGACTGGCTCGGCGTTCGATGTAACTGTTGAAGCAGTCGCCGCATGGGCGAATGAAGCCAAGGCGCGTGGCATAGAAATCGTCCCCATATCGGCGCTTGTCCGCGATCCGCAAAAGGGCTAGCACTCCTCGAACGCGCGCACTGGAGCATCCGCATGAGCAAGAACAAAAAGCCTGTCGATCCACAATCCCTGCCCTATCGCCCCTGTGTCGGCATCATGGTGCTCAACAAGGAAGGACTTGTCTGGGCCGGTCATCGTATCGTCATACCCAATGACGAGATGGATGGGCAGACCCAGCTTTGGCAAATGCCGCAAGGCGGCATTGATCCAGGTGAAGCTTCGCAACCGGCAGCGCTGCGCGAGCTCTACGAAGAAACCGGCATGAAGTCCGTATCTTTGCTCGCCGAAGCGCCAAACTGGATCAATTATGATCTGCCACCGCATCTGATGGGTGTTGCTCTTAAGGGCAAATATCGCGGCCAGACACAAAAGTGGTTTGCCTATCGCTTTGAAGGCGACGAAAGCGAGATCGCCATCAACCCGCCGCCCGGCGGACATACCCCCGAATTTGACGAATGGGCATGGAAGCCAATGGCGCAATTGCCTGATTTGATCGTTCCATTTAAGCGCGCCGTCTATGAAGAGGTTGTCGCCGCGTTCAAGCATTTGGCGGCAAACCCAGGCTAAAGACTTTTCCGGTCTAAATAGGAAACCGTTCTTTCTCTCGTATGGCGCGACAATTCACGCGCAAGTGGCGAAGTCGATGTTTATTCATCGTCAGATGCCGCCTGACAAAGTGATTGGCTGCGAGCCGGACAGTACCTATCGCACAACCCAAGGCGAACAGCAGACGCTTCAAGAAACGCAATACGGCACTGTAGATTCGCGACATCGTGGCTCGCGAAAAAGCATAATAAAAAAGCGGGCCAATGCCCGCTTCATCATCATAGCTCATGCTGAAGTACTCAAGCTGCCTTGATGGCTTCCTGCAATGTTGTCAACTGACCGAGCAGATCTTCCGCACGCGACTTCTCTTCGCGTGTAGTCGCATCTTCGAAGTCTTCCTTGGCGTCCTTGATGCGGTTTTGCAGTTCATCAGCCTTTATATCGGTGACGTGTACCGCCGATTCCGCGAGAAGAATGCAGCCATCTGGCGTCACATCAACAAAGCCGCCGAAAACAACATAGCTGTCGGGCTTTCCATCAGGTGTCTTTACTGTGACGACGCCTGGCTTGATCGTTGCCATCAATGGAGCATGATGAGCCAGGACGGTCATATAGCCTTCCGTGCCCGGAACAACGACTTCAATGACTTGCTCCGAAAGAAGCAGGCGTTCTGGCGAGACGAGTTCAAACTGGAAGGCTTCAGCCATGATATCCACTCAATTCCTGTGATTTAGAGCGCTTGACGTCTTGATGGATCAAAACTGCACTCTAAGCCTTTGTTCCTACGCAACTCCGGACGCAAAACCGTTTCACATTTTTGCTGGTATTGCTTTAGACCCGATCAGTTCAAGCAATTGCAAAACGCGGGAATAGGTTTCCCAATAGAAATTGCCAAATTAGACAGAAAAGGGCGGGCCGTAGCCCGCCATCATTTCCGAATTAGGCTGCTTCTGCTGCCAGACGCTGTGCCTTTTCGATTGCCTCATCGATCGAGCCAACCATGTAGAATGCTGCTTCCGGCAGGTGATCATAATCGCCATTGCAAAGGCCTTTGAAGCCCTTGATGGTGTCGGCCAGATCAACCAGCTTGCCCGGCGAACCGGTGAAGATTTCAGCAACGAAGAACGGCTGCGACAGGAAGCGTTCGATCTTGCGGGCGCGTGCCACAGCAATCTTGTCTTCTTCCGAAAGCTCGTCCATGCCGAGAATGGCGATGATATCCTGAAGCGACTTGTAGCGCTGCAGAATTGACTGCACCTGACGGGCAATCTGGTAGTGCTCTTCACCAACGATCAGCGGATCAAGCATGCGCGATGTCGAGTCGAGCGGATCCACAGCCGGGTAAATACCCTTCTCGGAAATCGCACGGTTCAAGTTTGTCGTCGCATCAAGATGCGCGAAGGATGTCGCAGGCGCCGGATCGGTCAAATCGTCGGCGGGCACGTAAATGGCCTGAACCGAAGTGATCGAACCCTTATGCGTCGTGGTGATGCGTTCCTGCATCTGACCCATGTCGGTTGCCAGCGTTGGCTGATAACCCACAGCAGAAGGAATGCGTCCGAGCAAAGCCGACAATTCCGAACCAGCCTGCGTGAAGCGGAAAATATTATCCACGAAGAACAGAACGTCCTGGCCTTCATCGCGGAAATGCTCCGCAACTGTCAGACCGGAGAGAGCAACACGAGCACGTGCCCCTGGTGGCTCATTCATCTGACCGTAAACAAGTGCGGCCTTGGAACCTTCGCCGCCGCCAGCCTTGTTCACGCCGGACTCAATCATTTCGTGATAGAGATCGTTACCTTCGCGGGTACGTTCACCCACACCGGCAAATACCGAGTAACCACCATGCGCCTTGGCGACGTTGTTGATCAATTCCATGATCAAAACGGTCTTGCCCACGCCGGCACCGCCGAACAGACCAATCTTACCACCACGAGCATAAGGCGCGAGAAGATCGATAACCTTGATGCCTGTGACCAGAATCTGAGCTTCTGTTGACTGATCAACATATTCAGGCGCTGGCTGGTGAATAGCGCGGGTCAAAGTTGTCTTGATCGGGCCAGCTTCGTCAACCGGCTCACCGATAACGTTCATGATACGACCGAGCGTTTCAGGTCCAACCGGAACCATGATCGCAGAACCCGTATCATATACGACCTGACCGCGAACCAGACCTTCTGTCGAGTCCATGGCGATCGTGCGAACTGTGTTCTCACCGAGGTGCTGAGCAACTTCCAGAACCAGGCGATTGCCGAGATTGTCGGTTTCCAGCGCGTTGAGGATCTTTGGCAGAACGCCGCCATCAAAGGCAACGTCAACCACAGCGCCGATGACCTGGCTGACACGACCGACAACGCCGGTTGCCTTCAGGGCAGTCTTCGGTGCCGAAGGCGCCTTGGCAGACTTTGCTGCAGGAGCTTTCGTTGCTGCTGCCTTGGCGGCAGGTGCAGCCTTGGCTTCAGCCTTTGGAGCTGCCTTCGCCGCTGCTGGCTTAGCGGCTGCCTTGGGTGCAGCTGCTTTTGCGGCTGCGGGTGTTTTCGGGGTCGCTGCTTTTGCCATCGATCCTTACCTTCGCGATTAGAGCGCTTCCGCGCCCGAAATGATTTCAATCAGTTCTTTGGTGATCTGGGCCTGACGCTGGCGGTTATACGACATTGTCAGCTTGTTGATCATGTCACCGGCGTTGCGGGTTGCGTTGTCCATGGCGGACATACGCGCACCCTGTTCCGATGCCGCGTTTTCAAGGAGAGCGCGGAAAACCTGGACAGAAATATTGCGTGGGATCAGGTCGCCGAGAATGGCAGCCGGATCCGGTTCATATTCATAGACTGCATCGCCCGCGGTTTCCGGTTCGGCATCGCCAATGGCGCTGGCCGGAATCAGCTGCTGTGCAGTTGGAATCTGCGAAATCACAGACTTGAACTCGGAATAGAACAATGTAGCGACATCAAAAGCGCCTTCATTGTAAAGTCCGATGATCTTGTGACCGATCTCGTCAGCATTGGTGAAACCAACCTGCTTCACTTCACGCAGATTAACGTGATCGATGATAAGCTTGCCAAGATCGCGGCGCAGAATGTCCGCGCCCTTCTTGCCAACGGTGATGATTTTCACCGTCTTGCCGTCAGCAAGCAAGCGGCGGGTATGGTCACGGGCCAAACGCGCAATCTGCGAGTTGAAACCGCCGCAAAGTCCGCGTTCCGATGTGCAGACAATCAACAGGTGCACATCGTCCTTGCCGGTTCCACTCATCAGTACCGGGGCATCATCACCATCCACATTGGAAGCAATATTCGCCAAAACCGCAGCCATACGCTGCGAGTAAGGGCGCGCGGCTTCCGCAGCTTCCTGCGCACGACGCAGCTTCGCCGCGGCGACCATCTGCATCGCCTTGGTGATTTTCTGCGTCGCCTTGACCGAGGCGATCCGGTTTCTCAGATCCTTTAACGAAGGCATCCGTTCATCCCGTCAGTGGTTAAGCGAAGGACTTGGCAAAGGCATCAACTGCTGCCTTAAGCTTGCCCTTGGTGTCGTCGCTGATCTGCTTTTCTGATGCGATTGTGCTCAGAACATCCTTATGTTCCGTGCGCAGCCATGTCAGCAAGCCTTGTTCAAACTTGCTGACCTGATTGACAGCAAGCTTGTCGAGATAGCCGTTAACACCGGCGAAAATCACAGCAACCTGTTCTTCCGTCTTGAGCGGCGAGAATTGTGGCTGCTTCAAAAGCTCAGTCAGACGCGCGCCGCGATTAAGCAAGCGCTGTGTCGATGCATCGAGATCGGAACCGAACTGCGCGAAAGCAGCCATTTCACGATACTGCGAAAGCTCGCCCTTGATCGAACCCGCTACCTGCTTCATCGCCTTGATCTGCGCAGCAGAACCAACGCGGGAAACCGACAGACCAACGTTAACAGCTGGACGGATACCCTGATAGAACAGGTTGGTTTCGAGGAAGATCTGACCGTCGGTGATCGAAATCACGTTGGTCGGAATATAGGCCGACACGTCATTAGCCTGCGTTTCGATGACTGGAAGGGCGGTCAGGGAACCTGCGCCATTTTCGTCGTTGAGCTTGGCAGAACGCTCTAGCAAACGGGAATGCAGATAGAAAACGTCGCCTGGATAGGCTTCACGGCCCGGAGGACGACGCAGCAAAAGCGACATCTGGCGGTAAGCAACAGCCTGCTTGGAAAGATCGTCATAGGCGATCAAAGCGTGCATGCCGTTATCACGGAAATATTCACCCATGGCGCAACCGGCAAATGGTGCCAGATACTGCATTGGTGCAGGATCAGAAGCAGTTGCAGCAACGATGATCGAATATTCAAGCGCGCCGCGCTCTTCAAGGATCTTCACAAACTGGGCAACAGTTGAACGCTTCTGGCCGATAGCGACATAAACGCAATACAGCTTCTGGTTCTCGTCGCCCGCATCATGCGCTGGCTTCTGGTTAAGGAATGTGTCGAGAATGATTGCAGTCTTGCCGGTCTGGCGATCGCCGATGACCAATTCGCGCTGTCCACGGCCAACCGGGATCAGAGCATCGATAGCCTTGAGGCCGGTCGACATTGGCTCATGCACCGACTTGCGTGGGATGATACCAGGAGCCTTGACGTCAACGCGTGAACGCTGAGTGGCTTTGATTGGGCCCTTGCCGTCGATTGGATTACCCAGAGCGTCAACAACGCGACCGAGCAATTCCTTGCCGACAGGAACGTCAACGATCGCGCCTGTGCGCTTGACCGTATCACCTTCCTTGATGTCACGGTCGGAACCGAAAATAACGACACCAACATTGTCGCTTTCAAGGTTCAGGGCCATGCCGCGAGTTCCGTCAGGAAACTCCACCATTTCACCGGCCTGAACATTGTCCAGACCATAAACGCGGGCAATACCGTCACCGACGGACAGAACCTGACCAACTTCGGAGACTTCTGCCTCCTGGCCGAAATTCTTGATTTGATCTTTAAGGATTGCGGAAATTTCCGCGGCGCGGATGTCCATCAGCCGACCTCTTTCAGTGCAAGCTTAAGCGAAGAAAGTTTTGTGCGAAGCGAAGTGTCGATCTGGCGGGACCCCAACTTGACGATGAGACCTCCAAGGATCGACGGATCAATGGTGACATTGATTGTCACGTCCTTGCCGGCGACGCTTTTCAGCGTGGCCTTCAATTCTGTCTGCTGCGCCGCCGTCAAGGCATGCGCGGAAGTAACGTCCGCCGCAACTTCACCGCGATGGGCGGTTGCGATCTGGCGGAATGACTGGATCATGGCAGGCACCGAGAAAAGGCGCCGGTTCTGCGCGACAAGACGCAGGAAATTATTGACGAGACCGCTAATCTTGGCCTTGGTCAGAATGGCGGAGATCGCCTTGACCTGATCGCCTGACGAGAAAACCGGGCTGACGATCAAACGCTTCAGTTCAGGACTGCCATCGATAAGAGCCTCGAACCTGCCGAGATCTTTCTCTACCTGCGCAACGGAGTTTGCCTCCAGTGCGAGATCAAACAATGAACCCGCATAGCGCTGGGCAACACCGGAAATGAGCGACGAAGTTTCTGCCACGAACGACAAGCTCTCTGCGTTTTGGCCAAAAATCGGGCGACCTGAAGGGATTTCGGGTCAAATCTTTGGCATTATTGATTTTTTTAACCTCAGAACATGACCCGAAGGCCATCCCTGACGAGATTTGATTGCCGTCTAGCATAGGAATACCGGACTCGCAACACGGGAATCCGGTAAAATGGCGATCAGAATTGCCTGAACTCTGGATAATCTTGAGTCAACTATTCCACTCTGGCCTTTCTGACTATGCGATAAAGCCGAAAGCAAAGAGCAATGGACCTGTGGCAAGGGCCAGTTCAATAATGACCATTACCCAGTTGTAAATCGTATTGCCACGATCTGACATCATCGAGATCAGGCGACCGAAAAGCGTAATTCCCCAGGATACGCCCAAAGCGATCCACAAAAAGGGCTGCGAGAAAATCAGCGCGGAGAGGCCAAGGCCGAGATAAAAACCGGCAAGCGGGCCACGAACCGCCGAAAGAGCTTCCGGATGCGCGGGAACAGTTTGGAGGCGCAAAACTTTCAAGGCTATGCGCGGCGCAAAAAACAGGATGATACCGAACGCCACAGTGATGGCCGCAGATAACCAGGCCATCCACTCCCCCTGACTTGCCGGCCAGTAAAATTCCATTTCTTGCACCCTTTTCTAAACAAACAACTCGACCGCTTATAGATCACCGGACGGTCCGATGCTCTAACAGCCCCTCTTATAGCGCCGCGTTAAAACTTGTCATGGGGCGGCGAAAATGGTGATTTTCGAACCACGGAGCGGAATGTACTTTGGGGTACATGAGCACGGTAGTGCAGAAAAGCGCCATTTGCAGCCCTCCATGACGGGTTTTATAGGAAACTCTGCGGATCAATATCAACCTGCACCCTAATCGACCCTCTTTCTTTTGGACCGGCACCCAGCATCGCGCGGATAAAGCCCTGAATGTCCGCTTTGCGTGTGCCGTGGATAAGCAACCGGAAGCGATGACGGCCCCGCACCAGCGCCAACGGCGCTTCTGCCGGGCCCAAAACATTGATCTGTTGTGATGTGGGCGCGGCGCGGCGCAGGGCGCGCGCATGCGCCTCTGCCTCCGGCCTTGTGGCTGCGGAGATAATCAATGCTCCAAGCCGTCCGAACGGCGGAAGGCCAGAGCGTTCCCGCTCTTCTATTTCCCGATCATAGAAAGCCTGGGCATCGCCCGAAACGATCGCGCGCATCACAGGATGATCAGGCTGATAGGTTTGCAACAGGCCGGTACTTTTCTTACCCGTTCTTCCGGCACGGCCTGTCACCTGATTGAGGAGTTGGAAAGTACGTTCCGCAGCACGCGGGTCGCCATTGGCCAATCCGAGATCGGCATCGACCACACCGACCAGCGTCATATTGGGGAAATTATGCCCCTTGGCGACAAGCTGCGTGCCAATCACAATATCGGCCTCGCCGCGCGCAATGGCATCAAGCTCCAGCCGCAGGCGCTTCACGCCCATCAAATCTGATGACAGCACGATAATCCGTGCATCCGGAAACGTCTTTTCGGCTTCTTCCGCGATACGCTCGACCCCTGGCCCGCAGGCGACAAGATGGTCGAGCGTCCCGCAGGAAGGACATGCGTCCGGCTTGGGTTCATGATGTCCGCATTGATGGCAGACTAGCTGCCCGCGAAACCTGTGCTCGACAAGCCAGCTGGAGCAACAGGGACATTGGAAACGGTGACCGCAAACCCTGCAAAGGGTTAGAGGTGCGTAACCGCGCCTATTGAGAAAGAGCAGCGACTGCTCTTTGCGCTGTAATGTTTGATTGACCGCCTCGACCAGTGCAGGCGACAGAAACCCGCCCGGACGCGGCGGCGATTTTCGCATGTCGATGGCGCGTAGATTAGGCATCGCCGCCTCGGCATAACGCCCGGTCAGGCGTATGCGGGTATATTTGCCCTGCATCGCATTGACCTGACTTTCAATTGACGGTGTTGCCGAGGCAAGAATCACGGGAAAATTGCCGATATGCCCACGCACCACAGCCATGTCCCTGGCATTATAAAACACCCTGTCTTCCTGCTTATAGGCAGAGTCATGCTCTTCATCGACAATGATCAGCCCGAGATCATTGAATGGCAGAAATAGCGCTGACCGCGCCCCGGCAACGACGCGGACCTGTCCTTCCATCACCTGCCGCCAGACACGCTCGCGTGTTTTTGGCGCAAGGTCCGAATGCCACTCCGCAGGCTTGGTCCCGAAACGGTCGTGGAAACGATCGAGGAATTGCTGCGTCAGCGCGATTTCCGGCAAAAGGATCAACACCTGCTTGCCCTGCTCGATCGCCTTGGCAAGCGCTTCGAAATAGACTTCGGTCTTGCCCGAGCCGGTGACGCCATCAAGCAGAGTGACCGAAAAGTCCTTGCTCGATACTGCTTCCGCGAGCCTGTCAGCAGCTTCGGCCTGATCGCTGGAAAGAACCGCTTTGGCATAATTGATATCCGGCGCAGCCACGATGGGACGCGGCGGGATCATCACCTGCTCAAACACGCCAGCCGTATGAAGGCCATCGATCACGGTAGCGGAAACACCGGCAGCATGGGCAAGGCCCGTGCGGGTCCACACCATGCCATCTTCGGCAAGCTCAAGAACGCGGGCGCGTGCCCCCGTCATCCGCTCCGGCTCCCTGCCCGAAAAGCGCAAGCCCGGCACGTGCGGCTCGGGGTCGAATGCAGCGGGAACTCGCAAGACCATGCGCGCCACCATTCCCGGCGGCGAAATCGTATAATCGGTGGCCCAGCGCATAAAGCGCATCATGCCATCATCAACAGGAGGGCAATCGAAAAGCTCCGAAATTGGCCGCAATTTCTTGGCGGAAATATCATCGGTCACATCACTTGTGACAATGCCAGCGACCTCGCGCGGGCCCAGCGGCACACGTACGATTGATCCCGGCTTTACATCCATTCCCTCCGGCACGGCATAGCTATAGGGCCGCTCTGCCGGCATAGGCACGAGCACCGGAACGATTTTTTGCGGGAGGCGCGAATCTTCACTCATATGTGCGTGACCTTGACGCGGCTTTGGTCTAAAGAAAAGCCACTTTCCGGAGATATATCCTATCTCCTCTCCAGACCAGCTGTCATATTAGGAAGGAATGCCCCAATGAAGTTTTTTGTCGATACTGCCGATGTTAAGGATATCCGCGAGCTTAACGACCTAGGACTGGTCGATGGCGTTACGACGAACCCTTCGCTCATTCTCAAATCCGGCCGCAGCATTCTCGAAGTCACCAAGGAAATCTGCAGTATCGTCAAGGGACCTGTCTCTGCAGAAGTTGCTGCCGTGGAATATGAGCAGATGATGAAGGAAGCTGCTGTTCTCGCCAAGATCGCTGACAATATCTGCATCAAGGTTCCGCTGACGCTTGACGGCCTTCGCGCTTGCAAGGCGCTTCGCTCCGACGGTCATCTCGTCAACGTCACCCTGTGCTTCTCCGCCAATCAGGCGCTTCTTGCTGCCAAGGCCGGTGCAAGCTTCATCTCCCCCTTCATTGGCCGTATTGACGATATTGGCATTGACGGCATGGAGCTGATCTCCGAAATCCGCACCATCTATGACAATTACGACTATCCGACTGAAATTCTTGCTGCGTCTGTGCGCACCGTCAACCACGTCAAGAGCGCGGCATTGATCGGCGCTGATGTCGTCACAGCACCGCCTGCCACTTTGAAGGCGTTGGTCAAGCACCCGCTGACAGATAAGGGCCTCGAAACATTCCTGGCCGATTGGGCAAAGACAGGCCAATCCATCGCTTAGTTTGATCTGATCTATAAATACAAAAACGCCCGTCTTGTTCAATCAAGGCGGGCGTTTTGTTAGGCAAGAGATTTTCAAATCAAAATTTGGAAAGGTCCTGTGCGACACTCAGGTTCAGTGCCTCGGCCAGTTCACGTGCGGCACGATTATTTGCGTCGCGCGCTGCACGGGTGGCCGCAAAACGCTGCCGTGGCGAATCATAATTCGACGTCACAATTCTCGTTCCCTGACCAACAACCTGCCCGTCTGACGTCCGCTTCAAAATGTAAGTGCCGGTCATGCGGATCAAGCCCGCCGTCGGCTGGCCTGATTTATCATTGGTCGCGTTCTGGATAAGGGCCAGAGAAAGGTCCTTCGAACTCACACCGAGCTGCAGCGAATATGCGGGACTTGCTGGCTGACCAGCACCACCTGCAAACAGGAAGATCAAATGGTTCCGCACCTCCTGCGTAACGCGGTCGCCAGGCTGGTTGATGGAAACACTCGCAAGTTTGGAGCGCATGCTGCCATCGACACCGACGCTGCTGCCAACAGCAGGACCGGCATCAGAATAAAGCGGGCGCACCTGACAGCCACTGGCAACCAGCGCCAATCCTACAACGCATAGGGACAACAAACGCTTGGAGCTAAAGCCCTGCATCCAACGATCAGACAACGACATTGATGATCCTCTGCGGTACAATAATGACTTTCTTCGGCGAATTGCCATTCAACGCTGTCTGCACGAAATCAAGTGCAAGCACGGCCTTTTCGACCGTCAATTGATCCGCATCGCGGGCAATTGTCAAATCCCCGCGCTTCTTTCCGTTGATCTGCACGGGCATGGTGACATCGTTCTCGACAATCAATGCCGGATCGAACTGAGGCCACGGACGGTGCGCAATCAAATCCTGCCCGTCCAACGCTTTCCAGCATTCTTCGGCCAAGTGCGGCATCATCGGCGCAATCATCGAAAGCAGCATTTCCGTGGCCTGACGGCAAGCGCCGGTCAACGCAGCATCTGCTTCGCCTGCGGCAATTTTTTGCAAGGGACCAGCCAAAAGATTCACCAGCTCATAGAGACGGGCCACGGCTTTGTTGAAGCCCAGTTTCTCCAGGTCTTCGCCAACCAGCTTGACTGTCCGGTGGGCCACCTTGGAAATCTGCAAGGCGTCACCGTCAGTCGCTGCCACTGGCGCCACACCTTTCAGGCTCTCTGCTGCCTCCGATACCAGCCGCCAAACGCGCTGCACAAAACGGTGCGCGCCTTCTGCTCCCGCTTCTGTCCAGATGACATCGCGTTCGGGCGGTGAATCAGACAGCATGAACCATCGGGCTGTATCAGCACCGTAGGAAGCAATAATATCATCTGGATCGACGACGTTTTTCTTCGACTTCGACATTTTCTCGATCGAGCCGATTTCGACTTCCTCGCCCGTGGCAAGCAAGACCGCGCGGCGCTTGCCATCGATTTCTTCCAGTTTGATTTCAGCCGGAGTAACCCAGCCTTCCTTGCCCTTATAAGTCTCGTGCACGACCATGCCTTGGGTGAACAGACCCTTGAAAGGCTCGCTAATGTCCAGATGACCGGCAACTTTCATCGCCCGCGTAAAGAAGCGCGAATAAAGCAAGTGCAAAATGGCGTGCTCGATGCCGCCAATATATTGATCGACCGGCAGCCAATGATTGGCAATTTTCGGATTGGTCGGTTCATTTTCCCATGGCGCCGTAAAGCGTGCGAAATACCACGATGAGTCGACGAATGTATCCATCGTGTCGGTTTCGCGGCGCGCAGCCTTGCCGCATTTCGGGCAATTGACATGACGCCATGTTGGATGACGGTCCAGCGGATTGCCGGGACGGTCAAATTCTACGTCATCCGGCAGCTTTACCGGCAAATCAGCTTTTGGCACAGGCACCACACCGCAATCATCGCAATGGATCATGGGGATCGGGCATCCCCAGTAACGCTGGCGGGAAATACCCCAGTCGCGCAGACGGAAATTGACCTTGCGTTCGCCTTGCGGGCGATTGCCGATTGTCTGGTTCTCCAGCTTTTTTGCAACCTCGTCAAAGGCCTCAGCAGGTGTCAACCCATCCAGAAAACGTGAATTGATCATCACGCCATCATCCACATAGGCCGTCTCTGTTACCTGGAAGGTCGCAGCATCCGCATCCTTCGGCATGACAACCGGCACCACCGGCAAACCATATTTATTGGCAAAATCCAGATCGCGCTGATCGCCGGAAGGACACCCGAAAATCGCGCCCGTGCCATAGTCCATCAGGACGAAATTGGCGACATAGACCGGCAATGTCCAACTCGCATCCAGCGGATGGACAACGCGCAGGCCCGTATCGAAACCCTTCTTCTCAGCCGTTTCCAAGGCAGCAACGGAGGTTCCCGCACGGCGGCATTCCTCATTGAATTCCGCCAGAGCAGCATTGTGCTCAGCGGCTTTTTTCGCCAGCGGATGATCCGCAGCAATCGCAATGAATGAGGCACCGAACAGCGTATCGGGGCGGGTCGTATAGACTTCGATCTCGCTAGCTTCGGACGTGGCTGACGTCTCATCCAGCGCCCAGCGGATCAGCATGCCTTCCGATTTGCCGATCCAGTTGCGCTGCATCAGGCGCACCTTGTCCGGCCATTGGTCCAGCCCGTCCAGCGCGCTCAGCAATTCTTCGTTGAAGTCGGTGATCTTGAAAAACCACTGCGTCAACTCACGTTGCTCAACCAGAGCGCCGGAGCGCCAGCCGCGTCCGTCAATGACCTGCTCATTGGCAAGCACCGTCATATCCTCCGGATCCCAATTGACCTTGGAGGATTTGCGCGTCACGAGCCCCTTCTCAACGAAATCGAGGAAAAGCATCTGCTGGCGGTGATAATATTCAACATCGCATGTTGCGAACTCACGCGACCAGTCGAGTGACAGGCCCATGGACTTCAACTGTTTGCGCATCGAATCGATATTCTGATAAGTCCAGGTTTTCGGGTGAACCTTGTTCTGCATCGCTGCATTTTCGGCAGGCATGCCAAAAGCATCCCAGCCCATCGGGTGCAGGACATTGAAGCCTTTGGCACGTTTGTAGCGCGCTACAACATCGCCCATGGCATAGTTGCGCACGTGACCCATGTGGATACGGCCCGATGGATAGGGAAACATTTCCAGCACGTAATAAGGATCACGCGGATCATCATTGCTGGTTTCAAAGAGCTTGGCGTCGTCCCAAACTTTCTGCCAGTGCTTTTCTGCCACACGCGGGTTGTAACGTTCGGTTGCCATGAACGGGATTCTCTTGCAAAGGATACTGGATTAGGGTGCGTCGAAGTTCAGGTCAGGGTGAGCCGAAAATGGTAGTTTTCGAGAACCGGAACGGAGTGAACTTTTGGTTCATGAGTACCGGAAGCACAGAAAAGTGCCATTTGCAGGCCACCATGGCGTGAATCTCGCACACCCTAGTTGGGCGGACCTTCACCACGTATTAAGTGAACCGTCAACCACTTGAGACTTTCGGGCGGGCGAAAACCGGCTCGAACCATATAAATAGGAACAGAACCTGCCATGTCGACTGCTGTTGATCAACTTTTTGCCGTTCGTGCCGCAATAGGAAAAGCTTCCATTGAAGCCGGGCGCAAGATGGATTCGGTACAGCTGGTAGCGGTATCCAAGACTTTCGGCGCGGACGAAATACGCCCCGTGCTTGATGCAGGTCAGCGCGTCTTCGGAGAAAACCGCGTTCAGGAAGCACAAGGCAAATGGCCAGCCGTTCGCTCTGAGTTTTCTGGTCTTGAACTCCATCTCATTGGGCCGCTGCAATCCAACAAGTGCGAGGATGCTGTCGCGCTGTTCGATGTCATCGAGACTGTCGACCGTGAGAAGATCGCAGCAGCACTGGCGACTGAAATGAAGAAACAAAACCGCTTTCCCAAACTATATGTTCAGGTCAATACCGGCTCTGAGCCGCAAAAGGCTGGTATCGAGCCCAAGGAAGCGGTGGCTTTTGTGCAGCGGTGCCGCGACGTGCATGGCCTCGCGATTGAGGGACTGATGTGCATCCCCCCCGCTGAAGAAAATCCCGGACCTCATTTTGCCCTGCTGCGTAAAATCGCAGGAGAGGCAAAGGTGGAAAAACTATCCATGGGAATGTCGGGAGATTATGAGGTTGCCATTGGTTTCGGCGCGACTTCCGTGCGCGTTGGCTCGGCAATCTTTGGGGGCCGTCCTTTGCCCGCAAAATAACTGTGCCCACACAAATAATGGCCCGTTGTCGCACATCTGCGACGGAACGCCTTCGTTAGATATCATTTGCTGTATTTACGCAGCAATTTGCATGGTGATAATGAAATCAAATGCCTTCCCCCGGGAAGGTTTCCGGGTGGAGGCCCGTCAGATCAGTTTGGAGGAAATGAATGTCCGAGAAGGTATATCCCGTGCTGGCCAGCGCGAAGAAGAACGCGCTTATCGACAATGATACCTATCTCAGCTGGTACAAGCAGAGCATCAAGGATCCAGAGAAATTCTGGGGCAAGCATGGCAAGCGTATCGACTGGTTCAAGCCTTACACGAAAGTCAAGAATACTTCATTTTCCGGAAAAGTCTCGATCAAATGGTTTGAGGATGGCGTCACCAACGTTGCCTATAATTGTATTGACCGGCACCTGAAAAAGCGCGGCGATCAGGTTGCAATCATCTGGGAAGGCGATAATCCCTATCTCGACAAAAAGATCACATACAACGAACTTTACGATCAGGTTTGCCGGCTCGCCAATGTGATGAAAAAGCACGGCGTCAAGAAGGGCGACCGGGTTACCATCTACATGCCGATGATCCCCGAGGCCTCCTATGCGATGCTGGCCTGCGCGCGTATCGGCGCTGTTCATTCCGTGGTCTTTGGCGGCTTCTCACCTGACGCTCTGGCCGGGCGTATCATCGACTGCGAATCGACATTTGTCATCACCGCCGATGAGGGTATGCGGGGCGGCAAGCCAATCCCGCTCAAAGACAATACGGATAAGGCGATCGACATTGCTGCCAAGCATCACGTTATGGTCAAGAACGTATTGGTGGTCCGCCGCACCGGCGGCAAGACGACTTGGGCGACCAGCCGTGACCTTTGGTATCACGAGGAAATCGCCTCGGTGAAAGGCGAGTGCAAACCGGAAAAGATGAAGGCGGAAGATCCACTTTTCATTCTTTATACGTCAGGCTCGACGGGCAAGCCGAAAGGGGTTCTGCATACCACAGGCGGCTATCTCGTCTACGCGTCCATGACGCATGAATATGTCTTCGATTATCATGAGGGCGATATTTACTGGTGCACCGCCGATGTTGGCTGGGTTACGGGCCATTCCTATATCGTCTATGGCCCGCTTGCCAATGGCGCGACCACCCTCATGTTTGAAGGCGTTCCCAACTATCCTTCCGTATCGCGTTTCTGGGAAGTTATCGACAAGCACAAGGTCAATATTTTCTACACGGCCCCAACCGCCTTGCGCGCCTTGATGGGCGCAGGTGATGAGCCGGTCAAGAAGACGTCGCGCAAATCCCTGCGCGTTCTGGGTTCCGTCGGCGAACCGATCAATCCGGAAGCATGGGAATGGTATTATCAGGTAGTGGGCGAGAAGCGTTCGCCCATCGTGGATACATGGTGGCAGACAGAAACCGGCGGTATCCTAATCACGCCGCTTCCCGGTGCAACGGCCCTCAAGCCCGGCTCTGCAACACGTCCGTTCTTCGGCGTGCAACCACAATTGGTCGATAATGAAGGCGATGTTGTTGAGGGCGCAGCCGATGGCAATCTGTGCATTACCGATTCATGGCCGGGTCAAATGCGCACCCTTTATGGAGATCACAAACGTTTCATCGAAGCCTATTTCTCCACCTATAAGGGCAAGTACTTTACCGGAGACGGCTGTCGCCGCGACAAGGATGGTTATTACTGGATCACAGGCCGTGTTGATGATGTTCTCAACGTGTCCGGCCACCGCATGGGTACGGCAGAAGTTGAGTCGGCACTGGTCTCGCATGATACGGTGTCGGAAGCGGCAGTTGTTGGCTATCCGCACGATCTGAAGGGCCAAGGCATCTATTGCTATGTGACCTTGATGGCTGGCCTTGAAGGGTCGGATGAATTGCGCAAGGAACTCGTCACCCATGTGCGCAAGGAAATCGGCCCTATCGCTTCGCCGGACAAAATCCAGTTTGCGCCGGGCCTGCCGAAAACACGTTCCGGCAAGATCATGCGCCGTATTTTGCGCAAGATCGCCGAGGATGATTTCGGCTCACTTGGCGATACGTCGACACTCGCCGATCCGGCAGTTGTCGATGATCTGATTGCCAATCGCCAGAACAAGAAGGGCTAGGCTGCAGGAATTATCGTGCGTGGTTCGCCCTTCGACAAGCTCAGGAGGGCGAACCACGCATTGTGCGTTTTGCAGCAATTCGCATACAAATTCCGTGAACCAATCAGCAGCCGATCTGCCGCCTGATCTCGTCAACTTGTTCTTTCGAATGACAGATATTCTCACAGGGAATGCCGTCATCATCAGCATCGGCACGGGCATATCCATCGCACCATATCTGCACGGCCTCCTCGCAGGAGTTGACCTGTTTGCAAGTTGTTCTGGCAGACAGCACCAACCAGGGGGATTGCTGTGGTTTTGCAGGCGTTTGTAAAATCGGGGCTGGGAGCGCGCCGGTCGTAGTTACGACTGAACAAGCGACTCCGATGAACACACAGGCAAAACTCGGCAGGCGCATGAATACCCCAAAAAATGGTTCTCATGCCACGCTACAACCAGAAGTAGATTTGTCTATCCTACCTTCTATTTATATAAATCAGCCCGCGTTTGCGGCACGGCTGATATCCCGCGCTTGCGTCTGGATGCCAATGTCTGGTTGATCTGTACGGTCCCGCGTTCGAATGCCAGTGCGCAGCCGGTGAGGTAAAGCAGCCAGAGCCGGGCTTTGGGTGCACCTACTTCGGCAATTGCTTCATCAAAGCGTGCATGCAGCCGGTCAGCCCATATGCGACAGGTTTTGCCATAATGTTCGCGCAGATTTTCCGCATCATGCACTTCGAAACCATGACCTTCAAGGTTCTCGACAGTCATGCCAAGATGATCGAGTTCGCCGCCCGGGAAAATATACTTCACCAGCGCCAGATGCTCTGCACTCTTGCGACCGAAGGCTTTTTTATTGCGCTTCATGCGACGGGTGATCGCGTGGTGCAAATAAAGCCCGCCCGGCTTCAAAAGCCTGTGCACGCTCGAATAATAAGTATCGTAATGCGCGATACCAACCGCTTCGAACATGCCGATAGACGAGATTTTGTCAAAGCGCATTTGCGGGTCCTTTGCCAATTCCTCATAGGATTTGACATGGATCGTAATCTTGTCCTCAAGACCTTCCGCCTTGATCCGTTCCCGCGCCAGCGCCGTCTGCGCCTCCGACAGGGAAACACCTGTGCCGGTAATACCGTAATGTTTGGCCGCATAGATCAGCATGGCACCCCAGCCGCAACCAATATCCAAAAGCCGCTCTCCGGGCTTCAGGCGCAGCTTGCGGCAGATCAGTTCGAGCTTATCCGCTTGCGCCTGATCGATAGTGTTGTTCCAGTCCGTGAAATAGGCACAGGTATAGACCATGCGATCATCGAGGAAGAGCTGATAGAATGCGTTCGAGACATCATAGTGATGTGTGATCGCCTCTTTATTCGAGCCACTGACATAGGGATTTTTGCCACCGAGGCCGGATGATCCTCTCTTGCCGCCGCTCAAAAGCAGCGCAGGAATGTCCTTTAACAATTGCCATTTCGGCAATGCCTTGATCTTCTCTTTCAGCTTGCCCTTTGGCCCGCGCTCGACAAGATCGAACAATGTGCCATTCTTTACATCGATCTGACCGGAAACCCACAATTCGACAATGGAACCAATGTTCGGCTTGAGTGCCAGCTGGCGCACGGTCATCGGGTCATTGATCACCAGCACAGGCCCGTCAGCACTATCGCCAATACGGGTGCCATCCCACAGTTCGACCGAAAATTGCGGTTCGATCAGATCAATCACGGTGCGGATAATTCGCGCTGCCCGGTGCTCAGCTGCCATTTCTTGCCTCCAGGCACTGAAACAGTGCTTGCATAAATACGAAACCTGATTTGCTCTAAGCAGGTTTCTGAAAACTGTCCAACGGTTTTGCGGTAAAATCCTCGACAAAGAAGCTTGCAGAAAGCCCATTTGCAATCGAACCGGCGCACACGGATGATTTTTCTCTTGAAATCCGCCAAAAGCCACCCCATTCTCTTCGTGTGTTCAACGAACGTAAAGGAGGTGATCCGATGTCTAGTGATTTCGATATGTGCCACAAGGCGTCTGATGCTACTCTGCGGAGATCATCTCTCCGTTGAAAACAGCAGCCCGGTCGCGACCGGGTATAGGCCCTTAGGCCAGACGGAATTACGGGGCCATCCTTCAAGGGTGGCCCTTTCCTTTTGGGGTTGTTGCGGGGCGTTCCCTATAGCGCAGATTTGTTGACATGGGCAGTGAGCCCGACATTGAGCGCCTTCAAAACTGCAAGTGTTGTTTCAAGGGTAGGATTGCCATTTTCGCTCAAGGAACGATAAAGCTGCTCGCGCGCAAGTCCCGTCTCCCTGGATATTCCAGTCATCCCTTTTGCTCGCGCGACGACGCCGAGAGCATGCGCGATATAGGCAGCATCATTTGTGTCCAATGCCTCCGTCATAAAAACAGCAACCGCTTGATCGGAAGTAAGATCTTCTGCCGGATCATAGTCGTAAAGTTTTTCGGCCATTTATTCGCTCCACTCTTCTGCAAGACGCTTCGCCATTTTGATGTCTCATGCCTGAGTACTTTTATCGCCACCACACAACAGAATGACAATCACGTCGCCTCTACGCTGGAAATAAATCCGATATCCCGGCCCTTCATGGATGCGCAGTTCACCAACACCTTGGCCTACCGGTGCTACATCACCAAAATGGCCAAAAGAAAGACTGTCGAGTCGAGAGGATATCAATGCGCGTACTCTTGGATTTTTAAGACCCAATCGCCATTTTCTGAAGGTATTTGTCTGCTTCAACTTCGTGGTATTGATTTTTTTTAAATTACATATTGTCAATATAAGATCACTGTAATCGGATACCTGTTTAAACGACACCAACTCGCGATTGCAGAGGAAGTGCTTTGCTTCCGATTTTAATAATGATACCACCTGATTTGCCTGAAAATGGTGCATCTCGCCTTTTAAAAAGGCATTCCCTTTTGAAAGACTGAACAATGTCGGTGGTTACAACTCAAGAAGCCGTGCCGCAGCATGCATGGCGTGATGAAATTGTGGCGATGCTCACCTTGAGTTGGCCCATCATCCTGACCAATGTCGCGCAGGTCGCGATGACCGCTACCGACGTGATGATGCTGGGCTGGCTGGGTCCGCATGCGCTGGCTGCAGGTGCTCTTGGTACAAATCTCTATTACGTCCCGATGATTTTCGGTCTGGGCCTCATGACGGCAACAACGCCAATGATCGCACGCGAGCTTGGGCGTAACCGGTTTACGGTGCGGGAAATCCGTCGCACCGTACGGCAGGGTTTGTGGATCGGCGTCACCATTTCCATACCGATTTGGCTTGTTCTGTGGAACGCAACACCCATTCTTCTGGCAATGGGACAGGATGCCGATTTGGCTCAGGAAGCCGGCACTTATGTTCGGGCGCTGCAATGGGCCGTGCTGCCATTCTATTTCTATATCGTCTTGCGCTCATTCATGGCCGCATTGGAGCGTCCCGGCTGGGCGTTGGTCATCGCCTTCCTGGCCGTTGGTTTTAACGCGCTGGCAAACTATGCCCTAATTTTCGGCCATTTCGGATTTCCCAAGATGGGCATTATCGGTTCAGGAATAGCGACTGCTCTCTCCTCGGTCCTGATGTTTTCCGGCCTTGTGGCCGTTATTTCGCTTGATCGGCGGTTCCGGCGCTATCGGCTTTTTGGTCGCTTTTGGCGCGCCGACTGGCCGCGTTATGCGCAATTGATGCGATTGGGCCTGCCGATTGCTGCGATCCTGAGCTTTGAAGTTACAATCTTCAATGCTGCCGCTTTCCTCATGGGCATTATCGGGCCAAGCTCCCTTGCTGCGCATGCCATCGCCATTCAGATCGCATCCATAAGTTTCATGGTCCCGCTTGGCTTTGGGCAAGCGGCCACCGTGCGGGTCGGTCGTGCCTATGGCGCGCAGGATTCCGACGGAATTAAAAGAGCCGGCTGGGTCGCCTTCACTGCCGGTACAGGTTTCATGGCGCTTACCGCCCTGTTGATGATACTGGCACCTTTACAGCTCATCCGCGCCTTCATCGATATTCATAATCCGGCCAATGCCGAAGTGATTGGTTTGGCCATATCATTTCTGGCTCTGGCTGCCCTGTTCCAGATTTTCGATGGCGCGCAGGCGGTTGCCAGCGGCATGTTGCGCGGTCTGCATGATACGACTATTCCGATGGTCTATGCCGCGATTGCCTATTGGGGGATTGGCCTGCCCCTATCCGTAGCCTTTGCCTTCTGGCTGGGCATGCAGGGCGTTGGAATCTGGCTAGGCCTTTTGAGCGGCTTGGCCGCCGCTTCTGTGCTGCTGCTGGGTCGCTGGCTAAGACGAGAGAAGCTCGGAATCGAGATTATCCGCTAGCATCGGACCGAAAAGTGAATCCCGGTTTTCGGGTAATCCGACGCTAAAACAAAAGGATAGATCGCCATCTTGCGTCCGTGAGGGCGCCCGGCGATCTAAAAATCGATTGTCCGGCCTTTGATCTCCCAATCGCCAAATCGGGCGGGATCCTTACCACCTCGTCCGCCGATTTCGCGGGGCTGATCAGATGCAGCTTTTTCCGCCGCATGCCGCGCTTCAGCTTCCTTTAATGCCCGTTGCGCTGCCGGTGGCAATTGGTCAAAACTTGGACGCGGGCGCTGGTCGTCATTATCGGCCTGCGGTGGCGTGGATGACTGTTCACCAAAATTGGACGGGGTCATGTTATACTCATTCCGAATATACTGATCATTGAAGCTTGCGATGCGAAACCCCATCATATAGGCGGAATAAACGCAATAAAAGGAATAACCTTGACTATCCTGCTGTTACTGGAAGAGAGACTTTTATCATGAACGTAATGCGCACAGGCATGCTCCTCGCCTTCATGACAGCGCTCTTCATGGGCGTAGGGTTTCTCATCGGAGGAACCGGCGGCATGATGATCGCCTTTGTTGTAGCTGCGGTCATGAACCTTTTCAGCTATTGGAATTCCGACAAGATGGTGTTGCGGATGCACCATGCTGTCGAGGTCGATGAGGCGAATGCGCCCGAATATTACGGGATCGTGCGCGATCTTGCAGCCAACGCCAATCTGCCCATGCCAAAGGTTTACCTGATCCAGAATGCGCAGCCCAACGCATTCGCGACCGGGCGCAATCCTGAAAATGCCGCTGTTGCGGCCAGTACCGGTCTTCTGCAAGCCCTGTCCCCGCAGGAAGTCGCAGCGGTCATGGCACATGAACTTGCCCATGTAGAACATCGCGACACACTGATAATGACCATCACGGCTACGCTGGCTGGTGCCATTTCCATGCTTGGCAATTTCGCCATGTTCTTTGGGGGCAACCGCCAGCAGAACAATAATCCTGTCGGGTTTATCGGTATTATTATCGCCATGATTGTTGCGCCCTTTGCTGCGATGATTGTTCAGATGGCCATAAGCCGGACGCGCGAATATGCGGCCGACCGGCGCGGCGCGCAGATTTGCGGCAATCCTCTGTGGCTTGCTTCTGCGCTGAACAAGATCGCGCGTGGCGCAAAACAAATCGTCAATGAGGATGCCGAGCGCAATCCTGCCTCCGCGCCCTTATTCATCATCAACCCCTTGAGCGGTCGTGGCGCGGATAGTCTGTTTTCAACCCATCCGGCCACGGAAAATCGTATTGCAGCGCTGGAAGCCATGGTGCAGGAATTTCGCCAGGCTCAACCTGCGCCGCAGCAGGGACGTCCCGTTCAAGCTCCCGCAGAAGACGAAGTGGAGGACGACCGCCCTTCGCCCTGGGGCCGCAATGGCGGTGGGCGTAAAGGCCCATGGGCATGAGTGTGGAGCACGGTACGAAACGGCCATTCGGTAAAAAGCCAAAAGATTATATCGACGCTGAAGACCGTCCGGGTCTTGCTGCCCGGCAATGCGCGACGCGGCTTCTAGGGGCTGTGATTGAAAAACATACGTCGCTCGACGGGCTGACCGATAATCATAATGGCCATCCGCAATATATGGAGCTTGAAGACCGGGACCGTTCGCTTGTGCGGGCGATTCTCGGTGCTGCCTTGCGTAACCGCGGTACGATCGAGACAGCGATCGGCCAGATGATCGACCGGCCATTGCCTGAAAATGCCGTGGCCTTGAAACATCTGCTCCACGTTGCAGCAGCCCAGATTCTTTATCTGGATATTCCCGATCGCGCTGCCGTCGATCTTGCGGTGACCGCTGCGAATAATGATCCGCGCAATCGCCGTTTTGCCTCAATGGTCAATGCCGTTTTGCGCCGCCTGTCCCGTGAGAAAGATACATTCAAAGCGGGCGCCAGCAATGTGCCAGAATGGTTCGAAGAGACACTTATTTCCGCCTATGGCAAGGATAAGGCGAAAGCCATTCTCGACATCCAGGCGAAGGAGCCTCCCATCGATCTGACGGTCAAGGGTGACCCCGCAGAGTGGGCGGAAAAGCTAGGCGGCATTGCTCTGCCCACAGGGTCGGTGCGGCTTGGTACCGTTGAGGGCTCACTGACTGAACTTCCCGGTTTTACGGAGGGCGATTGGTGGGTGCAGGACACCGCAGCCAGCCTTCCCGCCAAGCTCTTTGGCGATATTAAAGGCCAACGCGTTGCTGACCTTTGTGCAGCGCCCGGCGGCAAGACAGCACAATTGGCCCATGCAGGCGCTAATGTTACCGCGCTTGATCTTTCCGCCAACCGGCTGAAGCGTCTGCGCGGCAATCTTGAACGTTTGGGCTTGGTAGCTGAAACCGTTGAAGCCAATCTTTCTGCTTATAATCCCGCAGAACCATTCGACGCCATTCTTCTTGATGCCCCGTGCTCTTCGACAGGCACAGTTCGCAGGCATCCGGATGTGCCTTGGACGAAAACGCCGGAGGATGTGCGCAAGCTTGCCAATCTTCAGGCGAGACTGCTTGATCATGCGGTGACCATTGTTCGTCCGGGCGGGATTGTCGTGTTTTCCAATTGCTCGCTCGACCCGCTTGAGGGTGAAACTGTTTCCCGTGATCTTCTTGCAAAGAACCCCGCCATTGAACTCGTGCCCGTAACGAAAGATGAGGTCGGCGGCCTTGCGGAATTGATCACGGCGGAGGGATTTGTTCGCTCGACGCCAGCGGACCTGCCCAATGAAAATCCCGCCCTTTCCGGCATGGACGGCTTCTTTGCAGCACGTTTTCGCCGAAAATACTAAAATTTTAACTCTTCTGGCCGCATAATTACTGACTGTCGGCAAATTCGAAGCAATAACAATATGGTCGCGTTGAGCGAAACACCGCAACTATGGGGACTTGCAACAGCGCAGCTTTGGCGCCGTTTTCGCAGACGTGTGCGTATGGGCCCGCTTTACCGCTGGCGTTTTACCGGCTTTACGCCCGAGCGTGTGCTCATAGCACCGCAAGATTTACGCCCTGCCGATCCGCAGCTCGCCGAAGAGTTTTACCATGGCCGTTTCGCGCTTGCTGGCCGCGTGGTCGAGACCGGCGGACGCTCGCCCTTCCTTGTCGAGCCACCCAATGCCGCCTGGCAAGCTGCGCTGCATAATTTCGGCTGGCTCCGCAATCTGCGTGCAGCAGGTACAGAACTTGCAACCGCAAATGCCCGCGCGCTTCTCAGTGACTGGATCACCACCCATGGCCGCTCGATCAGCGGACCTGCCTGGGCACCCGAGGTCACGGCCCAGCGCATCATAGCCTGGCTGCAGCACTCCAACCTTATTCTGGCCGGTGCAGAACTTCGCACCTATCGCCAATTTATGCGCTCACTTGCCATGCAGGTGCGTTATCTGCGCACCATGGCCGCCGTTATGGATGATGGCGAAGAAAAGCTGCGTGCGCGCATCGCCTTGGCTCTTGCCGCTCTGGCCCTGCCCGTCTCTTCAAGCACCAGCCGCTCGGCTCGCCGCAATCTGGAATTGGAACTTGTTCGGCAGATATTACCCGATGGCGGTCATATCTCGCGCAATCCGCTGGCGATTCTGGAATTGCTGGCCGATCTGCTGCCCCTGCGCCAAACCTATGCCAGCGGGCAGGAAGCGCCGCCTAAAGCGCTCATCGAAGCAATCGAGCGCATGCTGCCTGCATTGCGCTTCTTCCGTCATCATGATGGTAGCCTGGCGCTCTTCAATGGCGTTGGCGCGACCATGCCGGAACGGGTAATCGCCGTGTTACGGCACGACGACATTGGCGGCCTCCCGCTTATACATGCCGCTCATTCCGGTTACGAACGCCTTTCCATGGATTCGACAACCATCATTGCCGATACTGGCCTTGCGCCGCCCGTTACGGCATCACGTGACGCACATGCGGGTTGCCTTTCCTTTGAAATGTCCTCCGGGCGCAGTCGCTATATCGTAAATGCCGGTGTAGACCGTTACGGACCGGCGGAGTTCCGGCCCTTGGCACGCTCCACCGCAGCGCATTCGACAGCAACGATCAACGACACATCGTCCTGCCGCTTCAGCAACACATCCGGCCTTTCGACGATGATCGGCACGCCCATCATTGCGGGCCCGAGCAAGGTCAATATTGAGCGGATTGAAAAACCGGGCGTGATTGGCTTTGTTGCAAATCACAATGGCTATGTCCGCCCCTTTGGCATTTACCACGAGCGCCAGATTGTTCTGTCGCACAATGGCAGCGTGATCGAAGGTATCGACAGTTTCTTTGCTGCCGGACGCAATCCCTTGCGCCACACCGGAGCAGAAGAAATCGTCATCCGTTTTCACCTGCATCCATCCGTGAATGTCAGCGTGGATGATCACGGCCTGATTGTGCTGCAAGCCGATAATGACGACATCTGGATGTTCTCATCGACGATCCAGCCCTTCGTCGAAGATTCGCTGTTCTTTGCCGGTTTTCGCGGACCCGTGAAAACCCGGCAGATCACGCTTTCAGTCAACGCTGCCAATCGCCCGGAAGTTGAATGGCAATTTACCCGCACGACCCTCGGTGTTTACGGCTGATCCGAATTCACCGAATCTTGTATGAGCAAGAGGCGACAAATGCCCGCTGATCGGCTATACGGAACTTAACGCCATCGCCGCATTTTCCGGCACAATCCCATTCTCAGATATATTATCAGGAGCCGATCATGGAGTATCGTCAGCTTGGCCGTTCCGGTCTTAAAGTATCCTCGCTCAGCCTCGGAACCATGACTTTTGGCGGCAAAGGCAATTTTGCCAAAACCGGCGACACGGATCTTGAGGGTGCAAGGCGACAGGTCGATATGGCACTCGATGCAGGCATCAATCTGTTCGACACCGCTGACATCTATTCGAACGGCGCATCCGAGGAAATCCTTGGCCAAGCTTTAAAGGGCAAGCGCGATAGGGTTCTCGTTGCGACCAAGGCGCGTTTCCGCATGGGCGAGGAAATCAACGATGCGGGCCTGTCGCGCTATCATCTTATCCGTGCTGCCGAAGTGAGCCTGAAGCGTCTCGGCACAGATCACATTGATCTTTACCAACTCCACCAGTGGGACGGTATGACACCGCTCGACGAGACCCTCGAAGCACTGGACACACTCGTTCGTTCGGGCAAGGTTCGTTATGTTGGTGTCTCAAACTTCTCTGCGTGGCATCTGATGAAGGCTATGGGCGTTGCCGCACTGGAAAAATTCATCGCGCCGGTTAGTCAGCAAATTCACTACAGTCTCGAATCGCGAGACGCAGAATATGAACTGATCCCAGCCACACTCGATCAGCAGCTTGGTGTACTCGTTTGGAGCCCGCTCGCCGGAGGATTGCTTTCGGGCAAGTATCGCCGCGGCACTCCTACGCCGGAAGGTACGCGTCAGCTTGCCAATTGGGGGGAACCACCTATCCGCAACGAGGAACGCCTTTATGATATCATTGAAGTGCTGATTGGCATTGCTGAAGCCCATAAGGTTTCGGCGGCGCAGGTAGCACTCGCATGGCTTCTTGGTCGCAAGGGGGTGACATCTCTCATTATCGGCGCAAGAACGGACGCGCAGCTCGCAGATAATCTTAAAGCTGCCAACCTGGTGTTGACTGCCGATGAGCGCGCAAACCTCGACAGAGTAAGCCAGCCACCATTGATCTATCCTTATTGGCATCAGGCACGCACTGCATCTGATCGCCTTTCTGCGGCAGATCTATCCCTCATCGAACCTTACCTCAGCAAGTAAAAAGGTCCGGCGGAGGGAGGCCACCGGCAGAGAGAACATAATGGCCTATTCAAACAAGCCCGCCGATCAATCTGATAAATCGGAAGTGGCAGCGGCAGAGCCCAACGGCTTGTCGCCTGCCCTGACCTTCCTGTTTGCCTTCGCCTGCGGGGCGATGGTTGGAAACATCTACTATGCTCAAGCACTGATCGGACTGATCAGCGACGATCTCAATCTGCACGGCGGGATGGCGGGCTTCATCGTTACGGTAACCCAGCTCGGTTATGGCGCGGGACTTCTGCTGCTCGTCTCGCTCGCGGATCTGTTCGAAAACCGGCGTCTCGTGCTGCTCACTCTCGGCGGCACGGCGCTGGGTCTTGCAGGCGCTGCAGTGTCCGGCTCTGCAACCACCTTTCTTATTTCATCCTTCGCCATCGGCTTTTTCGCCTGTGGTGCGCAGGTGCTTGTGCCCTTTGCCTCCCATCTTGTTCCTGCTGCCTCACGCGGCAGGACTATCGGCAACGTGATGGCGGGCCTTTTGACCGGCATCATGTTGGCGCGGCCACTGGCCAATCTGGTAGCGTCGGAATTTGGCTGGCGCGCCATCTTCTGGATATCGGCAGCCGCAATGCTGGCAGTACTTGTGCTCCTGCGTATTGCCCTGCCGCAACGCCAGCCGCAGGGTGGAATGCGCTATGGTGCGATCATCAAATCCATGTGGCACCTTTTGATCACGACACCAGCCTTGCAGCGGCGCGCCTTTTACCAAGGGATCATTTTCGCCAGCTTCAACTTGTTCTGGACTGGCATTCCGCTGCTTCTGAGCGAACAGTTCGGGTATAGTCAGCGCCAGATTGCTTTGTTTGCATTGGCAGGCGCAGCCGGTGCTCTTGCCGCGCCCATTGCTGGCAGGCTGGCAGATCGTGGCTATACCCGCCAAGGTACAGCTATCGCGATGGTAACGCTGACCCTGTGGTTTTTGATTGCCGGCTGGGCAGGCACTGCCATCTCAATTGCCGCATTGGTACTTTGCGCGATTTTCATCGACAGTGCAGTTCAGACCAACCAGATTCTTAGCCAGCGCATTATCTTTTCATTGAATGACGCGGCACGCGGACGGCTCAATGCGGTCTATATGACCATCGTCTTTCTGCTTGGCTCGAGCGGATCAGCGATTGCCGCCGCCAGCTATTTTTATGGCGGCTGGTGGGCAACCTGCATGACCGGTGCAATCATGGGGCTTATCGTTCTCGGGGCCTTCGCTACAGAAAAAGCCTCCAAATCACCCGTGTGAACTTGTGCAAAAAGGTAGGATTCCGGCTCGGCCTGTGCTAACGGCCAAGCCAATCCATTGACCCCTACGAAATTTAAGGACGAATCCATGGCCGTCGCCGCGAAATCTTTTCCCGCTCCCAATCTCCATCCGGTCAAGCGGGCGCTTATTTCCGTTTCCGACAAGACAGGCCTGACTGCGCTTGCTCATGCGCTGCATCGTCATGGCGTCGAGATCCTCTCGACTGGCGGCACATCCAAGGCGATTGCCGCCGAAGGCATTCCGGTACGTGATGTTTCCGACATTACTGATTTTCCCGAAATCATGGATGGCCGCGTCAAGACATTGCATCCCAAGGTGCATGGCGGCCTGCTTGCGGTGCGCGATGATCCCGAGCATGTCGAGGCGATGAAGGCCCACGGCATTGGCGAAATCGATCTCGTGATTATCAATCTTTACCCATTCGAAGAAGTCCGCCACTCCGGTGCCGACTATGCCAATATCGTGGAAAATATCGACATTGGCGGCCCTGCGATGATCCGCGCCGCCGCCAAGAACCATGCCTATGTCGGCGTTGTTACCGAAACCGGCGATTATGACATGGTCATTGCAATGCTGGACAAGCATGACGGTTCGCTGCCCTATTCTTTCCGCCAGAGCCTTGCTGCCAAGGCCTATGCGCGCACAGCCACCTATGATGCAGCCATTTCCGGCTGGTTTGCCGAAGCGCTGATGACGGAAACACCATCACGCCGCGCGATCGGCGGGCATCTCCATTCGGTCATGCGTTACGGCGAAAACCCACATCAATCGGCTGGTTTTTATCTCACCGGCGAAAAGCGCCCGGGCGTCGCCACGGCAACCCAGCTACAGGGCAAGCAGCTCTCCTATAACAATATCAATGATACCGACGCGGCGTTTGAACTGGTTGCCGAGTTTGATCCCGCCCGTACATCCGCCGTTGCCATCATCAAACATGCAAATCCATGCGGCGTGGCTGAAGGCGCGACCTTGAAGGAGGCCTATCTGAAGGCCCTCGCCTGCGATCCGGTTTCCGCATTTGGCGGCATTGTCGCGCTCAACAAGACGCTGGATGCGGATGCCGCTGAAGAGATCGTCAAGACATTCACCGAGGTCATTATCGCCCCTGATGCGACGCCCGAAGCGCAGGGCATTGTTGCGGCCAAGAAAAACCTGCGGCTGCTTGTGACAGGCGGCCTGCCTGATCCGCGCGCTGGCGGCATCAGCGCCAAGACGGTCGCAGGCGGCCTTCTGGTTCAGTCCCGCGACAGTGGCGTTGTTGATGATCTTGATTTGAAGGTCGTCACCAAACGCGCTCCAACCGAGGCCGAAATGTCAGACCTGAAATTGGCTTTCCGCATTGCCAAACACGTGAAGTCCAATGCGATTGTCTATGTGAAGGATGGCGCTGCGGTCGGCATTGGCGCCGGTCAGATGAGCCGCGTGGATAGCGCCCGCATCGCTGCCCGCAAGGCGGAAGATGCTGCCGAGGCTGCAGGCCACACAACGCCACTTACAAAAGGCTCGGTCGTTGCGTCAGACGCTTTCTTCCCCTTTGCCGATGGTTTGCTTTCCGCTGTCGCGGCTGGTGCAACGGCTGTGATCCAGCCAGGCGGTTCAATGCGCGATGATGAGGTGATCGCCGCTGCAGATGAACATGGCATCGCCATGGTCTTTACCGGCATGCGCCATTTCAGGCACTGATCTTTGCGGCTGGATATGGCGTTCTTGCAAGGATCGCCAGACCGATGAGCAAAAAGATCATGATCATCGCCATGCCAAGACGTGGCGATCCACTGAGCACCGTTACGGTCGCTACCATGAAGGGCGCTAGAAAGCTTGTCGCCCTTCCTGACAATGCATAAAGGCCGAAATACCGCCCCGCTTCGTCAGCGGAAATACTACGCGCCATATAGGAGCGCGATGAAGCCTGCACCGGCCCGAATGCGATGCCTATCAGCAGTCCGAAACCGATATAGGCTTTTTCCGCTGGCGTACCGAACAGGCCACCAGTGTCAACACCAGGCAATTGCAGCAAGCCAAAAAGCGTATAGCCGGGTCCGGTCGAAACAATCCCAAGCGTCGCGATGGTAAGCGAGATCAGCGATGCGATGACCACGGTTTTTGACCCGAACACTGTGTCAAACTTGCTGGCGGCAAGGCAGCCGAAAATAGCCATGACATTCAGGATAATCCCGAAAATCCCGATCTCCGCTGTTACCCAGCCAAACATCGTTGCAGCGAAGGCCCCGCCAAGGGCAATCAGCGCATTAACGCCGTCCTGATAGATCATGCGCCCGACGAGAAAGCGCACGATACCCGGCCTCTGCCTTGCTTCCTTCAAGGTGGATTTCAGTTCGCTCAGACCAGCGCGCACGGCCCTGCCCGCTGGCAAGTCCTTCAGGGAATCCGGCGTAAAGAAAAACATGGGCAGGATAAAAATCAGATACCAGAGCGCCGCCAAGGGGCCGGTGGCCCGATCCCCTTCGGAAAGACTTGGATCAAGCCCGAAAATAGGGCTCGCCCCGAGAAGGGTCTTTCCCGTTTCCGGGGAGGCAGCCATGAAAGCCACGACAAAGATCAGCACAATCATCCCGCCAAGATAGCCAAGACCCCAGGCAATATTGGAAATACGACCAATGTCTTTTTGCGCCACCAGGCGCGGCATCATGGAATCGTTGAACACGATGGAAAATTCGGCGGCAATGGAGGCCAGCGAAAAGAAAAACAGCGGTGCTATCAGTCCTGAACCCGGCTCGGCAAACCATAGCATGCATAGTGACAGGATTTTGACAGCAGCGAAAAAGCCGATCCAGGGTTTGCGCCGTCCGGTCTGATCCGCAATTGAACCGAGGACCGGCGATAATATGGCGATGAACAGGCCGGAAATAGCGATGCCATAACCCCATGCTGCCTGCCCCATTGCAGGATCGGCAGCCATGCGCGAAACGAAATAAGGCCCGAAGATAAAGGTCGTTACAACTGTGAAAAAAGGCTGCGCCGCCCAGTCGAAAAACATCCAACCCCAGATACCGCGTTTTGGTGCTTGTTCCATGCAGACTCCGGTGATCGGAAGATCAACTTCGCAAATCTATGGCACTGGTTATCTCTCCCCTTGCGGGAGAGATAGGATTTTCCTGGATTTAGCCTCTTTGTTAAATCCTTGGAAAATCCAAGTGGGGGGATAGTTCGATGGACACAATCCCCTCACTTGTAATTTCTAGCACTTAGCAAGAGCTAAGATGCGGAAATCACATTCTCCCCCACAAAGGGGGAGATAGCCACCTCCAAATCACGACAAATCAGACAGCAGCCCCGCTGCGACAGCCAGACGTGACACTGTAAGATCACCGGTTTCGACGATATTTGCCATGCGCTGGCGCACTTCATCCAAACGCGAACCCCGGCTTGCCAGCCATTCCTTGGCTGGGTCGGCCTTCTTGCCATGCTGGGTCAGTGCTGACACCGCAATGCCCCGCCGCGCCTGACTGATCAGATCTGTGGCCCGGGCAAGCGCCAGACCATCATAATAATCAGCAACAGATACGCTGCGTGCAGCATCCTCGATGCGGCCAATACGGAACGCTTCCGAAATATCGAAGTAGGCTTTGGCCGCGGCGGCAATATCGACATTGGCCGCCTGCGCCACTGCTGCGATATCCGGGATGATCGGCGCAATTTCCAGACGCGCCATCTGTTCCGCAAGCGCCTGCGGCGCACCAAGCGCAACATTATTGGCCGTATCTTCACGAATGAGTGCCATCATCGTTACTGGCAGAAGCTTGTCGAGCCGTGGCAACAGCGCATTGCGACCAGCCTTGATCTCAGCAATAGCGCCTCCAAGGTCGGCACTCTTGCGATTGCGCAAAACCCAGGCTGTCGTCCAGTTCAACATCTGCGCAACCTTGGCGTAAAGCCCGTTCTGCACATCGCCCGGCATGAGATTATCCAGGCGATCAATGGCGTCGAACAGACCGTCCACTTCAAAACCATCGCGAACGATGACATAGGCACGAACGATTTCCGGCCCCGATTGGCCGGTCAGGTCCGAAAGCCGGCTGACAAAGGTCGGTCCGCCCCGATTTATCACATCATTGGCGAGCTGCGTTGCAATGATTTCCCGGCGCAGGCGATGCGTACGTATTTCGTCGGCAAAGCCTTCCTTCATCTGGATGGGGAAATACTCCATCAGCTCGCGCTCAAAATAAGGATCATCCGGCAGATCGCTGGCCAGAAGCTGGTCCGAAAGCACGATCTTGGCATAAGCCAACAGCACGCCAAGCTCGGCGCGGGTTAGCGGAATGCCTTCGATCTGGCGTTCCTGCAATGCCTTGTCTTCCGGCAAGGTTTCCACCTTGCGGTTGAGCAGCTTTTGCGCTTCCAGATCGGTGATAAAACGGGCCTGATAGGCAAGATCCACAATACCACGCCGCTGTGCCAGCGAAAGCGCGAGTGTTTGCAGGTAATTATTACGCAGCACCAGAGAACCGACCTCATTGGTCATGGATTCCAGCACCTTATCGCGCTTGTCACGCTTCAGCTTGCCGCTGCGCATGGCCTGCGCCAATGCAATCTTGATATTGACCTCAACGTCCGACGTATTGACGCCGGCAGAATTATCGATGGCGTCTGAATTGCAGCGGCCGCCCAAAAGGCCAAATTCGATACGTGCTTTCTGGGTAACGCCGAGATTGGCACCTTCGCCGATAACCTTGGCCCGAACATCGCTGCCGGTAATGCGGATGGCATCATTGGAACGATCGCCAGCTTCCGCATCGGTTTCGAGCGAGGAGCGGATATAGGTGCCGATACCGCCAAACCAGAGCAAATCAACCGGCGCTTTAAGGATAGCCGTCATGATTTCAAATGGTGTCGCTGTGGTCTTGCCAAGTCCAATGGCTTTTGCCGCTTCCTTGGAAAGCGTAATGGACTTTTGCGAACGCGAGAATACACCGCCGCCAGCGGAAATCTTCGACTTGTCGAAATCCTGCCAGCTGGAACGCGGCAGATCAAACAGGCGCTGCCGCTCCTTCAGCGTTGCTTTTACATTCGGTTCCGGATCGATGAAGATATCGCGGTGATCGAAGGCGGCAATCAGCTTTATCTGTGGCGACAGCAGCATGCCATTGCCAAACACATCGCCCGACATATCGCCGACACCAACAACCGTGAATGGCGTGGTCTGGATATCAGTGCCGATTTCACGGAAATGGCGCTTGACCGCTTCCCAGGCACCGCGCGCGGTAATACCCATTTTCTTATGATCGTAGCCGACAGAGCCGCCAGAGGCGAAAGCATCGTCCAGCCAGAAATCATGGGCTTGACTGATTGCATTTGCCGTATCGGAGAAAGTTGCCGTGCCCTTATCGGCAGCAACGACGAAATAAGGATCATCGCCATCAAGCCGGATGACATTTTCCGGCGGTACGACAGTTTCGCCCTGCAGATTATCGGTCACGGAAAGCAATGTCGAAATGAAGGTAATATAGGCCGCGCGCCCTGCTTCGAAGATCGCATTGCGGTCGCTTCCTGTCGGCAGACGCTTCGGATAAAAACCGCCCTTGGCACCAACCGGCACGATGACGGCATTCTTGACCTGCTGCGCCTTGACCAGTCCGAGAACCTCGGTGCGATAATCCTGAGCGCGATCCGACCAGCGCAGACCGCCACGAGCAACCGGGCCAAAGCGCAGGTGCACACCCTCGACCTCGGGGCCGTAAACGAAAATCTCGCGATAGGGCCGCGGCGCAGGCAATTCATCCAGAGCCCGTGGATCAAGCTTGAAGGCCAGGGTGACGCGTTCGCTGCCATTTTCTTCCGGCGCAAAGGCATTGGTGCGCAATGTCGATTCAATCAGGTTGAGGAATCGCCGCAAAATGCGATCATCGTCAAGGCTCGGCACACCCTGCAAGCCTTCTTCGATAGCAGCACGAAGCTTTTGCTGCGCCGATTGGGATTTTGTTGCTCCGGCCTTGTTTTTCGCAGGATTGAAACGTTGGTCGAACAAACCAAAAATCTGCTTGGCAATAGCCGGATACCGGTTCAGCGTTGCTGCAATGAAATCCTGGGAATAGGGAATGCCGGCCTGCTGCAAATAGCGGCCATAGGCGCGCAGGATGATGATCTGGCGTGATGAAAGCTGTCCCGTGAGTGCCAGCGCGTTATAGCCGTCATTGTCCGAGGCACCATCCCAGATACTGCGGAAAACCTCCTCAAACAGATCCCCATCATCAGCAAGATCGATTGGGATTTCAGATGTGCTGGTCAGTTCCATATCATGGACAAAGAGCGGGCTGCCATCGGCTGCGGGCAGAGCGAAAGTCTGCTCGCTGATGACGCGAAAGCCCATATTCTCAAGAAGAGGCACGCGCTGCGAAAGCGCAACCGCCGAACCATAATGATAGATCTTCAAGGAAGCGGCGCCCGGACCATCGGTGCGATGGCGATAAAAATCCACGAACAGCGGATTGTTGCGCGTCAGCCCGGCAATACGCCCGGCATCGACAAGCGCTTCTTCCGGTGAAAAGTTTTCACGGTAGCTGTCAGGGAAGGCCGCAGCCAGAGTGGTAAATTCCGCCGCGCCAGTGCGGTCGCCAACCTCGGCAACAGCATCCTCCCAGGTGCGGACGATAGCGCGGACATTTTCTTCCAGCACCTCGCGTTTGACCTTGGGGAAGTCATTTTCCGCATGACCTATGATAAAGTGGACGCGGGCCAGATTGCCTTCCGGAAAAGCCGGATAATAAGCCGACACATGCCCATCATAGACCGCGGCAAAATAGGACCCCATCTTTTCGCGGACAACAGAATCGTAGCGTTCACGGGGGACATAGACAATGATCGAGGCGAATCGGCCAAACGGATCAATGCGTGGCAGAACACGCACGCGCGGCCGCTCTCCCAGAGCAAGAATGATCTCGGCATTTCGGGTCAGTGTCTTGACGTCGATCTGGAAAAGATCGTCGCGTGGATAGCCCTCAAGAACCTTGATCAGCTGCTTGCCGGAATGATCTTCCCGGTTGAAACCAAGGCGGCTGATAACGCTTTCGGTCTTCGAGCGCAGATAGGGGATTTTCAGCACGGAGCGCGTATAGGCGCCTGACGTAAACAGGCCGACAAAACGCAGTTCGCCGCTGACCTTGCCTTCCGCATCATAGGTTTTGACGCCGATATAATCCATATAACCACGGCGATGCACCAGCGACTTCGTATTTGCCTTGGTGACAATCAGCGGCTCAGGGCCGGTGAGAAAGGCAATGATCTGCGGCGTGGTGGTTACGCCCTGATTGCCACGCTTGAGCACGCGAACATCCGGATCGCGTAAAATGCCAAGGCCAGGCTTGCCCGAACGTTCCAGCTCGCCCTGGCTGCCATCGCCCTGATAATCATATTCGCGGACACCCAGAAAGGTGAAATTATTGTCGCGTAACCATTCGAGAAATTCGACCGCCTCATCGCAGGCGGCTTTCTTCATCGGTGTTTTGCCGGTCTTGTAAGCCTCGATTGCATCGTCAAGACGAGCCGCCATCGCGCCGCGATCATTGACCGCTTCCCGGACCTGCTTGAGCACAAGATTAAGCGCAGCCAGCATGATCTCACGCGCCGGAGCGTCCAGCGCAGGCACATGGATCTGCATCACCGAGACGCGAGCTTCGTCCTTGCCGGGCTTATCGGGACCAGCGGCACCGATAACGGCACCGCTCTTCTTGTCCACATCCATCACCGGATGCAGCACCAGATAGACAGAGCTGACCCTCTCGCTGATCTCGCCAAGGACAGAGTCGAGCAGGAAGGGCATATTGTCATTGATCAGTGTGATGACGGTGATCGGGCGGCCATCACGGGAAACAGCACTTCCATCGGAAATATCTATGAGGGGTTTGCCCGACTTGAAGCGCCTCAGCGCATCTTCTGCCAGCTTTGCAGAAGCTGTCAGAGCACCCGCATCATAGACCGCCAGATCCTCTTCCGGAGCGCGCACAAACAGCAGTTCCTCGAAGAGCCGGACCTTGTTTTTGGCGTTTGCAGACTTTGCAGTTTTCGACGTCGGTGCGGATTTCTTCGCGGAATTTTCGCTGGAAACCATAAAATACCCCCCTGAATTCTCAAAACTGGCTAATCATAGCTATTAAATAAGGCTTTTCGACCTCAAATTGCATGCAAACGTGAAAATAGCGTGACACGCAAGAATATTACAATTCGACGAGATGATCATCGAGTTCATTGACATCTTCATGACCAATCGGGAAATGTTCCTCCAGCAGCAAACCGGCTCTCTCAATCGCCTGAAGAAATCCTGATGCAACTTCGCCTTTTTTTGCGTGATCCGTAAGCAGGCTGACAATCCCGTTCCACTCTTCCTGTCCAACCTTGGCATTGATTCCGGCATCGGCAATCACTTCCGCATAGCGCTCGGCCTGTGAAACAAACAGCAATATGCCGGTTCGCTCCGTTGTCAGGTGAACATTGCGCGCAAGAAACTGCTGAACGGCATTTTGATGCGCGCGGCGATATCGGACCTGCCGCGGCACGAGCAGCATCGTTATGCCGGGCACAAGCCAAAGCACCAGCACTGCGGTCAGGAATGCGGCAAGAATGGCAAGGCCAAATGTCGGTAGCGGTATGATGAACCAGTACCAATGTGCGGCAAGCGCGACGATCACGGCGGCGAGTAAAATACCGCATGCGGCAGTAAAACCGGCAACGAAGAAGTAGCTGTCGCTCCGCCGTGCAACCACGGCATAGATCTCGCCGCTCGTGCGACTTTCAGCAGACCGGATCGCCTCGGCAATACGTTTGTGATCAATGTCTGTGATTAAGGCCAATCTACCAGCTCCCCGATGCGCCGCCGCCGCCGGAAGAACCGCCGCCGCCCGAAAATCCACCACCACCGCCACCGCCGCCGGACGACCAGCCACCACCACCGGAAGACCAACCCCCGCTGCCGCCACCGCCATTGCGCCTTGATGGCCTTGTATCGATATTCATTCCGAGCCAGCGATATTGGCCGGGTCCGATCTTTTGCCCGAAAACCGGGGCCAATACCGCCATGCCGAAACCGCCGAAGAAAATGATGACCCATACCGTGATGAAGATCACCATGAACCAGTCGATATCGGTATTGGGCTCTTTGATATTGCGCTTGGCGCGAGCCTCAAGCTCGGCTGAATCACCGGAAAGAACCTGGACTATATCATTGACACCGCGCGCTATTCCCCCGGAATAATCACCGGACCGAAAACCGGGAATAATGCTGTTCTCAATTATGAGCTTTGACAACAGGTCGGTCAGCGTGCCTTCAAGACCATAGCCGACCTCTATCCTGACCTTGCGGTCATTCGGGGCAACGACGAGCAAGACGCCGTTATTTTCCTGCTTCTGTCCGAGTGCCCAATGGCGATAAAGCCGGTTGGAGTAGGATTCAATATCTTGACCATCGAGATCAGGCACTGTCACGACGACGACCTGATCTGAGGATTTCGTTTCAAACGCTTCGAGCTGACGTGTTATCGCTTCGCGAGTTTCAGGCTCGATGACATTTGCACCGTCAACAACACGGCCGGTCAGCGCTGGCAGCTCCGCTGCAAAGGCATGAACGGAAAAGACAGCCAGCAGAACAAGAGCCAGCCAAAGGCGACTGGCACCGGCAGCTATCGGACGCATTGCTCTCACATCAAATGCCTAGAATTTCACCTGAGGCGTCTGCTTCGCCGAATCTTCGATGTTGAAAGTCTGATAAGGCTCATTGCCGGTAAACCATATCCACGCCCAGATCATTGTCGGCATGGTTTTCAGCGCCGTATTATAGACCCGCACCGCTTCGATATAATCGCGCCGTGCAACGGCAATGCGGTTTTCCGTACCCTCAAGCTGCGATTGCAGGGCCAGGAAGTTCTGGTTGGATTTCAGGTCAGGATAGTTCTCGACCACAGCCAGCAGGCGCGACAGCGCGCCGGTCAGCTGAGCCTGATTCTCCTGGAATACTTTCATCGCATTGGGATCGGTCAATGTCTCCGGCGACACCTGGACCGAAGTGGCTTTGGCACGCGCCTCCACCACGGAGGTCAGCACGTCCTTTTCCTGAGCGGCATAACCTTTGACGGTTTCCACGAGATTGGGGATCAGATCGGCTCGGCGTTGATATTGGTTCAGGACATCGCTCCATGCTGCCTTGGCGCGTTCTTCATTGGTCGGGATCGTGTTGAATCCGCAGGCCGATAGCAGCGGGACAAGCAAGACCAGTGCCAAGACGGAAAGAACCCGTCCCTTGCGACGGGGTGCCAGCGATGAGCTCATATACAGCATAGTCCACTCTCCAATTTCTACTCGTCCCCAAGCGGCCATGACCGCATATGTGCGAGCCTAGCCATTTTTTATTCCAAAAGGAACTGGCAAAGCGCTATGCTGAGTGTGAAGCAACGGGGCCACCATGACAGGCAGCAAAAAAGACAATCAGCAGGGCAAGGAAGCGCAGCGTATCCTGCAACGTGTAGGAGATGAAACCGTTTCAAGCGGCCTTTCATTTACTGATCGCACCAAAGGCCATTTTTCGGCCAAGGACGCCGATGCTTCCGACCCTATCGAGGTTCTCGGCACACGCATTGGCAGGGCTTTGGGATTGCTTGTCGTCATTGCCATGTTTATCTGGTTTTTGATCTCGTTCTTCGGCTAGTAAAATGGACCGCCTAGGCCGCCTTTTCCCAACTCGCGCATGAGTACCCAATGAATAATCCCGCTATATCTTCCAATGCCGTCATCGTCATTTCCAGTCATGTGGTGCGCGGCTCGGTGGGCAATCGCGCTGCTGTTTTTGCGCTGGAGACACTGGGGCATCCCGTTTGGGCCGTCCCGACCGTCATCCTGCCATGGCATCCGGGACATGGCCCGGCCAAGCGGATTGTGCCGCCTGCCGAACAGTTCGACGACCTGATTGCAGATCTTGAACGCGCGCCTTGGCTCGGCGAAATAACCGGCATCATGAGTGGTTATCTTGGCAATGCTGCACAGGCCTCTTCCGTGGCCCGTCTTGTAAAAACCATCAAGGAAAAAAACAAGAAAGTACTTTATCTTTGTGATCCCGTGATCGGTGATGAAAAAGGCCTCTATGTTCCCGAGGCGACAGCAATCGCTATTAGAGACGAACTTATGCCGCTGGCCGATATCTCGACGCCCAATCGGTTTGAGCTTGCGTGGCTGGCCGGAGCCGATCTGCCTGATAACAAGGCTGTCATGCAGGCAGCGCTTCACGCGGGTCCCGCCACAATGCTTGTCACGTCAGCCCATCCCATGCTGGCAGGCGGAACAGGTAATCTTCTGATCAATCACACGCTCGCGCTTCTTGCCGAGCATCGCCTCGTCACCGGGCCGACCAATGGCCTGGGTGATCTGACTTCTGCCTTGTTCCTTGCCCGCATGCTTTCAGGAATCGAATTGGAACAGGTGCTGCAACGAACCACCGCCTCTGTTTTTGAGATCATGGCGCGATCTGCCAAGCGCGGCGCGGACGAACTCATGCTCGAAGCCGATGCCTCGAGCCTCTCTACACCAATGGCAATGGTGCAAATGCGCCGTCTGACTCATCCTACCAAGGGCATCAGGGCCTGAAGTCATGACAATCGTGCTGAAGAACCTCACAGCAGCACATGCTGATGATGTGGAGGCAATTGACGGGTCATTTCATATTAAGTCCCGCCTATTGCTTTCATCGAGCCAAAACATCGTTGATTTTACAGTTGTTCCTGCAGAGCCGCGCGTAAAACGCTACGAGCATGACAACCCTGACGATCTCGCCAGCTATATTGGAGCCGAAACCAAGGTTGCCATCATTGCCTATAACAATCAGCGGCCGGCGGGCCTGCTTCTCGTCAGCGAGAATTGGAACGGCTATGCGATTATTGACAGTATCAAGGTGGATATAAGCCACCGCAAGGCTGGTATCGGGCGAATGCTGCTTGACGCGGCAATGGAATGGGCAAGGTCACGCAACCTTTCCGGAATTATGCTCGAAACCCAGGATAACAATGTTGATGCCTGCCTTTTCTATCAGCGTTACGGCTTTATCCTGCGTGGTTTCGACACAGGCATTTACTCCGCTATTCCTGCTACCCACGATGAAACAGCATTATTCTGGTATCTGTTGTTCTAGCACCCAGCCGCTGGTGCCAGCCCAATTGAATTTTTGAGCAATCAGGATTAGAGCATGCCCATGACCCTGCTTCCCGAGAGACTCCTCACCGGTTATCGCAACTTCATGGCTCATCGCTTCTCCAACGAGACGATGCGCTACAAGCAATTGGCAGAACAAGGCCAGACGCCCGAAACCCTGGTCATCGCCTGTTGCGATTCGAGATCAGCCCCGGAAATCATCTTTGATACGGCACCAGGCGAAATCTTCGTTGTTCGCAATGTGGCAAATCTCGTGCCGCCCTATTCGCCCGACGGCGAATATCACTCCACCTCGGCCGCACTCGAATTTGCGGTGCAGAGCCTGAAGGTCAAGCATATTGTCGTCATGGGCCATGGCCGTTGCGGGGGTATCAAAGCTGCGCTCAATCCGGATAGCCAGCCATTGTCGCCGGGCGATTTTATCGGCAAATGGATGAGCCTTGTGGCTCCTGCTGCAGAAGCTGTTGCTGCCAATGAGCTGATGACGCCTTTCGAACGCCAGACCGCACTGGAACGCATCTCTATCCGCTACTCCCTGAAAAACCTTCGCAGTTTTCCCTGCGTGGATATTCTGGAGAAAAAGGGCCGGCTCACACTCCATGGTGCCTGGTTCGATATTTCCACCGGTGAACTGTGGATCATGAATCCTGAAACAGGCGATTTTCTAAGACCGGACCCGGAAGAGAACGGTGTCGCCGAGATTTCAGAGCAGAGTTAAAAAAAGCGGCCTTCGAGGCCGCTCTTTAGTAACAATCTTTAGTTTTTATCCAGCTATCAATAGGCGCGGATAATGAAGGCCGCGCGCGGATACCACCAGCCATCATGACCGCGGCGATAGCCATGGCGCTTTTCGCGGTAACCACGGTGACCATTCCAGCGGCGCTCGCGCCTGTTGTCATAATGTGAGCGACGCTCGTAGCGATCATATCGATCACGGCGATCATGGCGTCTCTCGGCGCGGTGCTTGCGCTTTTCGCGATACTGCGCCTTTTCGACGAGAGAGGTGACCTGAACCTGTGATGGCGCAACAGGTGCTGCGTAAGATGACACCACCGAAGTAAAGCCGATAATGACGGCTACAACACCGGCACCAATCGCTGAGATTATTCGTTTCATGAATGCTCCTTGAATTCCACAACCTATGAGTGCGCCTTCACTCATGAACGGAGTGTGAACGATCGGTTATTATTCAAGGATACGGCTTAGCGTTTCTTTTTACGCTTGGAGGTTTCGGCCTTGGTTTCGAAAAGATCCGTGCCGTTTTCACTCTTATTTACTTCAATAGCCGGGATTTCAGCGTTTTCCGCTGGCTTTGCCTTTGGCGTCGCCTTGCTTTCCGGCGGAGTTTTCGTGTCGCTTGTCTTTTGTGCGAATTTTATCGCCATTTACCTGATCTCCTTGCCGGTATGTGAGGACATAACGTGACATCCGTCGCATGCCTATCACGCAACAGCCGGATGATCGCGTTAATTCGCAATCTTTCAGCGTCTTTGTTGAGGAAATACCGTTGCCTGGCCGGGCATTCTATTGGGTAATTATGCTGCACCTGCTCAGAAATGCACCTTCAATGATTATAATTTCACCGCAATGCATAGCAGCTATGCATTTATAGCGATTGTTGCGCTGCAAAAAGAGGCTTATGTAGCAATCAGTCATCGCGGTACTCCTCCCATTTTGCCGCGATGGCTGTTCCCCTCTGGAGGTTTTTAACCTTCACAATTCAGGCCGGGCTTTTTAGTCCGGCTCTTTTTTTGCCCGTAATTCAAGATCGCATACAAAATTTATACAATAATCATTCACCTTGTTTCGGAAAGGTTTCTTCATGGCTAAAGCCTATGCTTGCCCATGAATGCTGAAAGGTGGAAATGCGGTTTTATAATCTCTGGTCGACACGATTTGCAGGTCTGTCGCCGGTAATGCAAGTTTTGGTCATGGTAGTGATTGGCACTGTGCTGGCAGATGCCATGGCTGCAGCGTTCTTTTTGCTTGGCGGTTACAACCGGCTCGATAAGACAATTTATCTCACAACCCTCATTGTCCTCACTGTCGGCGGGCCTCTTTGCGCGTTTCTCGTCAGTTGGAATCACCGGTTGAAACAAATGACCGGTGAGTTGGATACAGCCTTTCGCAAGGACGGGATGACAGGGCTCTTCACCCGGCATGAGTTTTACCTGCGCGTGGACCATTTCATTCAGTCCGGCAATCCCGTTTTGAGTGCAGGCGCTATTCTCTACGTCGATGTCGATCACTTTAAACAGGTCAATGACCGATACGGACATGCGCTGGGAGACGACATCCTTTTGGATATCGGCATATTAATTCGTGGAATGATGGGGCGCCGCGACGTTGGCGCACGCTTTGGCGGCGAGGAGTTTGCCGTTTTTCTCGCCGATGCGGATTATGGCCAGGCGGCCTGGGTTGCCAACAGGATACTTGCCGGCTGCCGGGCTGTTACGCGGCGCGCAGGCGAGCGCGATGTATCGGTCACCGTCAGTATTGGCGTCGCATTTCACACGTCCGGCCAAACTCTCGAGCAGCTTGTTGATAGTGCTGACCAATGTCTTTTTCAGGCAAAGGAACAGGGGCGCGACCGTATTGTCTATGGCCCTTCCAGTTGAGAGCCGCCTTGAGTGACTTGAATTAACCGCAGACTCCCATCATCTTGCAGGGCAGCTATCTCCTTCCGAAAAATCTCCCGAGGTACGATCATGAGCCATTTGTTCCAGCCATTGCGTTTGGGTACGCTAGACCTTTCAAACCGCATTATCATTGCTCCCATGTGCCAATATTCATCCGAAGGCGGCAACGCAGCGGATTGGCATATGATGCATCTGGGCAATCTCGCTTTGTCAGGCGCGGGCTTGTTGATCACCGAAGCAACCGCCGTGACCCCGGAAGGGCGCATATCCTACAAGGACCTTGGACTTTATAACGACAACAACGAAGCTGCTCTCGCCCGAGTATTGCTGGCGATAAGGGAACATTCGCCCATGCCAGTCGCGATACAACTGGCCCATGCGGGACGCAAGGCATCGGTTGATCTGCCCTGGAAGGGCGGCAAACAAATAGCACCCGATCATGCGGATGGCTGGAAAACCGAAGCACCATCAGCAATTCCTTATCTGGATGAATATGATGCACCCGTCGCATTGGACAAGGCTGGGCTTGCGCGCATTCGTGATGCCTTCGCAACTGCTGCCGAGCGTTCCGCCCGGCTGGGAATAGATGGCATTGAGGTGCACGGCGCCCATGGCTATCTACTGCACGAATTCCTTTCACCGCTTTCTAACAAGCGTGAGGATGAGTATGGCGGCAGCCTGGAAAATCGCATGCGCTTTCCGCTTGAAGTATTTGAAGCGGTTCGTTCGGCCTTCCCTGCCGATAGGCCCGTATGGATCCGTGTTTCAGCAACCGATTGGGTTGAAGGAGGATGGGATGCCGATATGACCGTAACTTTTGCCAAGGCGCTGGAGAAACTTGGTTGTGCGGCGATCCATGTGTCGAGTGGTGGTCTCTCACCCTTGCAGCAAATGATGCTGAGCCCTGGCTATCAGGTCAATCTTGCTCGAAAGATCAAGGCGGAAACCGGGATGACAACTATTGCTGTGGGTCTGATCAACGAAGCGGAACATGCCGAGGCGATTGTCGCCAATGGAGATGCGGATGCGATCGGACTTGCCCGCGCAATTCTCTATAACCCGCGCTGGCCATGGCACGCAGCAGCCAAACTCGGTGCCCAGACATTTGCACCACCGCAATATCTGCGCTGCCAGCCCCGTGCTTACCCGAAACTGTTCGCCCACACAGATTAAAGCCTTTTTTGTTCAAATAGAATCGTTCCGCGGGGATCGGCTTGGAAGGCTGTCCCCGGCTTTCGTATAGTGCTGGTGCTTGTCCTCATACATTAGCAGATCAGCCCTTTTGGCAACGGCTTCCAGCTTTTCTCCCATTGCGCTCGTCGCCCATCCAATTGAGACCTTCAACACAATGTTCGAATAATACTGGTTGTTGATCTCGATCAGGCTGCGTATTTCATCGACCATGCTGGCTACACCGAGCTCATCGATTGATGGCAGGAGCACCGCAAATTCGTCACCGCCTATGCGTGCCGCATAGGAAGGAGACTTTACTGCTTCGCCGAGCACCTCGCCCATGCGCCGCAACAGGCCATCGCCAACCCCATGGCCCCACTGATCATTAACGGCTTTCAGACCGTTGAGGTCCAGGATGATGATGGAAACCGGGAAAAATTCGCGTCGCTCAAGCCGGTTCAACTCGTCGACATAGAATGCACGATTGTGCAACTTCGTCAGCACGTCATGCTTGCCCAGATATTCCAGATAGGCTTCCGCTTTCTTGCGCGCGGTAATATCCGTCAGTGAAATCTGAACCAGCGACCAATCCTGTTCATGTCCCGGCAGGACTGAAAACTGCAGAAGAACATGACGCTCCGTACCATCGAGCGCGTAGTTCACTGTCTCGCGAGTGTGAAACAGATTGCCGTTCCATAATTCTATGAGTTGCTCGCGAAAATGGGTGTTCATGACGTCGCGAAAAACGTCCGGCAGACGGCGCAGCAATGTCATTTTGTCCGGAGCCAGAAAAAGCTTCAGCGTTTCGCGATTAACATCAATGACGCGGATTTCACTGGCACACTGCCCGACAAACTCCGGATGAACGTCTGTAAATATCCGAAAATCCGTTATGCCCCGGTCGCGCACTTCATCCAGCAGCTTCTTTATGCGGCTGAAATCCTCGACCCATAATGAAACGGGAGAATGTTCGAACAGCCCTTCTGCATATTGCTTGCTGGCAACCTGCTGACGGCGCGCATCTTCCCGGTCCGTAACATCCTCGATGGAAAGCAGAACACGTTCCCAGGTCTGTTCGTAGCCAGGCAGTATCGCACCTCGCAACTGAATATCCAGCCGCCCTCCCGACAAAGTATAGTTGACCGTATTACTGGAGAACTCTGTCTCTCCATTCCACAGCGCTGCCAGTTCCTGAACATGGGACTGAAGCATGTCATCGCGGAAGATGGAGCCAAGATTGGCTGTCAGGCTTTCGAAACTTTCTGCCTGAAAAAGCGAAAGCGTCTTCCTGTTGACCTTGAGAACACGGATTCGACGCGAACATTCGCGAATACGCGCAACATCTTCCAGCAGGTAGGCTTTGACGTCCGTAATACCGGCCTTGCGCCACGTTTCGAAAAGAGTCCGGACATCGCTGAAATCTTCCAGCCACAATGAAATAGGCGCGAGATCGAATGTATCGCTCTCGGTACTTTGATCAATATGGTCGTTCATTGCAGTTTGGACTCTTGGGCTTTGAGGAGCGTTCTGCTTGGGTAGACCCGGCGCTTTGCACCGGGTCTACAGGGTCCGACGATGGCTATTGGCCGTCGATCTGTGCACCCATGATGGCGATTGCCTGCTGATAGACGCTCGCGGCATTCCATCCTTGAATAGCCGAATAATTAGGCTGTCCGGGCTGATATCCAGCACCCTTTTGCCATCCATGACCGCGCAGGAAGTTTGCCGTGGAAGCCAGTGCATCGGCCTTGGAACGCACCATGTCGATGCGGCCATTGCCGTCACCATCGGCTCCATACTTCAACACGTTGAGCGGCAGGAACTGGGTCTGGCCGATTTCGCCATGCATTGCGCCCTTTGCATCGGGAGAAAGGGTACCATTGTCGACGAGTTGCAGCGCTGCATTCAGATGCGGGCGGAAATAGTCAGGACGGCGGCAGTCATAGGCAAGTGTAGCGACTGCGGAAAGCGTATTCTGGCTGCCAAGATAAGCGCCGAAGCCTGTTTCCATGCCCCATATGGCCAAAAGAGGACCTGCAGGCACGCCATAGCGCTGTTCAATTCGATCAAACAATGCCGCGTTCTGGGCTTTCTGCTTCTTGCCACGGGAGACAATTGTCTGCGCGCCACGGACCTGCATGAATTTGTCGAGCGAATATTTGAAGCTCTTCATATTCCGGTCGGCATTGATCGTCTTGCTGGCATAAGTAACATTGTCCAGCGCCCGGATGCCACGGCTGCCAATACCCTGCGCCTGTGCTTCCTGCTTGTACTGCTGAATCCATTCGGGGAAACCAGACGAATTGTTGCCACATTGAGCGGCCGCATGCGCTGTACCGGCCAAGCCGAGAAGAGCGGTCGCTACGCCCGCAAAAAATCTGCTTTTGGCAACAAATGCCATGGATATCTCCTTAAAAGTTGAATCGTCTCATGCCTATCTGCCACTTTTCACGTGTCCTGTCATCTGGGTGAATTGCACCATAGCCCCGGAAATGACGCTTGTTTCGGCGGTTTTCAGGCGGTTTTGGCTAAAAGCACACACTTTTGGTCCAAGCACAGACTGTTTCTTGGGCCGCACAAAGTACAATCCTTGGTTGTGCTTGCGGGGTTTTTCGCTTCTGGATCTTGTACTAATTGATAAGGGTCTGACTGCTTTTCAGTGTGATAATCTATTCTGATAACCGCGAGTTCATCGTATTTTTGTATATACAATAATTATTGACCAAAGCGATTTTTGTGAGTAGGCTGGAATGGGACGAAGAAAAGAACCGAAGCAACCAGCGAAAGCATGGTGTGGCCTTCGCCAAAGCTTACGACTTTGAGTTTAGCATGTAGATGACAGGGAGTTTTATGGTGAAGAGCGCATTGTCGCGCTGGGATTTATTGGCGGTACACTTTTTACCCTGACCTACACGGAGCGTGGGGAGAAAATTAGGGTTATTTCGCTTCGAAAATCAACAAAAACGGAAATGGTGAAATATGCACAAAACTATGACTGAGGAAGAGCGCAAGGTTCACCGTGCCCGTATACAACGCGCTATGGATAGCATTACGCGTGAAGAAGATGCCGCTCTGACAAAGGCTGCTCTTGATGATCCTGATACCGTATTGATCACGTCTTTGACCAAACGCCGCCCCGGCCGTCCCATTGCCGCTGCGCCCAAGATGCCGGTTTCCATCCGCCTCAGCCCCGACGTGCTCGACTATTACCGCTCAACCGGTCCCGGCTGGCAAAGCCGTATTGATGAAACCTTGCGCAAAGCAGCCGGGTTGAAAAAGAACGCCTGAGCGCCAGTTGGAGCCAAACATCTTGACTCCGCCTCCTATTTCCTGTTTAAGCCGCGCATCAATCCGCGACGAGCAATAAACTCCGAGCAGCCAACCGGGACCCCGCAAGGGTTCAAACGATCCCGGAGGTCAACACCCGACAGCGCGTTGCGCCCTCGGGTGTCATTTTGCTTGTGGCTCTTTGCCATGGCGCGGTTGGTACTTATCTTTCGGGGAACGGTCTTCGAAGGGATAAAGGAAAGTTTGAATGTTCGAGAGCTTACAGGAACGCTTAGGTTCTATTTTGAACGGCCTTACAGGCCGTGGCGCGCTATCGGATGCCGATGTTTCGGCAGCCCTGCGCGAAGTGCGCCGTGCGCTGCTCGAAGCTGACGTTGCGCTCGATGTCGTCCGCTCTTTTACTGACAAGGTTCGTGCCAAGGCTGTCGGCGCAGATATTCTGAAAAGCATCAAGCCCGGCCAGATGGTCGTCAAGATCGTCCATGACGAACTGGTGGACATGCTGGGCGCCGAAGGCGTCACCATTGATCTGAACGCCCCGGCTCCGGTTGTCATCATGATGGTTGGTCTGCAGGGTTCCGGTAAAACCACAACAACCGGCAAGATCGGCAAGCGCCTTACAGAACGTTCCAAGAAGAAAGTTCTGCTTGCTTCGCTCGATACGCGTCGTCCTGCCGCCCAGGAACAGCTGCGTCAGCTTGGTGTTCAGACTGGCGTCGATACGTTGCCGATCATCGCTGGTCAGACACCTGTAGAGATCGCCGCGCGCGCCGTACAGGCTGCCAAGCTCGGCGGCCATGATGTCGTCATTCTCGATACTGCTGGCCGAACCCATATTGACGAGCCGCTTATGCTCGAAATGGCCGACATCAAAAAGAAGGCCAATCCGCACGAAATCCTGCTGGTGGCCGATGCGCTGACCGGTCAGGATGCTGTTAATCTTGCCCGCTCCTTCGATGAGCGCGTTGGTATTACCGGTCTTGTTCTTACCCGTATGGATGGCGATGGACGCGGCGGTGCTGCTCTCTCCATGCGTGCTGTCACCGGCAAGCCCATCAAGCTGATCGCCACCGGCGAAAAGATGGATGCGCTGGAGGAGTTTTATCCCCGCCGTATTGCTGATCGTATTCTCGGCATGGGCGACATTGTTTCGCTGGTCGAAAAAGCTGCTGAAAACATCGATGCGGAAAAAGCCGCTGCGATGGCCAAGAAGATGCAGTCCGGCAAATTCGATCTGAATGATCTGGCGGACCAGATTGGCCAGATGCAGAAGATGGGCGGCATGGGTGGCATCATGGGAATGATGCCCGGCATGGGCAAGATGAAGGATCAGATGGCCGCTGCCGGTCTTGACGACTCCATCTTCAAACGCCAGCTCGCAATCATTTCCTCCATGACCAAGGCCGAACGCAGCAATCCCGATATGCTCAAGCATTCGCGCAAGCAGCGTATTGCCAAAGGTTCCGGCACCAATGCCGCCGATATCAATAAGCTTCTGAAAATGCATCGCCAGATGGCGGACATGATGAAGTCGATGGGCAAGGGCAAAGGCGGCATGATGAAGCAGATGATGGGCGGTCTCGGCGCCAAGATGGGCCTTGGCGGGCTCGGCGGCATGGGAGGAATGCCCGATCTGTCGAAAATGGATCCCAAGCAGCTTGAAGCCTTGCAGAAACAGGCTGAGGCAGCAGGTTTTGGTAAGGGCGGCGGACTACCGGGCGGACTTGGTGGTCTTCCAGGTGGCCTCGGCGGTCCAGGCGGATTACCCCGGCTTCCAGGGCTCGGTGGCGGCGGTCTGCCCGGCTTTCCAAAGAAGAAAGGCTGATCATGAGCTCATCATCCCTGCCAAAAGAATTGCTCGAACTGCGCGCATCCATCGACAATATCGATGCCGCGTTGATCCACATGCTCGCAGAGCGCTTTCGCTGCACCAAGGCGGTTGGCGTTCTCAAGGCGAAGAACGGTCTGGCTCCGGCTGACCCGAACCGCGAAAAACAACAGGTCGAACGACTGCGCACTCTGGCGCTGTCTGCCGACCTCGACCCCGATTTTGCCGAGAAGTTCCTGAACTTCATCGTCAAGGAAGTGATCAGGCATCACGAAACAACAGCTGCCAAAGAAAACGGCAGCTAAGCAATCCCAGGAAAAGCGAATTTCGGTTTTCCATCAGGAATTGCGGCAACAGAAAAGAAAGCTAGGAGACTAACAATGCCATTGAAAATCCGTCTGGCCCGTGCAGGGTCGAAGAAGCGCCCTTACTACCACGTCGTCGTTGCTGACGTCCGTTCGCCACGCGACGGCCGTTTCATCGAAAACGTCGGCTCATGGAACCCGATGCTCCCCAAGGATGGCGATCGCGTCAAGCTTGATGCAGAGCGTATCAACTACTGGATCGGTCACGGCGCACAGCCAACAGACCGCGTTCTTCGCTTCCTTGATCAGGCTGGTATCGCCAAGCGCGACACCCGCAGCAATCCTGAAAAGGCACTGCCAGGCAAGAAGGCGCAGGAACGCGTTGCTATGGCCAAGCAGGCTGAAGAAGATGCGAAGGCAAAGGCTGCCGCTGAAGCAGAAGCCGCTGAAGCTGCCAAGGCCGCTGCCGCCGAAGCTGCTGCTGCACCTGCAGAAACACCTGCCGAAGAAGAAGCTGCCAGCTAATCGGCAGTTTCACTTATTGAATGCAAACGGGTGGCCTTGTGCCGCCCGTTTTGCTTTCGGCGCATGAATTGTCTTCATTCAAATTGCGACGCGTCGGCTGGCGGCGGATGTAAGCCCTTTCCAATGACCCGGCGTTATGCCGAAGGTCTTCTTGAAGTGCCGTGTAAAATGGGCTTGGTCGGCAAATCCGGAACTCACTGCCACATCGGCAAGATTGGCACCTTTCGATAGCCACGCCTTGGCTTTGTCCAGACGACGCATCAGGAGATAACGATGCGGGCTTGTGCCAAGAAGACAGCGAAAATGTCTGGCCAGCGTATATCGATCAAGACCACAGATTGCTTCCAGTTCTCCAGATGAAACAACGCGGTCGCAATTGTCCTGGAGAAATTCACGGCATAGCAGAACCGCTTTTACCGCAATTCGGTTCGATGTGCGCGATTGTTGGCCGGAATGACGACCAAGTCCTTCAGCGAACCGCCCGATAAGATCGTCAAGCTGAAGGTCATCCAACCTTGTTTCAATCTGACAAAGAGCCTCGGAGAGACAGCGTTGGAATGTTACATCCGAAATCACAGGATCGGCGACGAATGGCAGGGAACGCAATGTATCCGCCGCTTCGATAAGGCGTTCCGGCGGGAGATACAGCATCCGGTAGCTCAGGCCACTATCGGTTCCGGCCGCACCATCATGCACTTCATCGGGATGGAGAATGATAATATTGCCTGGCAGACTGAAGCGCGAAGCGCCGCGATATCGGAAGGTCTGAACGCCTGAAAGGGTTAATCCAAGCGCATAGGTGTCATGCCGGTGTGGTTCGAAACCCTGGCCAGAGAAACGGGCTTCAATCCTTTCAATACCTCGGGAGGGCGGCGCCTGAAGGATTCCATCGCTCCCCGTGTTGCACAAACGTACAAGACCCTCAGTTCCCCCGACTGCTATGGCCGACGTTTCAGCATATCCACGAATGGAGTTTGATTTCATGTCTGATACCAAGATTGTTATCGTTCTGCGCGATGACCTTGCCACTTGGCAAAAGCTCAATGTAGCAGCCTTTCTGACAAGCGGCATTACGGCCCAGTATCCGGCCATCATTGGCGAACCATATAGGGATGGCGCGGGAAATGTCTATAATGCGATGGCAATCCAGCCCATGGTGGTGCTGGCTGCAGATCAAGAGACGCTGCGGAAAATTCACAGACGTTCACTTGAACGCAACATAACCACCTCAGCCTATGTCGAGGAGATGTTTGCAACCGGCAATGACGTTGCCAACCGCGAAATGTTCGGCCGTTTCGAACCAGACAATGCCAAGCTGGTGGGAATCGCATTGCGGGGTGAAAAAAGAGCTGTCGACAAAATCACCAAGGGAGCAATCATGCACCCTTAATGCCGGTCACCCCGAGACCAGACCTTCCCACGCCGCCATCGCAGCTTGGGCGGTCTTGGTCAATTGCTCCAATGTGGCTCCATCACGCGCCGTAATCGACATGCCGTGCTGCACGGTTGCATAGAATTCAGCCACTTGCTGAAGGTCGACGGAAGCTGCAATTTCACCCTCACGCACGCCGCGCTCCAGCCTTCCGCGCAATAATGTTACATTGTCGAGCCTGCGCTCGCGCAATAGAGAGCACGGCGTGCCCACGGCCTCGTCACCATGCAGCGCACCGAGCACCACCATGCATCCATGCGGCTGGTCGGGGTCCGTATGCGATATTGCGGTTTGCATGAGGAAGTCGGCAACGCCTTCCTTTGCGGTGGCTGCATTGGGCAAGGCGTTCTTTATGCGCTGCCCAATCTTGTTGGTATAAAGCTCCACGGCCTCCTTGAAGAGATCGGCTTTGCTGCCAAATGCCGCGTAAAGGCTGGGCGCATTGATTTCCATTGCCGCCGTCAGGTCAGCCATTGAGGCGCTCTCATAGCCCCGTTTCCAGAAAACCTGCATCGCGCGCTCAAGCGCAGCATCGCGGTCAAATGCGCGCGGACGGCCTTTCGCTGACATGATGGAATCCTTTCTATAGTGATCGATACATAAATCACTTGACCTCTGGATGCAACCGTGACAAGCATTATGTATCGATCATTACATAAAAGGAAATACCATGTCGCGTCTCGAGAATAAAGTAGCGTTCATCACTGGCGGAAGCCGGGGAATGGGTGCAGCCATTGCGCTTAAACTGGCACAGGATGGGGCAGATATTGCCATCACCTATACCAGCGCCGCAGCAAAAGCCGATGAAACTGTCAAGGCTATCGAGAAGCTAGGCCGCCGCGCCCTCGCCATCAAAGCGGATAACCTTGATGTTAAGGCCCTCGAAAACGCTGTTAACGAAGCCCACGCCAAGCTTGGCCGTCTCGATATCCTCGTCAATAATGCGGGCGTCTACACCATGGACACCGTAGACCAGCTGGAACTGGCTGAATTTGACCGGGTTATGTCCATTCACGTCCGCGCCAGCTTCGTCGCCTCAAAGGCCGCAGCAGTGCATATGGGCGCCGGCGGCCGCATCATTTCCATCGGCAGCAATCTTGCCGAGATCGTTCCCTCCGCCGGGCTGATCGCCTATTCCACCAGCAAGGCGGCACTCATTGGCCTGACTAAAGCGCTTGCGCGGGATCTTGGCCCGCGGGAAATCACAGCCAATATCGTCCACCCGGGTTCTACCGATACGGATATGAATCCCGCAAATGGCGATCATGCGGAAGTCCAACGCGCCCGAATGGCGATCCCGAAATTTGGCGAAGCGAAGGATATTGCCGGACTGGTAGCCTTTCTCGCAGGTGAAGAGGGCCGCTTCATCACGGGGTCAAGCTTCGTCATTGATGGCGGCGCAAATATCTGATTTGCCGCCGCTCTAATATGCCGCTATCTCTCCGCGCTAAAGAGAGATAGCGGCGTCACCATCCTAGAACATACTGCTTTGCGCAGTAATCGGGTGAAACACCGGGCTTCCGGAAATACCCGCAGCTACGCGGTGTTCCAGATCCAGCAAATAGCGTTTGCGATGTTTGCCCCCGCCATATCCGGTCAGGGCGCCGTCGGCTCCGATCACGCGGTGGCAGGGAATAATAATCGCCAAACGGTTTTGTCCATTGGCCGCCCCGACTGCCCGGCTCGCATTCGGCCTTCCGAGATCGCCAGCGATACGGCCATAGGTGCGGGTTTCTCCGTAGGGAATATCTTGCAGCGCCGTCCAGACCTGTTTTTGGAAAGGCATGGCTGGCAACACCAAAGGTGTTTCAAACTTTGTCAATTCCCCATCGAAATAGGCGTCCAATTCTGCTTGTGTCTGTTCAAGTACGGCATTGCTTCCCGAGGCAATCGAATAGCCGTAGCGTTGCTGCAACTCTTTCAACTCATAAGGCAGGATCGGCCGGTCGTGAAATTCCAGCAGAACCAGGGCTTCGCCGGTAGCCATGGCAATCATTGGACCGATCTTGGTATGGATGGATTTGCTAAGCAGCAGTTTGGACATAGGCGCGCTCCGACTCAGCTTAAGAATAGCTGCGAATGTTCCAGAGCCAATCCGTTTCTTGCTCGATAGCTATTGGCGCGCGGCTATGGTCAAAATCGCCCCGGCATCAGCCAGAGCCTGGGCTATATCCGCGGGCGGCTCCCGATCCGTCACCAACTCGTCAAACCCATCGAAACCGCACACTTTGACCAATCCGCGCCGCCCGAATTTTGTGGCATCGGAAATCGCCAGTTTGCGGGCGCCCCGCGAAAGCACGGTACGCGCAAATTCTGCCTCCTCCAGATCATAGTCCATAATGCCGCCCGAGGCATCGATTGCGCCTATGGAAATGACGGCGTGATTGACACTGAACCGGTTGACAAATTCCATTGCGGATACTCCGAACGCAGCACCACTATCGCTGCGCAATTCCCCGCCGGCCATGAAAACCCTGTTTCCGTTAACCGTTGCCAGAGTGCGGGCAATATCGGACGAATTGGTAATCACCGTCAGATTGCGATGCTGCAGAAGTTGACGGGCGAGAAAGCTTGTCGTTGTTCCAGTATCCAGCATGATGGATTCGCCATTCTGGATGGTGCGCGCCACATAATGCGCGATCACACGCTTTGCATCGGCATTCTCTCGCATACGCAGCTCAAATGGCGCCTCTCCAAGGTGGAGCGGCAGGCCTATTGCTCCATGGACGCGGGTAATTGCGCCCTCATCATATAAGGGCTTCACGTCACGCCGGATTGTTTCAAGAGAAACACCCAGCTTCAAGGCAAGATCGGCAATCGAAATTGTCCCCTCATCTTGCAAAAGGCGTTTAATTTCACCGCGCCGTTTCGAACTCATGACCGAACCTTTGACGAAAACGTAAGAATACAGGCATAAATATCACAGAATTTCATATTACCAGTCACAAAAACCACAAAATCCCACATAATTCTGTTGACAGACGTCTTGGGATGCGGGAACCTGCCTGGACAAATAAGAAGCGTGGTTAGACAGGCTCATCGTGAGGGGAAGCATCCTCAAATAATAAAAAGCAGTTAGTGGGATGCTACGCAGTACATCTTGAATAGCCGTTCTGTTCATGGAGAGCTCACAATCCCATGAAACAAGTTCGTTGCTCATGATGAGTCTGCCTGACTGCACTTTGCGCTCCGTCAGCGAGCAATGAGGAGCGGATGCATAGCATGAAATCTGTGACAAGCCTTGCCGATAACAGGCTAGCGGAATCGCGGATTGCCGCCTTGCCCTTGTGGAAAGGCGATATAAGCATTGCCCTGCTTAAGGGAGGCATCAGCAATGAAAGCTATGTGGTCGAGGACGATACGGGCAAGTATGTGGTTCGTTTCGGCACGGATTATCCTTTTCATCATGTATTTCGCACCCGCGAGGCAATGACGGCGCAGGCGGCACATCGCGCTGGCTTCGCGCCTGAGCTGTTCCACGCGGAAGATGGCATTATGGTCACCGCCTTCCTTGGTGCGAAAACATGGAATGCCGATGATGTGCGGGCAAACATCCCACGTATTGCCCGGCTCATCCGGCAGTTTCACACCAGCATGCCGGAATATATCCAAGGGCCCGGCTTCATGTTCTGGGCATTTCATGTAATTCGCGATTATGCCCGTACGCTCGAAGTCGGTAAAAGCCGGTTCGTCTCTGAGCTTCCCTCCTATCTCGAAATAGCCGAGGAAATGGAAGCCGTACAAAAACCGCTGCCTATTATCTTCAGCCATAATGACCTGTTGCCCGCCAATATTCTCGATGATGGCGAGCGGCTGTGGCTGATTGATTTTGAATATGCAGGGTTCTCTACAGCGATGTTTGATCTTGCAGGCCTCGCATCAAATGCCGGACTTGACGGCGAAGAATCCAATGCCTTGCTCGAGGCCTATTTCAGTGGTCCGCCGGACCCTGAAATCCAGCGTTCTCACGCAGCGATGCAATGCGCTTCTCTGCTGCGCGAAGCCATGTGGAGCATGGTTTCAGAACTTCATCTCAGCGCACCGGGCGTTGATTACGCCGCCTATACGGCTGAAAACCTGCTTCGGCTCGACCAGGCAATGGAGAGGTATCGGACAAGTTATGGATAAATTCCAAACTGCAATCCTAGTTGTGCGTGGTTCGACGCGGCTCACCATGATGGTTTGCTTGCAGGGCGTGAAGTGCACAACGCTGGCGGCTCTCGTTGCAACACTTTGACCTTCCTCATGGTGAGCCCTCCTGAGCTTATCGAAGGACGAACCACGCAATATCGATATGCAATAAACAGCAGAGTGCTCACATCATGACCCTTCCTTCCCACGCTCAAATTGTCATCATTGGCGGCGGCATTATTGGCTGCTCCACAGCCTACCATCTTGCCAAGGATCACAAGGCTGATGTTATTCTGCTCGAAATGGGTCAGCTGACATCCGGGTCCACATGGCATGCCGCTGGCCTGGTCGGTCAACTGCGCTCCTCGGCATCCATAACGCGCGTTCTCAAATACTCCGTTGATCTGTACAAGCGGCTTGCTGCGGAAACGGGACTTGAGACCGGGTGGAAAATGACCGGGTGCCTTCGGCTTGCCACCAATCAGGACCGCTGGACCGAATACAAGCGGCTTAAAACCACGGCTGGCAGCTTCGGTATGGATATGGAGCTTTTATCGCCGAAAGAAGTCAAGGCAATGTGGCCACTTTTGAATGTCGATGATCTCGTCGGTGCGAGCTGGTTGCCAACGGATGGGCAGGCCAGTCCTTCGGATATCACGCAGTCGCTGGCCAAGGGCGCGCGGATGAATGGCGCCAGGATTATCGAGAACATAAGGGTTACCGGCTTCGAAATGGACGGCGACAGGATCATGAAGGTCAAGACGGACCAGGGTGATATTGCTTGCGAAAAAGTCATTAATTGCGCCGGGCAATGGGCTCGGCAGGTCGGGGATATGGCAGGTATCAACGTGCCTTTGCAGCCGGTAAAACACCAATATATTATCACTGAAAAGATCGAAGGGCTTGCTGCCGACGCGCCGACATTGCGTGATCCGGATCGGCGCACTTACTTCAAGGAAGAGGTCGGCGGACTGGTTATGGGCGGCTATGAGCCCAATCCGCAAAGCTGGATGACAGGCGACGTGCCCAATGACTGGCAGTTCCGCTTGTTTGATGATGATTTCGATCATTTTGAGCAACATATGCTTCAAGCCATTGAACGCATTCCGGCGCTGGAAACGGCAGGCGTCAAGCAAATGATCAACGGACCGGAAAGCTTCACTCCGGATGGCAATTTCATCCTTGGTGTCGCACCGGAATGCTCGAATATGTTTGTTGGCGCTGGCTTCAATGCTTTCGGCATTGCCTCCGGCGGTGGTGCAGGCTGGGTTCTGGCGCAATGGGCGATCGATGGGGAAGCACCGCTCGATCTGTGGGCCGTCGATATTCGCCGCTTCTCCAATCTTCATCGCAATCGGGTTTGGGTACGGGACAGGACGCTGGAAGCCTATGGCAAGCATTACACAATCGGCTTCCCGCATGAGGAATATGTCTCTGGCCGTCCCGCTATTGTTTCGCCGCTTTATGAACGTTTGAAAAAGTATCGCGCCGTCTTTGGTTCAAAACTTGGCTGGGAGCGCCCCAACTGGTTTGCGCCGGAAGGCGCGCCTTCCGAAGACGTCTATTCTATGGGTCGCCAGAACTGGTTTGACGCCGTGGGCGAAGAACACCGGCTGGTCCGGGAAAAGGTGGGCATTTTCGACCAATCATCCTTTGCCAAGTTTGAACTTTCAGGCAAGGACGCCGCCAAGGCTCTGGATTACATTTGCGCCAATGATGTTTCCAGGCCCGCAGGCCGCCTCACCTATACCCAGCTCCTCAATACCAGAGGCGGCATTGAGTGCGATCTGACTGTCGCGCGGCTTGCCGAAGACAAGTTCTACATCGTCACCGGAACGGGTTTCCGCACCCACGATTTTGCCTGGATCAGGGATCATATCGGCCAAGATCTCGACGCAGAACTTACCGACATAACTGAAGATTACGGGACGCTTTCGCTTATGGGCCCAATGGCCCGGAAGGTGTTGGCAAAGGTTACCAGTGCCGATGTCAGCAACAACGCTTTTCCGTTCGGTCATGTTCGCGAAATTGAAATAGCCGGAACGATTATTCGTGCATTGCGCATCACCTATGTCGGCGAGCTCGGCTGGGAATTACATGTACCGCTTGCTGCAACCGGAGCGGTATTCGACGCACTCATGTCAGCGGGCGAAGAGTTCGGTATCCGGCCTGTCGGATACCGCGCCATTGAATCGCTCCGCCTCGAAAAAGGGTACCGAGCCTGGGGCTCGGATATTACACCCAATGATTCCCCTTTTGAGGCCGGACTTGGCTGGGCGGTCAAGCTCCGCAAGAATACCGATTTTATCGGCCGCGCTCCCAGCGAAGCCATCAATGCCAAACCGCTGAAGAAATGCCTTGCGGCTTTTACCGTCTTAGACAGCAATGTTGTGCTGCTTGGCCGTGAAACAATATTGCGCAACGGAGTCTTTGCCGGATACCTCACCAGCGGCGGCTTCGGATATACGATCGGAAAACCGGTCGGATATGGGTATGTGCGAAATGATGAAGGCGTTACCGGCGACTTCCTTCGGGAGGGCAAATATGAACTCATCATTGCCAATGAACGTTTCGCGGCAGAGTTGCACATCGAACCGCTTTACGACCCGCAGAACGTGAAAGTGAAAGCCTGAACGGAAATTTCACCTCGTTCTTTCCGAGCCCGCAATAAAATTCGGATCAGTTCAACGCTCTTCCGGCGTTTTTCGAGGAGAATTTCCTCAAATGGCAGACCATGGCTGGAGTTTCACCGATTTTTCCCGAAGAATCGTCGATTCTTACCCAATTTTTGCTATTTGTTGGTGTGTTTTGGTTGTGCTCGGTAGCAATGTTCATGCGGGGTTGACTTTCCCTTGCCGCGGAGCCAAATGACGCCATGCAGGGTCCGCATTCCGCGCCTGCTTGTTTTAACCAGGAATCTACTTCCATGCCCAACGACGACAGTAGTCGATTGTTTGCGCCGTCAGCGGTGATCCTGGCCTGATTTGAAATCAGCTCGCCTTGATCCCCCTTGACGGCGGATCGACGGAAAGGCGAGTAAAATGAACAACATCCTCGTACATCAGGATGCGGTAAACGCAGACCTGAACATCACGCAGCGCCTCGCATCCATGCATGCAGCCGATGCGATCGAGCTTCTCAATGAACTAGAACTTACTGATATCATTGATACTTTCAATGATATGCCGCTTGAACATGCCGTGCTTATTCTTGATCAACCCGAGCTGCATTCAGCACCGGCAATCATCAAGAGTCTGCCTGCCGCCAAAGCCCGGGACATTCTTGATGAGATGTCAATTGATCGGGTTACCGACATTTTTCAGGAATTCGGACCAGAAGACCGGGCGCGTCTTGCTGCTGGTCTCGGGCCTGAAACCACCGCTGCGCTTCGCAAACTCCTGCGGTACCCACCCCATACGGCGGGTAGCCTGATGACGACGGAGTTTGTCAGCGTGCCATCCAGCTGGACCGTTGCGCAAACCCTGCAGCATATCCGCGAGGTAGAGCGTTCCCGCGAAACAATATATGCGATCTATGTTATTGATCCTGCAACGAAAGTTTTGCTTCGCACTGTAGCATTGCGTCGGCTGATCAGCAGTGAGCCCGAGGCTTCCATATTGAGCGTTGGGCGCGATGTTGCTCCTGTCGTGGTTACCCCGCTGACCGATCAGGAAGATGTTGCACGTCTATTCCGCAAGCACGATCTTTTGGCCGTGCCAGTTGTGACCGACAACAATCAAGTAATTGGAATCGTTACTGTTGATGACGTCATTGATACCATGACGCAGGAGATGACTGAGGATACTCTGAAGTTTGGCGGCATGGAGGCTTTGAACAAGCCTTACATGCAAATCGGCTTCTTTCAGATGATCCATAAGCGTGCCGGTTGGCTCGGGATTTTGCTCCTGGGCGAAATGTTAACGGCCAGCGCCATGCAGCATTTCGAGGGTGAACTGGAAAAGGCTGTTGTTTTAACACTGTTTATTCCTCTGATCATGAGTTCCGGCGGTAATTCCGGTTCTCAGGCTACGTCCCTGCTTATCCGTGCCTTGGCCTTGCAGGACCTGCGGCTGAAGGATTGGTGGAGGGTCGCCCTGCGCGAAATACCAACCGGACTGGTGCTCGGATCATTCTTGGGCTTGATCGGCGTTGCACGTATTGCCGCTTGGCAAATGCTTGGTCTTTATGATTACGGCCAGCATTGGCAATTGGTTGCCGCCACTGTCGGCGCTGCGCTGGTCGGTATCGTGACCTTCGGCTCGCTCGTCGGTTCGATGCTGCCTTTTGCTATGCAAAGGCTTGGTTTTGACCCGGCAAGTGCTTCTGCACCTTTTGTCGCAACGCTCGTCGATGTCACGGGTTTGGTGATTTATTTCAGCATTGCGCTGGTTATCCTGTCCGGAACCTTGCTCTAAAAAGACAGGCGGAATGCGATCTGGGCGGCATATTCCTGTGCCGCCCCCTTTCGCAATTGCGAAAAAACATGTATGGAGCGCGCAAATGTAAAGCGTCGCATGCAATTTTGCGTCCACAATCCTCCAAAGAGAACCTCATGAAACTGCGCAACATCGCGATCATCGCACACGTTGACCATGGCAAAACCACGCTTGTTGACGAACTATTGAAACAGTCCGGCAACTTCCGCGATAATCAGCGCGTTGCCGAAAGAATGATGGACTCCAACGACATCGAAAAGGAACGCGGGATCACCATTCTCGCCAAGGCCACTTCCGTAGTCTGGAAAGATTCCCGCATCAACATCGTTGATACACCTGGCCACGCCGATTTCGGTGGTGAAGTCGAACGTATTCTTTCGATGGTCGATGGCGCCATCGTTCTCGTCGATGCGGCTGAAGGTCCGATGCCACAAACAAAGTTTGTTGTCGGTAAGGCTTTGAAAGTTGGGCTTCGTCCAATCGTAGCGATCAACAAGATCGACCGTCCTGATGCACGTCACGAAGAAGTCGTAAACGAAGTTTTCGATCTTTTTGCTGCACTGGACGCTACTGACGAACAGCTTGATTTCCCGATCCTTTATGGTTCAGGCCGCAATGGCTGGATGGCAAAAAATCCAGAAGGCCCGCAGGATCAGGGCCTATCCGCCTTGTTTGACATGGTTCTTGATCATGTGCCCGCGCCAACCGTTGGCGAAGGCCCTTTCAAGATGATCGGAACAATCCTTGAAGCCGATCCGTTCCTGGGTCGCATTATCACAGGCCGCATCCATTCCGGTACAGTCAAGTCCAACCAGCCCGTCAAGGTTTTGCACGGCGATGGCACACAGATCGAAACCGGCCGTATCTCAAAGATTTTGACCTTCCGTGGTCTTGAGCGCCAATCGATTGACGAAGCCCATGCGGGCGACATCGTTGCAATCGCCGGTCTGCAAAAAGGAACTGTTGCTGATACTTTCTGCGCTGTTGAAGTGACCGAACCGCTTCATGCGCAGCCTATCGATCCGCCAACGGTTACCATGTCCTTCATCGTCAACGACAGCCCGCTCGCCGGCACTGAAGGCGACAAGGTTACCAGCCGCGTCATTCGTGATCGCCTGATGAAGGAAGCTGAAGGCAATGTTGCGCTCAAGGTCGAGGAATCGGGCGAAAAGGACTCATTCTTCGTATCCGGTCGCGGTGAATTGCAGCTCGCCGTTCTCATCGAAAACATGCGCCGTGAAGGCTTTGAGCTTGGTGTTTCCCGCCCGCGCGTTGTGATGCAAAAGGACGATGCAGGCAATCTGCTCGAGCCTATCGAAGAAGTTCTGATCGACGTTGATGAAGAATATTCCGGTACGGTTGTTCAGAAGATGTCAGAGCGCAAAGCCGAAATGGTTGAGCTGCGTCCCTCTGGCGGCAATCGTGTCCGGATGGTTTTCTACGCACCGACACGCGGCCTCATTGGCTATCAGTCAGAGCTTTTGACAGATACACGCGGCACCGCGATCATGAACCGGCTGTTCCGCGCCTATGAGCCTTTCCGGGGCGAAATCGCAGGTCGCAACAATGGCGTTCTGATCTCCAACGATCAGGGTGAATCCGTGGCATTCGCCATGTGGAACCTCGAAGACCGTGGTCAGATGATTATCGAAGCAGGCGTTAAGGTCTATGCCGGTATGATCATTGGCATCCATTCGCGCGACAATGATCTTGAAGTGAATATCCTCAAGGGCAAGAAGCTGACCAATATCCGCGCTGCCGGCAAGGACGAAGCCGTCAAGCTCACCCCGCCAATCCGCATGACGCTCGAACGCGCTCTGTCTTGGATTCAGGATGACGAACTTATGGAAGTTACGCCGAAGTCCATTCGTTTGCGCAAGCTTTACCTTGATCCGAATGAACGCAAGCGTTTCGAAAAGAGCAATAAGGCTGCCGGCGCAGCTTAATCGCCATAACTTATAGACTTTGGAAAAGCGGCGTTTATCGCCGCTTTTCTTTTTGATGCTCCCAAAAATCGTTCGTAATGCCGTTGCGGAATCGCGTGTCGCAGGTTTATGCTCTTTGCCATGAGCACGCACGTAACCGAGATAAGAAAAGCCGGTTTGGCTGATGCGGTGGCAATTTCTGCCATTCATCTGGCTGCTTGGCGCGGTGCCTACATCGGCATCATTCCTCATCGCGCTCTTAACACCATGCTGGAACGCAGAGGCGCAGATTGGTGGGCACGAGCCATCAAGCGCTCTACGCAAATTCTGGTGGCGGATATTGGGGGCGTCGTCGCCGGTTACGCAACACTCGGGCCTAACCGCGCCCGCCAATTGCCGGAGAAGGGCGAGGTTTACGAACTCTACATCCGTCCGGAATATCAAGGCTGCGGTCTCGGCTCACGATTGCTCGGCGCAGCAAGGCGCAGCTTGGGCGACCAAGGTCTTAAGGGTATGGTCATCTGGGTGCTTGAGGACAATGATCTTGCCGTTTCGTTCTATCACGGTGCGGGGGGCCGTGACGTAGCTGAGGGTGTCGAATGTTTCGACGGCAAGATGCTCAAGAAGCGCGCTTTCGTCTGGAGTTAAAATCATCTCTCTGCATCAATCATACTACGATATATCCTGATTTTGCGCCCAATCGTCGCAAGAATAGGTTGGATGACGACCTAAAAGGCGGCGCCTTGTTGCGCAAAGGGCCAAAAATCAGTACAGCACTCCCAAACCAACAAGGACTCCTAGAATATGCGCATCGATGCCATTCCTGTCGGCAACAATCCTCCTGAAGACGTTAACGTGATCATCGAAGTCCCCGTCGGCGGTCAACCTATCAAATATGAACTGGATAAGGATTCCGGCGCGCTCTTCGTCGATCGCTTTCTACACACGCCCATGACCTATCCAGGCAATTATGGTTTCGTACCCCATACATTATCGGATGATGGGGATCCCATCGACGTTCTTATCTGCAATACCCGCGCATTGATGCCTACAAGCGTGATCAATGTTCGTCCGATTGGCGTTCTTGTCATGGAAGACAATAAGGGCCAGGACGAAAAGATCATTGCTGTTCCTTCGCCGCATCTGACGCTGCGTTACGAGAAGGTCCACAATTACACAGACCTGCCGGAAATCACGCTAAAGCAGATCCAACATTTCTTTGAACATTATAAGGATCTAGAGCCCGGCAAATGGGTGAAGATCGGCGATTGGGGCGATGAAGATGCCGCACGCCAGTTGATCAGAGAAGCGATTGAGCGCCATAACGCTAAAGTTGGCACTGCGTAATCTATTTAGAGTTTTATTGAACCGGACAGCTTGGCAATCAGGCTGCCCGGATCGCCTTCAAATCTGATTTGTTTAAGCCGCGACGTTGCCCCTGCAACAATCGTGATACTTCGCGGTGCAACATCTAGCCATTTTGCCAATAGCTTTATAAGTGCTGCATTGGCCTTTCCATCTTCGGGAACTGCCCGCACCCGCACCTTGAGATGCGCACGGCCATCATCCGTTGTTTCCACACCCTCCACTGCGTCTTTTGCAGATTTTGGGGTCAACCGCACAAAAACCGTTAGACCGTCAACTTCCTTGCGAAAGTACTGGCTCGTCACTGTTTAAAGCAGGATTGGCGCAATAGTGGTCCATAGCAGCTGACGGATGAAGAAGATCAGCAACAGCAGGACTATGGGAGAAATATCGATCCCACCGAGATCGGGGAGGAACCGCCGTATCGGGCGCAAGGCGGGTTCGGTCACGCGATAGAGAAAATCGCCAATGGAAGCGACGAATCTGTTGCTCGAATTGATGACGTTAAAAGCGTAAAGCCATGAAAAAATCGCGCTGGCAATAAGAATCCAGGTATAGATATCGAGGGCAAGATCTATGGTTCGGATGATAGCGAGCATCTGTTTCTCCTGAAAGTCACAGGTTATGTAGCGATTGACTGGCCTACGAGCAAGAGGCCAATGGCCAGGCGTATTTTCCCAGTTGCTCGTTCAAAGGTCGCTCATAGTATTTCCATGTCGTGTACTGTCTTAGAAAGACTAGAGCCGGTCCATTTACCAAGGTAACCCACTAGATATTGTTGAACCAAAAAAACAGGAATAAATATAGAGCGTGTGATTCGGGCCAATCCGGCCCTTTTTCATCTAGGGGGTTTACCATGCTAAATAGACTATCAGCGGAATTCTTCGGTACATTCTGGCTAGTTCTTGGTGGTTGTGGCAGTGCTGTTCTGGCAGCCGGGCTACCTGACGTTGGTATCGGCTATCTAGGCGTTGCATTGGCCTTTGGTCTTACCGTTCTCACCATGGCCTATGCGGTCGGCGGTATCTCAGGGGGGCATTTCAATCCGGCAGTATCGCTTGGACTGGCTATAGCCGGTCGCTTCGACGTTAAACAGCTGATCCCATACTGGATAGCACAGGTAATTGGAGCAATCGCTGCGGCAGCCGTGCTCTATCTTGTTGCATCAGGGAAGGCCGGATTTGCCGCTGGGGGCTTTGCATCAAATGGATATGATACGCTCTCACCGGGCGGCTATGGACTAACAGCAGTGCTTGTGGCCGAAGTCGTGCTGACGGCATTCTTTCTGATCATTATCCTGGGGGCAACTTCTGCTTCCGTTCCAGCAGGCTTCGCGCCAATTCCTATTGGCCTTGGTCTGACATTGATCCATCTGGTTTCCATCCCTGTCAGCAACACTTCAGTCAATCCGGCCCGCTCCACGGGCGTGGCCCTGTTTGCCGAAACTGCGGCCCTCGGCCAGCTTTGGCTCTTCTGGGTAGCCCCACTCATTGGCGCTGCCATTGGTGCAGTTATTTGGAAATCTTTGCTCGGCAAAGACTAACAACCTGCCGGAGCGAGCCGCGTAAAACCTGCTCGCTCCCACTTACTTTCACTCTGCAATATAAAGTGCCGCTTTTTTCTCTACTTCCGCAGTAAATTGTTCTAGAAGAAATTCCCATCTCCCGGAGTTTTCCTCACCGAAATGACCATTCCTGCAACGGATGCGGTTCACGATCGTTACGCCGCCTTTCGCCACTCCTCCTTCACACTTTACTGGCTTTCACGATTTTTTGGCTCATTTGCCATTCAGATCATCAGTGTGTCTGTTGGCTGGCAGATATATGATCTGACACGCGATCCCTTTCATCTTGGCATGGTGGGGCTCGTGCAGTTCGCACCAGCGCTCTTGCTGGTTCTGGTTACCGGCGCTGCATCGGACCGTTTCGGGCGCCGCCTCATCATGGGATTGTCGATCGGCGTCGAGTTAATCTGCGCTGCGCTGTTGCTTTTGCTTACCGTGACACACAGCTTCAGCCCTGTGCATGTTTTCCTCGTGCTGGCTGGTTTCGGCGTCGGGCGGGCATTTCTCGGCCCTGCCTCTTCGTCACTTGTCGTCAATCTCGTGCCTGCAGAGATATTCTCGAACGCCGTTTCATGGAACTCCTCGGCTTGGCAAATCGCTACGCTGGTTGGTCCCGTCGCCGGAGGGTTGCTCTACGGTATATCGCCTGTGGCAGCATATGGCGTCGCCTGCATCATGTTGCTCATTTCCGTCCTCGCCATATTCTCCATTCCTAAACCCACGCAACATACATTGAATGAGAAAAAATCTCTTCAAACCCTGCTGGCAGGCTTCCACTACATCTGGAAAGAGAAAGTCGTCCTTGGTGCCATTTCACTGGATCTTTTTGCAGTTTTGCTCGGTGGTGCTGTAGCGCTATTGCCCGTCTATGCGCGCGATATTCTGGAGCTCGGACCATGGGGGCTGGGCATGCTGCGTGCGGCACCCGGTATCGGCGCAATCCTGACCGCTGTCTGGTTGACAGGCCATCCCATCCGCGATCATGCCGGACTTATCATGTTTGTCTTCGTAGCCCTGTTTGGCTTGCTCACCATCATGTTTGGCGTGTCAAACCTTGCCTGGCTTTCCATAGTGGTTCTCGCATTGATGGGCGCGGCAGATATGGTCAGCGTTTACATTCGCGAAACGCTGCTTCAACTCTGGACACCGGATAATGTGCGTGGCCGCGTTAATGCCGTGAATATGGTGTTTGTCGGCGCCTCAAATGAATTGGGAGAATTCCGCGCAGGGATCATGGCCTCTATGATTGGAACAATTCCAGCCGTGGTGTTTGGTGGAATTGGAACTGTTGCCGTTGCCGGATTGTGGGCTTGGTGGTTTCCGCAGCTTCGCAAGGCTCGTAACTTGCAAGGCAGGACCTGAAGCTTTTAGGCAGCAACCGGAGCGCCGAAAACAATACCTAAAAAGCGTTGTAGCCAAGCTTTTAGAACAGCGTCATGGATCATCCGGCCTTCCAGATGATCCCGGCCCTGCTGGGCGCCGCAAAGCGAAAACCGTTCCGACCCGCGAACCACCCAGCGCTGCATCATGGCGCGCGTCAACTCCGCATGGAACTGCACGCCCCAGGCATTCTTGCCGTAGCGGAAAGCCTGATTGGCATAGGTGTTGCCCGTAGCCAGCAAAGTGGCTGATTTTGGCAGTTCAAAGCCTTCACGATGAAAGTGATAGACCATGGATGGCCAGTCCATAAGGGTCCTGCCAGCCTCTGTCGGTTCCAAAGGGTACCAGCCTATTTCGACCAGCCCGTCGGGATGAGGGGAAACTTTTCCACCGAGGTGATTGGACAGCATTTGGGCCCCAAGGCAGATACCAAGAAATGGCTTTTCCTCAGCCAACGGTACCGACAGCCAATCTGTTTCCCGCCTTATATATTCTTCTGGATCGTTGGCGCTCATTGGCCCGCCAAAAATAACAGCGCCGGCGTGATTTTCCAAAGTATCCGGCAATGGATCGCCAAGCGGCGGGCGCCGGATATCCAACACAAACCCGGCTTCCAGCAGCAGCTGTCCGACGCGTCCAGTGCTAGATCTTTCCTGATGCAGAACTGCGAGGATTTTTGGGCGCTGTGTATGACCCGCCGCTTCCATCCATTCTGTCTGGAACATCCGCTTTTGTCCTATTCTTCGGGCACATCCCGTTCGGCTCGAACTGCAGCACGTTGCTTCATGGTAACCCGATCTCGGGTGGATACGCCGATCAGTTCGGCAACCCGCCAGACAACATTGTCCTCAAGTTCATGGGCAACCCCATCTGCAAAAACAACTTCCCACATCAACTCAATGAATTTGATCCGGGCATCCTCGTCAAGATTGCGCTTTATGATGCTGGTAAAGCTGTAAAGATCAACTGCCTCTTGATCGGCCTGCTCACCCTCATTCAAAAGGCGCTTCAGTGCCTCGCCCTTCAGCCCATAAGCATTGGATATGAGTTGTGAGACGCGCTTGCGTTCTTCTTTGCTGCTTGAACCGTCTGCATCCATGACATGAAAAAGGAGGGCAGCGGCCGCAAGACGGGGATCAGATTTTGAAAAATGCTCGGCGCCACTTTCACCGGACGGTAAGGTTTTAAAAAAAGTAACAAGGCGATCAAGCATTTATGGGAGTCTTTCCGCTTTGGTATCACTTTTCAATTGATAGCCCGAGTCGTCCTATCCCGCTACTGTGCATCTTGCCGCAAACAAGACCCGATGGCTTTTACCACCATCAGAACAACTTGAATTTCTTGTTCGATTGCGATGATTTATACTCCGGTTTCACACCTGGATCATCCGGTACCGGTCCAACAAATGGCTCGCTAGTAGATTCCTCTGGCTTCTCCGGCAGCCGTGGCAGAACCGATGCAATTCTCTGGGGCGAATCCGAATTCGCCGAAGATTTGTCCAACGAAGCCTTTGCAGTTTGTTGTGTTGGCGACTCAAACGGCACAATTTCCGCATCCACCACGTCCTGATCCTCAGGAAGCTCCACCGGCTGCGATTTTGTGTCCTGTTTGCGTGGGGGTAAAATCGGTTTTGCCTCTATTGTAGGCTGCTCCGGTCTTGACGGCTCCGTCGCCAACGCTTTGTCAAAATCATCGCCCGCATCGATCACAGGACCAATTTGTTCTACCGGGACTTTCCACACAAACGCGTCCAGCTTTCCCGTTACCGGGGAGGCTGGCGCCCAGCGCTCGGAGACGTAGCCATCGGCGGTCCATGCGGGATCGCGTGGCGCTTTTACCGCGCGGGACAGCCATTGCCGGACACGGCCTTGATCGCCGGTCTGCGCTTCCTCAATATCCGCAAGCAGCAAATAAGCACTTTCACGAGGCGTACTGCGCAGAACTGCTTCGGCAGCTTCACGCGCTTCCTTGAGTTCGCCAGCGCCAAGAGCAGCATGAGCAATTGCCAAATTGGATTCTGCATGATGCGGATAGAGCCCGGCTAAGTGGCGTGCGCGCTTTAAGCGATCGATCGGTGAATCCCCCACCCTGGCATGAACATAGGTATCTGCAACGCCGGGATGCGGCTCCCGCTTCCAGGTATACTCAAGAATTTTCGAACCCTTGCGCAAATCGCCTTGAGCAAACAGCGCCTTGGCCGCAACGATTGCCGCCGGAACAAGATCCGGAGCCAGCTTGTTTGCTTCTATGGCCAGTGGCTTCGCATTCGTCGGATCACTCTCATATGTCTCGATTGCCTTTGCGGCAAGGATGACGGCGCGCTCACGCTTGGCCTTTTCCTTGTCGATCTGCTTGGTCGCTTTCTGCTTGTCGAGCAGCAACAGAGCACCATCCCAATCGCCATGGGTGGTTTTTTGACCAAGTGCTGCGGTAGCCGCCCACTCGACGTTGGGAGCCAGCAAGGCAGCCTCTTCGGCATAATGGCGGGACGCATCACGTGCACCCAATCTTTGTGCTTCCAGATAAAGCCCTCGCAAACCGAGCAACTTCGTCTCAGGATCATCCAACATGGCTTCAAACTTGGCTCGCGCATCATCAGTGCGGCCTTCAAGCATTGCAGCTTGCGCATCCAGCAGTTTGATCAATGGCTCCTGATCGACATTGAGAAGCTTTTCCGCTTGCTTGATCATCAAGCGTGCCGTTTGGCCGTCGCCTGCACCGGCGGCAATGAGGCCTGTGGAAAGTGATTGATAACCACGGTCGCGTTTGCGCGCACGGAAATGCCGCCGCAAGGCGTAGGGCGAGGTGACGATGCTTTTCACCAGCCACCAGCTCAGCATGACGCCGGCAACAATAGCAACAATGCTCGTTGCTGCCACCATAAGACTGACTTTATATTGCATGCCAGCGAAGGTCAGAACCAGATCGCCGGGTCGATCTGCCAGCCAGGCAAAGCCGACACCCAGCAACAACACGACAATGAAGAAGAACAGAATGCGCATCATGATCTTCTTACTCCTGACCGGTCGAGGTCTTGATGCCGCTCAGGGCATCGGACAGGGCTTTTGACACCACTGCGCTTGCATTCTGCCGTGCCTTCATAGCGCTGCCAAAATCTGCAGACGCCGTTTTAGCTGCATCTGGGAGTTTTTCCCACTCAGCAATCGCAGCGCTCAGATCACCGGCATTTAAATGAGCTTCTATACGCGCCGATATCGCGTCGGCGCCCTCGCCTTCAACCATACCGACTGGTCGCGCCTCGACCAAACCAGATGCACTCGCCCAGAGACGATCCAGAATTCCGGCATTGGGGTCGACAGTGCGGGTGCTTGATATAATCCTAGCGGCGACATCGCCAAATTCGCTTGCCAGCGCATTGACGGTGGGTATGCCTTTAGTTTCTGCTGGCCGCAACGATTCAACCTCTCCTGCCGCCGGAGCAACAGCCAGATAGGTATCAAGCTCGGCTTTGTAAGGCTCGCCTCGATCAACGGCAGCCTTTAATCCCGTTGCGGCCATTGCGAGCGCCATATTGGCTTGTCCGGACGTGTCATTGACCTTCGCTTCGAGCGCGTCAAGCCTTGTTGTTGCGCCCGCAGCCGCACCATCAGCCTGAACAGCCTGCTGCTTGTTGTCACTGATTTCCTTTTCCAGAGTCGCGATGCGTGCATCGATAGCGCTGGTGTCGACAGCAGCACCCGTAGGCGAAGCACCGTTTTGGATCTCAGTAAGGCTCTGTTTTACCGAACTCAACTCTGCCGCTAGCCCAGCAACCTGATCAGCTGCCTGCTTGGCGCTCGCCAAAGCCTCATTCAGCGCCGTTTGACTGGCTTCATCAAGAGGTTTTGCCGGCGCATCCCGCAACTGCGCGATCTGCTGTTCTAAAGCGGAAACGTCTGTCTTGGGTGAGGGAAATATACCAGCCCATTGCATCGCAGCAGCACCGGCAAGAACAACGACACCGCCAATGAGACCTGAAACGAGTCGCCCCAATGAGTCGGTCGACTTTTGGGGCGGGGCGGCGCTGACAGAACTCATCCTTGGCGGATTTTTGTCCGGCGCCGGATCAGCGCGACCGAAATTTGGCACTGAGGATGGCGGCTCTGCACTTACCTTTCGTTCGACCGTTTCAACTGCCGCTGCTGCAGTTGCTTTAGCCGCTGGATCGAAGCCTACGGGTTCCGGCTCCGGCACATTTTTTGGGGATACGGCGGACTTTTGTATCGAAGAGGGCTCCAGTTCGATCGTCATCGATTTGCGGGTCGTTTTGGAATGACGCGGAACAGTAGATTTGGCCATGGAAACTCTCTTCAGGAACAGATGCTTCGATTGAACTCTAAAGCTAGCAAGGAAGTTCCTCATATGAAACCACCCGTCGTACAAGCTTGGCTGCTAACAGGCGGGATCAAGTATGCAGCAATTCAAATAATCCTGCTTCATCTTGCACTCTAGCAACGTGGACATGGCGGAAACCCTGGTCTGAAACGATGTGCGCTATATTGTCAGACAGACATAAAAACTGTGCATTTTCAAATAGATGATGAGCATTCGCTTTGCCAATGACGGCGAGAAGCGCCAACGCACCCCTTTTCGAATAGAGTAGACAAATATCGACGGGCGATGGCTCGAAAAACTGGGCCAAATAATCGGCCTCATAATGGTTCAAAATCGTGTCATAGACAGGAATTGCTATCACCCTTCGACCGGACTGCCCCAGAATATCTTCAAACTGAGGCGCCCTGACTCGCCCGGTAAGGTAAAGTATCCGTGCGTTTTCAGACGTTGAATTATTAATCTGTGCAGCCAGTGATAGCCCATCCCCGTTTCCCGAAAGAACCTGTTTGAAACCTTTTGCACGAGCTATTTGCGCGGTGGAGCTACCAACCGCAAAACAGGGAAGGTCATAAAGCGTAGCAAGAAATTCTTCTCGCACATGCCGCAACGCGTTCGCACTGGTAAATGCAACGGCATCATAGTGCCCGGACACTTGTGGTATTGGCAGAGGTTTGATTGCACTAAGCGGTAAAACCAGAGGCTGGAAGCCCAAATCGGCCAGTCGTTGGGCTGTTCTGGTTGCTCCGGGTTCGGGCCGCGTAACCAAAACAGATTTCATATCAGAGCCAATCCGTAAAGAAATGAGCACCCGCCATTTCCCGAACACGCAGCGCCGCATCGCGTCCGATCTGTGCGGCATCGGCAACAGATCCCTCACCGGTAACCTCATGAACCTCGCTACCGTCAGGCAGCAAGATCATTCCATGGAAATGCAATGCCTCACCCGAAATTGTCGCAAGCCCTGCGAGCGGGGTCCGGCAGGAACCATCCAAAGTGCCAAGGAACGCACGCTCGCAAGCCAGGGCAGTCGAAGTTGGCAGATGATTGATCGGAGCGAGCAGGTTGTCGATCCGGTCATCGCCAATACGGCTTTCGACCGTGATTGCACCTTGTCCTGGTGCTGGGGGAAAAGCCCTGGAATCCATCAACTCCGTTACGACATGGCCAAGATCAAGGCGCTTTAAGCCTGCATAGGCCAGAAATGTTGCGTCAACTTCTCCATCGGCAAGCTTGCGCAGGCGCGTTTGCACATTGCCGCGAAAATTGACAAGTTTCAGATCTGGCCGAAGGCGCTTGATCAATGCCTGACGCCGAAGCGATGCAGAGCCCACAATTGCGCCCAAGGGCAAGTCGGCCAGCGATTTAACGTTCCGTCCGATGAAAGCATCCCGGGGATCTTCACGCTCAAGAAACACCGACAGATGCAGCCCTTCGGGCAGGAATGTCGGCATGTCCTTCGATGAATGAACAGCAAAATCAATACGCCCATCGGCAAGCTGTTCTTCAATCTCCAATGTGAAAAGACCTTTGCCGCCAACTTCCGACAGGGGCCTGTCCTGAATCCGGTCGCCACTTGTCGAGATAACGACGATCTCTATATCGGACTCGTTCAAACCATGAGCTTTGACCAACCGGTCGCGTGTCTCCTGGGCTTGCACAAGCGCAAGAGCACTCCCACGTGTACCGATCTTGAGCGTTTTTGTTTGCATTGGCCGCAGTCCGTGTTACGCGAGTTCCATGTTCATGGCCTCTACTAACGGGCTTTTATTCGACGGGCAATGCGACGAAGGATATCGATGCGGGTTCTGGGTATTGAAACAAGCTGCGATGAGACGGCGGCAGCCATTGTCGAGCGTGATGAGCTTGGCCATGGCACTATTCTTTCAAACGTCGTCTTAAGCCAAATCGAAGAGCACGCGCCCTATGGCGGTGTCGTGCCGGAAATTGCCGCACGTGCTCACGTTGAAGTGCTCGACCGGCTTATCGGACAAGCACTGCACGAAGCGCATTTGACGCTCAACGATGTTGACGCCATAGCCGCAACTGCGGGACCAGGGCTTGTTGGCGGACTGATTGTCGGACTGATGACCGGCAAGGCAATAGCCTTGGCAAGCCAAAAACCATTTTACGCAATCAATCATCTTGAAGGTCATGCACTGACACCTCGCCTGACCGATAACATTGAATTTCCCTATCTCTTGCTCCTCGTTTCCGGCGGCCATACGCAAATGGTTCTGGTCAAGGGACTGGGAGACTATGAGCGACTTGGCACGACCATTGACGATGCGCTTGGTGAAGCATTCGACAAAACCGCCAAAATGCTCGGGCTCGCCTATCCGGGCGGACCTGAGGTTGAAAAGGCGGCAATGCTCGGCGATTCGACGCGTTTCTCCCTCCCGCGCCCGTTGAAGGGTGAAGAACGCCTGGATTTTTCTTTCTCTGGCCTCAAAACTGCCGTGCGACAACTGGCCACCAGTCTGGAACCGCTATCTCAAACGGATGTCAATGATATTTGCGCAGCTTTCCAGACCGCCGTGGCCGATACGCTGGACGACCGCGTTGCACGCTCTCTTATGCGGTTTCGCGAAACATTTCCTGTTGTAGATCATCCTGTTTTGGTCGTTGCCGGAGGTGTTGCCGCAAATAAGGTTCTGCGCAGCGTGCTCCAGCAGCTTTGCGACAAGAATGGCTTTCGTTTCATTGCTCCTCCAATGGCTCTATGTACAGATAACGCGGCCATGATCGCATGGGCGGGTGCCGAACGGGCAAACCAGACACCTCCCGATTCCCTCAATATTGCGCCGCGCTCACGCTGGCCATTGGATATGTATTCCGCACCCCTGATCGGCGCCGGCCGTCGTGGAGCAAAGGCATGAATGAGCGGCCACCAATCGCCGTATTGGGCGGGGGCGCCTATGGTACGGCGCTTGGAACAATGGCTGCATCCAATGGCAGCTCAGTGGTGCTTTACGCCCGTGATTCCACCACAGTCGCAGCGATAAATAACACGCATCGCAATGATGCCCATTTGCCGAACATCTCCCTCCACCCATTACTGACAGCCAGCAACAATGCCCGGACCGCTCTAGCACATGGACAATATATTCTGTGCGCTGTTCCGGCGCAGGCACTTTCGACGGCTTTAAACGAGCTTAAAGATCACATTCCCGCGTCTACACCGCTGATCATCTGCGCCAAGGGAATTGACCGATCCACCGGACTTCTCATGTCGCAGGTGGCAGGTCAAATACTTCCCGGTCATCCGCTTGGCATACTTTCGGGGCCAAGCTTTGCAAGTGACGTTGCAAAGGGGTTGCCTACCGCAGTAACCGTCGCGTCCCATAATCAAGCGCTGGCTGACAGCATTGCCGTCGCTCTGTCGGGCACAACTTTCCGCTGTTATTCCACAGATGATGTGACGGGCGTCGAGATCGGCGGAGCGCTGAAGAACGTCCTCGCTATCGCCGCCGGTGCCGCTATAGGCAGGGGATATGGTGCCAGCGCACAGGCGGCGCTTGTGACGCGCGGTTTCGTTGAACTGCGCCGGATCGGGCATGCCTTGGGGGCAAAATCCGAGACTATCATGGGCCTCTCCGGGCTTGGCGATCTCATGCTGACTTGTTCGACACCGCAATCGCGCAATTACTCTTACGGTCTTGCATTGGGCAAAGGCGAAGACTTGACGGGGCGACCATTAGCAGAAGGTGTGGCAACTGCCGCCATTGCAGTTGAACTCGCCGCGCGCCATGCTATCGATGTCCCGATCATTTCAGCTGTATCAAAAATCCTGGCTGAAGACATAACCGTCGATGAGGCCATGGAAGCCCTGCTTTCTCGGCCACTCAAGAATGAAGACTAGGAAAAACCATGCTTTTTGCGTTTTTATGCAACGACAAGCCCGATAGCCTGCAATTGCGCCTTGATACGCGGACCGCGCATCTTGATTATCTGAATGGCCTTGGTGATCAGCTAAAATTCGCCGGCCCTTTTCTGGGCGATGACACAAAGCCAAATGGCAGTCTGGTCGTCGTAGATTCTGTCGATCTGGAGGCAGCAAAGCAGATAGCTGCCAATGACCCCTATGCAAAGGCAGGACTTTTCGCCTCTGTCGATATCCGCCCTTGGAATTGGGCAATCAAGAATCCGGACAACAAATAGGTTTCAACATGGCATATTGGCTGTACAAATCAGAACCCGACGCATGGTCGTGGGAAAAGCAGAAAGCTGCAGGTGCTAAGGGCACAGAATGGACCGGCGTGCGCAACTATCTCGCCCGCAATAATATGCGCGCCATGAAGATTGGCGATAAAGGCTTCTTCTATCACTCCAATGAGGGTCTCGAAGTCGTCGGTATCGTCGAAGTTTGCGCACTCAGCCATCCGGATTCGACAACTGATGATCCGCGCTGGGATTGCGTTGATATCCGCGCGGTTCAAGATATGCCAAAGCCGGTGACTCTTAAGGACGTCAAAGCCAATCCAAAGCTTGAGAAAATGGCACTTGTCACTTCGATGCGGCTTTCCGTGCAACCGGTTACCGAGGACGAGTGGGAAGAAGTTTGCCGGATGGGTGGTCTCGTTCCAGCCCCCAAATGATCACTGAGACTGCGCTAGATCCAACCAGTGAACGCTACCGCCAATTCATACTGGCAAATACGTCAATACAATCACCGCCCCACGTTCCGGAGATAAAGCTTCATCTCGCCGATGAAGCTCATGATCTATGGCAACGCACGGAAGACGAACTCGCAACGATCGGGCTTCCGCCACCATTTTGGGCCTTTGCATGGGCGGGCGGGCAAGGTGTCGCCCGCTATGTAATTGATAACCCGCAAATGGTCAGTGGCCGCTCGGTTATTGATTTCGCTTCAGGCTCAGGTTTGGTTGGTATCGCCGCTGCAATGGCCAATGCGAAACATGTTCTTTGCTGCGATATCGATCCTTTTACTCAACCCGCAATCTCCCTCAACGCCGCTGCCAATGATGTGGTGATGGACGTGCAAATAGCTGATCTCATCGGCACAGATGCGGGTTGGGATGTCGTGCTGGCAGGCGATGTTTTCTATGATAAGCCTTTGGCAGACCTGCTTCTTCCCTGGTTTGTCAAACTTGCTTCACGCGGCGCCGAGGTAATCGTCGGCGATCCGGGGCGATCTTATTTTCCCAAGGGTTCTCTTCAGCCATTGGCTGTTTATTCGGTTCCGGTGACGCGCGTTCTTGAGGACGCTGATATCAAGAAAACCACGGTCTGGCGTTTTCCAACCTAACGCAGCACACGAATGATTGTTTTATCCGATAGAAGCGGCAAAAGTCGGTTCATATCTGCGCGACTCAAAGCAATACAGCCCTCAGTTGGTGTATAGCCCGGCCGCGCCAGATGGAAGAATATCGCACTGCCCCCGGCCCTTCTGCGTGGCCGGATATTCCAGTCAAGAACAATACAGACATCGTACAGATCGTCCTTGCGCCACATGGTTTCGTGGCTCGCATTATAGGGTACCTGAACTTGCCTATTATAGTTGCGGTCACTGCTGACCTCGCACCACCCATCGTTTATTTTCAATGGGTTAAGCCGCAATAGCGCCGTAGCCCTCACCTGTTTATCCGGTCTTTTAAACCCATAAAGAAGCCGCATGGATGCCAAGGGAGTTCCACCATCGCCCTCACGTTTCCTCGATGTAATACCGCCCTTGCCAAGTGCGCAACGCAAGACGATCGGGCCAGCAATCAGCTGGCCTTGGCTTTTGTGGCCGGGGCGCGGGCGGACATCGATATACTTCAAAGTGGTTAGTGGCATGCTTGCCTCATAAAAAGCATTTTTATGTCAGACTGATGCGCCGCATAAGCAATATCAAGTCGATGCTCTTTCTTTCCTGTAGAATTCGACTTAAATTCCAACGACTTCTTTCCATCCGCGGGAGATCCCATGACAGCACGTACCATTCTAATCGTCGACGATGATGCAGACCTGCGGGCCATTCTGGTTGAGCAACTGAGCCTTTATGAAGAGTTTCAGATTGTTCAGGAAGACAATGCGACTAAAGGCATACAGGCCGCCCGCAATGGCGTTGTTGACCTGTTGATCATGGATGTCGGCTTGCCGGACATGGATGGACGTGAAGCCATCAAGCTTTTGCGAAAGGGCGGTTTCAAGGCTCCGGTGATCATGCTGACCGGCCATGATACTGATTCTGATACGATTCTTGGCCTGGAATCCGGCGCCAATGATTATGTCACCAAGCCATTCCGCTTCGCTGTACTGCTGGCGCGCATTCGCGCGCAGCTGCGCCAGCATGAGCAGAGCGAAGACGCTACCTTCGTTGTTGGCCCCTATACGTTCAAGCCCGGCCAGAAAATGCTGATCGATGCAAAGGGCGGCAAAATCCGGCTGACTGAAAAAGAAGTCGCAATTATCAAATATTTGTATCGCGCCGGTGGCAAGGTCATCACACGCGATATTCTTCTGGAGGAAGTCTGGGGATACAACTCTGGGGTGACTACGCACACGTTGGAGACGCATGTTTACAGACTACGGCAGAAAATCGAGCAGGATCCATCGAATTCAACCATACTCGTCACGGAAAGCGGGGGATACAAGCTCATTCCTTGATGCCGATCGGGTCAATCTAGGTATATGTCTGTAATTGCATGGCAATTGAAGATGATATTCGCATTCTGGAGACAGTGGGGCTGTTCGGCACGTTTACGCGCGACCAGTTGCGTCTGCTCGCCTTCGGAACAGAGCGGCTTGTCCTGCGGGAAGGCCGCGAGCTTTACCGCGAGGGTCAGTCGGCTGATTGCGCCTATGTCATTGATCGCGGTACGATTTCCTTGTTCCGCGAAGGTCCTTCCGGTCGCGTCGCTCTGAAAACCGTGGGGCCAGGAGCGGTTCTTGGCGAAATGGCAATCATTGCCCAGACCAAGCGCCTCACCAGCGCAATGGCAGACACTGAAACCGAGGTCATCCGTCTCAACCGCTCATTGTTCCGGCGTATCCTTGAAGAATATCCGGAAATTGCCGCTGCGCTGCACGACCAGATTTCCTCAGATCTGACCGAAATGATCGCCGAAATTTCCAAGTATGAAAAGCTGTTTGGCGAGAGCTAACTCGCCTCTACACAACTGTTTTTCTCGCTACGATTGAAAATCTTCAGCAAGAATCGACCTTTTCTCGGCAAAAATCGCCGCATCTTGTGGAATTGAATGTCAGGTCGCGGAAATCCTGCTCAAAATCGGATTAATCCAGATCAAACCGCGCGATAACCGGAACGTGGTCGGAGGGTCGTTCCCACCCACGTGCTTCGCGCAGGATTGTGATGTCTCTCAGATCGGCCTCAAGGTCGGGCGATCCCCAAATATGATCCAGTCTCCGGCCACGATCCGCAGCCGCCCAATCGGCGGCCCTATAGCTCCACCATGTATAAATTTTCTCGGAGGGTGGAATATGATGGCGCATCAGATCGCTCCAGCCGCCATTTTTGCGCAAGGCTTCCAGACCTTCCGTTTCGATGGGCGTGTGGCTTACAACCTTCAACAACTGTTTATGCGACCAGACGTCGGTTTCAAGCGGTGCGATGTTGAGATCGCCCACCAGCAATGAGGCATGGCCATCCCCATAGACCGCATTCATCGCTTTCATCTCGTCAAGGAACCCGAGCTTGTGCTTGAACTTGGGATTGATCTCCGGATCGGGTTCATCTCCGCCTGCCGGAACATAGAAATTATGGATACGCATCCGCTTTGAACCCGCGGTGACAACTGTGCTCAAATGACGGCAATCGGGGATATTGCAAAAACCAACACGTGCCGGTTCTGTCAAAGGACGGCGGGAGAGCGTTGCTACCCCGTGATACCCTTTCTGGCCGCTGATTTCGATATGTTCATAACCGGCCATGTGGAAAGCTTCCCGCGGAAACAAATCGTCGGGGCATTTGGTTTCCTGCAGGCACAGCACGTCAGGCTGATAATCGCGCAGAAATTGCAGAACGAGCGGCAAGCGCAAGCGCACCGAATTGATGTTCCAGGTAGCAACGGAAAAAGGCATGGAAAATTAGTCTCGCGGGTGGTGAATGAGCAGCAAGACTAAAACAAGTTACGGATGATTGGAACCGGATATCGCCAGCTTGAACGACTGTTCAAGCCTTATTTGTTCTTCATCGCAATGCGGGTGTAGTCAATTGTAAACATATCCTTGGCGAAGCGAACACCGGTACGGACATTGGTTATCATCACTGTCGTATCGAGACCCTGCGCATCGGTGATAGTCCATTGACGCAGTTCGAAAGTCTTTGGATCAAACATCATCGTTATGGTCGAATTACCGAAGATTGATTTGTCGCCAAGAACGATCGTTGTCATATCGGGCTCTTCCTTGACCGATTTGACCGTATTGCCGGTCAAATTAATCTGATCGCTCAGAAGCAGCTTTAATGGCGTCTTCGACAGCGGGACCAAATCCCATGTGTCGAGCTTGCGATTATTGATCACAACGGATTCGCCATCCGAAATGACACGAATCGGTGATGGTTTGTTGTAGTTGAAACGTATCTTGCCCGGACGTTCTATATAGAACGTTCCCTCGGTCTGCTCCCCGCGCGGGCCAAACTGGACAAAGTCACCCGTCAGGGTTTTAACGCTCGAAAACTGATTGGCAATCTGCTGGGCTGCGCCCGGCACCGCATTCTGAGCAAGAGCCGGTGCAGCAAGGAGTCCCACGCCAAGTATCGAAGCAGCTACAACGCGCCGTGCGAGCGGGCCTGCAACGCGAAACAATGCTGTGATGGTTTTCATGGGTTTAGGGTCTCCTGTCATCTTGCCTTAAGCAATACTCGATCAGTTTGGCTTGAGTATGGCTAAGAAACGGCGGGTTGCGGCACCCGGTTCCATATTTCCGTCACGTAACACCGGACTGCCACAGGAACTGGAAGGACTCAGTTCCATAACGCATGATGTGCCGTTACGTTATGTTTGAATTTTTAAGCAGTCTCAGCAGTTTAATGCCTTTTTGCCTGTTAAAAATCATCATCCTGCGTTGGTACGAGAATCTCACGCTTGCCCGCATGATTGGCCGGGCCGACAAGCCCCTCCTCTTCCATGCGTTCAATAATCGAAGCAGCACGATTATAGCCGATGCCAAGACGGCGCTGGATATAGCTGGTCGAAGCTTTTTTATCACGCAGCACGACCGCGACGGCCTGATCATAGGGGTCATCGGAATCCTCAAGATTGGACGTTCCTGCAGGTCCTGCCCCGCCATCGTCCTCATCATCTTCCTCGGTGATCGAATCGAGATATTCCGGCACGCCCTGTAATTTGAGGTGCTGAACGATTTTCTCAACTTCATCGTCACCAACAAATGGTCCATGCACGCGCTGAATGCGTCCCCCACCAGCCATGTAGAGCATGTCGCCCATGCCAAGCAGCTGCTCGCCGCCCTGCTCACCAAGGATGGTGCGCGAATCGATCTTGGAAGTAACCTGGAAGGAGATACGCGTCGGGAAGTTGGCCTTGATCGTACCCGTGATAACATCGACCGACGGACGCTGCGTCGCCATGATCACATGAATACCGGCGGCACGCGCCATCTGCGCCAGACGCTGCACGGCACCTTCAATATCCTTGCCGGCAACCATCATGAGGTCGGCCATTTCGTCGATGATGACCACAATATAGGGCATCGCGGTCAGATCGAGTTCTTCGGTCTCATAGACTGCCTCGCCGGTGGCGCGGTCAAACCCGGTCTGCACCGTGCGCGCAATGCGCTCGCCCTTCTGCCGGGCTTGCTCAACGCGCTGGTTAAAGCCGTCAATATTGCGGACACCGACTTTCGACATTTTGCGATAGCGGTCTTCCATCTCCTTGACCGTCCATTTGAGCGCCACAACGGCTTTCTTGGGGTCGGTAACAACCGGAGTGAGCAGATGCGGAATGCCGTCATAGATGGAAAGTTCGAGCATTTTCGGATCAATCATGATCAGGCGGCATTGTTCCGGCGTCATCCGGTAGACCAAGGAGAGGATCATGGTATTGATGGCGACAGATTTACCCGAGCCTGTTGTACCAGCCACGAGCAAATGCGGCATCTTGGCAAGGTCTGCAATGACCGGCTCGCCATTGATGGTCTTGCCCAATGCCAGTGCGAGCTTGGTTTTGGTCTGCTCAAAATCGCGGCTGGCCAGCAGTTCGCGCAGATAAACCATTTCACGTGTCTGGTTGGGCAGCTCAATGCCGATAGCATTGCGGCCCGGGACAACGGCAACGCGAGCAGCGATCGCGCTCATGGAGCGAGCAATATCATCGGCAAGCGTGATGACGCGCGAGGATTTGATTCCAGGTGCTGGCTCCAGCTCATAAAGCGTGACAACCGGGCCAGGCCGGACGTGGATTATTTCGCCGCGTACACCGAAATCCTCCAGGACACCTTCAAGAAGACGCGCATTCTGTTCCAATGCCTCTTTGGAAAGGCTGGGGTTGCGCACGACATTCTTTGGTTCGCTGAGGAAATGCAGCGGTGGCATTTCAAAACCATCAGATTTGATAAGCGAGGCTTGCGCCTCGCGCTGAATGCGCGCTCCAGTCTTTGGAGCTGGCGCCGGGGTTGCTACGCGGGTCGCGGGCTTCGCTGACGGGCGGGCGGGGGCTGCCTGCGGTGCCCAGTCATCCACGGCCTCATCTTCGTCGCTGAAGGCCAAGGGATCAAAGCGGTCAGCTTGGCTGTCAAAATCATCATTGTCGATTTCAATCGACGGAGCTTCAATTTGCGGCGATGCGCTGTAAAAGCCTGGCTCGCGGCGTTCGCCATTATTGCTGACTTTTTGACGCGACACCGGAATGTCATCAAACCCATCATCATGGCGAGCGCCAATATTACGCGCGCTATTATAGATTCCAGCGCCCCTGCCGGAGAGACGGCGGAACAAGGCACGCGTACTGTAAAAGAAATGCGTGACAGCACCCAGAGCAAGCAAGCCTCCGCCTTCGCGCTCATCATCCTCATCCTCGTCATCGTCGAAGTCATCGGCTTCGGCCACGTGACGCGTTGTCTTTTTGGCAATGGCAGGCTCGCTGCCGCGATAGGTAAGACCGCTGGCAAAGGCAAATATCCATAAAGTAGGAACGGCAAGGACACCGACCAGGATCATGGCAAGGCCACCGCGCGGGAAAGTGCCCGTGAAAATAGCAGGAATCTTGAGAACCATATCTCCCAGAACGCCGCCAAGACCAATGGGCATTGGCCAGCTTTCGGGTATGGCAAAACAACCGGCCATGGCTGCAGCAAGCAGCGACGCGCAGAACCAGGCAACAGCGCGCCGCGCCATGCGGTCAACACCGCGACCGGTCATGAACAACCCACCCCAGAACACGGCAGGCATCAGAGCAACAACTGTCGACAGGCCAAAAAACTGCATTCCAAGATCGGAGAACACTGCTCCGGCATAACCAAGGGCGTTTTGCGTGGGATTGGACGTGGCATGACTGAAGCTTGGATCAAGCACATTCCAAGTTGCCAGACTACCGACAGCCAAAGCGACAAGACAAAGGATCGCCAAGCCGATCAGAATATTTATCTGCCTGCGGAAAAGGCTGTAGAAGCCAGTCCTATCGTCATCGATGGCATAAGAGGCTGAATAACCTTGACGCATGAAATCCGGTCCCACGTGAGTCTATCCCTGTGGCTGTGCAATCCACGGAGCTGATTCCAAACTTACGGGGTGGATGGTTAAGGGGCTATTAACCATGGGCGAATGTCATGGAAATTGTCAGGTTAGCAGAGGATGCTGACGGAGACTTCGCCTCGCCCTGATCTTGGCACGCCCCTTTCCGTCATCCTCGGGCTTGACCCGAGGACCGATCTTGAATGCCCGTTTTCGATTTTGGATATTGAGAAGGTGCTTCGCTGATCTCTACAAATCGTCCCAATTTGGATTGATTCCTTCAATCAATTCTATCTTCCATTGCCGGTACCAGCGTTTCAAGGATTTTTCCCGCTGAATTGCATCGACAATCCGGTCATGCTTTTCGTACCAGACCAGACGCTTGCAGCCATATTTCCATGCAAATCCGGGAGTTCTGCGTTCACGATGATCGTAAACACGCGCGACGAGATCGGACGTCACACCGATATACAGCGTTCCATATTGCTGGTTGGCAAGGATGTAGACATAGCCCGGCATGCAGTCCTCCGCGCGTAAGACTGCACATCAAGTTCGGGCGGGTAAATTCAACGAAGGTCTAACCTCAAAACAAAAGGCCCGGAAAACCGGGCCTTTCGAAATCCATGGGTGCAGCTATCAATTATGATAGGCAGCTTCACCATGTGAGGTGAGGTCGAGACCGATAGACTCGTTTTCGGCCGTTGGACGCAGGCCAACCAGCACGTCGACGATCTTATAGAGGATGAACGAACCCACACCGCTCCATACGATGGTCACGGCAACTGCCTTGATCTGTACAAAGACCTGGCTGCCCATTGTTACGCCATCGGCGAAACCTGTGCCGCCAAGGGCCGCGCTGGTGAAGATACCAGTGCCGATAGCGCCGACGATACCGCCAATGCCATGCACGCCGAACACATCGAGGCTGTCATCATAACCGAGCTTCGGCTTGACCACTGCGACCATGTAGTAGCAGATCGCGCTGGCAATCGCGCCAAGGGCGATTGCGCCCACCGGTCCGATAGTACCCGCTGCTGGCGTGACTGCGACCAGACCGGCAACAATACCTGATGCTGCACCGAGCATGGATGCTGTCTTGCGAGCAAAGGCTTCAATGGCAACCCAAGCTACGATAGCACCCGCTGTTGCGGTGAAGGTATTGATCATGGCAAGCGCTGCTGTGCCATTGGCTTCGAGCGCCGAACCGGCATTGAAACCGAACCAGCCAACCCACAGAATTGCAGCACCGATCATGGTAAGCGGCATGGAGTGCGGAGCCATCATATCGCGGCCAAGACCTGCGCGCTTGCCGATGACAATAGCGCCGACCAGACCTGCAACACCCGCGTTGATGTGAACAACCGTACCGCCCGCGAAATCAAGAGCGCCCCAGCCGAAGATCAGGCCGTTTGCATCCCAGACCATATGTGCAATCGGGAAGTAAACGAAGGTAACCCAAAGCGCGACGAACAGGATGGTCGCCGAGAACTTGATACGCTCAGCAAAGGCACCGACGATAAGCGCCGGAGTGATACAAGCGAATGTCATCTGGAAGCAGATGAAAACCAATTCCGGAATCTGGACGCCATCGGTGAAGGTGGCAGCGGCAGAATCAGGGGTAACGCCGGCAAGGAAAATTTTGCCCAATCCGCCCCAATAAGGGCTGGTGCTGCCGCCAAACGCAAAAGAATAACCATAGACAACCCAGATGATCATCACGACAGCCGTGATACCTGTGCACTGCATGAGCACTGACAGAACGTTTTTGGCGCGGACAAGACCGCCATAGAACAGGGCAAGACCCGGGAGGATCATGAACAGGACGAGGATTGTGGCAACCATCATCCAGGCGGTGTCGCCCTTGTTGATTGTCGCCACGGCTGCAGCTGCAGCTTCAGGAGCGGCGGGCGCTGCTTCCTGCGCAAAAGCGGCCAGCGAGCCGAATGCGGTCAAAGCCAGCGATCCCAGAAGGGAGCTGCCTGCCGCTTTGGTTAAACTGTTTGGAATTTTCATTATGCTCTCCTTGAACCCCAATAATTTACAGCGCTTCGGTGTCGGTCTCGCCCGTGCGGATACGGACGGCCTGCTCGATGCTGAGAACGAAAATCTTGCCGTCACCGATCTGGCCGGTCTTGGCGGCGGCAGTGATGGCTTCGACGGCGGTATCGACGAGATCGGATGCGACAGCGACTTCCACCTTCAGTTTGGGAAGAAAGCTGACGGCATATTCTGCGCCGCGATAAATTTCGGTGTGCCCCTTTTGGCGGCCGTAACCCTTCACCTCAGTGACGGTCAGGCCCTGGATGCCGACAGCGGTGAGTGCTTCGCGCACCTCGTCCAACTTGAACGGCTTGATGATGGCCATCACAATTTTCATTGACTATACCCCTGCGCTTTGCGCGGTGCCCCTCAGATGGAATTATCTGAACTCTCAGCAGCCGCGTTGAACCCATCGCCTCTGGCCATAGGCCATTGGTGACTGCTCAGGAGTATTCAAGTTCCGTGCCAGATTCGAAAAATACTTCTAATATACTGAAATCAAAAAGATATTTTTTAAGTTCGGCTTACAATATCAGTGCAATGCAGCAATGTGCCTAAAATTTAGGCGATTAGCAGGTAGCGATCAGAGTTCACTCCGTACTATGCACACGAATTAGGCCTTCCTGCGCGGTAGAGGCGATTAAAGTGCCGTCACGGCTATAAAGTGCGCCACGATTAAAGCCCCTGGCGCCCGATGTACTGGGACTATCGGCGGTATAGAGCATCCAATCATCGAAACTGAAGGGCCTGTGAAACCACATAGCGTGGTCGAGGCTGGCAACCTGCAGATCCCGATCAAAAATATTACGGCCATGCGCGTAAAGCGACGTATCGAGCAGCGTCATGTCTGAAAGATAGGCAAGAACCGCTGCCTGTATCGCACGATCTTCCGGCACGGGACCGGTGGCCTTTATCCACACGCTCTGCTCGGGCGGGAGCTTATCGCGGGTTAGATAATGCCGAAGCGAAAGCGGCTTGATCTCGATGGGCCGGTCCTGCTCCCAATATTGCCGGATAATCTTGGGAGCGTTCTGGAGATATTGCTCCTTCATATCTTTGTCAGAGATGAGATTTTCCGGTTCGGGAACATCCAACGGTTTCGGCTTTTGGTGCTCGAGTCCTTCCTCCTCGATCTGGAATGAGGCTTCCAGAGAGAAGATGGCATGGCCGTGCTGGATAGCCACAACGCGCCGTGTGGTAAAGCTCGAACCATCGCGGATACGGTCTACCTCGTAGATAATCGGCACTTTGGGATCGCCCGCCCGCATGAAATAACCATGCAGGGAATGTACGTGCCGGAGCGGGTCAACGGTGCGCTGTGCTGCAACAAGCGCCTGTCCGATAACCTGGCCGCCAAAAACGCGCTGCCAGCCCACCTGGGGGCTGCGACCTCGAAACAGGTTGTGTTCAAGCGTCTCAAGGTCGAGTATGGACAGAAGCTCGGTCATAGCTGTTGACTTGGATGCTTCGGACATGATCGGACATCTCCAGTTCGTCTGTTTCATCGCTTGCAACAGGAACAGCCCGACAAGTCAAGTATTCACCATCCGGAGGCAATCATGGACGCAACCCGCACAGACATTATTATCGCCGGAGCAGGTTATGTCGGCATGGCCACTGCTGTCGCGCTGAAGTCTTCTGCACCGCATCTCGGAGTGACCGTTATCGATGCAGCCCCCGCTGGTGTCTGGCGTAATGATACACGTGCATCGGCTATCGCGGCGGCGGCGAGCCGCATGCTGGACAAGCTTGGATGCTGGCAGAGTATCCTGCCGGAGGCTCAACCGATCAATGAGATGGTCGTGACGGACTCACGCACCGCCGATCCAGTTCGGCCCGTATTCCTGACCTTTGATGGCGAGATTGAACCGGGAGAGCCATTTGCGCATATGGTAGAAAACCGGCTTCTGAATGCTTCGCTACGAGAAAAGGCCGACAAGCTGGGCATTGTATTTATCGAAGGCGCGCCGGTGCATGGCTTTGAGCAAGGTGATAACGGTCTGACGGTCCGCTATGGCGATGAGGAATCATTGCAGGCACGGCTGCTGATTGCGGCGGATGGCGTGAAATCACGCCTGCGCGATATGGCAGGCATCAAGACGGTCAATTGGGAATACGGCCAGTCCGGGATCGTGTGCACAGTCGCCCATGAGCGCCCGCACAATGGCCGCGCGGAAGAGCACTTCCTGCCCGCAGGCCCTTTCGCGGTGCTGCCGCTGAAAGGCAATCGCTCGTCGCTGGTCTGGACTGAGCGGACTGCGGATGCTGACCGGCTCGTCAAGGAAGATGAATTCGTATTTGATGCCGAACTCGAACAACGCTTCGGTTTGAAGCTTGGCGAATTGCGCGTGGAAGGTGCGCGCAAAGCTTTCCCGCTAAGCCTCACGCTGGCTCGGGATTTCATAAAGCCCCGTTTCGCGCTTGTCGGTGATGCGGCACACGGCATCCACCCAATTGCCGGACAGGGCCTTAATCTCGGCTTCAAGGACGCCGCCGCCCTTGCCGAAACGATCGTCGATTCGGATCGGCTCGGCCTCGATATTGGCTCAATTGCAGTGCTGGAGCGCTACCAGACATGGCGCCGTTTCGATACGGTGCAGATGGGAGTAACCACGGACGTTCTCAACCGGCTCTTCTCCAACGACAATGTACCCATACGCGCCTTGCGTGATTTTGGTCTCGGCCTTGTCGAGCGCATGCCGCGGCTCAAGGGGTTCTTCATCCGCCAAGCCGCGGGATTGTCACCGACCGCCCCCAAACTGTTGCAGGGGCAGTCGATTTAACATTTGCACTACAGTCGCCGCCTAAAGCGGGCGCGGATATTTCCGGTAGATCGTTTCGATTTCAGCCAGAACTTCCGGCGAAAGCTTGAGATCGGCCGCAGCTATGTCGGTCTTCAGATGATCCATTGAAGTTGCTCCAATGATCACGGAAGTCATGAATGGCCGGGTGAGCGCGAAAGCAATGGCCATTTGTGCCACGTCAAGGCCGTGTTTCCGCGCCAGTTCCACATAGGCGCGCACCGCTGGCTCGGAATGCTCATTATTGCGCCAGAGCCCGCCGGTCTGGATCGCACCGCGTGTACCCGCCGGAATTTTTCCATCCAGATATTTGCCGGTGAGCACACCTGAAGCGAGCGATGAATAGGCCAATAGGCCCACATCCTCATGGTGACTGAGTTCGGCAAGGTCGAGATCGAACACGCGCTGGATCAGACTGTATTCATTCTGCACGGAGACAACACGCGGCAAGTCGCTGCGCTCCGCAAGTTTCAGCCATTGACCGATACCCCAAGCGGTTTCATTCGAAAGGCCGATCTGCCTGATCTTGCCTTCCTTGACCATATCGCCAAGACCAAGCAGTGCATCTTCGATCTGATCGAGAACCTCCGTCTGGTTTTGGGTATGCGGCGCGTACTTCCATGCTGTACCGAAATGATAATGGCCGCGCGCGGCGTAATGCACCTGATAAAGATCGATATAATCGGTCTGCAGTCGTTTCAGGCTGCCTTCCACCGCTTCGCGCACACTGGCACGGCTTGGCTTGTTGCCTTCACGAATCCAGCTATTGCCGCCACCCGAAATCTTTGTCGCCAGAACAAAGCGATCACGCTTACCGGTCTTCTTGAACCAGCTGCCAATATAGGACTCGGTTTTACCATAGGTTTCGGGACTGGATGGAATTGCATAGACTTCCGCCGTATCCATGAAATTGACGCCCGCATCCAGAGCATAATCGATCTGGTTGTGTGCATCGGCTTCAGTGTTTTGTACACCCCAGGTCATAGTGCCGAGGCAGATTTCCGTGACGTCAATATCCGTCCGGCCAAGTTTCTTCAGTTTCAAGGGAAGTTTCCTATCTCGATTGATCAGTCGACCTCAAGGCCAAGCTTTTGTTTGAGCTTCTTGACACGCTGGCCGTAAGTGGGAGGAACGGTGACAGCAGCCGCAGCTTTGCCTACCATATCAATCAATTCAAGCTTTTCCATATCGTTTAACCTCTGCCGCAAAAGTGGCGCGGTCTTTTCGATGACGGTGACCGCATCATCGATCTGGCTTGAAGCCCATTTTGCATAGATCACGGCCTCATCTGCCTTGGCAGGATCGCAAATATCGATAATCGCATTCCGGACGGCTTCGTAGTGTTTTTCTGTGATCGGAGTATCTTCACAAACAATGGCGAAGATGAGCGTTGCCGCAGCAAGAACCGGATCCTCAATCGCCGTCAAAGGCGAGTGTTCATGCTGAATGCGTATCTTTCTGCGACGCAGATAGCCACGCGCCTTTCCGGCAGTATCAATGACATCACTTGCTGCGTCACCCAAGGTGCGCATACGATACCACCAGAAAAGACCGCCCCCGACAATTCCAAGCAAAGCCAGAAGAATATGCATTTACAAGATCCCGTTTGATTTTTTCGTTCTACAGGGAGGATATCCATTTGTATATTATGCCAAGGTAGGGCCGCCATGGATTTGATACGGAACACTGATAGATATTACACGTTAACGGACGTACACCGATACATATCTCAACGAGGGAGAGACACTCATGGACAGACAAGCAACGGCAATTTGGCAGGGCGCGCTGAAAGACGGTAAAGGAACGCTGGACACGCAAAGTGGTGCCCTGAAAGCTCTTCCCTATAATTTCAAGGCGCGCTTCGAAGATGAAAGCGGCAAATCAGGCACCAATCCGGAAGAACTGCTTGCTGCTGCCCATGCCGGCTGCTTTGCCATGCAGCTTTCGCATTTTCTGGCTGAGAACGGCACACCGGCCGCCAACCTCGATGCCAAGGCAGTTGTTTCCATCAGCCCTGCAGCGGGCGGCGGCTTTGAGATCACCAAAAGCGCCTTGACGCTTGTCGGCGATGTTCCCGGCATTGACGCCGATACATTTGCAAAGCTTGCCGGTCAGGCTAAGGCAACCTGTCCGCTTTCAAAGGCACTCGGTGCAATTGAAGTTACGCTGGACGCCAAGCTGGCTTGATCTGATAAATCAAAAATTGCATAAAATTAAGAACGGGCGCTCTAGCGCCCGTTGCTATGTTAAACTCGGCGCTCCACCATCATCTTCTTGATTTCGGCAATTGCCTTGGCAGGGTTCAGACCCTTGGGGCATGTTTGCGCGCAGTTCATGATCGTGTGGCAACGGTAAAGCCGGAAAGGATCTTCCAGATTGTCCAGGCGTTCGCCTGTTGCCTCGTCACGGCTGTCAATCAGCCAGCGATAGGCCTGCAAGAGAACAGCAGGGCCGAGATAGCGGTCGCCATTCCACCAATAGCTTGGGCAGGATGTCGAGCAGCACGCGCAAAGGATGCATTCGTAAAGGCCGTCCAGCTTGGCGCGGTCTTCATGACTTTGCAGCCATTCCTTTGCAGGCTCCGGCGAAACGGTTTTCAACCAGGGTTCAATCGAGCGATGCTGGGCATAGAAATTCGACAAATCAGGAACCAGATCCTTGACCACCGGCAAGTGCGGCAAAGGATAAATCTTCACTGCGCCTTTGATCTCATCCATACCCTTGGTGCAGGCGAGTGTGTTTGTACCATCAATATTCATGGCACATGAGCCGCAAATGCCTTCACGGCAGGAGCGGCGCAAAGTTAGCGTCGGATCGATCTTGTTCTTGATCCATAACAGCCCATCAAGAACCATCGGGCCGCAATCATCCAGATCGACATAATATGTATCGATGCGCGGGTTTTCACCATCATCCGGCGACCAGCGGTAAATCCGGTATTCGCGCAAATTATTGGCACCGGCCGGACGCTCCCAGGTCTTGCCGGGCTGCATCTTCGAATTTTTGGGAAGTGCAAGTTCAACCATAATGCTCTTATTCCCTTAGTACACGCGCGCTTTTGGCGCGATCTTGGCGAGGCTGATGCCGCCATCCTCTTCCTTGACCAGCGGATCAAGGTGGACAGGACGATAGCCGAGCGTAACTTTGCCCTCAGGCGTCAGCCATGCAAGACTGTGCTTGCGCCAGTTGACATCATCGCGGTTCGGAAAATCCTCATGCGCATGCGCGCCGCGGCTTTCCTTGCGGGCTTCCGCAGCAACAACTGTGGTCAGAGCATTGGCCATGAGGTTTTCCAGCTCCAGCGTTTCCACCAGATCGGAATTCCAGATCATCGACCTATCGGTCACCTTCACGTCAGGCAACTCGCTCCAGATTTTCTCCATGCGGATGACGCCGGACTTCAGCGAGTCCGATGTGCGGAACACAGCAGCATCTTCCTGCATTGTCCTTTGCATCTTCTCGCGCAGCACAGCCGTTGGCGTTCCGCCATTGGCATGACGCAGCCGGTCAAAGCGATCCATGATCTTCTTGACCGAGGCCTCGTTAATTTCCGGGATTTTTGAATTGCGGTCGATCACCTGACCCGCGCGAATGGCAGCGGCACGACCGAACACAACCAGATCGATCAGCGAATTGGAGCCGAGCCGATTGGCACCATGAACCGAAGCGCAACCGGCCTCGCCCACAGCCATCAGACCGGGCTGGATGCGATCCGGATTTTCCGGCGTCGGATTGAGCGCCTCTCCCCAATAATTGGTGGGAATCCCGCCCATGTTGTAGTGAACTGTCGGCAGAACCGGAATGGGTTCGCGGGTCAAGTCGACACCGGCGAAAATCTTTGCCGATTCAGAAATACCGGGCAGACGCTCATGCAGAACCGCAGGGTCAAGATGATCCAGATGCAGGAAAATATGATCTTTGTCCTTGCCGACACCGCGACCTTCGCGAATTTCCAACGTCATGCAGCGGGAAACCACGTCGCGGGAAGCAAGATCCTTTGCGGAAGGGGCATAACGCTCCATGAAGCGCTCACCTTCGGAATTGACCAGATAGCCACCCTCGCCGCGCGCACCTTCAGTAATCAGGCAGCCGGCGCCATAAATGCCGGTCGGGTGAAACTGGACAAATTCCATGTCCTGCAAAGGCAAGCCAGCGCGGGCAACCATGCCGCCACCATCACCAGTGCAAGTATGCGCCGAGGTTGCGGAGAAATAAGAGCGGCCATAACCGCCTGTTGCCATGACCACCATCTTGGCGGCAAAGCGGTGAATTGTGCCGTCATCAAGGTTCCAAGCAACAACGCCAGTAATCGTGCCGTCTTCATCCTGAATGAGATCAAGCGCGAAATATTCGATGAAGAACTGCGCATTGTGGCGCAATGACTGGCCATAAAGCGTGTGCAGGATAGCATGACCGGTGCGGTCTGCCGCAGCGCAAGTACGCTGCACGGGCGGACCGTCGCCATAATTCATCATATGGCCGCCAAATGGACGCTGGTAAATCTTGCCTTCTTCGGTACGGGAGAAAGGCACACCATAATGCTCAAGCTCATAAACCGCAGCTGGTGCCTCGCGGGCCAGATATTCCATGGCATCGGTATCGCCGAGCCAGTCGGAACCCTTGACGGTATCGAACATATGCCACTGCCAGGAGTCTGCACCCATATTGCTGAGCGAGGCGGCAATACCGCCCTGCGCCGCAACCGTATGGGAACGGGTCGGGAATACCTTGGTAATACAGGCTGTTTTCAAGCCCTGTTCGGCCATGCCAAGCGTGGCGCGAAGACCGGCGCCGCCAGCACCGACGACAACCACATCGAACTTGTGGTCAACGAATGTGTAGGGCTTTGCGGCTTTGTTTTCTGTAGTTGCCATAATAGAGCTTAAACTCCGAAACTCAGCTTGAGGATCGCAAAGAGCGAAACAACACCGACTGCGATGGTGAAGAAGGTATTGAGCATGATGCAGGCGAGCTTTGCGCCTTCTGCATGCACATAGTCCTCAATAACGACCTGCATTCCAAGGCGCATATGGTAAAGGCCGGACAAAAGTACCAGAATGAGAACCAGCGCTGTCAGCGGATGTGAGAGTGCCGCGCGGGTTTCCTCAAAGCTTGCCCCATGCAGCGAAACAATCAGGCCGATGAAAAACAGCATCAGCGGAATGTTTGCGACTGCTGTCAGCCTTTGACGCCAGAAATGTTCGGTGCCTTCTTTCGCAGAACCCAATCCGCGAACTTTGGCAAGCGGCGTGCGCATATCAGCCATTGCTAAAGCTCCTCAACGCAGTGTGAATACGGCGACCCAGACAAGGGCCGTCAGCAGAACGGATGCAATGAGCGACGCCCATGCCATTTTCGTCGTGGTGTCTTTTTCCAGCCCACGCCCTGTATCCCAGATCAGATGGCGGATGCCGCCAATCATGTGATGAATGAGCGCCCAGGTGTAGCCAAGAAGCACCAGAAGGCCGATCCAGGAACCATAGACCATGGAAACAATATCGAACTGCTGTTCGCTCGTCGCGGTTGCGATCAACCACCAGGCAACCAGCAATGTACCGAAATAAAGCGCACAACCGGTAATACGGTGGACAATGGACATGACCATGGTCGGGATTGGTTTGTAGATTTGCAAGTGAGGCGACAAAGGCCGGTTTGCATGCAAATTTGTCTTGCTCATAGCGTCCCCAATGAGAAAAGCCACGCCATAGGGATGACAGAAAGGCGGGCAGGGCCGAAAGGCTGTTAAAGCCAATTTAGAAGGGTTTTAATGCGGTTTTTGCACTGCGTCAAAGCCCCATTCAAAACCCTCATGCGGCGAATTGGCCCGAATAGCAAGTCAATAAGGTTTTTCTATAAAATTCAATCGTTTAAACGCGGAAAATTGACGATCCGAAGGTCAGATTTACCAATCAAAATGCCGTTAAAAATAGTTGAGTGAGTCTATCCAGATTTACCCTAGCGCGGTTGAATTCAGCGCAATATGGGCAAGTTCATCTGCGACGATAAGAGTCGCTCACAGGTTGGAGCGACTCCATCCTCTATTTGCCGACTATTGATTGCCGAAGCGGATGACGAAGCTCGTCCAGTCCGCAGGCGCTGCAACCTGCTCGTATAGCTTGCGGCCATCCTCCGGCACACGCGGCGCATTGAGGGACAGCTTGGTCCAGCCGCGCTCTTCCGCCTTGTCGGCAAGCACGTCGATCAATGCCTTGGCGATACCCTTGCCGCGATGATCATGATGTACATAAATATGGTCCACCTGCCCTGCCCGCATGCCTGAAACCGGTTCCGGAAGATCATAGAAAATAACGAACCCGACCAGCTTGCCATCCAGCCGCGCACCAGCAATCTCCGCGGCACGGTCGCGCAAGAGGTTTTCAGCATAGTAATCGTCCGGGCGGCGCGGTGCGCCACGCTTCAGCGCTTGCGCGTAGCTGGCAAGCAGTGGTGAAAATTCATGCGCATCGTTCAAATGCAGCAGGGATATATCAATGGCGTGTTCGTCTGGAGCTTTCTTGGTCATTGTCGCTTCCGTCCCTTTATTACTGCCTACCGTTGCCGGGGTGCTTCAGGATTGGTTGATTGTGCCGTTCGCGTCAACCTTAACCCGGAATGAAAATCGATTTGAATCCATTCAGGCAGATGACAATCGTTAACAAATGGTTAAAGCTGATGTAACCGCCACCTGTCTTGAGGTCTGCTTCATGCTGCGCACATCACTTCTGGTCTTGTCCGTCCTGTCGGGTCTACCGGGTATCGCGTTTGCTGACGGCAATACCTATGGCGATGAATATGGCAATGTCATCATGCAGGAAGCGGGCGGTCCAAAGATCATCTTCGTCGGGTCAAGAGCGGCAAAGTCCGACGTGATCGGACGGGATGTGCGGCGCACAACACCTGTCTATAAACGCGCCAGCGGACCTTCTGTTATTTACCCTGCTGCCGATCACCTGGTCGTGGGTGTCATACCCGCCCCCAATACGAGCTGTGATGCACCAATCGTCATCAAGGGCTTGAGCTATCGTTACGGACTGGACCGCAACGAGATCGCAATCCTCGGACATCCCGGCTGCCCCGACTGATCTAAGGACAGATTTAATTTGCCTCAAATGCGCAGCGCCTGTATGGCACCCGCACATTTGAAAGGTATTGAATATGACTCAGCGCTCTGGGGGCGCCCTCGTTCTATTTTCCGGCGGACAGGATTCCGCCACCTGTCTGGCTTGGGCACTATCGCAGTTTGACCGCGTTGAAACTGTCGGCTTCGACTATGGCCAACGCCACAAAATTGAACTTGAGGTCCGCAAGGAATTCCGTGCGGCGCTGACCAAACAATTTCCCGAATGGGCGTTGCAACTCGGCGAGGACCATATGCTCGACGCCGGCATTATCGGCCAGCTGGGCGGCTCAGCCATGACTGAGAGCATTGCCATTGAAATGGCAGAAAATGGCCTGCCCAATACATTCGTTCCGGGACGCAATCTGCTTTTCTTTACACTGGCGGCGGCATTGGCCTATCGGCGTGGGTTGCGGGTGATCGTCGGCGGCATGTGCGAGACAGATTATTCCGGCTACCCTGATTGCCGCGACGACACGCTAAAAGCCCAGCAAGTGGCTCTTTCGCTGGGGCTGGATCGCCGTATCACCATCGAAACACCCCTCATGTGGCTGGACAAGGCGCAGACATTTGCACTGGCCCAAGAACTTGGCGGTCAATCACTGCTCGGCCTGATCGTTGAAAACAGCCATACCTGCTATCTCGGCGATAGAAGCAAGCGTCATGACTGGGGCTATGGTTGCGGCACATGTCCCGCCTGCGAGTTGCGGTCAAGCGGCTGGCAGAAGTTCAAGGCGGAGGCCGCGTGACCTACGCTGTCAAGGAAATCTACCTGACTTTGCAAGGCGAAGGCAATCATACGGGCCGCGCAGCGGTATTCATGCGCTTTGCCGGATGCAATCTATGGTCTGGTCTCGAACGGGATCGCGAAAAGGCGACCTGCCAGTTTTGCGATACGGATTTTATCGGCATTGATGGACCGGGCGGCGGCAAATTCAAAACTGCCGACGCGCTTGCCGATGCTGTTGCCGCCCAGTGGCCGCAAGGTGTCGGTGGCAAACCCTATGTCATATGCACGGGCGGCGAACCGCTGCTGCAACTTGATGCGCCGCTCATCGACGCATTCCACGCACGGGGCTTTGAGGTCGGGATCGAGACCAATGGCACGCTGGAAGCCCCGGGCAGCATTGACTGGATTTGCGTCTCGCCAAAAGCGGCAGCGCCGCTGGTACAGACGCGGGGCAATGAACTGAAACTGGTCTTCCCGCAAAAGGAAATTGAGGCGCATCCTTCACGTTTCGAGCAGCTTTCCTTTGAGCATTTCTACCTTCAACCTCTTGACGTCATCGGTGATCCGGCGCAAACCGCCGCGCATGTGGCATCTGCAGCGGCCTATTGCCTCGCCCACCCGCTTTGGCGGCTGAGCACGCAGACACATAAGATGAACGGTCTTCCATAGGGCAAACCCTTTCGGTGCCGTGTTTGACTTTGCGGGCGCCTGTATTGCGCCAAGGCTAATGGAGCACTTATGAGAATCTTCAACGAATTTACGTTTGAGGCGGCACATCATTTGCCGCATGTTTTTCCTGACGGGCACGTCAATACGCGACTGCATGGACATAGTTTCCGCGTGCGTGTGACGCTTGAGGGAAAACCTGACAAAAGGACCGGTCTTATCGCCGACCTTGGACAGGTCGAGACCGCTTTCGGCACTGCCCGGGAAAAGCTGGACCATCGCTATCTGAACGAGATCGAAGGGCTCGAAACCCCAACTCTGGAAAACATCGCCATGTGGCTGTGGCGGCATTTCTATCCTGAGTTGCCGAGCCTTGCGCAGATCGGTGTCTATCGCGATACTTGCGGCGAAGGCTGCGAATATCAGGGTGAGTATGAAACGCGGAGGGTCGCAGCATGAGCCATTATGCAGAAAGCTCAACCATGTTGGGCAAGGATGTGAAGCTGCCGCAGCATCCCGATGAGGCAATTCTGGAAGCAGTTCCCAACCCGCAGGCCGGAACATTATTCCTCACACGTTTCGCCTGCCCCGAATTCACCTCGCTTTGCCCCGTGACGGGCCAGCCGGATTTCGGTCATCTCGTCATCGATTATGCGCCGGGCGAGACATTGCTTGAGTCCAAATCGCTCAAGTTGTTTTTGGGCAGTTTCCGCAATCATGGCGCGTTTCACGAAGATTGCACTGTGAGTATTGGCAAGCGCATTGTTGAAACCGTCAAGCCCTTATGGCTGCGCATTGGCGGCTACTGGTACCCACGCGGCGGCATTCCCATTGACGTGTTCTGGCAAACGGGCCCGATGCCGGAAGGGTTGTGGTTGCCGGATCAGGGCGTGCCGAGCTACCGGGGACGGTAATTCGTTTCATAAAGCCCCCGCCTCTCCGTCATCCTCGGGCTTGACCCGAGGAACTAGTTGAGGAGGGGCTTGCCCCCTAATACTCGCACAGAAGGTAAGAGTGGGTCCTCGGGTCAAGCCCGAGGATGACGGAGAGGGAAGCGATTGGATTCCAATCCTGTGCAGTAACAACCCTGCTCCCTATGGAGAGAAAGCTACCGTAGGCCTACTTCCACTCACGAATATCGACAAAATGTCCGGCAATTGCAGCGGCGGCGGCCATGGCAGGCGACACGAGATGTGTGCGGCCCTTGAAGCCCTGACGGCCTTCAAAATTGCGGTTTGATGTCGATGCGCAACGCTCACCTGGCTTCAGGCGATCATCATTCATGGCAAGGCACATGGAGCAGCCCGGCTCGCGCCAGTCAAAGCCTGCTTCCTTGAAAATCTTATCGAGACCTTCGGCTTCCGCCATTTCCTTGACCAGACCAGAGCCTGGCACAATCATCGCATCCACAGTTGGGCTGACCTTGCGGCCTTCAACAACTTTGGCGACAGCGCGAAGGTCTTCGATACGACCATTGGTGCATGAACCGATGAAGACGCGATCAAGCTTGATATCAGTGATCGGAGTACCTGGCTTCAGGCCCATATAATCCAGAGCGCGCCATTTTGAGGAGCGCTTGGTTTCATCCGCAATATCGTCTGGGTTTGGAACAGCCCCCATGACGGAGATGACGTCTTCCGGTGATGAGCCCCAGGAAACGATGGGCGGCAAATCAGCAGCATTCAGAACAACAACCTTGTCGAAATGCGCGCCCTCATCGCTCTGCAAAGTCTTCCAATATTCCACAGCACGATCAAACTGCTCGCCCTTGGGCGCGCGCGGCTTGTCTTTCACATAGGCGAATGTCGTCTCATCAGGCGCAATCAGGCCAGCGCGTGCGCCACCCTCAATCGACATGTTGCAGATGGTCATGCGGCCTTCCATCGACAATGCGCGAATGGCTTCGCCCGCATATTCGATGACATAGCCCGTGCCGCCGGCAGTGCCGATTTCACCGATGATGGCCAGAATAATATCCTTGGCTGTCACACCCTCCGGAAGGACGCCATCAACACGCACCAGCATGTTCTTGGCTTTTGACTGAATCAGCGTTTGTGTGGCGAGCACGTGCTCGACTTCCGACGTGCCGATACCATGGGCCAATGCGCCAAACGCGCCATGGGTCGAAGTGTGGCTATCGCCGCAGACAATGGTCATGCCAGGCAGGGTGAAACCCTGTTCCGGCCCGATAATATGAACGATGCCCTGACGAATGTCTTTTTCCGAATAATATTCGACGCCGAAATCCGCAGCATTTTTCGCCAATGCTTCAACCTGAATGCGGCTTTCTTCGTTCTTGATGCCGTTGATGCGATCCGGCGAGGTCGGAACATTATGATCAACCACGGCAAGCGTCTTTTCCGGATGGCGAACCTTGCGACCGGTCAAGCGCAAACCTTCAAAGGCCTGCGGGCTGGTGACTTCATGCACAAGGTGGCGATCAATATAGAGAAGGCAGGTGCCGTCATCCTGACTGTCAACCAAATGGTCATCCCAGATCTTGTCATAAAGTGTGCGTGGCGCAATCATCGCGATATCCTGGCAGTGGGGTCTTTTCGATTATTTCGTGGACATATGCACTTGAGGCCTCTCAACGTCAAGAAACAAGCATGAAAAGTGACAATGCGCCGCTACCTGTCAGGTGAAATCACCGGTTGCGTTGCGCAAGACGCCGTTCAACCCATCGCAACAGCAAAGAAAGGCTGATGGTCAAGATAAGATATATATAGGCGACCACAGAATAGGTTTCAAAAAAGCGGAATGACCCTGAGGCATAGACCTTGCCCATCTGAGTAATATCGACAACCCCGAGGACCGATACCAGCGATGAATCCTTCACCATGGCGATGAAATCATTGCCGTAAGGCGGCAAAATAGTGCGGATCGCCTGCGGCATCACAATCAGCCGGAAACGCGGAAAGCGCCGAAGCCCGAGCGCCTTGGCTGCTTCGATCTGGCCTGCATCGACAGCTTGAATGCCAGCGCGGAAAATCTCGGCAAGAAAGGCTGAATAGGCAAGAACGAGCGCAATGATCGCACGCCAGAGCAGGGAGAAATCCCGCACCAGCAGCGGCTCAGTGTAGCCAGCATTTTGCAATGGGTGCGTTATGAAATTCCATGCATAGACCAGGGCCGGGGCGCCGACAAAAGCGATATAGAACAACAGCACCAGCAGTGGAACACCGCGCATGATCTCCACATAAAACCGCGCGATCTGCCGGACGGCGATATATTCCGACCGGCTCATAATGGCCAAAACGAGCCCCAACACCGATGCAAGAAAGAACGCAACGATAGACACCCAGACGGTTATCCAGATGCCTTGCGCAACGGTTGAAAAAACCTGCCCGTAAAGCGGATTGATGAGAATAGCGAGGCCCAAGGCGATAGCGATCCCCGCGGCGACAATGAGCCACCACGGAAAGTCAGCCTTTTCCGCCGGGCGTGATGCGGCTTCGGGCTTCAAGAACGCATACTCACCTATTGACCAAGCTTGTAGTCGAGAAACCACTTCTTGTTCAGCGCGTCGAATGTGCCGTCAGCCTTCAATGCAGCAATGGCCGCATTAACCGGAGCGACTAGATCGGAGCCTTTTGGAAAGATAAAGCCGAAATCTTCCGCACCGAGCGGCCCGCCAATCAGCTTCAATGCACCGCCGGATGCATCCACATAGCCCTTGCCCGCGGTGCTGTCAGTCAGGACCAGATCAACATCGCCGGTTTTCAGCGCTTGAATGGTTGCGCCGAATGTTTCAAACAACTTGATACGCGGATTCTGCTCATTGCCATCGAGGACATTGTAGACGGCAACATAGAAATTACTCGTTCCCGGCTGTGCCCCGACCAGCGTATCCTTGGACTCCGAAAAGCTCTTGGCGTCCGTGAAGCGTTTCTCATCGCTGCGAACCAGCATGAACTGCTCAGAGCGCATATAGGGCTCGGAAAAATCCACCTTCTGCTTGCGCTCGTCATTGATAGTTATGCCGGTCATACCGATCTGGTATTGATTATCAGACACCGCCTGGATCATCGCATCCCAGCTTGTATTGAGATACTCGATCTTGAAGTTGAGGCGCTTGGCGATTTCGTTCATCGCATCATATTCCCAGCCCACCGGCTTACCGGTCTTGGGATCGACGAATTGTAACGGCGGATAGGCATTCTCCGTAACCACAGTCACCTCTTTGCCGCCCAGATCAGGCAGATCAGCGGAGAAAGCGGAAATGGGAAGCATGGCCAGCGTTATCGCTGCCAGAAAAACGGCCGAAAAAATGGAACGCAAGTTCATCGGAGTCCCCCTTGTCGTGAAATAGTTGGCAAACTGATTTCACCTTGTCACCAGCGCGTCAATCCCCGCAAGCATGTCTGTTTCTTCTAACGGCAGTCACGAGGAAAAAACGCTCAAAAACAAAAAGGCGGCCCAAGGACCGCCTTTTTCAAAATTCATGCATAGCGCTTATTCAGCAGCAGGTGCCTTTGCAACAGTTGCTTCAGTCACTGTTTCGGCAGTGCCTGTTGCAGGAACTGAAGTCTTGTTCTTGCGGTTGTCTTTTTTCTCGACGATACGAGCAGCCTTACCTGTAAGACCACGCAGATAGTAAAGCTTCGCACGACGTACCTTACCGCGACGAACAATATCAACACCTTCGACCAGCGGTGAAATGATCGGGAATACGCGTTCTACGCCTTCGCCATAGGAAATCTTGCGAACTGTGAAGTTCTCATTGATGCCGGCGCCATTACGGGCAATGCAAACGCCTTCATAGGCCTGCACGCGGGTACGTGTACCTTCGGTAACACGAACATTGACACGAACTGTGTCGCCTGGCTTGAAATCTGGAAGCACGCGCTTGGCTTCGATTTTTGCTCTCTGTTCGAGATCGAGCTGACGAATAATATCGACGGCCATTGTCTTATCCTTTTATTGTTCAAACAGTCAGAGCGTCCACACTTGAAAGCAGCATCCTGGCCGCGTTTCTATGTCTCGCGAGAGACAGGGGCGAATTCACCATCCATTGATTAAACAGACTTCGGATTTTCCGAGTTGGCGGGCAATTACACCATAAAAGCCGCTTTGTCACCTGTTTTACCGATTCTTTTTATCCCAAAGATCCGGCCGCCGCTCGCGCGTCAGTCTTTCAGCTTCGGCCCGCCGCCATTTATCGATAGCGCCGTGATTGCCGGAAAGAAGCACATCCGGAATACGGCGTCCCTCCCATTCCTGCGGTTTGGTGTAGTGTGGATGCTCAAGCAGTCCCGTCTCAAAGCTCTCGGTTTCACCTGAAAGCACATTGCCCATGACACCTGGCAAAAGTCGGACAATCGCATCCAGCACGACGATGGCCGCTGTTTCGCCGCCAGACAGAATATAATCGCCGATGGAGACTTCTTCAAAGCCGCGTCCTTCGATCAGACGCTCATCCACGCCCTCGAAACGTCCGCAGAGCAAGATTGCCCCCGGGCCTGCCGCAAGTTCGCGTACACGCGCCTGTGTCAAAGGTTTGCCCCGCGGACTCATGAACAGTTTCGGACGCTCGTCCGCCACCTGATCAACCGCACGCCCCAGTACATCGGGTTTCATCACCATGCCCGCACCGCCGCCCGCAGGCGTATCATCGACCATGCGGTGCTTGTCTGTCGCATAATCGCGTATTTGTACGGTCTCGAGCGACCATGCCCCCTCGGCCAAGGCTTTGCCTGCCAGCGAAATGCCAAGTGGTCCCGGGAACATTTCAGGGTAAAGCGTCAGGACAGTTGCGCGAAAGCCGGCCATCAGGACTTGTCTTTGCCTTCACCGCCAAGCTGACGGCGGCGCTCCTCATCCTCATTCTCATCGGGAAGAAGACCAGCGGCGGCAGGATCGACAACGATATGTCCGGCCTTGAGGTCAACCTGCGGCACAGCAGCCAATGTGAAAGGGATCAGCATGGGACGTTTGCCCGGAATCGAAAGCTCCAGCAGATCGCCACCACCAAAATCAAACATGGCCGACACCTTGCCATGCCTGTTGCCATCTGCGTCGATTGCTTCCAGCCCGATCAGATCCGAGTGGTAATATTCGTCTTCGTCCAGATCCTGCGGCAGTTGCGAACGCTCAATAAACAGCGTTGTTCCATTCAGTGCCTCGGCCATATTACGGTCATTGACGCCGCGAAAACGCACGACAACGACAGTCTTGGACGGACGGATATCCAGCACTTCGAAAGCCCTGCCGGTCACATCATAAAGCGGCCCATAATCGGCAAGCGCCATGGGGTCGCCGGTAAATGTTTTTACCCTGAGTTCGCCGCGCGTTCCATGTGCCGCACCGATCACCGCCAACTGAACCGGATCATTCAACTTTGCCATTGGTCTATCCATTTAAAATCTGTTCTGCCCGAATTAGAGCAAACGCCGGATAAAACCAAGGCGAAACGTTCTCGTAAGGGTTCCTATGCCATTGTCCGCATAACAAAGCCGAGGAGCGATGCCGTGGGTGTCCAACCGAAAACCGAACAGTTTCTTATTTCCGCGCGCCCCGATCTGATCGATGCGCGCGAAAACTGGCTGAAGTCGCTCAAGAACACGCGCCGCCTCGCCACCAATACGCTTGAAGCCTATGAGCGTGACACGCGGCAGTTCTTTCAGTTCCTCACCGGCCATCTGGGTGAACCTCCGGCGCTGAAAGACGTGGCGACATTACGGATTGCCGATCTTCGCTCATTTCTGGCGCGGCGGCGCAATGATGGTGCGGGCGCACGCACGCTCGGACGCGGGCTTGCCGGTATCCGCTCCTTCCTGCGCTATCTGGAAAAGCAGGGGATGGCCAATGCAGCGGCCTCCATCGCCATGCGTGCGCCAAAACAGCCCAAATCACTGCCAAAGCCGCTAACAACAATCGACGCACGGCGCGTTGTCGAGATTGGCGGGCAGCTCAATGAAGAGCCATGGATCGCAGCCCGCAATGCCGCCGTGCTGACACTGCTCTATGGCTGTGGCCTGCGCATTTCCGAAGCGCTCGGATTGGATGGTGGAGCATTGACCGATCCCGATGCCCGCTCAATTCCCATTACCGGAAAGGGCGGCAAGACACGCATGGTTCCCCTGCTTCCGATTGTACACCGGGCGATTGCGGAATATCGCAAGCTTTGCCCCTATGATTTGGAGGAAGGCAAGCCGCTGTTTCGCGGTGCGCGCGGCGGCGATCTGCATTCGGCCATAATCCAGCGCGATATGCAGAAAATGCGTGGAGCGCTTGGCCTGCCTGATACTGCAACGCCACATGCGCTACGCCATTCCTTTGCAACGCATTTGCTGGGTCGTGGCGGTGATCTGCGGACCATTCAGGAACTGCTCGGTCATGCCAGCCTTTCAACAACACAGGTCTATACGGGCGTCGATACGGATCGCCTGATGGAAATTTACGACAAAGCGCATCCCCGCGCGTGATTGAAGCAGTTGAGACTATTGATGGACAATAATATTTCGTCTCCATTTGACCGTTATGCCGATGCCTTGTTGCGGCTTTGCGCGGGATTGAGCTGGCTTCTGCTGGCATCATTTTTCGCCGTGGTTTTCAGCGCTGGCTATGCCCGCGCGGACGAAACGTGCGCGGGCAGTAATCTGATAGAGGAAATGGCCAAATCGGACCCTGCAAAACTTGAAACATTGCGCAAAGAGGCCGCCGCCACACCCAATGGCCATGGGCTCCTCTGGAAAATCGAAAAGCCCGGCATCAAACCTTCCTGGCTTTACGGCACAATGCATCTGACTGATCCGCGCGTTCTGAAGCTCTCCGATGCGGCTCAAGCGGCTTATAGTGCCGCCGATCCAATTGTGATCGAAACAGATGAAATTCTGGATCCCAAAGGCATAATGAAGGTAATGGCCGAGTCGCCGGAACTGATGATGTTCACAGATGGAACGACCTTGGAAAAGGTCATCCCCGCAGACAAGCTGGATGGTGTCAAAGCCGCCCTTTCAGAACGGGGAATTCCGTTGAGCTCTGTAAACAAGATGCAACCCTGGATGCTCACAAGCATGCTTGCCCTACCCGCCTGTGAAATGGCCCGGAAAAAGCAAGGTGCCGCGTTTCTTGATATCAAGCTGGCACAGGAAGCCAAGGAAAAAGGCAAGCAGATTGCCGGACTGGAAACGATCCGCGACCAGTTAGGGGCCATGGCGTCGCTGCCTGCAAAATTTCATATTGATGGCGTGGTTGAAATGCTGGCGCTTGGACCGAAGATGAAAGACATATTCGAGACAATGACCGTTCTTTATGTACAGGGTGATATTGGCATGATATTTCCGCTCATGCGATCAGTGTCGCCCGACGGCACAGTCAGCGGCCAAAATTATGCGGAATTTGAAGAAAAAATGGTCAGCGCACGCAATCGAACCATGGCGGAGCGTGCAGAACCAATAATTGCCAAAGGAAACGCATTTATAGCTGTCGGTGCTTTGCATCTTCCCGGCGAACACGGCTTGGTATCTCTTCTCAAAGAGCAAAACTATACAGTGACAGCGCAGTAGAGCGCGGAACAGGCATAAAGGGTTCTGGAACTTTACAGCATGCCATCCGTTATCCATTCATCGGCATCGCTTGAATGCCATGGAGGATAGAACATGACCTACGATCCAAATGTGCAACGACCGGCAAATGATCCGTTGGACCCGGCCAAAACAGATCGGCCTTCTACAGTTATCAACAATAAGTCCGGTAGTGGCGGAACCTATCTGGTTGCTGCCATCATTATCGCTGCAATCGTTATCGGCGGTTATTACTTCCTGAACGGGAATACCGAAATGAACGCTCCGGCGCCGACAGCGCCAGCCACCGATACCACAACGCCGCCAGCACCGGCGCCGGCTGAACCTCCGGCATCAACTGCACCGGCTCCTGCCGAACCTGCTCCTGCGCCAGCTCCCGCCGAGCCCGAGCCCGCACCAGCCCCGGCGCCTGCACCAGCCCCTGCTAATTAATGCGGTGAACCATAATAAAAAGGCCCGAATGTTCGGGCCTTTTTTTGTGCAGTTTTTTGCCAAAGTTACATATGGATAGGCTTGGCGAATGTGGCCAATGCGGCTTCGCGCACGGCTTCCGACATTGTCGGATGCGCATGCGTTGTACGCGCCAGATCCTCAGATGAGCCGCCAAATTCCATGAGAACCGTTGCCTCGTGAATCATCTCTCCGGCACCATAGCCAAGAATATGAACGCCCAGAACGCGATCTGTGGCCTTGTCAGCAAGAATTTTAACGAAACCGTCTGTATGCAGCATGGCACGGGCGCGGCCATTGGCAGTGAACGGAAATTTACCCGACTTATATTCGATACCAGCCGCCTTGAGTTCTTCTTCTGTTTTGCCAACAGAAGCAACTTCCGGCTGCGTATAAACAACGCTTGGAATGGCATCAAAATTGACATGACCAGCCTGTCCGGCGAGAATTTCGGCAACCGCGATACCTTCGTCTTCCGCCTTGTGCGCCAGCATGGGACCCTTGACCACATCACCTATGGCATAAATGCCGGAGACATTGGTCTGCCAATGATCGTTGATGGCAACGCGGCCGCGATCATCCACCTCGACACCTGCTTCTTTAAGACCGAGACCGTCTGTGTAGGGTCTGCGACCTGTGGATACGAGAACAACATTGGCCTCGATTGTCTGGGCATCGCCGCCTTTGACCGGCTCGAACGTAATCTTTGCGCCCTTGCCGGATTTCTCGACAGCGGTCACCTTGGCGGAGAGTTTGAATTCAATGCCCTGCTTTTCGAGCATGCGCTGGAACTGCTTCGAGACTTCGCCATCCATTGGTCCGAGAATCTTGTCAAGGAATTCGACCACTGTCACCTTGGCGCCAAGGCGCGCCCAAACCGAGCCAAGTTCCAGACCGATAACACCACCGCCAACGACAACAAGATGGTCCGGAACAGCCTCAAGCTCCAAAGCGCCCGTTGAAGAAATGATGACCTTCTCATCAAAAGCCACATCAACGCCCGGAATGCCTGCAACATCGGAGCCGGTGGCAATCACGATATTCTTTGCTTCGACTTCCTGAACCTTACCATCTTCACCGGTTACCGACACTTTGCCAGCAGCAAGGACCTTACCGGTACCAATGAACGTGTCGATCTTGTTTTTCTTGAACAGAAAGGCAACGCCATTCACATTGGCATCCACTGTCGCCTGCTTATGGGCAAGCATGGCCGGTAGATTGAGCTTTGGCGTACCCACATCAACGCCAAGCGTTGCGTGAGAATGCCCAGCCTCGTGGAAAACCTCAGAAGCGTGGAGCAAGGCCTTTGAGGGAATGCAGCCAATGTTCAGGCAAGTGCCGCCAAAGGTTGCGCGCTTTTCAATAACGGCGGTTTTTAGCCCGAGTTGTGCTGCCTTGATTGCGCACACATAGCCACCGGGGCCTGATCCGATGACGACGACATCATATGCCATGATTGATTCCTTTGTTTTAACTCACATAATTATTGTTGGGGAACGCATTCTTTGAAGCGGAACACTTCCCACGGAAACGTTTCGATCGGCTTTTCCAGCTTGAAGTTGAAATTGCTCATTGCGCCGGAGAGATTGGGCATCAGCAGAGCTTGCGCTGCCGGCTCTTTGGCTTGTGGAAGATAGTCGGCTTGTGCGCCGTCTTTCAGCGCATAAGGCACGCCCTCCCACACTGTACAAGCCGCCAGTTCATCACCTGTCGCATCGCCGCTTGGGCAATTATACATAATCAGCGCATTCGGCCTTGCAGCTTCGTCACGCATGACAACACCTTGAAGCTTCAAATCCGCGTCATTGCGCTGCAGGACAAACTCGTTTGATGTTGCAACAGGCTGATCTTCGGGAAAGTGCTTGAATGTCAGCGTGTAGTCATCGTCGCGGTCGGTATAGACAGCCCGATCCTGCGTACATGCGGCATAGGCCGAAGAGGCAAACAGAACTCCGAGCGCCGATATGGCAGCAAGACCTTGTTTTCTGGCGTTGGGGAAAAAAACAGTCATAGCTCTCTAGCTTGCCTGGCTGGTCGCGAGCTTGATACCGAGCCCGATAAAAACCATGCCGGTTACGCGATTGAACCACTTGCCCCAGGATACAAAGCGATCCCGCACTGACTGGATCGTAAAGAAGGTGGAAACCGCAACGAACCATGCAACCAGCGCAAGCGCCATGAACACGCCATAGCTAGCCTGAATCAAAACCGGTGTTTCATGACTGACCAGCGCCGAAAACAATGACAGGAAGAACAGGACGGCTTTCGGATTCAGCGCGTTTGTCACGAAACCCATGAGGAAAGAACGCCCATCGGAAATCTTCTTCTGCGGAACATTCTCGACGACATCCGCCGGTGCTTCCATGGCAGGTGCACGCAGGGCCTTGATCCCGAGATAAACGAGATAGGCCGCACCCGCCCACTTCAGCAAGCCAAACAGAAGCAGCGATTTTGATACAAGCAGACCAAGCCCGAGCACAGTGTAGCTAATGTGGAAAAGCAGTGAAGAGCCAATGCCGAGGCTCGTCATGATAGCGCTACGGCGGCCATGCACGATGCTCTGCCGGACAACAATGGCAAAGTCAGCTCCGGGCGAGACGATCATGATCGAAAAGACCGCCATCAGACCAAGGAATTCGTACATGTAGTGCGACATGCTTATTCTCCAGAGACGACATACTGGTGCCGGTCTGCTCCCGACCCGAGAGCAACCGGCACAGTTTTATTGCTTAGAGCGTTTTGCGTTTTGAGATTCAAAACGACGCTCTAAACCTTTATTTTTACGCAATTCCGGACGGAAAACCGCTACACACTTTTCCTGGAATTGCTCTAGAGATCGAGAACGAGACGCTCCGGATCTTCAAGGCTTTCCTTGACGCGAACGAGGAAGGTAACTGCTTCCTTGCCGTCAACAATACGATGGTCATAGCTCAAAGCCAGATACATCATCGGGCGGATGACAATCTGGCCGCCAACCACAACCGGACGATCCTGAATCTTGTGCATTCCAAGAATACCGGACTGCGGTGCGTTAAGGATCGGCGAAGACATGAGCGAGCCATAGACGCCACCATTGGAAATGGTGAATGTGCCGCCCTGCATGTCCGCCATCGACAGCGCGCCATCGCGTGCAGCTTTACCCAGACGGCCAATATCCTTCTCGATTTCCGCAATGGACATCTGGTCGGCATTACGCACGACCGGAACGACAAGGCCCTTATCCGTGCCGACGGCAACGCCGACATGGGCAAAATTCTTGTAGATGATGTCGGTGCCGTCAATCTCGGCATTAACCGCAGGAATTTCCTTCAAGGCATGGGTGACAGCCTTGGTGAAGAAACCCATGAAGCCGAGTTTGACACCATGCTTCTTCTCGAAAATTTCCTTGTAGCGGTTACGAAGGTCCATGACCGCAGACATATCCACCTCGTTATAGGTGGTAAGCATGGCAGCCGTGCTCTGCGCATCCTTGAGTCGGCGCGCAATGGTCTGGCGCAACCGTGTCATCTTCACGCGCTCTTCGCGCGAAGCATCATCTGGAGCGGAAGCCGGACGGGCAACGGCCTTCGGTGCTTCGGCAGCAGCCGGTTGCGACGTAAAGCCCTTGGCAACGGCATCAAGAACATCACCCTTGAGAACCTGGCCTCGCTTGCCGGAACCTTCGACCTGCGAAACAGATACACCTTTTTCGCTCAACAGCTTTGAAGCAGCCGGGGAAGCTGGCATTTCACTGGGCTTGCGCTCGGAAATAGGCGTATTGCCTGCAACCTGAGCAGCCTTGTTTTCTGCCTCACCTGTGGTTGCCGCTGAACCTGGGCCGGATGCCTGTGCTACCGCGTCAGGCTTGGCTTCTTCTTTCTTGGCAGGTGCAGCGGCCGCGCCCTCGCCGGAGCCGATCATGCCAAGCAAGGCGCCAACTTCAACCGTATCGCCTTCCTTGGCGGTAATTTCGGCAAGCGAACCAGCCGCCGCAGCGGGCACTTCAATGGTCACTTTGTCGGTCTCAAGCTCGACCAGCGGTTCGTCGACAGCAATAGCTTCGCCGACCTTCTTGAACCATTTGCCGATTGTTGCTTCGGAAACGGATTCGCCCAGTGTTGGGACGCGGATTTCGGTTGCCATATTCTCAGCTCTCGTTGATCTATTTTAACTGCTCAAAGCGACGTCACGTCGCTCTTTCTTTGTTTACTTATGAACCCAGAGCATCTTCAAGGAATGCTTCAAGTTGTGCAAGGTGCTTGGACATCAGGCCGGTCGCCGTTGAGGCTGCGGCAGGACGTCCGGTGTAACGGACCCGCTGATGCTTGGCATCAATATGCGCCAACACCCATTCCAGATAAGGATCGATAAAGGCCCAGGCACCCATATTCTTGGGCTCTTCCTGACACCAGACCATCTCCGCATTGCGGAAACGCGAGAGTTCCGTGATCAGCGCCTTGGCCGGGAACGGGTAAAGCTGTTCGACGCGCAGCAGATAAACATCATCGATACCGCGCTTTTCCCGCTCTTCGTAAAGATCGTAATAGACCTTGCCGGAGCAGAGAACCACACGGCGGATTTTCGAATCCTTCTGCAGCTTGATCGGCTGATCCTTCAGCAGCTGCGCATCATCCCACAACAGACGGTGGAAGGAGGAATCGCCGGTGAAATCGCTGATCGACGATACCGCACGCTTATGACGCAGCAGAGATTTCGGCGTCATCAGGATCAGCGGCTTGCGGAAGTCGCGTTTCATCTGGCGGCGCAGAATATGGAAGTAATTTGCAGGTGTTGTGCAATTTGCAACCTGCATATTGTCTTCCGCACAAAGCTGCAAATAGCGCTCAAGACGAGCTGAAGAGTGCTCCGGACCCTGACCTTCATAGCCGTGTGGCAGCAGGCAAACCAGGCCCGACATACGCAGCCATTTACGCTCACCCGATGAGATGAACTGGTCAAATATGACCTGCGCGCCATTGGCAAAGTCACCAAACTGAGCTTCCCAAAGGGTAAGCGCGCGCGGATCGGACAGCGAATAGCCATACTCAAACCCAAGGACAGCCTCTTCCGAAAGCATCGAATTGATGACTTCGTAAATAGCCTGACCTTTTTGAAGATTGTTCAGCGGAATGTAGCGTTGTTCCGTGTCCTGATCATAGAGCACCGAATGCCGCTGGCTGAATGTACCGCGCTCGACGTCCTGACCTGACAGGCGAACGGGATGCCCCTCAATTGCCAGTGAGCCGAATGCCAGTGCTTCTGCCGTCGCCCAATCGAAACCTTCGCCGGTCTCGACCATCTTGGCGCGATTATCCTGAAAGCGCTGAATGGTGCGGTGAACATTGAAGCCCGCTGGCACTTCTGCCAGCTTCTTGCCGATTTCCTTTATGGTCTTCAGCGGAAGCCCGGTTTTGCCACGGCGCTGCTCATCAGCATTGTCTGCTGTGCGCAAGCCGCTCCAGGCGCCATCCAGCCAATCGGCCTTGTTGGGCTTGTAGTGTTGACCGGCCTCAAATTCCTGCTCGAGGTTTTCGCGCCATGTGGCGCGCAGCTTTTCAAGATCGGCTTCAGTAATCAGGCCTTCTTCGATCAGCTTGGAGGAATAGAGCTGTACAGTCGTTTTCTGGCCGCGAATGGTCTTGTACATCAGCGGCTGCGTGAATGCAGGCTCATCGCCCTCATTATGGCCGAAGCGGCGATAGCAGAACATATCAATGACGACCGGCTTGTGGAAGGTCATGCGATATTCGGTGGCAATCTTCGCCACATAAACAACGGCTTCCGGATCGTCACCATTGACGTGGAAAATCGGCGCCTCAATCATCTTCGCCACATCGGATGGATAGGGCGAGGAACGCGAGAAACGCGGATTGGTGGTAAAGCCGATCTGGTTATTGATGATGAAATGCACCGTACCGCCGACGCGATGACCGCGCAGACCGGAAAGGCCAAGACACTCGGCAACAACGCCCTGACCAGCAAATGCCGCATCGCCATGCAGCAGCAGCGGCATGATCTTGGCACGCTCGGAAAGCGGCACAACTTCATCACGGTCGCGGCCGGCGAGCAGATCCTGCTTGGCACGGGCCTTACCCATGACAACCGGATTTACAATTTCCAGGTGCGAGGGATTGGCTGTCAGTGACAGATGCACCTTGTTGCCGTCAAATTCGCGATCCGACGAAGCACCAAGATGATATTTTACGTCACCCGAACCTTCCACGTCATCCGGTGCGTAAGAACCGCCCTTGAACTCGTGGAAAATGGCGCGATGCGGCTTGCGCATGAACTGGCTAAGCACGTTGAGGCGTCCACGGTGAGCCATGCCAAGGACGATTTCCTTGAGGCCCATCGAGCCGCCACGCTTGACAATCTGTTCCAGCGCCGGAATCAGCGATTCCGCACCATCAAGACCGAAGCGCTTGGTGCCTTTATATTTGACATCAATGAACTGTTCAAAGCCTTCAGCCTCGACCAGCTTGGAAAGGATCGCCTTCTTGCCTTCTGCGGTAAAGGCAACGCCTTTATCCGGGCCTTCTATGCGTTCCTGAATCCATGACTTTTCCACCGGATCGGAAATGTGCATGAACTCCACACCGATCGTCGAGCAATAGGTGCGCTGCAGGATATCGAGCATCTGCGGAATGGTCGCATATTCAAGACCCAGCACATTATCGATGAAGATCTTGCGATCATAATCGGCTGGTGAGAAACCGTAGCTCTCTGGCGACAGCTCGTTATAGTCTTCCTTGACCTCGGCCAATCCCAGCGGATCAAGCTTGGCATGTAGATGACCACGCATGCGGTAAGCCCGGATCATCATGATGGCGCGAACAGAATCGCGCGCCGCATGAATGATGTCGGAGTCAGATGCCTTCGCTCCGGCAGCGCCGTTTGTTGCCGCTGCGCCGTTGGTGCCTTTCGACTTCAGCTTGTCCGTAATGTGCTTTTCGACTTCGCCCCAATTGCCATCAAGAGCAGAAACCAGCTCGCCATTACCCGCGATTGGCCAATTTGGCTTTTCCCAGGACGCACCCTTGGCGTTTTTCTGGATATCGTCTTTATTATCGCCGAGATTGGCAAAGAATTCCTGCCATTCAGCATCCACCGATGCCGGGTCTTTCTCGTATTGTGCGTGAAGTTCCTCGATATAATGGGCATTGCCACCATAGAGAAATGAAGTGAGGGCAAAAAGATCGTTGGCCTGTTCTTGACGTGCCATATTCGTGACCGGAGCTGTGCCCCGTCTCCCTTGATAAGAGCGCACCGGCCTTCCGGTGCCACCCTGGGTGAGGCTCGCTCAAGCTATGAGCGTCCCCGCGGATTGATCAGGGCAGCAACTGCCCCGATCCTTCTTAGCTCTGATAAAGGCGAAAGTTCGCCTCCTTTAAGGTCTTATCCCTTAAGGACTTCGACCAATGTCTTTCCAAGCTGCGCAGGCGATGGCGAAACGCGGATACCCGCTGCTTCCATTGCTGCGATCTTGTCTTCAGCGCCGCCCTTGCCGCCGGAAATAACTGCGCCGGCATGACCCATGGTACGTCCGGGAGGAGCCGTACGTCCGGCGATGAAACCGGCCATTGGCTTCTTGCGGCCGCGCTTTGCTTCATCAGCAATAAACTGCGCTGCGTCTTCTTCCGCCGAGCCGCCGATTTCACCGATCATGATGATCGACTTGGTTTCTTCGTCAGCTAGGAACATTTCCAAGACGTCGATGAACTCGGTGCCCTTTACAGGATCACCGCCGATACCGACAGCTGTTGTCTGGCCAAGGCCTTCATTGGTCGTCTGGAACACTGCTTCATAAGTAAGCGTGCCGGAGCGCGATACAACACCCACCGAACCCTTCTTGAAGATATTGCCCGGCATGATGCCGATCTTGCATTCTTCAGGGGTGAGAACACCCGGGCAGTTCGGTCCGATCAGGCGTGACGACGAACGGTCAAGGCGAGCCTTGACACGAACCATATCCATGACCGGAATGCCTTCGGTGATGCAGATGATCAAAGGAATCTCTGCTTCAATGGCTTCCAGAATGGCTTCCGCAGCGCCTGCAGGCGGAACGTAGATCACGGAAGCATTTGCGCCGGTCCGGTCTTTGCCTTCGGCAACCGAAGCAAAAATCGGCAACTGCGCGCTCGAACCGGTAGGCAGATTGCCTTCCCAGGTCTCGCCACCCTTCTTCGGGTGAATGCCGCCAACCATCTGTGTACCGTAATAGGCAAGAGCCTGTTCGGTGTGGAATGTGCCGGTCTTACCGGTCAGGCCCTGAACGAGAACCTTGGTGTCTTTGTTAACAAGAATAGACATGCCTTAGTTTCCCTTCACAGCCTTGACGATTTTCTGCGCCGCATCATCCAGATCATCGGCGGAGACGACATTCAGACCACTTTCATTGATGATCTTCTTGCCGAGTTCAGCATTGGTGCCTTCGAGGCGAACAACCAGCGGCACCTTGAGGCCAACTTCCTTGACCGCAGCGATAACACCTTCTGCGATGATGTCGCATTTCATGATGCCGCCGAAGATATTGATCAGAATACCTTTTACAGCTGGATCAGCAGTGATGATCTTGAACGCAGCCGTTACCTTCTCCTTGCTGGCACCACCGCCAACATCGAGGAAGTTTGCTGGCTCCGCGCCATAGAGCTTGATGATATCCATCGTTGCCATGGCAAGACCTGCACCATTGACCATGCAGCCAATATTGCCATCAAGAGCGACATAGGCGAGGTCATATTTGGATGCCTCGATTTCCTTCTCGTCTTCTTCGGTGGTGTCGCGCAGCTCGACCACATCCGGATGACGGAAGAGAGCATTGCCATCAAATGAAACCTTGGCATCCAGAACACGCAGACGACCGTCTTTCATGACGATCAGCGGGTTCACTTCGAGCAGGCTCATGTCCTTCTCGGTGAAAGCCTTGTAGAGAATCGGGAAAAGCTTTTCGCCATCGGCGCGTGCTTCGCCGCTCAAACCATAAGCATCGCTAATCGTCGCGATATCTTCTGCCGTAACGCCTTTTTCAGGGTCGATTGCAACAGTGATGATCTTTTCAGGCGTATCGTGAGCAACAGCTTCAATATCCATGCCGCCTTCCGTGGAAACCACGAATGCGGGACGGCCAACAGCACGGTCGACCAGGATCGACAGATAAAGTTCGCGATCAATATCAGCGCCATCTTCGATGTAGAGGCGATTGACCTGCTTACCAGCGGGACCGGTCTGCTTGGTAACCAATGTGTTGCCGAGCATTTCCTTGGCATTTGCAACAACTTCCTCGACGGACTTGGAGAGGCGCACACCGCCCTTTGCATCCGGACCGAGTTCCTTGAACTTGCCTTTACCGCGCCCACCGGCATGAATCTGGCTCTTCACCACATAAAGCGGACCGGGCAGTGTCTTTGCCCATTCTTCCGCCTGCTCGACCGAGTAAACGGCAACACCATTGGCAATTGGCGCACCAAATGTGTGCAGCAGACGCTTGGCCTGATATTCATGAATATTCATATGATATTTCCTCTACGAATAATCCTGAGCCGTAGCTCAGGATCGTTTCAGAATTGTTTCGTGAACCAAATTACTTGAGGTTCGGTGCGATATTGATGCAAGCTTCACAAAGCCCGGCAACCGAAGCCACCGAAGCTTCAAACTGCTTTTCTTCTGCCTTGTTCAAGTCGATTTCGATAACGCGCTCGACACCGCCTGCGCCGATAATGACCGGCACGCCCACATACATATCCTTAACGCCATACTGGCCGGAAAGATGCGCAGCGACAGGAAGAACACGCTTTTTGTCCTTGAGGAAGGCCTCAGCCATCTGAACGGCCGAGGAAGCAGGCGCGTAGAAGGCAGAGCCGGTCTTGAGCAGACCAACGATTTCGGCACCGCCGTCGCGGGTACGCTGGATGATCTGATCGAGCTTTTCCTGGCTGGTCCAGCCCATCTTCACCAGGTCCGGCAGCGGGATACCGGCAACAGTCGAATAGCGCGCGAGCGGAACCATGGAGTCGCCATGGCCACCGAGAACGAAAGCGGTGACATCTTCAACCGAAACCTTGAATTCATCGGCAAGGAAATAGCGGAAGCGTGCGCTGTCCAGAATGCCGGCCATGCCGACAACCATGTTTTTTGGCAGACCGGAAAATTTCTGCAGCGCCCAGACCATTGCGTCGAGCGGGTTGGTGATGCAGATCACGAAAGCGCCGGGGGCGTATTTCTTGATGCCCGCGCCGACCTGCTCCATGACCTTTAGATTGATGCCGAGAAGATCGTCGCGGCTCATGCCCGGCTTGCGGGGCACACCGGCGGTGACAATGACAACATCTGCGCCTTCAATGGCTGCATAGTCGTTGGCGCCGGTAAGCTTGGCGTCGAAATCATCAACCGGGGAGGACTGAGCAATGTCGAGACCTTTGCCCTGAGGCGTCCCTTCTGCGATGTCGAAAAGAACGATGTCGCCGAGCTCTTTGAGCCCGATCAGATGTGCAAGCGTTCCACCGATCATACCTGAGCCGATGAGGGCGATTTTGTTACGTGCCATGCTGGATACTTCCCTGATCTGAAGTTTTGCCTGAACTTAATGCCTTAACCGACGTCAAAGACCAAAATAACGATTATCAGAAATGCTTGTCGGCAATCTGTCGCCATATGCCTCTGCGTTGGGTGGTTCGAATATTCCTCTTTCAAAAATAACTCAACTTAAAATTTTCCCCTCAATGAATTCAATCGTTTAGATTTGATGGGACTTACGTAAACGTCAATCAGATTTAGCATTTTGAGCTATTTCGAGAGTCTCTTTACACGCCAAAAGTATCAGTCTCATGAAGCTGCGGCCGTTGGGCGGGCGGCACCTTCAAGATACTCTTCGCTTTGCATTTCGAACAGCCGTGATGCGGTGCGGTCAAATTCAAAAGCCTCAGTTCCGCGGTTGGCGACATAAAGTTTATCGGGAGAAGCGGCGGCTGAGATCACGATGTGCACGTGATTGTCATAGAGAATATCGATAAGGATAATGAAACGCTTGGCCTCATTCCTGCGCGCGTGATCGAGCACAGGCACCGCGTCGATGAAAATCGTCTTGTATCGTTGGATGATGGCTACGTAGTCCGCCGCCCCGAGCGGTTTGGAGCAGAGATCAGCAAAGGTAAATCGTGCCGCGTTGCTGCCGGCCTTCGGTATAACCACCGAGCGGCCCTTTACCGTCACGCTGTCGGACGCGACTGTCGCGCCTTCGGTGGCTGCGTGCCATGCCTCATCCATCAAACGATTCGATTCATCGTTCAGAGGGGAAAGATAAACCGGCATGCGATTAAGCTTCTCCAGCCGGTAATCGGTGCGCGCATCCAGATTGATGACGTCCACATGGGTTTTTAGCAAATCAATGAACGGCAGGAACAGCTGGCGATTGAGCCCGTCGCGATAAAGGTTATCGGGCAAAACGTTAGAGGTGGCAACAAGGACAACGCCGCGTTCGAACAAGGCTCGAAACAGGCGCGACAGGATCATGGCATCGGCAATATCCGTAACCGTGAACTCATCGAAACAGAGCACCCATGATTGTTCAGCCAGAGCGTCGGCAACAGGCGGTATCGGATCCTCCTGTTTTGTTTCGCCGTTCTTGAGAGCCTTGCGATGCGCATTGATACGCTCGTGAACATCGGCCATAAAATCGAGAAAATGGGCACGGCGCTTGCGTTTTACCGGGACAAGTTGATGAAACATGTCCATGAGCATGGTTTTGCCCCGTCCAACTTCACCGTAAATATAAAGGCCCTTGACGATCTCGTTGCGCGGGGATTTCCGACTGAAAAGCCAACCCAGGGCACTGGATTTCGTCGCAAGACGCTTCGTTGCGACATCGCGGATAAGCCGGTCGAAACGCAAGGCCAGCTGCTGTTGCGCGGGGTCCATATCAAGCTCCCCCGACTGAACGAGCGCCTGGTAGCGCTCGTTCACCGAGGGAAACACTTTCAGATTATCATGCGACATGCGGGAAGCAGTCTCTCAAGGCCGCGCCTTGTTTTTAGCGCGAGAGCGTCAGGTTCTGTCCACCGGATGTCTGACCGTCAAACTTTGACCCACCTGACGAATAAAGCCGCGCCACAGTACCGCCTGCTGCATCATACAGGGTAAGCTGCTTGCCACTGACTGCCCACGAGGACAGCGTTGCTAGCTCGCCGGGGCAACGAAGCGGACCGGCGCGATAACCCTGGCCAAATTTTGTCTGCGGAGTCGCAATCTTGCAGCTCTGACCGCCCATACTCGCATTCCATACACCGGCCACGCTGCCAGCGGTAAGGTCAGGCGCGTTTTCAGGCGGCAACGATGCCACTTGCGTATTGGGTTGAGCGCTTGGAGCCGCGCCAGCAGTGGTTGGCGCCGTCGGAAACTGATTGCCGCCGGGCGGTGGAAGCTGGCTCTGCCTGACAGAGCCGGAAGGAGCCGCTTGCAACGGTGCTGGTCCCGAATCCATCGGTTCCATCCGCGAACTCTGGCATCCGGCCAACACCATGCCAACAGCGGCAACGGTCAGCAAATTGACCTTCAAAGTTCCCATAACCTCAGTTCTCCATCTGCATAATCTGATTCGGGAATACCAACCCATTCCCCTGTGATTAACCATGATACAATGGCCATCTGGCCGAAATTCTCAACCCAAATACCAAAAAAACCACCGTTCAACGGCATTTCCATTGGCAAATGCACCCAAAAGCTGGCCGGAATGACAATATCGCCACACATGACCGCGCCAGCCTTTCGGTCAGTTGAGTCGCATTACCCAGTTTAAGCATTTCAAGGTGAATAAAGTCTTATTATGTCGTGCGAAGCTGCGACCAAAATTTAAAGCCCAAACCCATTGAACTTCCACAAGTGCCGACGTATTTCTTGACAATGTCAGTCATAAATAAAACACCCCAGAGAATTCGTCACGAAACCCGCCTTCGCGTGCTTGAGGTTCAAGCTGTGAGGCATTTGACGCCGCTCATGTTGCGCGTCACCCTTGCTGGAGATCAACTCGAAGGTTTTACCAGCCCCGGATATGGCGATCACATCAAGATTTTCTTTTCGCCGCCTGGTGAAGAGCCTGTATTGCCGACACTTGGCCCCGATGGCGTTACCTTCCCGGAAGGCAAACCACGACCGCAAATGCGCGATTATACACCGCGCAATTATCACCCCGCCACCAACACGCTTGATGTCGATTTCGTCCTGCATGGGGATGGGCCAGCCTCAAGCTGGGCTGCCCAGGCTGCTATTGGACAGAAGCTCGTGATCGGCGGGCCCCGAGGCTCGATGATTGTTTCCGATGCCTTCGACTGGTATTTTCTGGCGGGAGACGAGACTGCGCTCCCTGCAATCAGCCGCCGGTTGGAAGAACTCCCTGCTTCATCCCGTGCCATCGCAGTCATAGAAGTGGCCGGTAAGGAAGAAGAGCAATCGATCAACACCGACGCAAATGCCGAGATCATCTGGGTTCATCGCAATGGCGCTGAAGCCGGGAATAATGATCTACTGCTACGGAAAATTGAGACGCTCGATCTGCCAAGCGGCGATTGCTATGCTTTCATAGCCAGCGAAAGCATCGCTTCAAAAGCAATACGCCAATATCTGGTTGAGCATCGTGGCCTGAACGGCGAATGGGTAAAAGCAGCGGGCTATTGGCTGCGCGGCGTTGCAGACGCGCACGAGCCGCATTGATCTCTTGACGTTGCGACGTTGAAACGGGTCAGTTAGGCTCGTCTGCAACTCATGGGAGCAGTCATGTCACAGCCAACGAATACCCGTATCGTTCTCGCCTCTCGCCCTGAGGGGCGGGTCAAACCTGGGAACTTCCGGATAGAAGAAGCCGCGATCCCAACGCCCCGTGATGGCGAAGTGCTACTCAAAATCCTCTATCTGTCGCTCGATCCTTATATGCGCGGCCGGATGGATGATGCAAAATCCTATGCAGCCCCTGTCGCGATAGATGCTGTGATGGAGGGCGGCACCGTAGCGGAGGTTATTGAAAGCAGGCATCCCGGCTATAAAAATGGAGATTTTGTTCTTTCGCATTCTGGCTGGCAAAGCTATGCGATTTCCGACGGCAGCGGTTTGCGTAAGCTCGACCCTGAAGTCGCACCACTTTCAACCGCCGTTGGCATCCTCGGCATGCCGGGCTTTACGGCTTATACGGGCTTACTCACGATTGGCCAGCCGAAACCCGGCGAAACCGTTGTCGTTGCGGCTGCCAGTGGTCCGGTCGGCTCCACTGTCGGCCAGATTGCAAGGCTAAAAGGAGCGCGTGCCATAGGCATTGCAGGTGGCCCAGAAAAATGCGCTTTCATCAGGGATGAACTTGGCTTCGAAGCAGCAATAGACCACCACTCGCCTGACTTTTCCGAACAGTTAAAGCTGGCATGCCCGGATGGAATTGACGTCTATTTCGAGAATGTCGGCGGCGCTGTCTGGGACGCTGTCTTTCCGCTGCTGAATACGTTTGCTCGCATACCGGTTTGCGGCCTCATCGCCCAATATGATGGCCTTGATACGTCCGGTAAGGACCGTCTCCCCCATCTCATGCGCGATGTCCTGAAGAAGAGCCTCCTGATACGCGGTTTCATACAGCGGGAGTTCGTGGATCAGCGCCCAGCCTTCACTGAAGATATGGGAAAGTGGCTGCAGAGCGGTGAGGTGAAGTATCGCGAGGATATTGTCGAGGGCCTCGCCAATGCGCCAGAAGCCTTTATGGGACTGCTTCAGGGGCACAATTTCGGAAAACTGGTTATCCATGTGACAGATTGAGCAAATGATGCGCGCCGCCAATGCTTGCAGGGACTGGCATTTCTTCACCTTTTCCGCCATATAGACCCGATAGACACGAAAACTGATGGCAGGACCAGACGGCATGATCACGCGCGCACCCTTCGCGAAGATGAACGGGCTTGGCAATGAAATTATCGTTGCCGACATGCGTGGACGTGCGGACAGAATTACACCGCAAGCGGCGATAGCGCTTGATCGCGATCCTGCAACCAAGTTCGATCAAATCATGGCGATCCATTCTCCCCACAGCGATGGCACGGATGCTTATGTCGAGATCATCAATTCTGATGGTACTCATGCACAAACCTGCGGCAATGGTATGCGCTGCGTCGTGCAGGCGCTCAGCGCCCAGACGGGCAAGCGCGAATTCTCCTTCGAGACAATCGCGGGAATTCTGACCGCAAGCGAGCACCCGGACGGCCAGATTTCCGTCGATATGGGAAGGCCGCACTTTGAATGGCAAGAAATCCCGCTCTCCGAACCCTTCCACGACACGCGTAAGATCGAATTGCAGATCGGGCCTATCGATGCGCCGGTCTTGCATTCGCCTTCCGTTGTCAGCATGGGCAATCCACATGCCATTTTCTGGGTCGATCAGGATGTCTGGAATTATGATCTGGAACGCTTTGGTCCAATGCTCGAAAACCACCCCATGTTTCCGGAACGGGCCAATATTTCGATCGCTCACGTAACGAGCCGTAACGCAATAACGCTGCGCACATGGGAGCGTGGTGCGGGCATTACACGCGCCTGCGGTTCTGCCGCATGTGCCGCCGGTGTATCGGCGGCGCGCACCGACCGGACAGACCGTGCCGTAACTGTAACTGTGCCAGGCGGCCCGTTGGTTATTGAGTGGCTGGAAAACGATCATGTCCTGATGACAGGGCCAGCCGAGTGGGAATTTTCAGGCTCTCTCGATCCTCAAAATGGCAACTGGGCACGTAGCGAAGACGCACAGGGAGCGGCCTGATGGCTGTGGACGTCGTTACCTTCGGCTGTCGTCTTAACACCTATGAATCCGAGGTGATGAAGCGGGAAGCCGATGCTGCCGGTCTTGGTACGCTTGAAAATGGCGCGATTATTTTCAACACCTGTGCCGTAACCAGCGAAGCGGTGCGGCAGGCGCGGCAGGCAATCCGCAAGGCACGGCGCGACAACCCGGCTGCCCGGATCATCGTGACGGGTTGCGCGGCGCAAACCGGGGCCGATGATTTCGCCGCCATGGATGAGGTTGATCTCGTCCTCGGCAATGAGGAAAAGCTCAAATCTAACTCATATCGCATGCTGCCTGATTTTGGCGTCAACCAGTTTGAAAAAGTGCGGGTTAACGACATCATGGAAGTGCGCGAAACCGCGTCACACATGGTTGATGCCATTGAAGGGCGCGCACGGGCCTTTGTACAAGTGCAAAATGGCTGTGACCATCGCTGCACCTTCTGCATTATTCCCTATGGCCGGGGCAATTCTCGATCAGTACCGATGGGCGGTGTGATCGAACAAGTCAAGCGGCTTGTCGGCAATGGCTATCATGAAGTGGTCCTGACCGGCGTCGACATGACCAGCTATGGCCCGGATCTTCCCGGCAATCTGCGCCTTGGCAAGCTGGTAAAGACCGTCCTGAAGGAGGTGCCGGATTTGCAGCGCCTGCGCCTTTCTTCCATTGATTCCATCGAGGCCGATGAGGATTTGATGGAAGCATTGGCCACAGAAAGCCGGTTGATGCCGCATCTGCATCTCTCGCTTCAATCCGGTGATAATATGATCCTGAAGCGGATGAAGCGTCGGCATTCGCGCGAAAATTCCATCACGTTCTGCGAAACTGTGCGCAGTATCAGGCCGGATATCGTGTTTGGCGCCGATATCATCGCGGGTTTCCCGACGGAAACAGAAGAGATGTTCGAAAACTCGATCCGCATCGTTGAAGAATGCGGCCTGACAAATCTTCATGTCTTTCCTTTCAGCCCGCGCGAAGGAACACCTGCCGCGCGCATGCCACAAATGAATCGCAAGATAATCAAGGACCGTGCTGCGCGGCTAAGGGCTGCCGGGAATGCGGCTTATGATAAACATCTGAACAGCCTTGTTGGAACGCGTCAGAAAATTCTCGTTGAACGCGAAGGTATTGGCCGCACGGAAGGTTTTACACTTGTCGGTGTTGATGCCGATGCGGCAGGAACCATCATCGAGCGGACTATAACAGGGCATGATGGTGACAAACTGTTGGCCAACGCCAGTGACAATGGCAGCAATCGCCACGCGGCATAAAAAGTAAAGCAGCATTCATGGCTCTGGGTTTTATCAAGAAAATATTTTCATTCGGCAAGAAGGAGGTTGAGGAAACCCCTGTCGATATTCCTCTTATTGAGTCGGATAAGACCGAAACGGTTGAGCAGACCTATGAAGATACTGCTGCGCAGGAAACATTGCCTGTTGGAGAAGAGACTTCTGTCATCGAGGTTGAAGAGTCTGATGCGCCCGTAGAGTCTGCGGCGCTTGTTGAAGACACCCTGCCCGAACCTGAAATTCTGTCGGAACCTGAGCCCGAGATCATCCCGCAAGCAGATATCGAGTCAACGGAACCTCTCGAACAGGCGATCATCGAAACCGTTGCTCCGGTTGAGATCAAAGTACTGCAGGAAGAGCAGATTGAACCAGAACCGGAGCTTCAGCCTGAACCCGAGTTTGCTCCCGAAACAGCGCCGGAGATTATTTCTGAGCCGGAAGCGGTAATTGAAACGCCCGTTGTCGTGGCACCCGAAGACATGCCCGCGACACCCAAGCCGCTGGTCAAGAAAGTTACGGTGTCAAAGACTGTTCAGGAAAAGCAGGACGAAGAACCACAACCGGTAGAACCGGAAAAACGCATCAGCTGGTTTGAACGCCTTCGCAAAGGGCTATCGCGTTCCTCGCAACAACTTGGCGATTCTATTGGTGGTATCTTCACAAGGCGCAAGCTCGATGAAGATACGTTGCAAGACCTTGAAGACGTCCTGATCCAGGCCGATCTCGGGATGGAAACGGCGATCAGGATTACAGGTGCTTTGAGCGCCACACGCTACGGCAAGGATATCAGCACTGATGAAGTGCGTAGTATCATGGCAACGGAAATCGAGAGGGTGCTTGGACCAGTTGCAAAACCGCTGGAACTGGATCTTTCGCACAAGCCGCACGTCATTTTGGTTGTCGGTGTCAATGGCACCGGCAAGACCACGACAATCGGCAAGCTCGCCGCAAAGCTGACAGCCGGTGGTCTGAATGTCATGCTGGCTGCAGGCGACACGTTCCGAGCGGCAGCAATCGAACAATTGCATATTTGGGGCAAGCGCACTGGCGCGCCGGTCGTCTCCAGCAAGCTTGGTGCCGACGCTGCCGGACTTGCCTTTGACGCGTGGAAGCAGGCCAAGGAAGCGGGAAGTGATGTTCTGATCATCGACACCGCCGGTCGTTTGCAAAACCGCGTAGAACTGATGGAAGAACTGGCCAAAATCGTGCGCGTTCTCGGCAAGCATGATCCTGAAGCGCCGCACACGGTTCTGCAGACACTCGATGCGACGACCGGCCAGAATGCGCTTAACCAGGTTGAAATTTTCCGGAACATCGCGGGTGTCAACGGATTGGTCATGACCAAGCTTGATGGCACGGCACGCGGCGGCATTCTTGTCGCCATCTCGGCAAAGCATAAATTGCCGGTCTATTTTATTGGCGTAGGCGAGCAGGTCGATGACCTTGAGCCATTTGCGGCAAGCGATTTTGCCAAAGCCATTGCTGGAGTTGCATGATGAACGAACCGATTTTCGAGCGCGATCCATCCGATCCCGCACACAAACAGGTCAATCCATTGCTGAAACTGGCGCTGGAAATGGGCCCGCTGATGATCTTCTTTTTTGCCAATGCAAAAGGTGAATGGCTGTTGGAGCGGTTTCCGGTCTTGTCAAATATTGGCGAACCGATCTTCGTCGCCACTGCCCTATTCATGGCTGCAACCTTTATTGCCCTCGGAGTATCCTGGGTCCTGACCCGAAGCCTGCCGATCATGCCACTCATTTCCGGCATCGTCGTATTGATATTTGGCGCGCTGACGCTCTGGTTGCACAATGAGACTTTCATCAAAATGAAGCCGACAATCGTCAATGCTCTGTTTGGCATCATTCTGCTTGGCGGGTTATATTTCGGTAAAGCGCTTTTGGGCTATGTTTTTGACAGTGCCTTCAAACTCAATGCTGAAGGCTGGCGTAAACTGACTCTACGCTGGGGTATTTTCTTTCTCTTTCTTGCAGTGCTGAACGAAGTGGTTTGGCGCAGCTTTTCGACAGATTTCTGGGTGGCGTTCAAGGTATGGGGCACAATGCCGATCACCCTGCTTTTCACCTTCGCGCAAATGCCGCTGATCATGAAATATTCGACCGAATCGCTAACCAATGAAAAGGCGGCCAACAAGAAAACATGACGCCACAAACGGTCACAATTTCCGCCTGATCGCGACGAAATCCCGCCGCTATCAAAGCTCAAGAATCACCAATCATCAATGATTCTTGAGAAAGACAACCTCCATGAAAACCGCCCTCATCGTCATGACTCTGATGGGTTGCGACTGCGATGCCAAGGTCTGCGAATATATCAAGACAGCAGATACGGGCTGGAGCAACATGGAGACTTGCCGCGCTGATCTGGAGGCACAGATCCGAAAGGCGGGCAAGGTTGATTACCCGTTGATTACGGCGACCTGTGCTGCTTCAGCGCAGCAAAGCCCGATGATCGCGGGCCATTCGTTCAAAGTGCCAGCGCCGATCCTTGACCGCCCTGTTGAAATCATTGCCATGGGAACATCAGTCGAAGAGCCCGTCCTTATTGAAAAGCGCTCTTTAGGCTACCGACTGATCAGAGTACCTTTGATTGAGGCGGTCGAAGGCACTGCTACGGCGGCAGGCCGTGCGGTGGATTGGGCAAGGCACTACGCCTCGCTCTAATTCGACTTTAGCGCGGCCTCTATAGCAGGCATCAAATCTGTACGGATCGTCTCTTCAGAAAATGGTCCGACATGCTTGTAGGCAATGACCCCGTCGCGTCCGACCAGGAATGTCTCCGGCACACCGTACACGCCCCACTCGATTGCCGCGCGGCCATTGAGATCGGCACCAATTGCCCCATAGGGATTACCGAGATCCTCAAGAAATCCGACTGCGTTTTCCGGCTTGTCTTTATAATTGAGGCCAGTCAGCACAATCCGCTTGTCCTGTGCCAGCTTCATCAACAGCGGGTGCTCCTGACGGCAGGGCAGACACCACGAGCCGAATATATTGACCAGCGTGACCTGACCTTTGAACTTGGACGGATCAAGGCCTGGAACAGCTTGGCCATCCTTCATGAGTCCCGCAACCGCTGGCAGCGAAACATTCGGTGCTGGCTTGCCTAACAATGCGGAAGGGATGACAGATTCATCGCGGCCCGAAGCAAGCTGCAAAGCAAAGATAGCCGCAAGAATGATAAACAGGATCAAGGGCAGAAAAACGAAGATTGGGTTGCGCTTGCGAGGCATCGATTGCCTTTGAACGTCCTCGCTCATGATGCGCCATCTTTGCCGAAACCTGAACGACGGCGGACACCACGCGCTTCGAGGTCGCGCAGTGCTTTGAGTTGGTTGCGCTGGTCGAGGAGAATCCAAGCGATCAAACCTGACAGGGCTATGCCTGCGGAAAGATAGGAAGCGAGTACGAAAGCCATATGATTGCTCATCATGGGGCCTTTCGTTCTGCGCTGCGCGCTGCGATACGCCGCATGGCAGTGACCCGGCGACGCCATATCTCATTGCGCATGACCATGATGTGCAATGTGAAGAACAGCAGCGTAAAACCGATTGCCATAACCAATAATGGCCAGAGCAAGGAAGGGTCTATTGTCGAGCCGCCCATGCGAATAACCGACGCTGGCTGATGAAGTGTATTCCACCAATCGACGGAAAACTTGATGATCGGGATATTGACGAAGCCCACAAGCGTGAGGATGGCAGTGACCCTTGCGGATCTCGCCGGATCATCCATGGCGCGCGTCAGCGCAATCACACCAAGATACATAAGAAACAACACAAACACCGAAGTCAGGCGCGCATCCCAAACCCACCATGTTCCCCACATGGGCTTGCCCCAGAGCGAACCTGTCATGAGGGCGAGAGCTGTAAAAACAGCGCCGATGGGGGCCGCTGCCTTTGCCGCAACATCGGCCAGAGGATGACGCCAGACAAGCGTGCCAAGCGCTGCAATCGACATGATCGTGTAGCACATCATGGAAAGCCAGGCGAAAGGCACATGGATGAACATGATCTTGACGGTTATGCCCTGCTGATAATCATCCGGCGCCATCATCGACATCCAGAAACCGATCGCAAGCGTGATCAGCGTTGCCCCGGCAAGCCAAGGCAAGACGCTACTCGCAAGGTTCAAAAACCTTGTCGGGTTCGCCAGATCGGTCCACCGCCCAGATTTGGATGCCACATTGCTCATAAATATCTCTTAGCTTTTCATATTTCGTTGCGCAATTCACCAGTCTGTCAGTCGGCGGATGATTTAAGTGCAGCTGCCGCCGCCCACGGGCCGATAACCGCAAAGAACAATGTAATCGCACCTAGAATAAGCAAAGGTGCCAGAAATGGGGCCGGATCTTCAATTGCGCCATAGGACGCAGATACACCGAAGATGAGCACCGGAATGGTAAGAGGCAGAACAATCACCGAAACAAGCAGTCCACCACGCGGCAGCGAGACTGCAACAGCCGCACCGACAGCCCCTATAAGCGTGATGGCCGGCGTTCCTATCAGAAGGGTCAATGTGACTGCACCAATTGCCAGCGGCTCCATGTTCATGAACAGGCCCAGCAAGGGCGCGGCAATAACCAACGGCAAAACGCTCACTGTCCAATGGGCGAGGCATTTCACCAGCACCGTGATCGCCAGCATGCGGCGTTCGGAGTTCATGATGAGAAGATCAAGCGAGCCATCATCACGATCTGCCTGAAACAGCCGGTCGAGGCCAAGGAGAGTTGCAAGCAGTGCGCCGATCCACAGCATGGCCGCGCCAATGCGCGCGAGGAGCTTGAGATCGGGCCCGACGCCGAAAGGCACGACAGCAATCACAGCCAGAAAAAACAATATCCCGACCAGTGCGCCGCCGCCCGCCCGTAAACCAAGGCGGGCATCTCGCACGAACAATGCGCCCATCAGTGAACAGCCTCGAGTGTCAGTTCTTGCGAATGCGGCAATCCGAGAGGCAGATGCGTGGCCGCCACGATGATACCGCCATTGCCAAGATGAGCCTGCATCAACGCCGAAAACTGTGTTTCGGATGACTTATCCAGTCCAGCGGTCGGCTCATCCAAAAGCCATACGGGCCTGTCACTGGAAAGAAGCCGCGCTATGCTGGCGCGTCGTTTTTGGCCGGTGGAAAGATAGCCAAAGGGCAAATGGCTGATATCGGCCAATCCCACCATTTCAAGCGCTTCGGACACATGCCGCGCTCCGCCGCCATAAAAGGATTGCCAAAACCGCAAATTTTCGTCCAGCGTCAGCGCGGGTTTCATCGCATTCATATGCCCGACAAAATGACATGCCGCGCCCAACGTTTCGAATTGCTCACGATTATTCTGCAGCACTATTTCTCCCTCGGTTGGCCGCAACAATCCTGCCGCGATTCGCAACAAGGTCGATTTGCCGACGCCATTTGGCCCGGTGATGAGTAGGGCTTCGCCAGCCTGAATGGTAAAGTTGAGGTCAGAAAACAAGATTTCCCCGCCCCGCTCTCCGCCCAACCCTTTGGCCACTAACTGCATGAAAAACCCGCTTTTTCTGTTTTGAGCGCAACCAAATGACCATTTCGCCGCAGCCCGTATTTTTGCGCCTTACGGTCTGGCACAAATCGCGGAAAAACTCTATATACCAGTCAACCATGCCAGCGGTCGGCATGGAAACAATTTTGGCCGATCTCAAGCGAATACTTCCCGGTATTTGCTGGGACGGACAGCGGAAATGACTGCACCCGCACCTTAGCGCGTCCTTGAAACGCGGCAAAGGCGTTCGTCCCGGGTTAGGCCGCAGCATAAGGACGAACGCAAAATGTCTCAGATCGATAGTTTTAAATGCCGTAAAACCCTCACCGTAGGGGATAAGGAATATGTTTATTTCAGTTTGACCGAAGCCGAAAAGAACGGCCTGGAAGGCATTTCCGCCCTTCCATTCTCCATGAAAGTCCTGCTTGAAAACCTGCTTCGCTTTGAAGACAACCGCTCGGTTTTCAAGAAAGATATTGAGAATGTCGCCAAGTGGCTTGTTGATCGCGGTTCTGCCGGGGCAGAAATTGCTTACCGCCCTGCCCGCGTTCTCATGCAGGATTTCACCGGCGTTCCAGCAGTCGTCGATCTTGCCGCCATGCGTGATGCAATGGTCAATCTTGGTGGTGACCCTGAAAAGATCAATCCGCTCGTCCCGGTCGATCTGGTTATCGACCATTCCGTCATCGTCGATGAATTCGGCAATCCACAAGCCTTCAAGCGCAATGTGGATCTGGAATATGAGCGCAATGGCGAGCGTTACCGCTTCCTGAAATGGGGCCAACAGGCATTCAAGAACTTCCGCGTTGTTCCGCCCGGCACGGGCATTTGCCATCAGGTCAACCTCGAATATCTGGCACAAGGCGTCTGGACCAAGGAAGAAGACGGCGTGACTGTCGCTTATCCTGATACCTGCGTTGGTACGGACTCGCACACCACCATGGTCAATGGTCTTGGCGTTCTTGGCTGGGGCGTTGGCGGCATCGAAGCCGAGGCTTCCATGCTCGGTCAGCCAGTTTCCATGCTTCTTCCGGAAGTCATCGGCTTCCGCCTGACCGGCAAGGTCAAGGAAGGCGTTACGGCAACCGATCTGGTTCTTACCGTTGTTCAGATGCTGCGCAAGAAGGGTGTTGTCGGCAAGTTCGTCGAGTTCTTCGGCCCTGGTCTTGATTCGATGACATTGGCTGACCGCGCCACCATCGGCAATATGGGTCCGGAATATGGCGCAACATGCGGCTTCTTCCCGATCGACAATGAAACCATCAACTATATGCATATGTCTGGCCGTGACGAAGATCGTCTGGCGTTGGTTGAAGCCTATTCAAAGGCTCAGGGCATGTGGCGTGAAGCGGGCTCTGCTGATCCGGTCTTCACCGATACGCTGGAACTGGATCTCGGCACGGTTGTGCCTTCCATGGCTGGTCCCAAGCGTCCTGAAGGCCGTATCGCGCTGGAAGGAATTGCTTCCGGCTTCCGCGAATCATTGCAGAAGGAATACAAGAAGACTGAACAACTCGATGCGCGTTATCAGGTCGAGGGCGAGAATTATGATCTGGGCCATGGCGACGTTGCCATTGCCGCCATCACGTCCTGCACCAATACGTCAAATCCAAGTGTTCTGATTGCCGCTGGCCTCCTCGCCCGCAACGCAGTTGCCAAGGGTTTGAAATCCAAGCCTTGGGTCAAGACTTCGCTCGCCCCCGGCTCGCAGGTCGTTGCCGCCTATCTGGAAAGCGCAGGTCTGCAGGTTGAACTCGATAAGCTTGGCTTCAATCTTGTCGGCTTCGGTTGCACCACATGCATCGGCAACTCCGGTCCATTGCCTGCGCCGATCTCCAAGACCATCAATGATAAGGGTCTGATTGCTGCTGCTGTTCTTTCCGGCAACCGCAACTTCGAAGGCCGCGTATCTCCGGACGTGCAGGCTAACTATCTTGCATCGCCGCCGCTGGTTGTCGCTTACGCTTTGGCCGGAACGGTTACCAAAGATCTGACAACCGAGCCGCTCGGCGAAGATCAGAATGGCAATCCTGTCTTCCTCAAGGATATCTGGCCTTCCAGCCATGAAATCCAGGAATTCATCACCAAGAACGTTACCCGCAAGCTCTTTTCGGCAAAATATGCGGATGTGTTCAAGGGCGATGAAAATTGGCAGAACGTTAAAGTGCCAGCCGGTCAGACCTATGCATGGGATGACAATTCCACCTATGTGCAGAACCCGCCTTACTTTGTCGGCATGGGTAAAACCCCGGGCATTGTCAACGACATCAAGGGTGCGCGCATTCTTGGCCTGTTCGGCGACAAGATCACGACCGATCATATTTCTCCGGCCGGTTCCATCAAGGCCGCCTCACCTGCCGGGCAGTATCTGACCGATCATGGCGTGGCTCCGCTGGACTTCAACCAGTACGGCACGCGTCGTGGCAACCATGAAGTGATGATGCGCGGTACTTTTGCCAATATCCGCATCCGCAATCACATGCTGGGTGAGAATGGCCGCGAAGGTGGTTACACCATCCATTATCCAACCAAGGAAGAAATGCCGATCTATGATGCGGCAATGGAATATCGCCGCGAGAATGTGCCGCTGGTGATTTTCGCTGGCGTGGAATATGGCAATGGCTCATCACGTGACTGGGCGGCAAAGGGAACAAATCTGCTCGGTGTTCGCGCGGTTATTTCTCAGTCTTTCGAGCGTATCCACCGTTCGAACCTTGTCGGCATGGGCATTGTCCCATTCGTTCTTGAAGAAGGTACAAGCTGGCAGTCACTGGGTCTGAAGGGTGATGAAATTGTCTCCATCGAGGGGCTTGCCACGATCCAGCCCCGCCAGAAAACATTTGCGACAGTGACATTCGCTGATGGTCAAGTGAAGCAGGTTCCTCTGATCTGCCGCATCGATACTATCGATGAACTGGAGTATCTGAAGAATGGCGGCATCCTGCAATATGTTCTGCGCGATCTGGCTGCCTGATTCGACATCATATAATTGATTTTGAAGGGCCGCCGGGCGATCGGCGGCCCTTCATCGTTGAATGGTACAGTATTCGTGATCGAATTCACCTCAAAGTGACTTCCCCTTGAATGAACGGACTCCTATCAATCTTCTGGCAACCAATCTGACAGATAAGATTTATAAATTTCACGAAGAAAGCCCCGCAATCTTGCTTACGCGCACCACTTCAAAACTCTTGGCGATCGGCCTGCCCGTTTTGGCAGCGATTGCTTATGTGGTTCCGGTCTGCGCAGAAGATGCGGGAACCAAGCCGGAAGGCGTCGTCGAGCTTTATACGTCGCAAGGTTGCGGTTCATGTCCCCCTGCCGATGCTATTCTCAAAGAACTGGCGGGGGAAGGAAAGGTTGTGGCGCTGGCTTTCCATGTCGACTACTGGGACTATCGGGGCTGGACCGACAATCTTGCTTTGCCCGAAAACACCGAACGCCAGAACGAATATCGCAAAGCCTTGAGTCTCAATGGCGTTTATACGCCGCAGGTCATCGTCAATGGACGCGAGCATATGAATGGGCAGGACGAAACGAAGATTCGCCGCCGCATTGCCGATATGCGCAATACACCCATGGGGCTGACAGTGTCGGTTTCCATTGAGAAAGCTGCAAAAAACCGGCTTCTTATTGATATAGGCTCAGGATCGGTTACGGCTAATCCTGTCCGTGTCGTCCTTGCATATTTCAATCGCGAGAGCATCGTCTCTATCCCCGGCGGCGAAAATACCGGACGTATGGTGAGTTATGCCAATAGCGTTCGTGCCATGGAAACCGTGGGCATGTGGGATGGCAATGCTCAAAAGATCGAGATCCCAATGAGTGAGCTTGCCAGCAAGAAGGCCTCAGGTTGCGCGGTGCTGTTGCAAGAGATGCTTGGCGACGGCAAGCCCGGGCCAATCATCGGTGCGTCAATCATGGCGTCCAAATAGCTGAAACAAAAACAGGCCGGATAAATCCGGCCTGAGCTATTGGGGCATGTTGCCAAATATACTGAGATTATTGATCTGATCTGAACAATCCGCTTGGGCGGGGGGCTTGGGTAATCGAACTGCCCTGATCAAACCATCTCTGGCAACACAGCTGGATGTTCGGTTTGAATTTCGGCGGCAATGCGTAAGGAAGATGGCGAGAATGTGTCGCATCATCACCATTGGCTTCACACCGTATTGGTTCGTGAGGTGCGGAAACGAAGGCACTGTTTTCACAAAATTTGCGCGGCAAGAAAATTGCAAGCTTGTAAAATTATCCAGATGGGGTCACCTTATTGTCATCCAGGTGTCACACGACAAATTCAAAGGCGGTTGATTGATGGAAAGCAATGCAGGTGGCGACGATTCGCAGCGCCAGGCGAAACTCATCCCCCTCGTTCGAAACAATGATTTGCCGATTACCTTCGACCGGCGCGAACTCAATCAAATTTTGCGTGTTTATGGGTTTATGGTGTCCGCTGGCGAATGGCGGGATTATGCCATTGACCATCTTTCCGACAGGGCAATCTTTTCGGTTTTCCGGCGCACCAGCGAAGTCCCGATGTTCCGCATTGAAAAGAACCCGAAACTGTCACGCAAACAGGGTGCCTATAGCGTTATCGCCGCAAGCGGCCTTATTCTTAAACGCGGGCACGAACTCGACAGGGTCTTGCGCATTTTTGACAAGACGCTGAGCATCGTACGCAGCTAGAACAGGCCGCTCGATAGCGCATGCCAAATCTGCCAAGCGCGATCTTTGAAACATTGCTCACGCATGGCTTTATCTTTCTGAAGCGCATCAGCCCGATATTATCTGGAAAACTTGCTGATTTTTAGAAATGGCCAGCCGGGCGGTGTTAAGCTCCGCAATAAAGCGCCACCATAACAGAATGCTTGTACTGCCAAAGCCAAGGCACAACCCGAACCAGATGCCATAGCTGCCCCATCCGAACCCGTATGCGCACAACACCATCGCGGGAATCCCGATAAGCCAGTAGCCCACAAGTGTATTGAACAGGGCCACCTTCGTTTTTCCAAGCCCCCGTAGCAAGCCGACACAGATATTCTGTGAGCCTTTGAAGAATTGGTGCGCAATGGCGAACCATAATAATGTGGCTGCCGCCCCGAACAGGGATGGATCGGCCCGGCCACCGAGAAATGGAAGCAAAACTATTTCAGGCAGGAACACATAGACAAGGCCGATAATTGCCATTGCACTGAAGCTGATCGCGAATGTTCGTCGTGCAATAGCGCTGACTTGATCTGCCTGCCCCTTGCTGACCGTCCTGCTCACAAGAATTGATGAACCTTGCGAAAGGCCAATATTGAGCTGGTAAACAATATAGGCAAGTTGATTGACGATATTGGAAACCGCCAATGCTAACGGACCGAAGGTTCCCATGAAGACCGTTGCTATCGAAGTGATCGCTGCTTCGGAACCATATGTCAGCGTAATCGGCAGGCCCATCCGGGTAATGATCGCCAATGTTGCCGGGCGTGCCCGCCATCCATCGAGCGCAAGCAGAGGCCTGAGCGCATCATCACGCCGGACGGTTCTCAGATAGACCAGAAATGTCCATGCCTGAACCAGGGTGGTGGCAAGGCCAATTCCAGCCAATCCAAGCGGAGGTATCCCGAGCCAACCATAGATGAAGATCAGGTTCAGGCCAGCATTGACGGCTATGGATATTATCGTAACGGTCAATAAGGAACCGGCGCGGCGCATGCCGACCGCGAACTGCCGCAACACGTTTAGCCACAGCATTGGCAGCAAGCCCGGGGCCAAGGTCAGCATGATCGGCTTGGCCAAAGTTGCCACCGCAGTCGCTTGGCCAAGGAAAGTCAGGATTTGGCTGAAAATCACCAATATGACGCCGGCAATCGTCGCCGCAATTGTTGCAATCAACATTGAGGCACACAGCAGATCGCGTATTTCGTCAGTCGCGACGTCGTCAATTGCAGATGTTCCGGTACGTTTCTCGCTGCGTCCGACCGAAGCAGCAATGAGATTGCCAACCCCCGTCACCATACCAACGCACATGGTACGCAGCTGGTTATAAAGCAGCAGCGAAAGGCCCCCGGCTGCAACGGCCTGAACACTGATGAAACCCATCATCAGCAGATCGGTGCTTGTCAGGGCAACCTGGGCAAACTGGATACCTGCAATGGGCGCAGCCAAATCCAGAATTTCTTTATACTGTCTGAAATTTATCGGCATCGCTTTAGGCCCACAACGTCGTCGGAGGCACTGATGCCAACCTTATCGATTCAATATAGGCGTCAAAAAGCTGGTCAAGGCGACGATGCGCCGGTTTGTCCAGAAGCTGCCGCTCGTTAAGCCAATCATCATTGAAAACGCTGTCGAGATATTTTTCTCCGGCATCACAAACCAGGACGACCATAATGCTCTTTGGCTCCACGAGCGCCAAACGTTTGAGAGCAACGTGGATGGCAGCGCCTGCAGTGCCGCCAACGAGAAGGCCGGTTCTGCGCGCCACCACACGTGCCGCCGTGAATGCATCAATATCGTTTACTGTAAGGCCCTCATCGATCAGTTCGTGCTCGACATTGGGTCCAACCGTAAAACCGGCCGGCGCTCCGGCCCCGGTCTGCCAGTATTTGCCCGGGGCTCCGCCGAAAATAATCGATCCGGCAGGCTCCACGCCAATGCTTGTCACATGAGAACCGAGACGATGCAGTTCTTTGACCGTTCCACACAGTGTTCCCCCTGTTCCCACCGCGCCAACCAGATAGTCGATATCTGTTCCAACATCCCGAAGCAGTTCCATGGCTAGCCCGGTATAGCCTTCATTATTGCTCGGATTGTAGTGCTGATCCGGCCAGAAAGCGCCGGTAGCCTTTACAATCTCGCCAGCTACACGGCGTCTGGCAACCGTGCTCGGACCCTCGGTATTGCTTTCCACGAATACAAGCTCGGCGCCCATCGCTTGCATGACCCGCAGTTTGTCGCGCGAGGCATGATTATCCACAACGGCCGTAAATTTATAACCACGCTCAAGAGCGATCAATGCAAGCCCGGTTCCTGTATTGCCCGAGGTTGGTTCAACAATATGTCCTCCTGGTTTGAGCTTGCCATCGCGCTCGGCCGCAAGAATCATCTCCCGGGCCATCCGCACTTTACATGAGCCGGTTGGATTAAACTGTTCCAATTTCAGCAGCAGCCGGCTGCCCGAACCGGTGCGCGACAGCTCCAATAATGGTGTGTCGCCAATCAGCTCGGAAGATTTGGTTTTAATACGTTCAAAGGAAGGATTGCTATACACATTCATCGGTCAATCCTCCACGTAAAACGCTCATTGTCCTCGGTCACGACGATCTTGGGGGGCAAGGCAAGTTGGTGAAACTCGCTTTCATTTTTATCCATCTGATAGCCGGCAGTATTGGGGTAGATGATGTGGTCGCCATAACGAGGTGGCGCAGGGAAATTGATTTTCCGCCACGTCAGGACGTCATATTCCATACAGCTCGATCCACCGATCGCCGCGCTGACGGGGTTCTGTGGCCGAGCCTCTCCGTGTTGAACAAGAAATGGTGCAGGCAGAAACTCACTGTTCTTCCATTGCTCGGACAAGCTCATGCTGATCCCTGCAACCGTAACGATCCCGTGTTTGTCGTTCTGTTTATATCCCTGCACCGGAAAGACGGTCATCCCCGCCCCATCCAGCAGAGCTCTTCCAGGTTCCAGATAGAGCTGAATTTGCGCATCAGCGAGGCGCGAAGCCAAAGTGCCAGTCGTGGCGGGTGATTGGAGTACGGCATCCAGCATCGCGGCGCCGGTTGGCGACTGGTAGTATGGATAAAAGTGGTTAAAGGTCTTCCCGGCGTGAAACTGTGACGGGTCCATTGCTTCAAGAAAGGAATGCCAGTCCTGCTCATCGATATAATGACAGGCAAAGCCGCCGCCAATTGAGATAGCGGCACTGGGAAACCCTTGCTTGCGCGCTTCAAGGCAGCGATCAATGAGCGCCAATGCCAATTCAGCACGCGGAGCGACCGCATAGCCATCAAGGTGGAAAGAATAGCCATTCATGATGACGTATTCACGGGATTCGGCGCAACGCTTCAGCGCAGTATCCAGGTCTGCCTGGTTCAGCCCAAAACGACTATTGGGCGCATGGGGAGGCAGCACCCGCAGCAAAATCTGCAATGGAACAGAATACTTGGCAATGCTGATTGCCCGTTCCAGTTCGTCCAAGGCGTCAATAGCGACAGTTGCTTTATGGCGGCAAGACAGCCAGAGAAGATCATCACTCTTTGCTGCTCCCGTAACACCGATATTACTGCCGCAAATACCGTTTGCCAGAGCGTGGACAAATTCCGGGACACTGGCAACATCAACTGAGCCGTCCAGTTTTGCCACTTCGCGCAACCACGCTCCCGCTTTATTGGCCTTCTTGCCGAAATAGACATGCCCGCTCACATTGCGCTGTTTGAGAATAGTCTGGAATGCCTCGAGATTGGCGGCAAAACTATCCGGGTGAATGAGATGAAACGGGCCCTCGATTGCGTTGCTGATCTGGCGCAGAAGAGCGGAATCCTGTCTTACAGCCAGAGCCCAGGGGCGCTCCAAGGCGCGTACGGAGTTGAGGCCTATTTCCATAGCTCAATCCTGTTTCCGCGTCCGGCGGCGATGGCTCTTGTTGCAAGTGCATGGGCAACAGGAATGTCTGTGATGATCATGCCGCTGCTGAAAGCAAATACGCGATCCTGCTGTGAACGGCGTCCGCTTTTGCGGCCGACAATGATATCAGGCAGTTCTGCATCAATTCTGGCAATGCCATCGGGTCCGGCAAGACGTTTTCCCGTGACGCCCAGCTGACCTTCATTTGTCGCAATGGCATAGTCGGCATCTCCCAGCGCTCCGCCTGCGACGCCCTTGCTTGCGACCGAAATCAGCAATCCACCCTGTTTCAGCCATTTGGTCTCAACTTTGGGATGGGCGGCACGACCCGAGGCGGCGATCACAATGTCAGATTCGGCAACTGCTGCGGGAACATCCGTTACCAGCTCGATGCTACGACCCGGAAAATAGCGTGCAAACATTTCCAAGCTGGCAGCTATGCCGTCCGGGTGCGTCCCGAAAAGCCGCAGCGTTTCGAGATCTGGAAGAGCGGTCAAAAGAAAAGGAAGCGTATTGATGCCCTGTGCTCCGGTTCCAATCATCAATGCAGAAATGGCATTCTCTTTTGCGCAACTCCTGGCAATAAGTGCCGTTGTTGCAGGCGTGCGCAGGCCGCCTACGCGATGGCAGTCCATCAACGCAAATGGCAAACCGGTTGTGTCATCGTAAAGGCTGATAGTGGTGTAATATTTTTCCGCGCTCTCGGCTCCTTGACGGTACGAGGTTTTGAACCCGGCCTGTTGGAGTGCGCCATCATAACCAAGCATTGAATAGGCAACGGCATCGCGCTGCTCGAGTGGTAGCGGCATCATAAGCTTTGTCGGACAACGGGATTGTCCATTTGCATAGAATGCGTAAGCATCTTCCACGAGCCGGATAATATCAGCTGGCGGCAGCTCAATGTCGGCAAGATCGGAACGGGTAAGGATGTGAATTGCAGGTGTGTGCATATAGGATTTGGTCAAAATTAATCTCTTTCCAAATGATCTTGTCGCGATGAACAGCAATAATTTCTTGTGTAACGCATAGCCGGCGCATTGATTGTGCCGATGTAAAATAATCAGGTCAGGTGAAGACGTTGCTTAAAAGGGTGGTGCCAACAAAATTGAGGGAGGCCGGACTCCCAAGTACCTCCATGAAGGTTGATCTGAAAACGGGATCAATATGAACGGAACGTCTGGTTACTCGCTTTGCAATCTGGAATTCATTGAACTGTAAATCGGACGAGCATTTCAAATACAACGATCATTATTCGCAACATTATTACATCCCTATTACGTATCGAATACATTTTGGTGACTGGCGGTATTTTCGGGACTTCCTTTTAGAGGTTGCGCACTTCATCTGCCACCGCACCAACCAACTCGTGGTCATGGCTGATCAGCAAAGCACCGCCCCCATTTGCAACAAACCTGCGGACCGCATTGACAACCGTAGCGGTCGTGGCGGGATCAAGCATCGCACTCATCTCGTCGAGAATAATGTAGTTCGGCTTTGCCGCGACGGTTCTGGCCATGGCAGCGCGTTGAAGCTGGCCGTCGGAAACCTGCGCGGGGTATCGCTCTAAGAGGTCGCGTGTCAATCCGACAGAAGCAATGAGTTCGTCAACATCAACATGCGGTTTGGCGACCTGCCGGATGGTTTTCCCCAAGGTCAGTTTTGGATTGCATGAACGGCGGGGAGACTGGAACATCATGCCTATTCTGCCCTGCACCGTTTCGGCCGGAGCGGCCACGGACATTTCCGACGCTAAAACCATCACAAGTGACCAGTCCATATGATGGTTGGATAAGGCCCGCCATCACCCGCCCGAGGGTTGTTTTTCCTGTCCCGGATGGCCCGGTCAAACCCAATATCGACCCGGCATGAACAGTGAGGCAAACCTTGTCGAGAATCCGGACGGGACCAGACTGGGAATGCCCGAATTCAACAATTACATTCTCTGCTTTCAAGCAAGCCATCACAGCGCTCCGGCGGCTGAAAGCCGTGCCGCGTAATTATAGGTTTCGGGCAAATCAGTGAGCACGGGTGGCACGCCCGGCATCATGTGCAATCCATTGCGGGGTAATGCGGCAAGCAGGTCGCGGGTGTAACGCTCCTTTGCTCCGCCAGCCAATATATCGCGTGCCTGCCCGCTCTCTACCATTCGGGAAGCATACATGACGCTGACAGTATCAGCAGCACCGCTATCGATGAGCTCCGCTATATCATGCGTGATGAGGATCACGGCAGCGCCCGCATCTGCTGTCCCGCGTAAAAGGCGCAAGAGGCCCACCGTAAGATCGGGATCCAGAGAAGCCGTCGGCTCGTCAGCAATAATTACTTGCGGATTTCCCGCCAACGCGAAGGCAACCGCGGCGCGCTGGGCCATTCCGCCGGACAGTTCATGCGGATAGAGGCTGAGCGCGGTGGGGCTGAGATCAACATGGCTCATCAGCTCGCTGGGCGTAAGCGGGCCGCCAAGGACAGTGACAGTCTCAGTGAGCTGCGATCCCACGGTGCGCACCGGCGTCAGGAAGGTGGCTGCCGATTGCGGTATAAGCGCAATATTGCGGCCCGCCAGTTCACGTTCCCGCCCAAAAATGCTCTGCCCATCATAAGTAATATTGCCTGTGACCTTGGCCGAGCGTGGCAGCATCCCTGTAAGAGCTTGCGCGATCATTGATTTTCCGCAACCGGATTCGCCCACCACCGCATGAATGCGGCCCTGCTCCAGCGTAAGACTGACCCGTGTAACCGCATGTACGACACCGCCGTTCAAAAGTGGCAGTCGGATGGTGAGATCGTCTATAATTACAGTCATCAAATAGAACCCCGCACGCCATTCATGCGGCCCGTGAGGTTCGTACCCACAATCCCGATAGACAAGGTAACCGCGATTAAAAACAGGCTTGGAAATACAAGCAGCCACCATTGCCCAAGCAGCAAAGCCCCTTGCGCATCGGCAAGGAGCGTGCCGAGCGATGCTTTGTGCACAGGGAGTCCAATCCCAAGGAACGACAAAGTCGATTCATGCCAGATTGCATGCGGTATGAGGAGTACGAGTCCGATCATGCTTTGACCAAGTGATGCAGGCACAAGATGGTACCAAATGATCTGCCAGCGACTCATCCCTGAAAGCCATGCCGCCTCGACATATTCGGCATGTCGAAGCCCCAATATCTGCGCTCTCACGATGCGCGCAATCTGAATCCAATGCGTTAGAACAAGAGAGGCAACAATTGCCAGCAGTGAGCCTCGGAATAGGGACACGATGATCACCCCGAGCAAAACATGTGGCAACGCGTTCATTCCATCCATAAGGCGCGTAATGGTTCGGTCGACCCAGCCGCCCGTCATACCCGCAAGAATTCCAAGCAGCATGCCAAACAGGCTCGATCCGACGGCCGTCGTCAGCGCAATCGTCAACGATATTCGCAGCCCGGTCGCCACTCTGATAAATAGATCATGGCCAGCAGAGTCCGTGCCGAAAAGACCACCTGCACCAGGCGCAAGCCCGCTGCGCGCAAAGTCAGCCGATAGGGGATCAACATTGGTTACCCAAGGCACAATAAATGCATAGCCGCCGATCAGCATAAGTACAGCCCAGGCTATTGATACGGCTGGAGAGGGCCACAATCGTCGATTCCACGAGACCTCAAGCATCGGCGTCCACGCGCGGATCGAGAACGACATAGATCACATCCGCCAGCAGATTTCCGATCAGCACCAGCATTGTTATGGCAAGCGTGAGAAAGGTCAGCAGAGGAAAGTCCAGAGATTGCGCGCTTCTGACGAGCGCGCTTCCCAAGCCCGGCCAGGCGAAAATTGTTTCAACGAGAACAGAACCGACAACAAGCTCCGGTAACCGCGCCCCCACCAGCGCTATGAAAGGTGGCAATGCAGTCGGCAGGACGTGTCGGCGCAAAATCATCGGGTACGGGATGCCGCGAACACGCGCGCCCCGCACCGCATCAGAGGTCAACACTTCGGCAATTGAATCCTTCAGGCTTAAAACCAGCCATGGTATCTGAGTTACGCCCAAAACCAGGCCTGGAACCAGAAGGTGGCTCACTGTCGATGCAAAGCCTATTGGCTGCCCCGGATATGTCAGCCCTCCAGTCGGCGCCCAATGCAATGACAAAGCAAAAAGACCAAGTGCGGAAAGCGCAAGGACAAATGGAGGGGTTGCCTGCAATATGATCGTCAGAACACCGATCGAGCGACTGATCAGGCTTTGCGGCCGAAAGCCGGCAATGGCGCCCAACAGGAGCGACACAACCACACTGATCATCAATCCTGTTACGCCCAATAGAAGGGTCCATGGCAATCGGTCCCGAAGAACCTGCGCAACCGGCTGATAGTACGATCGGGATATGCCGAGTTCTCCGCGACACAGGCTGCTTATCCACTCCCACCATGTCAGATACCAGGGAGTATCCAGACGCAATTCTGTGACGAGTTTTGCCTGTTGCGCAATGCTGAGCTCTCCGGCACGACCGCCCATATAGGCATCAAGAGGATCATAAGGACTCACCGCCGCAAGCGCAAAGACACCAATGGTGACGAGGACGAGAAGTGGGATCAAAAATCCGAAGCGTCTGGCAACCATGACAAGAATATCGTGGCGCCGACGGCGCCACCTTTCATGCAACATACCCACACTATTGCCTCTGCCAATTTTCGATCGCATACCATGGGCCAAACCCCACTCCATGCGTATGAGGCTCCAGAATCGCAGCATCCCTTGTGAAACCTTGCTGCCGCTTCACATAAACATGATTGAGATAGGCCAGTTGCAGCATGGCAGGCTTCAATCGATATTGCTGCTGTATCTGCCGGTATAGATCGACCCGCTTACCGGAATCCTGTTGAACGCGCGCTTCATCCAGCAAGCGATCGACAGTCGGATTGATGTAATCAGAACCATTGTCCCATTTCGCTCCCACTCCGGACTTGGCATATTTTGAGTGCAGAATATGATAAATCTGGCCATCAATCGAGTAAGGTATGCCGCCGCCGCCCAGCATGACTGGCGTGCGGGCGTAAACTTCCGCAGTTACTGACTTGGAGTCCTGCGCTACCAGATTGAGCTCAATGCCAATTTTCTTAAGATCACTGGCGGCAGCAAGACTTAGATCCTTGCGCGCACGATCACGATTGGGGAAATAGATAACGTCGAAGGCCGCACGCAGACCGTTCCGAGCGCGCACGCCATCCGGCCCCACGACCCACCCCGCATTGTCGAGAATTTTCTTTGCCTGCTCGGGATCATATGGAAACTCTTGGCCCGGGTCATAGCTGTCACCATAAAACGAAGCCAAAAAGGTGGAATTCGCAACGCCATGCCCTTTCAGCACATGCTTGACCATGCTCTCACGATCCACTGCGAGATTAACAGCAAGGCGCACCGCATCGTCACCGGCAACCGGATCGCCAGCCGGGAGCGTAAGGCCTCGCCAATCGGCAGTAGGAACGGAAATTACTTCAAACTCAGGAGCCTGAAATGTTTGCGCCAGCTCGGCAGCCAGCATACTGCCATCACCCTCACCGGCGCGCAGTTGCTGAGCGCGGGCATTTTCATCGGCCGTGTGGCGGATGATGATCTTGTCGACCTGTGGCTTGTTGTCCCAATAATCGGCACGCGCACTCATGATAGCCTGGTCTGGCCGAAGTTCGGTCAGCACATATGGACCCGTGCCAATAGGCTTGTCATTAAGCGAAGAGTTTTCCGCTTTACCAAGATTGGCGAAATCGAACGCTTCGGAAGGGGCGATTGAATTGAGCAAGCGGCGACCAAACTCCGCCAAGGGTTCCTTGAGCGTAAACTTAACTGCGCTACCCTCCGCCTCGACCTTTTCCACTTTGTCCCATGCAGAGATTTCCGACGATGCGGAACGGGGATCAAGCAGGGCCTTGAAGGTGGCCACGACATCCTCGGGACCAAACATCGTGCCGTCGGAAAAACGCACACCGGAGCGAAGTGGTACCGTCCAGACGCGATTATTGTCGCTTGCGACACTGGGACCGGAAGCAAGGATTGGCGTAAGGGCAGGTTGCTTGTTGAAAACGCCTGTCTCAATCCGATAAAGACCTTGATAGATATGCGAGTCGCCGTTGCGGCCGTGACCAGTGATTGGATTGTACCGGCCCAGCATATCTCCATCGATGATGATAACGGTGTTGACCGAAGGGGACGATGTTTCCGCCAAGGCAGGCGGAATAACCAAAAAGATGCTTGTAATTGCAGTAGCGAGCAAGCACCTGACGTTCATTAAAGAGGTCATTAAAAAATCAATCCTTTTAATACAAACTGCAAAATTAATCGGCGCGGCGGGGAGAAAAATTTCCAAAACTCAATTCACGCAAATCGATACTTAATAACATAACCTATCTTCTCACAAGCTGTTTTTTTATGGCGTGAAATTTTCCGGTTTTTAGGCCTCGGTAGATGCGATCGGCGCGCTGTTATTGACAGCACCGCATACGGATGATAGCCGTATGATATTATGATTGTTTTAGTCAATTTATATGTTAGATGATATATTATTACACATAATCAAGAAGGTCTTATTATGCTTGGCAATGGGCTTAAGTCACTTTGTACAATTGGTTTGATTGGTATTTTGACAGTGGGGTCCGCTACGGCTGACAGCACAAAGACGCAATCCATCGTTGATGAGCGGGGAACGACGGTCCAAGTGCCGGTTGAACCCAAACGCTTAGCCGCCATTTCTTATTTCGCGACGGATGTTGCGTTCGCGCTTGGCATCAAACCAGTGGCGACCACCTACATGGCGGCCGGTCGCGACCCCGATTTTCTTCTGGGCATGACAAAGCAGATCAAACAAATCGGCCAGCGGGCTAAACCAAATCTGGAATTGCTGTCGGAAGCCAAACCCGACATTATCGTTGCCATGCGCCGCTACACTATCGGCAATGCCGAACAGTTGCAGAAGATCGCGCCTTATGTAGCGTACAATATGGAGCTTTTGAGCGAAAGCGATCGCGAGATCTCCCAACTTGCAAAGATACTCGGCAAGCCCGAGCGTGGCGATGAACTGAATGCGGCATTCTCCCAGCACCTTGCCGAATACAGTGCCAAAGCGCCGAAAAATGTGCATCCGCGTTTTCAGATCATGTGGGCTGGAGATACCCCGTGGTCTTTCCATACCGAGAATACGACGGCCTCGATTGTGGCGGCTCTCGGCGGTGACAATATCGCAGGTTCAATGCGTCCCGGCGGACCGTTCGGGGTAGAACTCAGTCTTGAGGCTATGCTGGAAAAAGACCCCGAGGTCATTTTTGTCTATGATTCTGGCCCCGACCGCCCCCACGAGAATAACCCGATCTGGCAGCAGCTTTCTGCAGTCAAGAATGGCCGTGTTTTTTATGTGGCCGATCATTGGGTAGAAACCAACGGTCCAATCGCCCGCGAAATCGTTTTGCGTGAAGCAGCGCACTATCTTTATCCGGACACCTTCCCGAAGGTCGATGTCAGAGCGGAAGCCGCTAAGCTGATACCTTCAGACATTCAGTAGTTATACTTCTTGGCGCAGCGGCAAAAAACGGGGATGGGGCGATCAGCAACTATGACCGCCCTTATTGTGGCAACAGCCCTGCTGGTTGTGGTTGCCGGCCTGCTCGTCGGCTCCAAACCGCTAGGATTGTCCAAGGTTCTATCGGTTCTCGTATCGCCCGATGGCAAGATTGAATCAATCCTTGTTTGGACACTGCGCTTGCCCCGGAGCCTTTCGGCCCTTGTGGCAGGCGCGGGGTTGGCGGTGTCGGGCTATCTGTTGCAGGCGCTAACGCGCAACCCTCTGGCTGGTCCGGATATTACCGGCGTCGCATCGGGCGCCGTAGCACCCATCGTATTCTGCTTTGTATTTCTACCGTGGATTTCGTCGGTCTATCATCCATTTGTCGGGTTGGCTGGCGGTCTGACTGCTGCCTCGGTGACACTTTGGATATCGCGTGGCGGAAGGGGCCGTCCGCTGCATCTTGCTCTTGGCGGCATCAGCGTTTCACTTTTTCTGGGAGCAATAACCACCTATGTTCTGCTGCTCAGCGGACCGCAAACACCTTCCCTCCTTTTCTGGTTATCCGGCGGGTTTCAGGGAAGATCATGGCCGCAGCTTCTGTACATGACACCTTGGGTTGCTGTTGCCGTGGTCGGCGCTTTTGCCTGCCAGCGTGTCATCGGCATGCTGGCACTCAGCGAGCATGCATCCATCGGCATGGGCCTGAATATGAATTTGTGGAAACCGATACTCCTTGTGCTTGCTATTATGCCCGTAGCCGGTGTCGCGCCGGTCGCGGGGCCAGTTGCTTTCGTTGGTCTTGTCTCGCCCCATATTGCTCGACTGCTCAAGCCGCAGAGCACCCTATGGTCAATTGCCTTGACAACCGCCATTGGTGCTTTGATGGTTGTAACTGCCGATGTGATTGCCCGCAGCATTGCCCTGCCGCGCGAACTTCCGGTGGGAATTATCACCGCATTGCTGGGTGGCCCATTCTTTGTCTATCTCGTCCAAACGCAAAGTTTTTCGCTGAAAGGCGGTCATTGACATGACAATGTCCGCCCCGGTCCAACGCCCATCTCTCATTGCACCATTATTCGCTTTGCTCGCATTAATGGTGCTGGTATTTTTGGCCGCGGTGTTCTTGGGCGTTGCGGATCTTCCGGCGACTGATGTAGCAGCGGTCATGGCGGGCCATGGTTCTGACCAAGCCAAATCAATCATTCTAGATATCCGGCTACCGCGTATTGTTACTGGAATACTTGCAGGTATTCATTTCGCCGTCGCTGGACTCTTGTTGCAAACCATCACCCGAAACCCACTCGCCGATCCCTCGATCATGGGAATTTCGCAGGGTGCAACGCTGGCCGTCACAATTTTCCTTTTGTTTGCCGTCTATATTTACGATCCCGGCTCCAATACGCTCGCGGTACTGCCGGTCGCATGGCTACCAGCTATTGGCACTGTCGGCGGCATCATGGCGGGTGGCATCATTTATTTCCTCGCCTTCAGACTCGATCTGGGACCGCTCAGGATCACTTTGTGCGGCATCGCAATCGGCGCCGTCCTGCACGCCGCCGCTATCGGATTGATTGCCGGATGGGGTTCAGCGCGCATTGAAATCCTCCTGGAGTGGTTATCCGGCAGTCTTTACGCACGCAGCTGGAATCATGTGCTTTTCCTTTTGCCCTTTACAGTTGCAGGGCTCGCCGTATTGCCGATCCTGCGGCGCTCCATAGACCTTTTGCGGTTCGATCCCCCGGTTGCACGATCCTTCGGTCTCTCCTATCGCAAACAATTGTCGGTTGTTCTGCTGTTGTCTTGCGCGCTTGCGGCAAGTGCCGTGGGTGCTGTTGGCCCCATCATTTTTGTGGGACTTGTCGTTCCGCATCTTGCCCGTTTTTTGGCAGGAAAACGTTTCGCGCTTGTACTGCCTTTTACCGTTGCTCTCGGCGCATTCATTGTTACCTTGGGCGATCTTCTTGGCCGTCTCCTCGGACAGGCCGAAGAAATCCCCATCGGGGTGGTCACGGCGGTCTTTGGGGTGCCTGTATTGATCGCCCTGCTTCGCAAGATACCTTGAGGATCATAATGCCCCTCTCCTGCTCGCAATTGTCGGTTTTCTATGGATCGCGCAAAGCGTTGAACAGCTTCAACATTGACCTGAAGGCCGGAGAGGTTCGGGCGCTCATCGGGCCCAACGGCTCGGGTAAGAGCACTGCATTGCAGGCACTCTCAGGTTTGATCGTGCCGCGGGAAGGTCGCGTTGAAATCAACGGCAAACCCGCCAAACTAATGTCGCGACGAACCATTGCCAAGCAGATGGCTTTCCTGCCGCAACAACCTTCGGCTCCCGACGAGATGACTGTTGAACAGCTCGTCAGGCAGGGCCGCTATCCGCATGTAGGCTTGTTTCGCAGCTACAACAGCCATGATGAACTGGCCATCGAATGGGCGTTGGAAAGCACAGGGCTGACCGCTCTTGCTGACCGAAGCCTGCTCGAGCTTTCGGGAGGCGAGCGGCAGCGCGCCTGGATATCAGCGGCTCTGGCACAAGAAGCCCAGATCCTGCTGCTGGATGAACCGACATCGTTTCTCGATATCGGTTTTCAGGTGGAAGTCCTCAATCTGGTTCATCGTCTTAGCCGCGAAAGGGGCGTGACAATTATCATGGCCATTCATGACATCAATCAGGCCATCTCCGTCAGCGACCGAATTTCGCTGCTGGAAAAAGGTCAGTTGCTATTCGATGGCGAGCCCAATGCCCTTGCCGAAAGTGGCCTGATCGAAAAAGTATTCCGGGTTAAAGGCAACTTTGTCCGCATCACGCCGGAGAGCCGTCCGCACTTTGATATTGAGCTTGCCCGAATGCCAGGCGCCAGGATTTAGAGCTCTTCTGTAGCGGGCAGAACGATTCTATCCAAGCAGAACCTTAAGCCTTTAGCGGTGGCTGATCTGGAAGCGTTGCTGCCCCGCCATTCATATCAAGCTGCATCAAAACCGTATCCAGCCAGCGACCATGCTTGAAGCCAGAGGCTTCTATCTTGCCGCAATGCCGGAAGCCTGCCTTGGTATGAAGCTTTACGGATGCAGAGCCTTCGTGACCGTCGCCGATAACCGCGATAAACTGACGGAACCCCAGGGCAGTGCAGTCATCAATCAGTCTCTGGATGAGGATTTTCCCCAAGCCCTTTCCTTTGGCTTCCGGGGCGATGTAGATCGAGTCTTCTACTGTCCACCAATAGGCAGGGCGTGACCTGAAATAGCTGGCATAGGCATAACCAATAACCTTACCGCCCTGCTCGGCCACCACATAGGGAAAGCCATCTGAAACAAGCGAATGAAACCTTTTCGTCATTTCCTGAAGATCGGGCGCGTCGATCTCGTACGTAGCTGTGCCGTGAAGGACGGCATCGCGGTAGATTTCAGTGATGGTTTCGAGATCGGCAGGCTGCGCGGGGCGGATATGAATGTCAGACATGGCTTCGCTTGATGAATAATTACTGACAGCTTTCATGCACCTATTTGGTGCAAACTTAAAGGTGCTGACACCGCAAACGGGATCAAAAACCTATATTCAAGGCATAAAAAAGGGCAGCTTGCGGCTGCCCTTTTCAGTATCACTGCCTGCGCAAAACTATTCGCGGTTGCCCAGGAACTGCAGCAGGAACATGAACATATTGACGAAGTCGAGATAGAGACGAAGTGCACCCATGATTGCCTTGCGGCCATAGGAGTCCGAATCGTCGCCTTCATAGTACATTTCCTTGATCTGCTGTGTGTCGTAGGCGGTAAGACCTGCAAACACCAGCACGCCAATCGCTGAAATAGCGAACTGCAATGCGCTTGACTGAAGGAAGATATTGACCACCGAAGCGAGCAGGATGCCGATTACGCCCATGAACAGGAACGAGCCGAAACCGGAAAGATCACGCTTGGTTATGTAGCCATAGAGCGAAAGCGCGCCAAACGACGCCGCTGTGATGAAGAACGTCTGCACAATGCTTCCTGAAGTATAGACCAGGAAGATTGACGAGAGCGACGCGCCAACGAGCGCGGCATAGACCCAGAAGGTCGTCTGGGCTGCGGCAACGCTCATCGAGTTAATGCGGAAGCTCAGGAAGAACACTGCAGCCAGCGGCGCGAGCATGACGACCCACTTCAGCGGCGATACGTAGAACGTAACACCGAAGCTGGTCAGCATCTTGCCATTTGGCAAAGTAGCAGCCGCAAGCGACGGATCATTTGTCGTCGTCATATAAACGATTGCGAGGGCGGCAAGACCGGTCACTGCGAGACCGATCGCCATAAGATTATAGACCTTCAGCATGTAGCTGCGCAGACCTTGATCGATCCCCGCGTCCACACGCACTCCGGCCGTATTCTGGGCCTGGATGTTGCGATAGTCAGCCATGGTTTTCCTCATTGCTTCGTCCCGCCCTTGTGTCGGGGACTATCCCCAGGCTCCGCTGGCGGGACCCCAGCATGCCTTGACAAGAATTATGGTGATTAACCCGCCCTATAACAAGTCCTGTTTTACTCAAGATTGCGTGCGCAATCGCAAAATAGGGCTCAAATAGTCAAATATTACATGATTTTAATCATTTTAGAGGTTTCTGAGCACCGGCGCAGCCTTTTGTCCCAATATGCGCCATGTTCCTGCAAGGCCGAATCCCACTGTTAGAACCAGGGCTACTGCAACAGTCATGACCGCAACTTCCGGCTGGAATGAAGCTGGCAGGGACATGACCCTGACGATCACGTACCAAGCTGCCAAACCTCCGGCCAGCAGCGCGAACACCGCCGTCGACAGCCCAAGCAGCACATATTCCAGCGTAAAGGCCTTGATGAGCGTACGCCGCGTCGCCCCAAGTGTTTTCAGCACCACAGCATCGTGAATACGTGCCCGGTTCCCTGCCGCCAATGCGCCGCCCAAGACCAGTATCGACGCGATCAAGGCAACGGACGCGGCGGCTCGAATGGCCACTGCCAATTGCCCCACCAGTTCATTGGCAATGGTGATGGCATCCTTGACGCGAACTGACGTGACGGCAGGATAAACGCTGGTTACCTCCCGCATCACATTGGCTTCCTGTGCCGTGGTCGCGGTGGGATCTGACAGCGTTGCCAACCATGCATGTGGGGCGCCTGCAAAGGTGTTAGGCGAGAAAACCATGACGAAGTTGATTGCAAGTGATTCCCATTGCACTTCGCGGAAGTTGGCAATTCGCGCCGTCATATTGCGGCCGAGCACGTTAACGGTGACTGTATCACCAAGCTTTAGGCCGAGATTGCGGCCCTCTTCTGCTGAAAAGGACACCAATGGTTCGCCCGTATAGTCGGCTGGCCACCAGCTGCCTTCAGTCAAGGTTGAATTTTCCGGCACGTTTTTCGCGTAAGTAATGCCTCTGTCACCACGCAGCACCCATGCGCCCTCTGGTGAAATAGTCATCTTGGTAATGTCCGTGCCGTTGAAAGCAACGATACGGCCGCGCAGCATAGGCGCGCTTACAATCTTTCCATTGGGCGCTGATTTTTGCAGCAGATCCTTGAACTGATCTATTTCCCTGCTTTGAATATCCACGAAGAAGAAATTCGGAGCCTTTTCCGGCAGATTGCCCGCCAATTGCTGCCTGAGGCTACCATCAATCAAGGCTAGGGAAACAAGCAGGGTCAGACCGAGGCCGAGCGACAAAATCACGGAGGGTGTCAAGGCGCCAGGCCGATGAATATTGCCGATAGCAAGACGGAATGCTGTCGAGGAGACACGGGGCGCACGACGCGCAAGCCATTGAACCAGGCTGGAAACTGCACGCAGGATAATGAATGAAACGGCAACGGCGCCCACGAATACAATAGCAATGCGCCGGTCATAAGCGAAATAGATCGCCAGGAGACAAAGCGCTCCCATCAGCGCGACGGCAATGCCGATGTAAGTGGGTTTTGGCCAGCCGCGCTGATCGAAACCCTGCTCGCGGAATAAGGCAGTCGCCGGAACGTCGCGCGCCCGCCCTAAAGGCAGGATTGCAAAGGCCAGCGTCGTTAAAAGACCGAACAGGGCAGCCCAGAGCAATGCACCGGGATAAAAACCGCCTGCTCCCGCAATGGGGAGGACGTTTTGAAGTGCGTAGGCTGCAAGATAGGGAATGGCCGCAGCTGCAATCAAACCTACAAGAATGCCGACAATGGCCAGAATGACGATTTGAAAGAGATAGACCGCAATAACAAACCAACCCGGCGCGCCGAGTGATTTGAAGGTAGCGATAACGCCGCGCTTGCCGTCGAGATAGGAACGAACGGCATTGGCGACACCAACGCCGCCAACAACAAGCGCCGTCAATCCGACCAGCGTCAGGAACTGTGAGAAGCGTTCAATATTGGCGCTAAGTGACGGCGCAGCATTGGTGCGGCTGCGAATTGTCCAACCAGCTTGCGGAAACTTTTCCTGTGCTTCGTCGCGTATGCGTGTGATGGTCTCCTCGCTGGAGGCCGCCGGAAGAGAAATTTTATAATTGTGATCGACGAGACTGCCGGGCTGAACAAGTCCGGCGGCACCGAGTCCTTCAAGCGACACCATGAAGCGTGGTGCAAAACCAAAGCCGTCCGAAAGTGCATCCGGCTCATTCACAATAACCGAACGAACCTCAAAACTTGCCGAGCCGAGGAGAATGCGGTCGCCAAGCTTCAAGTGCAGACGCTCCAGAAATATCTCAGCTACCGCGGCACCATAGGCGCCTTCTTTTTCATCAAAGAGCGCCCCGTGATCAAGCTTTGGCGTTGTTTCGAGTTTTCCATTCAAAGGATAAGAACCATCGACGGCCTTGACCTCCACTAATGATTGATCGCTGCCATCGGGAAGCCGTGCCATGGAGCGCATATTGGCACTCACGGCCAACTTGCCCTTGCTTTCAAGGAAGGCGCGCTCTTCTGCCGTGACTTCGCGCTGGTTGAGCTGGAAGCGGATATCGCCGCCAAGAATGCTTTGGCCCTGGGTGGAAATTCCCGAAGTTACCGAATTGGCCACCGAGTTGACGCCGCCGATCGCGGCGACACCGAGCGCAATGCAGGCGAGAAATATATAGAATCCCGAAAGACCGCCGCGCATTTCACGCAGCGCAAATCGCAGAGCCAGTTTCAATGTTGGACCCGAACCAAACGACAAATTGCTCATGCGGTTTTTGCCAAGGCCGGCGCGCCTTCATCCGACTCGATCAGGCCCGAGCGCACACGAATTTCCCGGTCGCAGCGACCGGCCAAGCTGGTGTCATGTGTGACAAGGACCAAGGTGATTCCCAGTTCGCGCTGTTTTTCAAAAAGGAGATCGGCGATTTGTCGCCCTGTCGCCGTATCAAGGTTTCCGGTTGGCTCATCGGCAATCAGTATCTTGGGCGACGGTGCAAGGGCTCTGGCAATAGCCACGCGCTGTTGTTCACCGCCTGAAAGTTCGCCCGGGTAATGGGTGACGCGATCTGCCAGACCCACGGCCGCAAGCATGCGTTCTGCAATGGCAAAAGCATCGGAATTTCCGGCCAACTCCAAGGGAACGGCCACATTTTCCAATGCTGTCATGTTCGGAATGAGATGAAATGACTGAAACACAATGCCGATATTCCGGCCGCGAAAAGCTGCCGTGGTATCCTCGCTTAACGTTTCAAGCCTCGTGCCTGATATTTGAACCGAGCCGGAATCCACATGTTCAAGTCCTGCCAAAACCATCAAAAGCGTGGATTTTCCGGAACCTGAGGGACCGACAATCCCAACGGATTGACCCGTATCAATATCGAGGGAAATACCCTTGAGGACATGCACGGCCGAAGCGCCTGTGCCAAGTGTCAACTCAATGTGATCGAGTTTGATAACGGATTTCGTCACGAAAAGACTTCCTTTGCGATATGGTCCACACAACATGCAACGCAGCTGATCTGATATGGGTGTCCCGAAATGATATTCAAACCGTTGATAAGAATTGTTGTTTTTCTAAGTCTTGTTGCCTTGCCTGTTTCGGCTTTGGCCAATCAAAATACCGTGTCCGGACAACCGCTGTCGGTTGTGGGCTTCGGTGACAGCCTGATGTCGGGATTTGAATTACCCGTTCAGGACTCGTTTCCAGCCCAGCTGGAAAAGGCATTGAAGGACAAGGGGATAAACGTCACAGTCGCAAATGCGGGCGTGGCGGGTGAAACAACAACTGACGCGGTGAGCAGGTTGGACTGGTCTGTACCGGAAGGCACGGGCCTGGTTATTCTTGAATTTGGCGCCAATGACGCACTGCGTGGCATTTCACCGGAGATAAGTGAAAAAAACCTCGCGGAAATCATCGAAAAGCTGCAAAAGCGCAAAGTTCAGGTCATTTTGGCCGGAATGCTTGCGCCACCGAATATGGGCGGTGATTACGAGGACAAATTCAACGCGATCTTCCCCAGATTGGCGCAGAAATACGACGTCCCGCTCTATCCCTTCTTCATGGAAGGCGTGGCCGCGCAGAAATCATTGCAACTTGAAGACGGTATGCATCCAAATACGCAAGGCGTCGCTAAGATGGTGGAAGGGTTTTTGCCGGTCATCGAAAAAACCATCGCCGACGATACATCGTCGTCTAACAAAGCCACAAATTCCAACATATCGCAGTAGAACACATACCGTGACCAATTTGTCGCGCAGGGCAAGAATATGAACTTATGGCTTGCCCCCGGACGGGTTCAATGATTCTCTAGGTGCACAACTCGATTCGGGGAGGATGCCTTATGCCGCGTCTCTTTACTGCCCTCGAAATTCCGCGCGACGCCGCACTCTCGCTGTCGTTGTTGCGCGGCGGGCTTCCAGGAGCCCGATGGATCGATGTCGAAAACTATCACATCACATTGCGTTTCATCGGGGATGTCGAAGGTCACGTTGCCGACGAAGTGGCAAACGCTCTTGATCGCATTCGACGTCCTGAATTTACTCTCCGTCTTTCTGGCGTTAACGCCTTTGGTTCCAAGAAGCCGCACAGCGTGGTTGCTTCTGTAGCGCCCTCGCCCGATATTCAGGCACTGCAAGCTGAGATAGAGCGTATCTGCCAAAGACTTATGCTTGCTCCCGATCCTCGGAAGTTTACGCCACATGTTTCGCTGGCCCGGCTACGCAATGTCCGCAACGAGGAAATAGCCCATTATCTCTCGTCGCGGGGCAATTTCTCCACGGCACCCTTTCCTGTCGGGCGTTTTGTGCTGATGTCATCACGCGATTCAGTCGGTGGCGGGCCTTATATCGTCGAGGAGGCCTGGCCTCTGGAGTCGCGCCGGTCGTCCTATCAGAACCTTGCGGAAAGGCCTTTTGAGGCCGCAAGGATCATCCGGTAGATCGCTTCGAAATCAGAATCTGTGCCGTAATAAGGGTCGGGAATTTGCTTGGCATCGCCGAGGGCAACCCCATAAAATAGTCCTGTTTGCGCGGATGCACCGACAGGACGGCGCTTTTCAATGGCAGCCATGTTCATTCTGTCCATGCCGACAATCAGGTCAAAGCGATGAAAATCATCGGCCACCAGCTGCCTGCATTGTTGGTTGGAAATATCGATACCATAACGACGCGCTATTTTGATCGATCTCGCATCCGGCGCTTCGCCGGTGTGATAGCCATTGGTTCCGGCAGAATCGATCAACGCTCCTCCGGCTTTGCCTTCTGCTTCCAACACGGCTCGGAATACGCCTTCTGCCAAGGGCGACCGGCAAATATTGCCAAGGCAAACAAAAAGAACGGAACGAAGCGGCAACGTTTTCATTTCGGCACCATAATAGGCAAGATAGCGTTGACGATCCCACTTACCAAAGAATTCACATCATTGTGAGCAAAACTCTTGCACCGCCCCCTACTCCTTCCCATGTTCTTAACGAACAAATCGAAGGAAAAGGAATGGACGAGATCAAGATCGGCGAAATTCTGGAGCCGGGCAGCGCGCATCAGCAGCGCTCGCGCGAGGAACGTGTTCGCGCTTCTTTCTGGAAAACCGTGCGTAAGGCGGCAAAGAATATTCCGTTTCTTGACGAAGTGGTTGCGGGCTACTTTTGCGCGCTCGATCCTGCCACGCCGACCAAGGTGCGCGGTATATTACTGGCGTCGCTGGCTTATTTTGTCCTGCCGCTGGATATCATTCCAGACTTCCTCCTTGGTCTCGGTTTTACTGACGACCTGGCTGTGATGATGGCGGCGCTGAGCGCTATCCGAAACAATATCACCCCTGCACACAGGGCTGCCGCGCGACAGGCGATCGCCGATCTGGACACGGACGAGAAAGATTGACCGGCATCACAAGAGTGTGAAGTGCCCAAACGCCAAAGTCTCGCCGCTTTTGTTTGGCTGGTGTTACGGCATTGGACTTGAACGAGGCTGTGACCTTTCTAGCTCTAAAAATTGCTTTTTTGACCTGTCTTCACCGTTTGGTAACCCAGATTAAGCCAAATTAAGACAAGCGAACTGGACAATGCGGCACCCGGATTATCTTCCGGACCATTGCCGGTTCATGAGTTATGAAGTGAACAAATAAAACTGGTAGGTAAAATGTTTGGAAAATCGATCGTAGCAACCTCTGTGCTCATGCTTGGGCTGGTGGGGACAGCTTTTGCCCAGACCCCGAGTCAGATCAGCCAGTTTAACGCGTGGGGTGCCTATAGCTATCAGCAGGGCAAGGGCAAGGTCTGTTACGTTCTGTCGGTTCCAGTCGACAAACAGCCTGCGAAAATCGATCATGGTGACAATTTCTTCATGGTAAGCCAGAAGCCCGGCCAGAATGTCAGCTTTGAGCCACAGTTCAAGGCCGGATATGATTTGCAGGAGAATTCAAAGGTCCTGGTCAAGATTGATGAGCGTACCTTCTCCATGTTCACCAGCGGCAGCCACGGCTGGATGGAAAATGCCGCAGAAGAGCCGCAGCTTGTTGCCGCTCTCCGGGGCGGTAAGAACATGACCATCAACGCTGTTTCCAAACGTGGAACAAAGACCAGCTACGCCTATTCGCTGAAGGGCGTTTCAGCTGCTCTTAAAGCGATCTCCACTTGTAAATAATCAACGAAATACCAATCTCCCGCGATGGCCCGGCTCGAATTGCCGGGCCTTTTTGCTTGCAGAGGTGACGTGGCCGCCGGAACGTGGTATGAGCCGCGCTTCCGTTAAGAACGTTAGAAAAACCCATGTCCGTATCGCTTGACCTGACACATCCTGTTGCCCGGGATAAATCCCGTGATGCCGTTCGCGCCCCAGCGGCTGAAAAGCCCTCGCTGATCGGCCTGACACGCCCGGAAATTGCGGAGGCACTGATGGCCGTCGGCGTGCCCGAACGGCAAGTTAAAATGCGCGTAGCCCAAGTTTGGCATTGGCTATATGTGCGCGGCGTTTCTAACTTTGACGATATGCAGAACATTTCGCGCGAGATGCGCGAATTGCTGGATAAGAACTTCGATATTGCCCGGCCTGAAATTGTAGAAGAACAGATTTCCAATGATGGCACGCGCAAATGGCTGTTCCGGTTTCCACCGCGTGGTGCCGGCCGTCCTGTAGAAATCGAGACAGTCTATATTCCCGAAGAAGGGCGAGGTACTCTTTGTATCTCCAGCCAGGTCGGCTGCACGCTGACCTGCTCCTTCTGCCACACAGGCACGCAGAAGCTCGTGCGCAATCTGACCGCCGAAGAAATCCTGTCCCAATTGCTGGTTGCACGCGATCGCCTTGGTGATTTTCCCGATCGCAACACACCGGATGGCACCATGGTTCCGGCAGAGGGCCGCAAAGTGTCCAACATCGTCATGATGGGCATGGGTGAACCGCTCTATAATTTCGAGAACGTCAAAAAGGCCCTGCTGATTGCAGCGGACGATGCCGGTCTTTCACTTTCACGCCGCCGCATCACCCTTTCAACCTCGGGTGTGGTACCGGAAATTTATCGCGCTGGCGAAGAAATCGGCGTGATGCTGGCAATTTCCCTGCATGCGGTGACTGATGATCTGCGTGACATGCTGGTGCCAATCAACAAGAAATATCCTCTCAAGGAATTGCTTGCCGCGTGCCGCGCCTATCCAAGCCTGTCCAATTCGAAACGCATTACATTTGAATATGTCATGCTCAAGGGCGTCAATGACTCGCTTGCTGATGCCAAGGAACTGGTAAGAATGCTCAAGGGCATTCCGGCAAAGATCAATCTGATCCCGTTCAACCCGTGGCCAGGCGTCAACTATCAGTGTTCTGATTGGGAGCAGATCGAGAAATTTGCTGACTATGTAAACGCCGCTGGCTATGCATCGCCTATCCGCACACCGCGCGGCCGCGATATTCTCGCCGCATGCGGACAGCTAAAATCGGAGTCGGAACGCATGAAGAAAACGGAGCGTCTGGCATTTGAAGCGGCAATGATTGCCGGTCACGGCGAAGACTGAACCGACGTGTTGTATCTCATACGCTTTGCGCTGATCACTATCGGGTTTGTCTGCGCCACCTTCGCGGCATCGCTGTTTCTGAACATGCTTCTTATCGGCAGCACAGAATGGCTAGGAGGCGAAGGTCCGTTTTTGTATTTGACCATACCTGTCTTCGCTTCCGCGATAGGCCATAGCGTACTCGTTCCGGCGGCGCTGATTATCATCTACGCTGAACTGACCGCATGGCGTGACTGGCTTTTCTATGCGCTCGGCGGCGCTGCCACAGCAGTTGTCATCATTGTCTGGAAGTGGCGCCCGCAAACCGAGGATATCAGCACCTTCGCTGCAATCCTCGCCACGGGCGTTGTGGGCGGCTTTGTCTACTGGATGATTTCCGGACGCAGCGCCGGTATCATCCCGCCGAGCCCCAATAATCAGATCTGAATCACTTCGCTTGCGCCAACAAAATCTTGGCAGCAAATGCCGAGAACACCCCGGCAAACAACCAGTCCGTAATGCGTGTCACTGTCGGATTTTTCCTCAGCAGCATCGAAAATCTATCGGCAGCAAGGATCATTGGCGCGACCACTGGCAATGACAGGGGTATGAAAAGTACGCCAAGGAAAAACAATTTACCCGGAGCGTGCGGATCGCCCGCAGAAACGAACTGCGGCAGGAATGTCATGAAAAACAGAATGATCTTTGGGTTGAGAAGATTGATACCCAGCCCCGTCAGCCAGTTCTGAAACAATGTATGGGCTTGGCCGGTCTTTTTTTCCGGCGAGAACGCCGAACCATAGCGGATTGCCTGATAGGCAAGCCACATCAGATAGCCGGCCCCCACAACCTTGAGCGCAAGAAACGCAGACGGCGAAGCAACGATCAGTGCCGAGAGGCCAATTGCCACCATGGTCGTGTGTATGACGATCCCAGTGCAGGCACCCGCCAGACAGGCAAAACCTGCAGCCTTGCCCTCGGACAATGCGCGTCCGACAAACAATGTCATATCCGGCCCCGGGGTAATCGAGAGGACAAAAGTGGCAACGATGAATTGCAGTATAATTGGCCAATCGGGTATGAAGGTCATCACAGCGCTCCGGAAAAAACTGCCGGAAGCTAACGCGAAAAACAGCTTCACGCCATACGTATTTGCGCCTGATCTCGTTTTTGCTGTGCTTGCCAATAGCGGCGCAAATGCTACAAGACCCCAACTGAAATTTCAGGATCGCGACGGCGATCGACAGACAGGACATATGCAATGAATAAATGGAAAGACGTCAAGAAAGTCGTGCTGGCCTATTCGGGCGGGTTGGATACATCGATCATCCTGAAATGGCTGCAGACAGAACTTGGCGCTGAAGTCGTCACGTTCACTGCCGATCTTGGACAAGGCGAGGAACTCGAGCCCGCACGCAAGAAGGCCGAAATGCTCGGCATCAAGGAAATCTACATTGAAGATGTCCGCGAAGAATTCGTTCGCGACTTTGTCTTCCCGATGTTCCGCGCCAATGCGGTCTATGAAGGCGTTTACCTGCTCGGCACATCGATAGCCCGCCCGCTCATTTCCAAGCACCTCGTCGAAATCGCTGCCCGTACCGGCGCTGACGCAATTGCGCATGGTGCAACGGGCAAGGGTAACGACCAGGTTCGTTTCGAGCTTTCCGCCTACGCACTCAATCCTGACATCAAGGTCATTGCGCCTTGGCGCGATTGGACCTTTAAATCCCGCACAGATCTTTTGGAATTTGCGCGCGAACACCAGATCCCAATCGCCAAAGACAAACTTGGCGAAGCGCCTTTCTCCGTGGACGCCAATCTCCTGCATTCTTCCTCGGAAGGCAAAGTGTTGGAAGACCCATGGCAGGAAGCACCCGAATATGTGCACCAGCGCACAATCTCTCCAATGGATGCGCCCGATAAGGTCACAGAAATCGAGATCGCTTTCGAGAAGGGCGATGCAATCGCTATTAATGGCAAGCCTCTTTCACCCGCGACACTGCTGAAGACGCTTAATGATCTTGGCCGAGACAATGGCATCGGACGCCTTGATCTGGTTGAGAACCGTTTCGTTGGCATGAAATCGCGTGGCGTTTACGAAACACCAGGTGGCACCATCCTGCTTGCCGCGCATCGGGCGATGGAATCGATCACACTTGATCGCGGCGCAGCTCATCTCAAGGATGAGTTCATGCCGCGCTATGCCGAACTGATCTATAATGGCTTCTGGTATTCGCCAGAGCGTGAAATGCTGCAGGCCATGATCGACAAGAGCCAGGAGGACGTGGAAGGCACTGTTCGCCTGAAACTCTATAAGGGCAATGTCATGGTTTCAGGCCGTAAGTCGAAAAAATCGCTTTATTCCGACGCACTCGTAACATTTGAAGATGATCGTGGCGCATATGATCAGAAGGATGCGGCAGGCTTTATCCGCCTGAATGCCTTGCGGTTACGCACCTTGGCTGCCCGTAAACGGAACAGCTAAAGACAATAAACGGCGGGCTGGTCCCGCCGTTTTCATTTTCGCCGCTTGTGACCCTTGCATCGGTATCTTAGATATTAACGACCCAATTCATACGATGGAGTTCCCATGTCGTCTGCCAAACCGGCCATCAACACTGCATTGACGAACTGGACAGGGCCTCTTGGTCTGCCGGACTTTACAGCTTTTAGCGATCAGGATTTCCCCGCGGCATTTGATATGGCCCTAGCGGATGATCTTGCCGACATTGATGCGATTATCGGCCATCCTGAAGCGCCCACCATCGAAAATACCCTCAAAGCGCTGCAGCTTTCCGGCGAGTCGCTGGATCGGGTGTCTTCCATTTTCTGGACGCTGGCCGGGGCAAATACCAACGACGCGATACAGGCATTAGAACGGTCCATTGCGCCAAAACTGTCGCGCCATTCATCGTCCATCATGATGATCCGCACCTGTTTGCCCGCATAGACTCACTTTACGAACAGCGTGATCTTCTCGGCCTTGATGCCGAAACAGACCGCGTTCTGGAAAAGATCTGGAAAAGCTTTGTGCGCAGCGGCGCGCGACTGGATGAAAAGGGCAAGGCACGTCTTGCAGATATCAATGAGACGCTCGCCAGTCTCGGTGCGCAGTTTGATCAAAATGTTCTCAAGGATGAGTCGGACTGGGCTTTGTTCATCACAGACGAGGCAGATCTTGCAGGATTGCCGAATTTTGTGCGCGATGCGATGCAAGGAGCTGCCGAGGAGCGTAATCGTACAGGCACCTGGGCCGTTACATTGTCGCGTGAAATCATCGAACCCTTTCTCTCATTTGCCGAGAACCGGGATTTGCGGGAAAAAGCCTTCCAGGCTTGGGCGGCACGGGGCGAAAATGGCGGCGATACGGACAATGTTGCCATAGTTGCCCAGACGGTAGCTCTCAGATCTGAAAAGGCAAAGCTACTCGGGTATAAAAGCTTTGCCGCGTACAAGCTCGACAACACCATGGCAAAAACGCCAAAGGCAGTTATGGATCTGCTGGAGCCCGTTTGGCAAAAGGCAAAGACACGTGCCAGCGAAGAAGAAAGTGATGTGCAACAATTGATCTCCAATGAGGGCCGCAACCACAAGGTAGCCCCCTGGGACTGGCGGTTTTACACGGAAAAGCTGCGCAGCGAACGCTTTGCGTTCGATGAAGCCGAGTTGAAGCCATATTTGCAGCTCGAGAAAATTATTGAAGCCTGTTTCGATGTGGCAACGCGTCTGTTCGGTATTACGTTCAAGGAAAAAACCGGCATAGCTGCCTGGCATCCGGATGTGCGGGTCTGGGAAGTCTTCAATCCGGATGGAACAGAATGCGGGGTATTTCTTGGCGATTACTTCAACCGCCAGTCAAAGCATTCCGGCGCATGGATGAGTGCATTGCAGTCACAACACAAACTTGGCAGCGTGCAAAAGCCGATCATCTATAATGTGATGAACTTCGCCAAGCCGCCAAAAGGGGAGCCGGCCCTGCTTTCGCTTGACGGCGCACGTACCCTATTCCACGAATTTGGCCATGCTTTGCACGGGCTGCTGTCAGACGTTACCTGGCCTGCAGTTTCAGGCACATCAGTGTCACGGGACTTTGTGGAGCTACCCTCCCAGCTTTATGAGCACTGGCTGACTGTGCCAGCAATCCTTGAAAAATACGCAATCCATTACCGTACTGGCGAGCCTATGCCGAAAGCTCTGCTCGACAAGGTATTGGCCGCGGATACTTTTAATGCTGGTTTCAAAACGGTCGAATTCACGTCGTCTGCCTTGATTGATATGGCATTCCATGCCGATGGCACCCCTCCAGAGGACCCCATACAGTTTGAAGCGGCAACTCTTCGGCAGTTGGACATGCCAGAGGCGATTATCATGCGCCACCGGACACCGCATTTTAAGCACGTGTTCTCCGGCGATGGGTATTCCGCAGGATATTACTCATATTTGTGGTCAGAAGTATTGGATGCCGATGCATTCAAGGCTTTTGAGGAAACCGGCGATACATTCAACGGTGCCCTCGCCGCGAAGCTGAAAAAATACATCTATTCAGCTGGTGGCAGCAAAGATCCCGAAGAGCTTTACAAGGCTTTCCGGGGCAAGATGCCCACGCCCGATGCGATGATCGAAAAGCGTGGGCTTTAAGCGGTTGTAATCAGGACTTGGCAAAAGCCAGAAGATCCGCGTTCAGCTTGTCCTTGTGCGTCGTAGCCAAACCATGCGGCGCACCGGCATAGACGTTCAAAGTGCCGTTCTTTACAAGCTTCACGGCTTTGCGGGCCGTGTCATCAATGGGCACGATCTGGTCATCATCGCCGTGGATAAACAATGTCGGCACATCAATCTTCTTCAGATCTTCTGTGAAATCCGTTTCTGAAAACGCCTTGATGCAGAAATACGAGGCTGGCATTCCGGCCATCATACCCTGCAGCCAGAAAGCGTTTCTAATGCCTTCAGACTCTTTGGCGCCAGTCCGATTGTAGCCATAAAAGGGCAGCGACAGATCCTTGAAGAACTGTGAGCGATCGGCAATCACGCCATCACGAATGCCGTTGAAAACATCGATAGGCAGACCTTCAGGATTTGCAGCGGTTTTCAGCATCAGAGGTGGCACTGCCCCCACAAGAACGGCCTTGGCGACACGCTTCGTACCGTGACGGCCGATATAGCGGGCGACTTCGCCGCCACCAGTTGAATGCCCAACCATGATCGCGTCTTTCAAATCGAGCTTCTCGAATAGTTCGGCCAGATCATCGGCATAGGTGTCCATGTCATTGCCATTCCAAGGTTGGCTGGAACGGCCATGGCCCCGGCGGTCATGAGCAATCACACGGTAGCCATTGGATGCAAGAAAGAACATCTGATCTTCCCAGGCATCCGAAGTGAGCGGCCAGCCATGGCTGAAAACTACAGGCTGCCCTGTTCCCCAATCCTTGTAGTAAATCTCTGTGCCGTCCTTCGTGGTGATCGTGGTCATTGTCTTTTGTCCCTTTACTGGCTGATTAGACTTAAGTTGCTTGGATTTATCGGTGGCCATCGCGGGAATGGAAGGGAGGCTGATAGCAGCCGCCACTCCAATACCCGCCGTCAAAACAGAACGGCGCGAGGTCAATTTCTTCAGGCTGTTGATCATGACGCTGGAGCAAATTTTGCGTCAATTAATCGAAATGCGTACGTCGAGATTGCTGCGCGTTGCTTCCGAATAAGGGCAAACAATATGTGCTGCATCCACAAGCTCGCGTGCCTGCCCAGCCTCGATACCGGGTAATGTGACAGCCAGAGCAACGTCCAGCCCGAAACCCTTGCCATCTTCGCGAGGACCGATGCCGACGGTTGCTGTTACGGCGGTCTCTTCCGAAAGCTTGATCTTCTTCTGGGAAGCAACGAATTTCAACGCGCCAAGAAAACAAGCCGAATACCCTGCTCCAAACAGTTGCTCAGGATTGGTGCCCTGCGCACCATTGCCGCCCAGTTCCTTGGGGGTTGAGAGCGTTACTTCCAAACGGCCATCTTCGCTCTTCGCGCTGCCGTCGCGTCCACCTGTTGCCGTCGTCTTGGTTGTATAAAGAATGCTCATCTCGTTTTCCTTTCGAAGTTGATTTCCTCAATGCCTATTAAATTGCACACAATTAAATTGTGTGCAATATTTATTTTATAAATGATGAAAAATTAAATGATGCACAATTGAATACGCGTGGCTATTATAGCTCGAGCCTTTGGGAAGGAAGACAAATGAACGCTGGAACGCAAAAACCGGAATCGCAGTTGAAGCTGGAGAATTTCCTTTGCTTCGCCATTTATTCCACCGCCAACGCCGTGACACGTGCCTATCAGCCTCGGCTGTCGGCGTTAAAGCTGACTTATCCGCAATATCTTGTGATGGTGGTATTGTGGGAAGAAGAGAACCAGACTGTCAGGGCAATCGGAGATAAGCTCAGTCTGGATTCCGGCACATTGACGCCGCTCTTGAAGCGCTTGGAAACAGCCGGTCTCATATCGCGCCAACGTGACAAGACCGATGAGCGTCAAGTGCTGATAAACCTGACAGAAGAGGGGCGCGCCTTGCGAGCCCGCGCCGAATCAGTGCCCCTTGCCATGGGGCAGGCATTTGGCTGCACGATGGACGAAGCACGTGGCATGCGGGCTGAACTTATCAGCTTGCGTGACAATCTCGTGGCAAGTATCGACAACGCATAAAAAAGGCGCTGTCACCAGCGCCCTTTCAGGTTTCCATGTGCGTTTAGATTATGCGGCAATCTTTTTGGGCTGGATAAGCCCACGTGCAACCAGGAGTTCTGCGATCTGAACGGTGTTTAAGGCCGCGCCTTTGCGAAGATTGTCAGAGACGATCCAGAGCGACAGGCCGTTTTCGACCGTTATGTCTTCGCGGATACGTGAAATGTAGGTGGCGTCTTCACCAGCCGCTTCATAAGGTGTGATGTAACCGCCGTCTTCATGACGATCAATGACAAGGCAGCCAGGCGCATCGCTCAGAATATCCCGGGCTTCTTCAGCGCTCATTGGGCTTTCAAACTCAATGTTCACTGCTTCGGAATGGCCGATGAAAACAGGCACCCGCACGCAGGTTGCTGTGAGCTTGATCTTTGGATCAAGCATCTTCTTGGTTTCAGCAACCATCTTCCATTCTTCCTTCGTGTATCCATCTTCCATGAATACATCGATATGTGGAATAACGTTGAAGGCAATTCGCTTGGTAAACTTCTTGGCTTCCACCGGATCTGCAACGAAAACTGCGCGTGACTGCTGGAAAAGTTCATCCATGCCATCCTTGCCTGCCCCAGATACGGACTGGTAGGTGGAAATCACGAGGCGCTTGATGCGCGCCTTGTCATGCAATGGCTTCAAGGCAACGACAAGTTGCGCCGTGGAGCAATTGGGATTGGCAATAATGTTCTTCTTGCTAAAACCGACAATCGCATCAGGATTTACTTCAGGCACAATCAAAGGCACGTTGGAATCATAGCGCCAAGCGGATGAATTATCGATAACGACACATCCCTGTGCGCCAATCTTCGGCGACCATTCCTTCGAAATATTGCCACCTGCAGACATCAGGCAGATATCGGTATCGGAAAAGTCATAGGTATCGAGCGCTTTAACCTTCAGCGTCCTGTCCCCGTAGGAAACTTCAGTCCCCTGCGACCGGCGTGAAGCCAGAGCAACAACTTCGCTCACGGGAAAGCCGCGCTCTTCCAGTATTGTCAACATTTCGCGGCCCACATTGCCTGTGGCACCAACAATCGCAACCTTGAAACTCATTATGTATTCTCCTGTCCCTCTCCGCTGCTTCGAACCCGCTGGCCACCGCGGGTCTTATCCCCCGAGCCGGGCTCGGGAGGGGGCGAGCAGGCCAAGGGAAATCAGACCGTTTTAGTGGTCGTTTTCGAGAGTTTTTTGGCCGAAATTTTGGTCTGGAAAGCAGGCACACCGACACATCCGGCGATAATGCCGGAACTGTTCAGCAAAAATAGCGACGTTGATTCGCTGCGCACCGAAGGCTCTCCTGTTCCGCCTGTGCTTGTACGCGGTTTCCAAAAAGAGTCAATTACATCTTTAAAGGGCAAGAATATGTCGTGTTACGCACAATTTTAGACATTTGGTATAAGTTACGGGCTTTGCTTTCTTCAATATTTAGTCAACAATTGAATAGTGCATTGGGTTGTATGACCTTGGGGGGAAAGAAATTCACAAGGACATTGGCTGGCGCGCGATGTGCATTAGCAACAAGCTAAGCAAAAATGACGCGCGAAATTATCGATAGTGGGGACATGACAAAAGGTTTGGGCTGAGCATGTCTCTTTGACTTTGGGCTTAATTGCTATTTACTGGGAGGAATAGAAATGGCATCCACTACCGTGTCCGGCACTACCAGCCGGGGGATGACGCGGGAAGAAAAGAAGGTGATCTTCGCTTCTTCTCTCGGCACCGTTTTTGAATGGTACGACTTTTACCTTTACGGTTCATTGGCTGTCTTTATTGGCGCCGCCTTCTTCAGTGAATATCCGGAAGCAACGCGCAACATCTTTGCTTTGCTTGCATTTGCCGCGGGCTTTCTCGTTCGTCCGTTCGGCGCACTGGTGTTCGGACGCATCGGCGATCTCGTCGGCCGCAAATATACTTTCCTTGTCACAATCCTGATCATGGGTCTGTCGACATTTCTGGTCGGTATTCTGCCAGGTTCCGCGAGCTGGGGTATCGCAGCGCCGATCATTCTGATCGCTTTGCGCATGCTTCAAGGTCTTGCGCTCGGCGGCGAATATGGTGGTGCGGCAACTTACGTTGCTGAACACGCGCCAAGCAACCGGCGCGGTTTCTATACATCATGGATTCAGACGACAGCAACGCTCGGACTTTTCCTGTCACTTATCGTTATCCTCATCATCCAGAATTCGATGACGAAAGAAGCGTTCTCCGCATGGGGATGGCGCATTCCTTTCATTCTGTCATTCGTTCTTTTGGGCGTTTCGGTCTGGATCCGCTTGTCGCTTAGCGAATCGCCAGCCTTCAAAAAGATGAAAGAAGAAGGCAAGGGATCAAAGGCACCGCTGTCTGAAGCATTTGGACAATGGAAGAATGCAAAGATTGCATTGCTGGCGCTTTTTGGTCTTACAGCCGGTCAGGCGGTCGTCTGGTATTCAGGTCAGTTCTACGCCCTGTTCTTCCTGCAGAACGTCCTGAAAGTTGACGGGCAGTCCGTCAATATCATGATTGCCATTGCGCTCTTGCTCGGCACTGGCTTTTTCGTTTTCTTCGGCTGGTTGTCGGATAAGATCGGACGTAAGCCAATCATCATGGCTGGTCTGGCACTTGCCATTCTTACCTACTTCCCTTTGTTCAAGGCCTTGACCTGGGCCGCCAATCCAGCGCTGGCCTCATCTCAGCAGAATGTGCGTGCAACTGTAACTGCGGCACCTGGAGATTGTAACTTCCAGTTCAATCCGGTTGGTACAAGAAAGCCGCTCACATCCTGCGATATCGCAACTGACTTCCTGGCTAAAAACTCCATTCCTTATGACATCGCAGCAACGGCTCCGGCCGGATCTGCCGCAACAGTCAAAATTGGCCAGGAAACGGTTGAATCCTACGATGCAACCGCTGCGGGTGCTGAAGCTGCCGCGAAGGATGGTGCATTCAAAAAAGGCGTAAACCTTGCGCTTCAGGATGCTGGTTACCCGCTGGTTCGCGATCCAGCAAAGGTTGCAGACAGCAAGCTTGATGCCTTGGTTGCAAGCAATCCGAAACTGGCATTGGATGCAGCTGCAATCCGTGCTGGCGAAAAGACGGTTGTGCCTGTGGCTCAAGCTATCAAAGACAAGCTGATAACAGCAGAAGAGGCGGCAGGTGCCACCGAAGTTACCGTTTATAGCGTGCCAAAAGCTGGTGCATTCAAGATGGTAGCCGACCCGGCAGCGGTCAACTGGACAATGATTATCGGTATTCTGTTTATCCTCGTCCTTTATGTGACGATGGTTTATGGGCCGATTGCAGCAATATTGGTTGAAATGTTCCCAACCCGTATCCGCTATACCGGCATGTCCCTGCCCTATCATATCGGCAATGGATGGTTCGGCGGTCTGCTACCGGCGACGGTCTTCGCGATGAGCGCTGCCAAAGGCGATATCTATTACGGTCTGTGGTATCCGATTGTGATTGCCGCGATGACGCTGATCATCGGTCTGCTCTTCGTTCGCGATACAAAAGATACCGATCTGGATGAAGTAAAATAGCATCCTCACAAATACAAAAGCCCGGCGCGATCACTCGCGCCGGGCTTTTTATTTCAGCCGCTATATATCAGGCGGCCAGCGCTTTGAACTTCGCAAGAATGGCATCGCCCATTTCGACGGTTCCGACTTTGGTCATACCATCGGACATAATGTCAGCGGTGCGAATTCCGTCATCGAGGACACCTGCAATAGCCGCTTCCAGCCGATCCGCTTCAGCCACCATATTGAACGAATAACGCAGGCACATGGCGAACGAGGCGATCATCGCAATTGGATTGGCCGCCCCAGTACCAGCAATATCCGGTGCAGAGCCGTGTACGGGCTCATACAGAGCCTTACGGCTTCCTGTCTTGCCATCGGGCGCACCAAGCGAGGCTGAGGGCAGCATGCCCAGAGAACCCGTCAGCATTGCCGCAATATCGGAAAGCATGTCGCCGAACAGATTGTCTGTTACGATAACGTCAAACTGTTTCGGCCAACGTACGAGCTGCATGCCACCGGCGTCAGCGAGCATATGATCGAGTTTGACATCCGAATATTTTGCCTTGTGGGTTGCAGTAACAACCTCATTCCACAAGACGCCCGACTTCATGACGTTGCGCTTTTCCATTGAGGTGACTTTGTTGCCACGCGTCCGGGCGAGCTCGAAGGCAACTCCGGAAATCCGCTCGATCTCATATGTATCGTAAACCTGAGTATCAATGCCGCGCTTCTGACCATTGCCAAGGTCGCGAATTTCCTTCGGTTCCCCGAAATACACGCCACCAGTCAGCTCGCGCACAATGAGAATATCCAGACCTTCGACGATTTCCTTTTTCAGGGAAGATGAATCGGCAAGTGCAGGATAGCAAATGGCTGGGCGCAAATTTGCAAACAGCTCCATATCCTTGCGCAGGCGCAGCAAACCGGCTTCCGGCCGAACATCGTAGGGAACGCTATCCCACTTTGGACCACCAACGGCACCGAACAGCACGGCATCCGATGCCAATGCCTTTTCCATATCTGCCTCGGAAATGGCCTTTCCATGGGCATCATAAGCGCAGCCACCGACCAGACCTTCGTCCAGCTCAAAGTCGCTTTTCAACTCGGCATTCATATAGGCAATGATCTTGCGGACCTCGGCCATTGCCTCAGGACCGATACCATCGCCAGGAAGAAGGAAAAGCTTTTTCGATGCCATGCTGGAAACCTCGTTATGTGATTGGCTCTCGTGGGAATGGCGCGTACTTAGCGCAACTTGAGCAAAGAAGAAAAGCGTTTTGGGAAATTATCTTAAATCCCCTCACCGATATGCGCGCCTGTCAGGCACGAAAAAGCCCGGCAAAAACCGGGCTTTGGTAATACTGACCTAAGAATGGTCAGGCCCAAGGACGCGCTTGCGCATTGGACGCTTCGAAACTGTCGATCTTCGATGCCTTTTCCATCGTCAAACCAATGTCATCCAAACCGTTCAGCATGCAGTAGCGGCGGAATTCGTCAATCTCAAAGCTGATTGTTCCACCGTCCGGCCCCTTGATGGTCAAGGCCTCAAGATCGATTGATACCGTGGCGTTGGAACCGCGCTGCGCATCGTCCATGAGCTTATCAAGATTTTCCTGGCTGACCCGGATCGGCAAGATACCGTTCTTGAAGCAGTTATTGTAGAAAATATCAGCAAAGCTCGTTGAGATGACACAACGAATACCAAAATCCAGCAAAGCCCACGGTGCATGTTCGCGGCTTGAGCCGCAACCGAAATTGTCACCAGCGACGAGAATCTGTGCCTTGCGATAAGCTGGCTTGTTGAGAACGAAATCAGGATTCTCGCTGCCATCTTCGTTGTAACGCATTTCAGCGAACAACCCCGTACCCAAGCCAGTGCGCTTGATCGTTTTAAGGTAGTCCTTGGGAATGATCATGTCTGTATCGACATTGATGATGGGCAGTGGGGCGGCAACGCCCGTGAGCTGGGTGAATTTATCCATAATAGCTGCCTGTACGGTCCATGCGTAGGTGAGATTTATCCTTGGCTTTACACCAGCTCGGCCATGAATCAAAGCTTTTCGCCTGTGGCACTTTATGCTTGGCAAATCTCAGCCCTTGCCTTGCTTCTGTCTTCGGGGCAAAAAGTTGTCATGAGCAAGCTTTTCCGTCCGCGTCGATCTGTACTTTATGTTCCGGCCTCCAATCCGAAAGCCTTGGCTAAAGTGGCGTCGCTCAATGCCGATGCGATTATTTTCGATCTCGAGGATGCGGTCGCTCCGGAAGCCAAGGAAGATGCCCGCGAAGCTCTGCGCGCTTATTTTGCAGCCAATCCTGCAGGCAAGGCTGAGCGCATCATCCGTATCAATCATCTCACCAGCGAATGGGGCGGCGAAGATCTTCTGGCCGCACGCGCCTGCAAGCCCAATGCGATCCTTCTACCAAAGGTAGAGAATCTGCAGGATGTGACCGGAGTGGCGGAAGTCTTGGAAGAAACCGACGCATCAGAAAACGTGCGTTTATGGGCGATGATCGAAACGGCACGCGGCATCATCAATGCCGACGAGATTGCCGAGCTTGGCCTGCGATCAACCTCAAGACTGGATTGTTTTGTCGTAGGCACGAATGACATTGCCAAAGAAACCGGAACTGTTCTGGAAAAAGGCCGGCATTTTTTCACACCGTGGCTCATGCAGATTCTGCTATGCGCCAAAGCCGGTCATCTTGATATTATTGATGGCGTCTACAACGACTTTAACGATATGTCCGGCTTTGAAAGTGAATGCGGCGAGTCTTTCAAAATGGGGTTTGATGGGAAAAGCCTTATCCATCCATCGCAAATTGAACCGGCAAACAAAGCGTTTACCCCCGGTTCCGAGGCAGTGACTGATGCCCGCTCTATTGTCCAAGCCTTCGACCTTGCCGAAAATGCAGGCAAGGGCGCAATTTCGTTGAATGGCCGGATGGTGGAGCGGATGCATCTTGAAACCGCCCAAAAATTGCTGGCAAGGATTGAAACAATCAATCATTCAAATTAGTGCAAATCAGACAAGCACGAGAATGGGAATTCACTATGAAGCTCTACAGATTTTTGACTGGTCCCGATGATGCGAGCTTTTGCCATAAGGTAACAGCCGCTCTTAACAAGGGCTGGCATATTTATGGCTCACCGACATATGCGTTCAATTCTGTAACCGGCATCATGCAATGCGGGCAGGCTGTGGTCAAAGATGTCGATGGCGTCGACTATATACCCGGCACAACAAAGCTCAGCGATCACTAGACACCCAACCGACGCTTGAGCGCCTGATATTGCGGTTCTGACGTATCAGCCATGGCTTCATCGCGCGTGGCTGGTCTGTCCTCAAACGGAATGGGCCGGTCAAACTGGCTAATGGTCATATCCCAGCGAACGCCATCGATCAGATTGTAAAAGTGAGTGCCGCCATAGGTCTTTGTCTTGAGGATCGAGCCGCCAAATATGTCCTGCACAATAAGTGATGTTACGCTGCACTGGCCTTTTGCGGGGTTTTCAGCCGACCAGGAGGCTGAGCTTTCCCTGCTCCATGCGGATTTGAGGCTCTCATATAGCCCGTATGGCGTTGAGTAATCGGCGGTCAAGGCAATCCCCTGTGATAGCTATTCGACGCTAGCCTCTATACGTTCCATCTCCTCATCGGACAATCCGAAATGATGCCCGATTTCGTGGATAAGGACATGCGTGACAATATCGCCAAGCGCCTCTTCATATTCCGCCCAATAATCAAGAATGCCCCGTCGATAAAGCGTTATGCGATTGACCTGGTCGCCTGTCTGCAATGAAAAACGTTCACCGATACCATTGCCCTCAAAAAGGCCCATGAGATCGAAAGGCGATTCCAACCCCATATCTTCAATAATCTGATCATCGGGAAAGTCAGAAACCTGCATGGTGATTTCACCGCACAGACTGCGGAAATTTTCCGGCAGATGGGCATAGGCATCAATTGCCAGTGATTCAATTTCAGCGATTGAAGGCGAAAGGCGGTTCGCCCAGTCAGCCGTTTGGTTACTTCTGGCCATCACAATTCCTGATAAGGTGTTTATGGCCCTATATAGTGCGTCAGCAGCATGTATGCGAGGGCATCAATCCTCAAGCGCACGCGCCTCGGAGGGAAGCATGATGGGAATACCGTCTCGCACGGGATAGGCTAACCGCGCTTTTTTGGAAATCAATTCAGATTTTTTCTTGTCATAGGTGAGTGGTCCTTTTGTCAAAGGACAAACCAGAAGCTCCAGCAACTTGCGATCAAGGGGTGTTTCACGATCAGCTTCTGTCATAGCGGCGTCCTATTGGAGGCTTGATTCATAATCGTCCTGATCCTTCGCAAGAGCTATCTCGGTAATCGCGATCAAGGTTTCGGCTCTTGTTTTCAGATCTGTCGCTTCCAGCAAAGCCTGTTTTTCCGCTGCGCCGAAGGGAGACATCATGGCAAGCGCATTAACCAGTGTTTCATTGCCAGCCCGAGAAATACCTTCCCAATCAGCCTCCAAGCTATTCGCGTCCAGATAGGCGCGGAAAACACGCAGCAATGCAGCCCTGTCCACCTCCCTATCGTCCGCCTCGTCGAGATCCGCACGCAAGGGCGCAATCTTGCACTGACGGAAAGGCGTGCGTGTTGAGAGCTCTTTCACAACTCGGAACCGGCAAATACCTTGGAGCGTAACCAAGATCCGGCCATCACCGGTTTCTGCAAACGAAGTTATTCTTCCAAGACATCCCACTTCGCTCAGCTCAAGACCTTCCTCATCTTCTTGGTCAAGGCGAGGTTGAATCATGCCGATGATACGCTTGGAGGCGAGCGCGGCATCTATCATCGCAAGGTAGCGTAGCTCGAAAATATTGAGCGGCAATTGCCCACCTGGCAGCAGCAACGCTCCCGAAAGAGGAAAAATCGGAACGCTTTCAGGAATATCGTCCAAAGTACGATAGCGTACATTTCCAGCTTGCATAACTAGCTCCGGGCCAAGCCCTTTAATCTGCTTTTCTGTATACTATACTTGTCAGGAAAACAGCAGGGAGGAAAGTTTGCGACGTGCACTCATGGAAGCAGGATCGCCCGCTCCCCACGCATCAAAAAACTGCAAGAGTTGCTTTCGCGCGCCGTCCTCGTTCCAATTACGATCTGCCTTCATGATGGCGAGAAGATGGTCAGCCGCCTCATCACGTTGATCCTTGGCGTTGAGTATCATGGCCAGATCATATCGTGCCTGATGGTCAGCCGGATTGGCCTCAAGGCGAGCTTCCAAGGCCGTTGGATCTCCGAGTTCAGCCACTTGCAGGGCCAGTGCAATTTTGGCTTGAGCGGCCCTGACTCCCGCATCCTCTTTCCCGGCTGGCGGCACCATGTCCAGCGTCGCCTGTGCCGTCGGGATATCCCCAAGCTCGATCAGGCAATTTGCAAGACCTGCAAGTGCCGCCAGATGATCGGGAACCTCGGCAAGCACAGCAGAATAAATCTGGCCGGCCTGTTCAAAATCAGCAGCCTCGACCATTTGAGCCGCAGCAGCAAGCGCATCCTTTATCGCTTCGTCACGTCCACCATTTGGTGAGGAAATCTTATCGATGAATTCCTTCACCTTGGATTCGGGCAAGGCGCCCATAAATCCATCTACGGGTTTGCCATCAGAAAACGCGATCACCGCAGGTATTGATTGAATACCCAGCTGCCCGGCAATCGCCGGATGATCGTCAATGTTCATTTTAACAAGTTTGACGCGACCGCCAGCCGCCTGAACCGCCTTTTCCAGAATTGGAGTGAGCTGCTTGCAGGGCCCGCACCACGGAGCCCAGAAATCAACAAGGACGGGCTGTTTTTTTGATTCAGCAATAACATCGCCCGAAAATGCAGCGGTTGTCGTATCCTTTATGATATCGCCTGCCGGTGCAGAGGCTTCATTGGAACCGAAAGTCAGCGTCGTTGCTGCTGACTCGCTGCCATATCCACCGCTGAACGGATTATCTATATTGCTCATAAAATTCTCCGTCACCTTGATAAATTAACTGCCGACATGCCGGCATGTCTAGAACACTCAGTTCGGGTTTTATGCTTCAATTTTCAAGATCAAAGGCGAGTGCCCGGTCTCTTTGAGAAATCTTAAAAGATCGTCCGGGCGTATCGACGTCGTCGCTTCATTGGTCAACGGGTGCGCATTGATCATTTCATGGTGGAACAGGCTTTCGTCAAGGATGACCTTCACATTGCGTTCCCCATCATTGATGACACCGAGCACGCTGACAGAGCCTGGAACCAGACCCAGATACTCCAACAGTTTTTCTGGCTTGCCAAAGGACACTCGGCTCGCTGCGCCAATCTTGGTGTGAATGGTTTTCAAATCCACCTCTGCCTCTTCATCGACTGTCAGCAGAAAGAAATTGTCCTTCTTGTCTTTAAGGAAGAGGTTCTTCGTATGGGCACCGGTAATTTTTCCGCGCAGCGCCTGGGCTTCCACCACGGTAAAAACCGGGGCGTGGCGAACTGTAGATACCTCAATGCCAAGGTCACTGATAAATTGCATCAGTTCTTCATACGACTTCGGCATCTGCATCCTCCTCAAATTCATCATGCATTTGTAAAACTGTCTAATGGCTTGAGAGCCTTGCCTCAAGCAAAACCCTGAGACTTCGTGAGACAATCGGTAAATTTTACGGATATCGAAAGAAAGTCCAATTTTCCCTGTTGCAATTGGTCTGCGCTTGGGTCATATAGCACCCGCTTCGCAAGACTAACTGGCACATGCGGGAGTAGCTCAGGGGTAGAGCACAACCTTGCCAAGGTTGGGGTCGAGGGTTCGAATCCCTTCTCCCGCTCCAGTTGTCCGAAGATCAAAAGGCTCAGGTTTACCTGGGCCTTTTTGCTTTTCGGAATATCTGACACCAAATATTGCTAATCGCTATGCAATGTCCCGGATCGAATCAAATTCATCCGTGGAATGTCGCGCTTCATCCCATCGCGAAGCTATTTGCCATTTCCTTCTGACGGGCCATAGCATTGGAATGATGTTTGCAATGTCCGGCTAAATAGCTAAACCATTGCTCCATGGCACAGAAGAAAGCTCATGAAGTAGATTCGTTTTTAAAGCGTTTGGATCGCAGTTATCCGATCGTGCTTCTTTACGGGCCCGACAAGGGATTGGTTAGCGAAAGAGCCGACCTCTTCATCACGATGACTGGTTTGGCGAAAGATGACCCTTTCGCGGTTATCCGGCTGGATGCTGATATTGTTCAGGCGGAGCCTGGGCGGCTATCTGACGAAGCCAACACAATATCCATGTTTGGCGGAGAGAGGTTGATCTGGGTGCGAAACGCTTCCGGCCAGAAGGGGCTGGCTGATGCTGTTTCTCATTTGGCGAAAAATCCGCCGATTGCGACCTTCATCCTCATTGAAGCTGGCGATCTCAAGAAAGGCGCAGGCTTGCGGGGCATTGTCGAGCAAAGTGCCAGCGCCATGGCGCTACCCTGCTACAGCGACGACGCGCGCGGCATTGACAGCACGATTGATGACATGTTGACAAAAAACAACCTGCAGATCGCATTGGATGCCCGTAACTTGCTCAAAGAAAGTCTGGGCGGCGACAGACTGGCGACTCGTGCCGAGCTGGAAAAAATCTGTCTTTATGCTCATGGCAAGGAACGGATAACCGTAGAAGATGTTCGTGACATCATAGGTGATGTCAGCGCTACCTCTTACGAAACCATCGTCGATGCAATGATAACGGGTAATCTGAATGATTTTACTTCGGCGTTTGACCGGGTCGTAAACACGGGTAGTCCCAGCTTTTTGATCCTCAGTTCAGCCATACGGCAGTTTCAAGCGTTACAAACGCTCCGTTACGGCATGGAAACCGAAAATAAAAATGCGGCCTCCGCCGTTGCCGCGGCGCGCCCGCCCGTTTTCTTTGCACGAAAAAAGCTCATGGAAACAGCCCTTCAGCGCTGGTCCACGGCATCATGTGCCAGAGCGATCGAGAGGCTGCAAAAGACAGTCCTCGACAGTAGGCGCAATGCTGCTCTCTCGGTTCCAATCATTCGTCAAACAATGATCGCACTTGTGGCAGAAGCTGCCCGGGCTGGGCGCTCAAACGGGCGCTAAGGCTGAAGTCAAATCTCAGGCCAAGCCGCCCCATTTTGTGCGGTTCTGCAAACGCTGGCAAATCTCATCCAACTGCTCAAGCGTGGTGTAGTGAATACGCACGTCGCCACCCTTGTTGAGATGATTGACTGTAACGCGCATACCCATCACATCGGAAAGGAGCTTTTCAAGCGCTTGCGTGTCAGCATCCTTTTCATCAGCCGTTTTGGCCTTGGGTGAGGGCTGTTTTCCGCCTTCGCCCTGCGCCAAAGCTTCTGCTTGGCGGACCGACAGGCCGTCACGGACGATCTTATCGGCCAAAGCAGCAGGATTGTCCGCAGTGATCAATGTGCGCGCATGCCCTGCAGAAAGCGAACCATTGGTGATCATATCGCGCACCGGCTCTGGCAATTTCAGCAGCCGAAGCGTATTGGCAACATGACTCCGGCTCTTGCCAATAACCTGCGCCAAGTCAGCTTGCGTGTAGTCGTGATCATCGATAAGTTGTTGATATCCCATACCTTCTTCCAGTGGATTAAGGTCGGCGCGCTGCACATTCTCAATAATGGCAAGCTCGAGGGCAACGCGATCATCGACCTCACGGATGATGACAGGAACTGTGGTAAGACCCGCACGCTGCGCAGCGCGCCACCGGCGCTCACCGGCTATCAGCTCATATCGATCAGCCGAATCCTTGGCCAAACGAACGACCACAGGCTGCACTATTCCGTGTTCGCGGATGGAATTCGTCAAGTCTTCCAAATCGCTTTCCGTAAACAGTCTACGAGGATTGCGTGGATTGCGTGCAATGAATTCAATAGGGATTTGCCGATCCAGCGTTGCGACAGGCGCAGCTGCCTCATCCGGCACACGATCCATCTCTCCGATCAATGCGGCCAGACCACGACCCAAGCGTTTCTTTGAAAGATCTTCATTCATTGTCATAGGCTCTTCAAAAATGTTTCGTTCACGAATCGATTAGGCAGCGCGCAAATGACGCTCTCTCTGTATGACTTCCGACGCCAGCTGCAAATAGGCCTGGCTGCCGGCACACTTCAAGTCATACAAAATGGCAGGAATTCCATAAGAGGGCGCTTCAGAAACACGGACATTCCTCGGAATTACCGTCCGATAGACCTTATCGCCCATAAAGGATCGGACATCGTCGACCACCTGGGTCGCCAAATTGTTTCGCCCATCATACATTGTTAGAACAATGCCTTGAATCATTAGTGCGGGATTAAGCGACGTACGCACTTGACTAACGGTCTCGAGCAATTGGCTCAAGCCCTCGAGAGCGAAAAACTCGCATTGCAACGGCACAAGCACCGAATCCGCGGTCGCCATGGCATTCATCGTCAACAGATTGAGCGATGGCGGACAGTCTATAAGGATATAGGTGAAAGCTGATGTTGACGAATTGCCTCTAAAAGCCTTCCGTAGCCGGGTCGCACGATCAGCCGCGTTAGCGATTTCCATTTCAACACCAAGAAGATCCAAAGTTGAGGGTATCAAGGAAAGGCTTGGCACAGCCGTAGGCACGGCAGCTTCTTCCACCGTGGCCGTTTGCATCAAGACATCGTAAGATGATATCGCCCGGCTCTTTCGATCAACGCCTAGACCGGTACTCGCATTTCCCTGCGGATCAAGATCAACAATGAGCACATTTTCGCCGATTGCCGCCAACGCGGTCGCGAGGTTAATCGCGGTCGTCGTCTTACCCACGCCGCCCTTCTGATTTGCTATTGTTATAATGCGAGTCTGGTTATTCATTGGCTTTTCCTGAACACTAAACTGTTCGTTGCCGATAAAATGGAGCATTAGGTGGCGCGGTTTTTAAAGTCTGCAGAGATTGCTTATCTGCAAAACCACAGAATCTTTATCGACAACGCTTCTATGTTCTACCAGATCAAAGGTCCAGTCGTCACGAGTTTCGTCGATTTCCCGGCGGTAATCCCTACCTTTTTGAAAAAGTGCTGTTGCTCCTCCGATTAGCCAAGGTTCAGCGAGCACGAATAACTCTTTCAAAGAGGCGAGGGCGCGGGCCGTTATTATCTCAGGAGTAGCAATCTTCTGCCATACTGCGTCAATTCTGGCCGCGTGAACCGTGCCTGGAGCAGAAGCTTGACCAATAGCTGTACGCAGGAATGCGGCCTTCTTTGAATTGCTTTCGACAAGATCAATCCTGCTACCAACTGATTGCTTCAGAAAAATAGCAAGGACAACACCCGGAAATCCGCCGCCGGAGCCAAGATCAAGCCAGACCTTAGCATCTGGGGCCAGGCGATAGAGCTGTGCACTATCAAGGATATGCCTTTCCCAAAGTTGATCAAGGGTGGAAGGCGACGCCAAGTTTATCGCTTTGGACCACTTTCTGAAAAGTGTCTCAAAAGCAAATAAATCCTCCAATGTTTCACGTGAAACATGTGGAAGGATTTCTTGCAGGCTTTTTTCGCGATTTTTGGTCACGCCACATTCCGTGTGGACGTGCGTCTTATTTGCGTAATGATCAGGGCTAGAGCCGCGGGTGTCATGCCGTCAATTCGTTGTGCCTCAGCTATCGACTTCGGTTGCCGTTGCCTAAGCTTTTGTTTTAGTTCATTCGATAATCCGGCGGTGGCTTCGAAATCTATTCCCGCAGGAATCGTCAGCATTTCATCCCGCTGCATGGCGGCGACATCGCTTTTCTGGCGTTCGAGATAAACAGCATATTGCGCCTCAATTTCCAGCGCTTCGCCGATACGTGGCTCGATAACAGCCAACTCAGGCCAAATATCTTTCACACGCTGCAAATCAATATCGGGAAAAGCCATCAGATCGTAAGCCGAGCGTCGAACGCCATCCTGGTTTAGGCGCAATCCCATATTCGCAGCCGCGGAGGGCGTAATCATCAAATTTTTGGCCAAATCACGCGCAAGGTCGAGCGCCTCAGTACGCTGCTTGAAGCGTTGCTCACGCTCTTTCCCCAAAATCCCGAGACGAGAAGCCAGAGGAGTTAGACGCTCATCAGCATTATCAGCGCGCAAAGACAATCTGAACTCGGCGCGCGACGTAAACATGCGATATGGTTCGCTCACGCCGCGAGAAGTAAGATCATCAACCATTACGCCAATATAGGCGTCGGTGCGTTGCATTATAATCGGCTCGGTTCCACTCGCCAGGCGGGCTGCATTGAGACCCGCCAGGAGACCCTGCGCAGCCGCTTCTTCATATCCGGTCGTTCCATTGATCTGACCCGCCAGGAAGAATCCCCTGACCCGGCGGGTTTGCAGGGTCCGGTCCAACTCACGCGGATCAATAAAGTCGTATTCGATTGCGTAACCCGGCTGCAGTATTGTCGCATGTTCGAGGCCAGGAATCGTCTTGAGTATATCGAGCTGAACGCTTTCCGGTAGGGAGGTGGAAATTCCGTTAGGATAAACCGTATCGTCGTCTAATCCTTCCGGCTCCAGAAATATCTGATGACCATCCCGATCGCCGAATTTTACGATCTTGTCTTCGATCGACGGGCAATAGCGTGGGCCTATCCCTTCGATAGAGCCGGAATACATCGCGGATCGATGAATATTCGCCCGGATCACCTCATGCGTGGCCGCAGTTGTTCGGGTTATGCCGCAGTCTATCTGTGGATTGTTAATCCTATCCGTCATCAAGGAAAATGGCAGAGGATTCTCATCGGCCGACTGGGTTTCAAGACTCTTCCAGTCTATCGACTTTCCATCAAGCCGGGGCGGTGTTCCCGTCTTCAATCGTCCTAGTGCGAAACCTTGTTGAAGCAGCGTCTCGGACAATCCAAGGGCAGGGGCTTCGCCCATGCGTCCTGCAGGAATTTTCTTCTCGCCAATATGAATCAACCCTCGAAGGAAAGTCCCGGTAGTTAAAACAACCGCTGCACAATCGAGAACACGTCCATCCATCAACTGGACGCCCTTCACACGACCATCGCTTATAAGGAGGTCGTTTGCTCCGCCTTCAATAACGGTAAGGTTTTCTTGCTCTTGGATCGCACGTTGCATTGCCAGTCGATACAGCTTGCGATCTGCTTGTGTGCGAGGGCCGCGTACAGCTGGCCCCTTGCGGCGATTGAGCAACCTGAACTGGATACCGGCAGCGTCAGCCACGCGCCCCATCAGCCCATCCATAGCATCAATTTCCCTGACGAGGTGGCCTTTACCCAGGCCGCCAATCGCGGGATTGCATGACATAACGCCGATAGTGTCTGCGCGGTGAGTGACCAGTGCCGTATTCGCGCCAAAGCGTGCAGCAGCAGCGGCAGCCTCACAGCCCGCATGCCCACCACCGATAATGATGACGTCAAATGATCTCTGCACGATGCAAAACTTTCTGGATTCGATTTGAGCTCTTGATGATCAAAACAGCGCCCTGAGTCAAGTATAACCGGATGAATGGTGTTTCACGTGAAACAATTTGTCTAGTTCTGGATAGATTATCGTATGGCATCGCCGGATGTTTCTCGTCGTCGGCAGCCTGTCCGGAGCGGGGGCTAAAGCTACTGCCAATGTTTCACGTGAATCATTTCCCTATGCAGAATTGCGAAAACACAACGTCCAATATGTCTTCCACATCGACATCCCCGGTTATGCGTCCCAGAGAGTATGAAGCCCGTCTTAAATATTCGGCGCGAACTTCCAGGGGCGCTGCTATATCGTCAATAGCAGCGCGAAGCTCAATGCCCGCCTCGTTGAGCAATTCCATATGTCTGCGCCGAGTGGGGAGTGGATCTGAAATGTCCCCCGCCGCCGCTTCGGCCTTCTGCGATAAAAGCGTCAAAAGAGCATCAACGCCGACATTGGAGCGTGTGGAGATCACCAGATCATACTCACCCATTTCGGACTCGCTCACCAGATCCGCCTTCGTGCCAATTCTTAATACGTTCTCCGTCAAAGGCACATCGTCCAACGGGATAGGATCGGACAAATCTGTGACGCTCAAGATCAAATCAGCGGAGTGAGCTCGGTCAAGCGCTCGCTCTATGCCCATCATTTCCACCGCTCCAGTGGTATTGCGAATTCCGGCTGTATCCGTAATCAGGACAGTGATCCCGGAAAGATCGAGCTTAATCTCAATCAGATCACGGGTTGTGCCTGGCTCGTCAGACACAATGGCAACGTCGCTACCGGCCAAAATATTGAGCAGGGAAGATTTACCAGCATTGGGAGCCCCAATAATAACGACTCTGTAGCCATCTCTCACAATTGCCCCACGTTTTCCGTCACCTACATGTTTAGTAATACGCCCGGCGAGATCTGCCATTTGTTCCCAAACCAAGTCGGAAACTGAACCGGGGACATCTGACTCGTCGGCGAAGTCCAGTTCAGCCTCTATGAGGGCGCGGGCTCGGATGAGTTCCGAGCGCCAGCCCGAATATAGCTGTGCCTGCGCGCCGGATGATATTTGTAGAGCCAATCGTCTTTGGCTGTCTGTTTCAGCCGCGATGAGGTCTGCCAGTCCTTCTGCTGCTGTCAGATCAAATTTGCCATTTGCATAAGCTCGCCGGGAAAACTCCCCAGCTTCTGCCATTCTGCACCCGTCAAATCCGTACAGAGCGGTAATCATGGCATCCACTACGGCCTTGCCGCCGTGAAGGTGAAACTCGGCGCAATCTTCTCCTGTAAAACTGTGCGGAGCGGGGAAGAACACTGCCAGACCGCGATCAATCAAATCGCCATCGCTGTTCTTGAAGGAGGATAGCTTGGTCAGGCGTGGTTCCGTTAGGCTCCCACAGATCGTTTCGACTACGAATCGAGTTCGCGAGCCTGATATTCGTATGACGGCTATGCCCGAGGGCAGGCGCCCACTTGATAGGGCAAAGATGGTATCTTCAAAAATATGCATTTAATCAGTTCCTACTACACAGGCCTTGATAACCCTCTTAATGTAGTTGGGAAAGGGTGAGGTGATCCATGTCCGAGGCAGCTAATCTGCTGGGTAATCAATCCAGCCCCTATTTGCGGCAACATGCCGATAATCCCGTCCACTGGCGGCCTTGGGGCAGGGCAGCGCTGGACGAAGCTATCCTGACGCATAAACCAATTCTCCTCTCCGTAGGCTATGCTGCGTGTCATTGGTGCCATGTCATGGCCCATGAATGTTTTGAGGACAATGAAGTCGCGGCGCTAATGAACGAGCTTTACATCAACATCAAGGTTGATCGCGAGGAACGGCCCGACATTGATCAGATTTATATGGCGGCTCTCGGCGCCATGGGCGAACAGGGTGGCTGGCCGCTCACAATGTTTTTAACACCTGAGGGAAAGCCATTTTGGGGAGGTACTTATTTTCCGAAGCATTCCCATTATGGCAGGCCCGGATTTCTTGATGTTTTACGTTCCATTGACGGCGCCTGGCGCAATGACCGCCAACGCGTGGAACAGAACGTTATTGCCCTGACCCAGCACATTGGTGCGCGGCTCAATGCCCAGGCAGAAGAAACAAAGCTTGATCCGGCTTTGATCAACCAGTTCGCGTCTAACATTTTCGGAGCAATGGATACTGTCAAAGGCGGTCTGACCGGATCTCCCAAGTTTCCGAGCGCCCCTTTCATGGACACAATCTGGCTTTCGTGGCTCCGCACTGGCGATTCAACGCACCGGGATATCTTTTTGAAAAGCCTCCAGACCATGCTTCAAGGAGGAATCTACGATCATCTCGGTGGCGGCCTATCCCGATATTCTGTCGATGATGCATGGCTTGTGCCGCATTTTGAAAAAATGCTTTACGACAATGCGCAGCTTATAAGACATGCCACCTATGCCTTTTGCCAGACAGGAAATTATTTGTTTCGTCAGCGAATCGACGAGACGGTTGCTTGGCTCCAGCGCGAGATGATTGTCGATTGCCGATTTGCTTCCAGTCTTGATGCGGACAGTGAAGGCGAAGAGGGACGCTTTTATGTTTGGCAAGACGCCGAAATTCCGACAACAGATGAATTCCAACACTTTCGTGAAGTGTATGATGTTACTGAAGAGGGCAATTGGGAAGGCAAGAACATTCTTAATCGCTTGCAGTCCATCAACCTCCTGGATGCTGCGTCGGAGGAAAGTCTGGCAAAAGCCCGTGACAGACTCTTCAAAGCACGCGAAGCGCGCATTCGTCCTGGCCGTGATGACAAAGCCTTAACCGATTGGAACGGGCTAATGATACGGGCTCTTGCAGAGGCCGGGCGTACATTTGAGAGAAGTGATTGGATTAATATTGCGACAGACGCATACCGTTCCATATTCGAATCGATGGTGGACGGGCGACTGCCGCACTCGGTACTTGGAAATTCGCGTTTGTTTCCTGCGCTGTCATCTGACTACGCTGCCATGATAAATGCCGCAATATCACTCCACCAGGCAACACAGAACGCTGATTTTATCAATCATGCAAAGCATTGGAAGGATATGCTGGACCGCTGGCATCAAGACGAATATGGGCTTTATTCCCTTAGTGCTAACGATAGTACGGACACTATCATCCGGGTTCGAGGCGATCAGGATGAGGCTGTGCCAAGCGCCACAAGCCAGATCATCGAAGCTTTGGCGCGGCTGGCATTGGTAACAAGCGATGACGAGCTGCGGTTGCGCACCATTTCGATCACAGAAAAAGCCCTCGGGCGCATCCTGCAACAACGTTACGGACAAGCAGGAATCCTCAATAGTACCGGGCTGATGCTCGACCAGATAAAGCTTGTAATCGTAACACCAGACAAAGATCATCCTCTCATGAGGATGGCCGATCGCATTGCCGATCCACGCCGGATTGATCTATGGATCGAACATAGAGAAAACCGGAAGATTGAGTTGGTTGCCGGCGGTGGTGAGGTTACAATAAATAAACCCGCAGCATTTTTGTGCCGCGGGTTTGTTTGTCTTCCACCGGTCGAGACAGAAGCAGAGCTCGAAGAGCTGTTGCGATCCAGCTTTTAGGTATTCATATTGTCGAAGAAGTCGCTGTTGGTCTTAGTCTGCTTCAACTTGTCGATAAGGAATTCGATCGCGTCTGTTGTGCCCATTGGAGCAAGGATACGACGCAAGACGAAAATCTTCTGCAGATCCTGACGTGGAACCAGCAGGTCTTCCTTACGCGTACCGGACTTGAGAATATCCATTGACGGGAAGATGCGCTTGTCGGCAACCTTACGGTCAAGCACGATTTCCGAGTTGCCCGTGCCCTTGAATTCTTCAAAGATGACTTCATCCATACGGCTACCGGTATCAATCAGAGCCGTCGCGATAATGGTCAGCGAACCACCTTCTTCAATATTACGGGCAGCACCAAAGAAACGCTTGGGGCGCTGCAATGCGTTAGCGTCAACACCACCAGTCAAGACCTTACCGGATGATGGCACGACAGTGTTGTAGGCGCGGCCGAGACGCGTGATCGAATCGAGCAGGATGACAACGTCGCGCCCGTGTTCGACAAGACGCTTGGCCTTTTCTATGACCATTTCCGCAACTTGCACGTGACGGGATGCCGGCTCGTCGAAAGTGGAAGAGACAACTTCTCCCTTCACGGAACGCTGCATGTCTGTCACTTCTTCCGGGCGTTCATCGATCAGCAGGACAATCAGATAACATTCAGGATGATTGGCAGTAATTGAGTGGGCAATATTCTGCAAAAGAACAGTTTTACCAGTACGAGGCGGTGCAACGATAAGCCCGCGCTGACCTTTACCAAGTGGTGCCACAAGATCAATGACACGAGCCGAAAGATCCTTGGTAGTCGGATTTTCCAACTCCATCTTGAATCGTTCATTTGGATAAAGCGGTGTCAGATTATCGAAATGGATCTTGTGACGGATCTTTTCAGGGTCTTCAAAATTGACTGTATTTACTTTCAGAAGCGCGAAATATCGTTCGCCTTCCTTTGGCCCGCGGATCGGACCTTCAACTGTATCGCCCGTCTTCAGGGAAAAGCGGCGAATCTGCGAGGGTGAGATATAGATATCATCGGGGCCCGGGAGATAGTTTGCATTGGCGGAGCGCATAAAGCCGAACCCGTCCTGCAAAATCTCAACCACGCCTTCGCCGATAATCTCAACTTCCTGAGCAGCAAGCTTTTTGAGGATCGCAAACATCAATTCCTGTTTGCGCATGACACTGGCGTTTTCCACTTCCAGCGTCTCCGCGAAAGCCAAAAGATCTACCGCGGTTTTGTTCTTAAGTTCTTGTAGTTTCATTTCCTGCATGTGTGCGGAACTCTAATTCTTGTTGTTTGAAATGGGGAAGGGAAATGACGATGCCTGAATGCAGTGCCATGATGACATGGCCGGTGATGCTATGGCGGTATTTCCGTAGGAAGAGCCCCTATTTAGCTAATAGACCAGCCAAGGGCAAGAGGTTTCATGAGTCTTATTGATATAAGACTGTTGTTTTTATGATGAATCAAAATGGCCTAATAATGACCATGATCACAATAACAATCATGAGCAATGTAGGTACTTCATTCATCAACCGCCAGAAACGCGCAGATTTTTCATTCCGATCTTCTGCAAATAACCGGACCGCCTTTGTGAAAAAGCCATGTACGCCGGATAGAAGAATGACTGCCAGAAACTTCACGTGAAACCAGCCGTCCAGATATGCCTGACTTTGCCAGGCCAGCCAGAGGCCTGCAATCCATGTCAGTCCCATGGCTGGATTTATAATCGCTTTGAGAAGTCGATTCTCCATCAGTTTGAATGTCTCAGACTGAACGGAGCCAGTTTCAGCAGCGCAGTGATAAACGAAAAGACGTGGAAGATAGAGCATGCCCGCCATCCACGATATGACCGCAATGACATGGATTGCCTTGACCCAAAGATATGCTCTGTCCGGATAGATTAAAACCAGGCCAACTGCTGCAATAGCCACTGCCGCCATGATCAGGCGCGGTAAAACAGGGACATTTTGGCTTGTGTCTGATGAACTGGTCAAAACTCTCTCCCTATCTATGCGTCAGGCGTACGCGATTAATCATTTGTTCGACGTGGGAAACAGGTGCATCGGGTGTAATGCCATGGCCAAGATTGAAGATAAGCGGTCCATGACCCAGCGACTCCAATATGGCATCCACACCGGCATCGATTGCTTTTCCGCCTGCAACAACGCGCAATGGATCAAGATTTCCCTGGACTGCACCATCGCCTTGCAATGATGAAGCCATTGAAAGCGGTACGGTCCAATCCAGTCCAAGCGCGGTCACACCAGTACGCTGCCTATAATTGGTGTAGAGCGCCCCGGCTCCCTTTGGAAAGCCTATAATCGGAACATTCGGATGTACAGCGCGTACCTTTCTGACAATCTTTTCGACTGGCGCTATGCAAAATTCCTCAAAGCAGGCCTCGTCAAGCACACCTGACCAGCTGTCAAAGATTTGAACCGCATCCGCACCTGCATTGATCTGACGTATCAGATATTCTGCCGAAACATCCGAAAGCTCATTAAGCAGCTTCCTGAAGGCTTCAGGTTCCCGATAGGCGAACAACCGAGCCGGAGCCTGATCCGGCGTGCCGTGACCCGCGATCATATAGGTCGCTACGGTCCAGGGAGCCCCACAGAAGCCGAGGAGTGTTGTTTCAGCAGGCAATTGCTGTCTCAGCAGACGAACCGTCTCATAGACCGGCTCCAGCCTGTCTGCAGCACCGGCAGATTCCAGCCAGAATATTCCATCCTTATCGATCGGCGTCATCAAAGGGCCACGCCCTTCTTCAAAACGAAGGTCTCGGCCAAGAGCATGAGGTACAACAAGAATATCTGAAAACAGGATGGCTGCATCAAAACCAAAACGGCGAATTGGCTGTAACGTCACTTCAACTGCCAGATCGGGAGAATAGCACAGGTCGAGAAACGTCCCGGCGTTCTTTCTGACTTCCCTATATTCGGGAAGATAACGACCTGCTTGTCTCATCATCCAGATCGGAGGTGGGAAAACAGTTTCACCTCTCAGGACTTTCATCACTTTGCGATCGGTCATTAGGTGATCCCTCTCCCTGGCCTTTCTTAAAAAAGAAATTCAGATCTATTTTGGATTTTCTGATTCTTAGAGTCTGTTAGTAGCGGGAATTAACACATTGTCAGAATTTTCCCACAGCAAACAATCAGCGCTGTTCCAAGAGGAAACAATTACACCCTAATGGCAGGATAGCAGGGAAAAAACAAAATTATAAACAATTTCAAATTGTTACAATGATATTGGTTCTGAATACATTGTGGATAATGGACCAATAATAGACGAAAAGTCGCAACAATCCACAGTATCCGAATGCCAACGGCGATGTTGCGCACAGGTGAGCTCATTGTGGATGACTTGCCAACAATCCACATGGCTGCCATCTCTTGGGAAAGTTCTGCCTATTTGTCCCCATTCATCAACAGGACATGGAAATTTCTGTGACGAAACCGGTTAACTACTTTCATCTTCACATGATTTCTGATGCGACCGGAGAGACTCTCATCGCAGCGGGGCGGGCCGCATCAGCGCAATATGCCCATGCACGGGCTATTGAGCATGTTTATCCCCTCATTCGGACGGAAAAACAGATACGCAAAGTGCTTGAGGGTATCGATGCGGAACCCGGAATTGTTCTTTACACGATTGTCGACCAAAGGCTTGCGGCGATGATTGATGACAGTTGCGCTGAACTGGGCGTGCCTTGCGTTTCCGTACTCGAACCCGTGCTCACGCTGTTTCAATCTTATCTCGGCGCTCCCGCTGGACGCAGGGTAGGCGCACAGCATGTGCTCAATGCTGAATATTTTCAGCGAATTGATGCACTCAACTTCACGATGGAACATGATGACGGGCAGTTGCCGCCAGATATTGAAGAAGCAGATGTCATTCTGATCGGTATTTCGCGCACATCAAAAACGCCCACAAGCATCTATCTTGCCAATCGGGGCATCAAAACGGTCAATGTGCCAATCGTTGTCGGCGTACCGGTGCCTGATGCTCTTGTGAACTCACAAAAGCCCCTGATTGTGGGGCTGGTCGCATCGGCGGAGCGTATTTCCCAGGTTCGCCAACACCGTGTGCTTGGGGCTACTCAAGGCTTTGATGCCGATCATTATCTCGACAGGGCAAATATCATCGAGGAATTGACCTATGCTCGCCAAATCTGTCACAGGCACAATTGGCCAATGATCGACGTATCGAGGCGTTCAATTGAAGAAACAGCTGCCGCCGTGCTCGCTCTACGGGCGCAAGGTCGGTAGCTGAACATGACACAAGAGAAAAACATGGACATTATACTCGCCTCAAAAAGCCCTTTCCGTGCAATGTTGCTGCAAAATGCCGGGGTGAAGTTCACGGCGCAATCAGCAAACATTGACGAACGCGCAGTCGAAGCTCCTCTCTATAATAGCGGCGCAACACCGGAAGATGTTGCTTTGGTACTGGCAGAGGCAAAGGCACTTGATGTCAGTGAACGCAATTCATCGGCGCTGGTTATTGGTTCGGATCAAACATTGTCGCTTGGCGACGAAGTCTTGCATAAGCCTGAAGATATGGAGGCAGCCCGCCGCCAATTGTTGAAGCTTTCCGGCCAGACCCATCATCTCAATAGCGCTGTGGTGCTTTGCAAAGATGGTCAGACCCTTTGGAGGCATGTGTCAGTGGCTCGGATGACATTGCGCAATCTAACACCAGAGTTCATTGGCCGGCATTTGTCTCGTGTAGGGTCCGTGGCATTACAAAGCGTTGGCGCTTATCAGTTCGAGGGCGAGGGGGTGCAATTGTTCGAGAGAGTCGATGGCGACTACTTTACTATTGTAGGATTGCCGCTTCTGCCGCTGCTTGCGGAACTGCGCAAGCAAGGAGCAATTGATGCGTAAAGCTTTCGTAACCGGATTTCCGATCAAACACTCCCGGTCGCCCTTGATTCACGGCCATTGGCTGAAAAAATACGATCTTCCAGGTTCATATGAAGCCATTGAAGTAGCCCCAGACAGCTTCCCTGCTTTTCTCAACAGTTTAAAAGACAATGATTATGTCGGCGGCAATGTCACCATTCCGCATAAGGAAATGGCGTTTGCTTTATGTCAGAGACGCGAACCGGCAGCCGAAGAGATCGGTGCAGTCAATACATTATGGTTTGAAGGCGGACAACTTTGCGGCGGTAATACCGATGCTTACGGGTTTCTCGCAAATCTCGATGCCAGCAGCCCCGGATGGGATAAACACAAAACCGCGTTGGTACTTGGGGCCGGAGGAGCGAGCCGGGCAATTATTTACGCTCTTAAACAACGTGGACTGACAGATATCCGAATCGTCAACCGGACTCTGACAAGGGCTGAAGAATTGGCCGATCGATTTGGCTCAGGGATCAGCGCGCATGAATGGATTGCCGTGCCGGAACTGCTGCAGGATGTCTCCCTCATCGTGAATACAACATCGTTGGGAATGGAGGGCAAGGAGAGCCTGTCAATCGATCTTTCTGATGTAAGGCGGGATGCGCTGGTAACGGACATTGTTTATGTCCCGCTTGAAACGCCATTGCTAAAGGCTGCCCACATGGCTGGATTAAAGACCGTTGATGGTCTCGGCATGCTTTTGCATCAGGCGGTGCCAGGATTTGAACATTGGTTTGGTGTTCGACCAGAGGTGACTGCGGAGTTGCGTAACGTTATCCTCGCCGACATGAAGGGCGGCCAGAAACCATGATCGTCCTTGGTTTAACCGGATCAATCGGCATGGGAAAATCCACGACTGCCCAGATGTTTCTGGATGCAGGAGTTCCTGTCTATTCGGCCGATGAAACTGTGCACCGGCTTTACAGTGGAAAGGCCGCTCCTCTGATCGAACAGGACTTTCCTGGCACGACAAGCGATGGCGAGGTTGACCGCGCAAAATTATCGGCAGCCGTTATGGGTAAGCCGGAGGCATTGCAACGGCTGGAGGAGATCGTTCATCCGCTTGTTCGCACCGAAGAGAACAGATTTCGGCAGGACTCAGAAAATAGCGGAGCCAAACTTGTCCTTCTGGATATTCCTTTGCTTTTTGAGACTGGAGCCGAAAAGCGGGTGGATAAGGTTTTGGTTGTTACCGCGCCCAAAGAAGTACAGCGGGAAAGAGTGCTTGCCCGCGAAGGCATGACGGCGGATAAATTCGAGGCCATACTCGCCAGGCAAGTGCCTGATGCTGAAAAGCGCAACCGCGCCGACTTTATCATTGATACAAGTCAGGGGCTTGTAGCAGCGCGTGTGCATGTTCAACAAATCATACACTCATTGGTGGATATGTCTGCGGACTAACCACCCTGTGACACCACAGCCTTGCAAGAGTTGAGAAAGTCGTGGAATTTAGGCCAAAGGTGATTCCATGCGCGAAATTATATTTGATACGGAAACGACAGGTCTCGACCGGCTGGATGATCGCATCATCGAAATCGGCGGCGTAGAGCTTGTTAACCGATTTCCGACAGGGCGCACATTTCACGTTTTTATCAATCCTGAAGGAAGAGCGGTTAATCCAGAAGCACTGGCGGTTCATGGAATCAGCAATGAACAATTGCTCGACAAACCCTTGTTCGCCGGAATTCTTCAGGATTTTCTCGATTTCATCGATGGCGCAAAGTTGATCGCGCACAACGCGACCTTCGATATGGGATTCATCAACGCCGAGCTGAACCGGTTGGGACATCCACCAATCCACAATGATCGCGTTGTCGATACGCTGGCGCTGGCGCGTCGCAAGCACCCTATGGGGCCAAACTCGCTTGATGCTTTGTGCCGGCGTTACGGCATCGATAATAGCCATCGCACCATGCACGGTGCGCTTCTGGATTCTCAGTTGCTGGCCGAAGTTTACATTGAGCTTATTGGCGGCAAACAAACGGCGCTGGGTCTGACAGTCTCCGACCAGACAAAAAACCGGAACGAGGCAGGGGAAAGCGCCGCGATCGTTATCATGCAACGCAAGGTGGCTTTGCCGTCACGGTTGAGCGAAGCAGAAAAGCTTGCGCATGCCGCCCTTGTGGCCAAACTTGGCGAAAAAGCCATCTGGAACGAGCGCATAGAAGCGCAATAAAAAACCCGGGACCAGCCCGGGTTTAATAACTCATCCTGTCAGATTTTAGCTGACTTTGGCCTTGGCCTGTTCCTCAGCCATGCGCTGCTGGAACATTTGCGCGAAATCAATCGGGTCGATCATGAGTGGAGGGAAACCGCCATTGCGGGTGGCTTCAGCGATGATCTGGCGTGCAAAAGGAAACAGCAGGCGAGGGCATTCAATGAAAAGCAATGGCAGAAGGTGCTCTTGAGGAAAGCCTTCAAGCCGGAACACGCCGCCATAAACCAATTCTGCGTTGAACAGAACTTCCTTGCCTTCCGCAGCCTTGGCGGAAAGGGTCAGAACAACGTCAAAATCATTCTCGGCAATAGGATTGGCATTCACGTTGACATTGATGCTGATGCCAGGAGCCTTGTCACGCGGGCGCAGCGACAGCGGCGAGCCAGGGCTTTCGAAGGAAAGGTCCTTCACATATTGCGCCAGGATATTCAGGGTCTGTGGCTGGACAGTACCGTTGCCATTGCCGTTCTCTGCGTTTTCATCAGCCATTGTCTGGAAACCTTTTAATGTTGCATCCGCCGTAGCGGTCTAGAAAATCAATGGTGGCTGGCTAGCATGTGTTGTTTGGCGAGGCAAGCTGCCCGCTCTAATCCTATCGTCCCATATATCGGGCAAACCTTACTTATCGGCCTTCCAAGGAGATTCGGGATCAGGCTTGCTGGTATAGTCTTCCGGGTTGAGATCAATGACATTTTCCTTGATCCGTGTTTGCCGTGTGCCAGTTGGCCGCCGGCCACCGGAATTCACCACCACGACCCTGTCACTGATGCAGCGCCAACCCAGATCCCGCACAGCTGGAATGAACAACAGCAAACCAATAATGTCCGTGATGAAACCGGGAATTATCAGCAGCAGCGCAGCAAAAAATAGCATCACGCCATGGACAAGCTCTCGTTTTGGAGAGCGTCCAGCAGCCGTTTCCTCGCGTATTTTCTGGATCAGGCCAAAGCCTTGCAAGCGCAACAGGAATACACCGACAAACATTGCCAGAATAATCAGGCCGAGCGTTGCCAGAACACCAATCTCGTTTCCAACGAGGATGAAGCCGGCTATTTCCAGAAATGGCAGCGCCAGCAGGAACAGAGGAATAAGAGATCGCAAACTATTTTACCTTTCAAAGGACATATCCGGCTATTATGGATAGCTCATGTCAATTTCATGCCTATATAGGTAAGCGTGAAGAGTATTTGTATGATTGCAATTGGCAATCTATATGTTTTTGATATTTCGACGAAAGATCGAAAGCGGAAACGAACATCTGGATGAGTGGCAAGCGATATGGAATATCTGGACTTTGGAACAATCTTTTTCTTCGTAGCGGCTGTGGTGATCTTTCTCCAGTTGCGCAAAGTCCTTGGCCGCCGCACCGGAAGCGAACGTCCACCTTTCAATCCCTATACGCGAACCTCGGAAGCAGACGACAAGGCGAAGCCCGGTGACAATGTTGTTGCATTGCCCAGGCGCGGTGAAGCCAAAGCGAACGATTTCGAGAAAATCGATAGTCTGGCAAAGCCGGGGACGCCATTGAACGATGGTTTGCGCGCAATTCAAGCTGCGGACCCCACATTCGAACCGGAAAAATTCCTTGATGGTTCAAAGATGGCTTATGAAATGATTGTTATGTCATTCGCCGATGGTGATCGCAAAACCTTGAAATCCTTGCTGTCGAGAGAAGTCTTTGACGGCTTTGTCTCAGCTATCACCGACCGCGAGTCGCGCGGGGAGAAGGTTCAGTCATCCTTCGTCGGTATCAATAAGGCCGAAATTATTGGCGCCGAGATGAAAGGTAATGAATCCCACGTCACTGTTCGCATCATTAGCGAGCTTATCTCGGCGACGCTGGACAAGGATGACGCGGTCATTGATGGCGATAAGGAAGCCGTTGTTGAAGTGAAGGATGTGTGGACCTTTGCCCGTGACACCAAATCCAAAGATCCGAACTGGAAGCTTGTAGCCACTGAAGCCGAAGACTGACCTTTTGAGATCAGAGAATATGTTATCGCCCCTGTTGCAACCGGTGGACTTTAATAATTGCCCCGGTTGGGAGGAGGATAATCAGCTAGAGGCGTTCAAAGCCTTTCGGCGCTCAGCCCACCATGTTCTGGAAAAGCCCTATAAATCAGGATCACTTGGCATTTCATTTGAAGCGCTTGAGCCAATTTTCGCTGATTCACGTGAAACAATTGTCGAAACAGACGCGCAAGCCCGCCAATTTTTCGCCAGATGGTTCCGGCCCGCTTTTATAAAACCTGACAATTCGGCAAGCGGTTTTGTTACCGGATTTTATGAACCGGAAGTTATTGCATCCCCGATCCGCACCCGGGAATATCCCGTTCCATTTCTCAGGCGGCCCGCCGATCTGATCGATATAGATGATGACAACCGCCCCGCCGGGCTCGATCCCTATTTTGCTTTTGCCCGGCAGACCCGGGATGGACCTGTCGAATATTTCGATCGCCAGGCGATCGAAAGCGGTGCCCTTGACGGGCAAGGGCTCGAAATCGCTTTCGTGAACAGTATTATCGATGCGTTCTTTATCCATGTTCAAGGTGCCGCACGGCTTAAGATGCTTGATGGCAGTTTGCGCCGTATAACCTATGCGGCAAAGTCCGGACATCGTTTCACGGGCGTCGGCAAGATATTGCTGGATCGCGGGGAAATCGAACCCGAAAACATTTCGATGCAGTCGATCCGCAAATGGCTCGCAGATAATCCAGAACAGGCGCAGGCACTCTTGTGGAACAACCACTCTTACATTTTTTTCCGGGAAGCGCCGGTTGTTGAGAGAGATCTCGGGCCAATTGCAGCGGCAAAGGTGCCGCTCATGGGTGGCCGTTCCATGGCTGTTGACCGGCTTCTCCATACATTTGGCACGCCATTTTATATTCATGCTCCCGACCTGGACGCATTTGGAGGCAAAAGTTTTTCCCGTCTTATGATCGCGCAGGATACCGGATCGGCAATTGTCGGACCCGCCCGCGGCGATCTTTTCGCAGGTTCCGGTGATGAGGCTGGCGAGATAGCTGGTGTTATTCGTCACAATGCGGATTTCTATGTACTGGTGCCGCGTAGCGTGTTGGGTCCAAGCCAATGAAAAAAAAGGCAACACCAGAATTTGCCACGCTTGAAGACCGGATACTTTGGGAAACGGTTGCCAAGACAGCGCGCCCTCTCAAGGGTAAGGATAAGCCGATTTTCGTGGCGGATGAAGCTGACAATACGGAACAGCAACCTTCTGCTCCCGAAAGGCCAAAACAACAGGTACCCGTATTTCCTGCAAAACCGGCACCCAGACCTCATCTGCTCCATCCAATCGACAAACCTACCCATAAGAAAATCGCCAAGGGCCGCGTGGTCATAGAAGGTCGCATTGATCTTCACGGGCTGACGCAAAGCGAGGCCTATGGTTTGCTGCTCGGTTTCCTGCAGCGTGCTCATTTGCGGAAACTACGTCATGTGCTTGTCATCACGGGCAAAGGATCATCTTTCGGAAGTGATGGTGTGCTTCGCCAAGCCGTGCCTTTATGGTTTACAACCCCGGCTTTTCGCATTCTGGTCAATGGCTATGAGGATGCTGCGCGCAATCATGGCGGGACCGGAGCGATTTATGTCCGTCTGCGGCGCGAGGCATCATGACCCCCTTTGGTCAAAGGTTGCGGGATTTGCGCCAGGAACGCGGCGTCTCGCAAAAGGACATGGCGAAAGCCATAGGCGTTTCAGCGGCCTATCTTTCGGCGCTTGAACATGGGCGTCGTGGCCAACCGACATGGGACAAGCTCCAGCGCATCATTCAGTATTTCAATATTATCTGGGATGAGGCGGAGGAATTGCAGAGACTGGCTCTGATTTCGCAACCCCGTGTAACGATCGATACGGGTGGGCTTTCGCCGTCTGTAACTGAGCTTGCAAATCTGCTTGCCATGCGGATTGAGGATATGGATCAGGAAACGACGCAGTTGTTCATTGGCAAGTTGAAACTGCTGCCCCCCAGACGCAAACGCTAGCTTGCCTGCGCCTGTTTGCTTGAAATGCTTTAGAAAAGCGCCTTAAGCTGATCAGCCTTCTCATTGACCAGCCAACCATAATAGTTTTCTTCCGGCATTTGCAGCGGTTCGCCATTGGCAACACGTTGTGCGTTGATATTTGCCAGAGCCCGAGCGCGCGCATCCGCGCCGCCTGTATTATAAAGTGTCGCTGTCAAACCGGGATTCTTGGATATATCGAGATCCGCAACCCGCCTATACACATCGATCGAGTGTTTCAATGTTGCCGCCATATAGGGCAACGTCAGGTCAGGATCCATGATTGTCTTGTAAACTTCACTGGCATTATCCGCATCAAGACGCGGCAATCCCGAATAGCGGTTGACCATGTCCGTCATTTGCAATGCGACAAGCGGGCTGAGCTGGCCTAAGCCGAAACTCTGGCCGGCATAGAATGGCTGGAAGAAAACCGCGCTCAGGCGATTGTTCGGGTAGCTGATCCCGCCGACATTATTCCCGCGAAAAGTAGTATCCCAGACATTCTCCCGGCATGACCAAAGGCGCAGGCTGTCCTTAAACTTATTGCATTCAGCAAACTGGGGTCGCTTGACAAAATCACCAATGGTTTCTCCCTTATAGTCAAAGCTGAGGCCTTGTTTCAGATATGAAACCGCCTTGACGTAATAGGTCTGCAACCTGTCATAGGCATCGACATTGTAGGTGTGTTCACCGACCAAGGCGCCGGCAACATGAACGGGATCAATGCCATAGGTTCTGGAAACGCTGGCAATTTTTGATCGCAGCTTCGTGTCGCTCTTCAGCAGGCCGTAAATTTTTTGATATTTGGCCTCATAGGTGGTGTTCATCTCGCGCGTCCGTTTGGCGGAAGCGGCTGGCACGCCAGGCTGACTTGCATTGCGATTGCCCTCCGGAACCATGGTTACGGCCAATGCGGATTGGGCAGTTACGGAAAACAGCAAAAAACAGCTGGTTGCAAAAAGGCAAAGGGTTCGTTTCATCATCGATCCAGAAATCCAGTCAGAAGCCCGCAATAGCGGCTTGTTCAGACGAAAGCCAGAAAAACCTCAATCTGGATATCAAGTCAGTTCACTGTGCGGGAACTGGGCAACTCATGTCGCCTTCCTCGCACTTCAAATAGGATTTCAGATCTTCGATGCGTGATGCAGTCAAACCGTTCAGACATATGGACTGCATCATGGGGTATACGCTGCCATCTGCACTTCCCGATGTTGAAAAATTGCACTCTGCATCACGAAAGGCAACCCAAGCCTTTTGAGCAGTCACAAGCAGTTTCGTTGTTTGCGCATCGTCTTTCAGGCGAGCAGTAATCTGTCTGTAAAGCGCATTCAACTGGGTGTCTGAGTGCTTATAGGTATTGCTGTAACATTCGTTGAGATCCGCTTGGCTGCTATTAGGCTTGTCACAGGATTCAGCCGAAAGGGCAGCAGGCACGGTCGTGAAAAGTATGATGAGCGTCAGAACGGATTGCAAGAAACGCATGGGATATCTCCTGTTGCGACTCGCCCATTAAATAAGAAATCGCGATGGTTTTCCATCGCGATTTCCCTTATTTGCAATGCTAGAGAATGAAACGCGAAAGATCAGCGTTTTTAGCCATGTCGCCGATAGTCTCGCGCACATATTTGGCATCGACCGTGTACTCAGCTCCGGATTTGTCCGGCGCATTGAACGAAATCTCATCCAGCACGCGCTCCATAACCGTCTGCAGACGCCGTGCTCCGATATTCTCGATGGTCGAATTGAGATCAACGGCAATATCGGCCAATGCATCAATTGCATCATCGGTAATATCGAGTTTGACCTCTTCAGTCGCCATCAACGCAATATATTGCTTGAGCAGGCTTGCTTCCGGCTCCGTCAGGATGCGGCGCATGTCATCGCGTGTAAGGGCGCTAAGCTCGACACGGATGGGCAAGCGGCCTTGCAATTCCGGCAACAGATCGGAAGGCTTGGACACATGGAACGCCCCTGACGCGATGAACAGGATGTGATCGGTCTTGATCGGACCATATTTGGTCGCGACCGTCGTTCCTTCCACGAGCGGCAACAGATCGCGCTGCACGCCTTCACGCGATACGCCTGCACCCATTCCGCCGTCACGCGCTGCAATCTTGTCGATTTCGTCAAGGAAGACGATGCCGTCATTCTCGGCGGACCGTAGCGCTTCCTGTGTGATCTGATCCTGATCGAGAAGTTTATCCGACTCGTCATTGATCAAGACACCATAGGACTCCTTGACGGTGGTTTTGACCGTCTTGGTGCGTCCGCCCATAGCTTTGCCAAGCATGTCGCTGAGATTGAGGACGCCGATATTTGCACCGGGCATGCCGGGTAGTTCAAAGCTTGGCGAGCCGGAGTCGGCAATCTCGACTTCGATTTCCTTGTCGTCGATCAGGCCATCCCGCAGTTTCTTGCGGAAGCTGTCACGGGTTGCAGGGCTGGCGGTCTTGCCGACCAGTGCGTCAAGTACACGCTCTTCCGCATTGACATGGGCCTTGGCCTTCACATCTTCACGCTTTTTCTCGCGTACAAGCCCGATGGAAACCTCGACCAGATCACGAATAATCTGTTCAACGTCACGGCCCACATAGCCGACTTCGGTAAACTTGGTTGCTTCAACCTTGATGAACGGCGCGCCCGCAAGCTTGGCGAGACGACGTGAGATTTCCGTTTTGCCGACGCCAGTCGGTCCGATCATCAAAATGTTCTTGGGCATGACCTCTTCGCGCATCTGGCCTTCCAGCTGCTGGCGACGCCAACGGTTACGTAACGCAATAGCAACGGCACGTTTTGCGTCATTCTGGCCGATAATATAACGATCAAGTTCGGAGACGATTTCTCTTGGAGAAAATGTTGTCATTGGATTCTCGTTTCTTCCTGCCCGTCTTCGGGCCAAATTTCCAAATTATCCCGTGCCATCATAAGGGCGGGACCATAAATTGACGTCCTCGTATCAAATGCCGCAAAGCCAGCCTTTTCATAGACCCTGATTGCCCGCTTATTGGCCGGGTCCGGATCGACGATCACGCGTGGCACCCCTTCTTCGAACAGGAGCGATACGAATTCATCGATCAGCCGTGCACCATGCCCTTGGCCGATAAGGTCCGGCTCACCAATCATCAGGTCGATCCCAAGTGTTCCGCTCGGCTGATCCTGGTAAGGATGATCATCCTCAAGATGTGGATCATAGGTCTGGAGATAGCCGATAGGCTCGTCACCAAGCATGATTATGAATGGCTCAACCGAAATACTATCCATATGGTCCGCGATGTCGGCCAATTCCTTTTCAGGATCTTCGTTCCACCACTGTGCCACATGCGGTTCTGCCAGCCATTGCGAAATCATATTCAGATGGCGTGGTTCAACCGGGATGAAGCGGTAACGAAACTTCTGTCCGGATTCTAGTTCAGGCGGCATCAAGCGACTCAAGCGTTACACTTGTATTTGTGTAAATGCAGATATCAGCTGCAATCTGCATGGAACGGCGGGCGATTTCTTCTGCGCTCCTGTCCGTATCGATCAATGCCTTTGCTGCTGCCAGGGCAAAATTGCCACCAGAACCAATGGCCATTACGCCATACTCAGGCTCGAGCACATCGCCATTACCGGTAAGCGCGAGCGTAACCGATTTGTCGGCGACCAGCATCATGGCTTCGAGGCGGCGCAAATACCGGTCTGTACGCCAATCCTTGGCAAGTTCGACACATGCGCGCATCAACTGATCAGGATATTGTTCAAGTTTGGATTCGAGCCGTTCAAGCAATGTGAAGGCATCTGCTGTAGCACCGGCAAAACCGGCAATGACATTGCCCTTGCCGATACGGCGTACCTTGCGGGCATTGCCTTTCATAACAGTATTGCCGAGGCTGACTTGTCCGTCGCCGGCGATCACCACCTTACCGTCCTTGCGGACAGTTACGATGGTGGTTCCATACATGGTGGAGGGGTTGTGTTCTTGCATATTAACTCCTTAAGCGCGTTCGCCTGTACCCTAATCAAAGCAGTGCAGCGAACCCCTTCTGTTCCACTTATGTATGATGCCGCTACGGAAATGCAAATGAGTCTATAACCCTAAGCCATCAAAGCATTTGGAGATTCGGCATTCGTGTTTTAGAAGGCCACAATTAAAGGTATTTCTCCAAGCGGGATAGAGGCATGACAAGCGTCAGCACGCGTGAAGCGAAGGTAGAGCGGACAACCAAGGAAACCAGCATTGCCGTTTCGGTCAATCTGGACGGAACCGGTGCATTCAATATTGCAACCGGTGTCGGTTTCTTTGACCATATGCTGGAGCAATTGTCGCGGCATTCCCTGATAGACATGGATATCAAGGCCAATGGCGATCTGCATATCGATGATCATCATACCGTTGAGGACACCGGCATTGCTATCGGCCAAGCCATCGCCAAGGCTCTGGGTGAGCGCCGTGGCATTAATCGTTATGCTTCGCTCGATCTGGCCATGGATGAAACATTGACGCGCGCGGCGCTGGATGTCTCTGGGCGGCCCTATCTTGTCTGGCACGTAAAATTCTCGGCACATAAGATCGGCACGTTTGATACGGAACTGGTACGCGAATTCTTCCATGCTCTGGCGCAAAATGCCGGCATTACATTGCATGTCGCCAATCTTTACGGCGAAAACAATCACCATATTGCCGAGACCTGCTTCAAGGCCGTGGCCCGTACGTTACGGCACGCAATAGAAACCGACCCGCGCCAGAAGGATGCTATTCCTTCAACGAAGGGCAGTCTGAAAGGCTGAGTTATGGCCAGCTTTGTTGTACTGACGCCGCAGTTACGTAACGGTCGACGGGATGATGACCGCACGGTTTTCATCCGTGACGGATTTGCATGGCTTGGGTTCATTTTCCCCGTGCCGTGGCTCGTGCTGCAACGTCTGTGGTTTGAGGCCGCATTGGTGTTTGTGGCAACAATAATCATCTCGCTGGTTGGAAACTATACGAACCATGCAGGTCTGGCGACTCTCATCACTGCGCTTCTTTCCCTGTTCGTTGGGCTCGAGGCGCGCCGCTGGCGTTATGCAAAGCTTGAACGCAATGGTTTCGAGCAGCGTGCCGTCATTGATGCAGAAACTGCGGCTGACGCAGAAATCGCTTATTTTCATGGACCTGATTTTATGGCCGAGCCGTTGAGCGAACCGGCGCCAAAGACCGACCTGCCGGCCTATCGTTCAAGCACGACGCTAGCGCTTGATGGAATGGTCGGGCTTGTAAGCCATCGCGGAGAGAACTGAACATGCGCGTTGCGATTATTGACTATGGTTCGGGCAATTTGCGCTCGGCCACGAAGGCCTTTGAACGTGCGGCGCATGAAAATGGGATCAATGCGACCATTGATCTGACATCGGATGCGGAACGTGTGCGAACGGCCGATCGCATCGTACTCCCCGGCGTTGGCGCCTATGCTGATTGCCGTCGCGGGCTCCACGCGGTAGAGGGCATGGTCGAGGCCATTCATGAGGTAGCCGTTGAAAAAGCGCGACCCTTCCTCGGCATTTGTGTGGGCATGCAATTAATGTCGTCACGTGGCCTCGAAAAGACCATTTCGACCGGCTTTGACTGGATCAAGGGCGATGTCCGCGAAATGGTGCCGTCCGACCAGGACTTGAAAATCCCGCAGATCGGCTGGAATACCATTCGTTTGACCCGGCCGCATCCGCTGTTCGACGGTATCGAAACCGGACCGAAGGGGCTGCATGCCTATTTCGTCCATTCCTATTTCCTCGATGCGGAGATAGAAAATGATGTTCTTGCTATTACCGATTATGGTGGACCAGTGACCGCGGCAGTTGCCAACGACAATATGGCTGGAACACAGTTTCATCCGGAAAAGAGCCAAGCCCTTGGCCTTGCGCTTATAGGCAATTTCTTGAGGTGGAACCCATGATCCTTTTTCCGGCGATTGATCTGAAGGACGGAGCATGCGTCCGCTTGAGGCTTGGCGATATGGATCAGGCAACGGTTTACAATACCGATCCAGGCGCGCAGGCGAAGGCATTTGAAGATCAGGGTTTTGAATGGCTGCATGTGGTGGATCTTAACGGCGCTTTTGCCGGGGAGTCCGTCAATGGCGCGGCTGTAGAAGCAATTCTCAAGGCGACGAAAAATCCCGTGCAACTCGGTGGCGGTATCCGAACCCTTGATCATATTGAAGCTTGGCTGGCAAAGGGCCTGTCCCGTGTCATTCTGGGGACAGTTGCTGTGCGTGATCCGGAACTTGTTGTCGAAGCCTGTAAACATTTCCCGGGCAAAGTGGCTGTCGGCATTGATGCCAAAGGCGGCAAAGTTGCTGTCGAGGGCTGGGCAGAGGCATCAACACTTGGCGTCATCGAGCTTGCGAAAAAGTTCGAGGGCGCTGGCGTCGCCGCGATTATCTATACGGATATAGACCGGGATGGCATTCTCGCCGGTATTAACTGGGAATCGACATTGCAGCTTGCAGAAGCCGTTTCCATCCCGGTCATTGCGTCAGGTGGTCTCGCCTCGATTGCCGATATTGTTCGCATGACCATGCCGGATGCTCGCAGGCTTGAGGGCGCTATTTCAGGTCGCGCGCTTTATGACGGTCGCATCGATCCTGAAGAAGCGTTGAATGTACTTCGCCAGGCACGGGAGCGCGCAGCATGACCTTGAAAGCGCGCGTTATTCCCTGCCTGGATGTCAAGGATGGGCGTGTCGTCAAGGGCGTCAATTTCGTTGACCTCATTGATGCCGGTGATCCCGTGGAGGCGGCAAAAGCCTATGATGCCGCAGGGGCAGATGAACTCTGTTTCCTCGATATTACGGCGTCGTCGGACAATCGCGAGACGATCTTCGACGTTGTTGCCCGCACTGCGGAGCAATGTTTCATGCCGCTGACAGTTGGGGGCGGTGTTCGGACCGTAGCCGATATCCGCAAATTGTTGCTGGCCGGAGCCGACAAAGTATCGATAAATACGGCTGCGGTGGTAAATCCCGACTTTATCGCCGAGGCCGCGGACAAATTCGGCAATCAGTGCATCGTGGTCGCCATAGATGCCAAAAAAGTATCAACCGGCAACGAAGTGGATCGCTGGGAAATTTTCACCCATGGCGGCCGCAATGCAACGGGCATTGATGCCGTCGAATTTGCCCGCAAGGTCGTCGATCTGGGGGCAGGCGAGATTCTGCTGACCTCCATGGATCGCGATGGCTCGAAGATCGGCTACGACCTGCCTGTTACGCGTGCCATCGCTGATGCCGTGCGTGTCCCTGTCATAGCGTCTGGTGGCGTGGGCAATCTCGATCACTTGGTTGAGGGCATCAGGGAAGGCCATGCATCAGCGGTGCTTGCTGCATCCATTTTCCATTTCGGAACCTATACGATTGCGGAAGCGAAGGCGCATATGGCCGCTGCGGGAATCCCGATGCGGTTGGACCCCGTTCGTTGACTGGAGAATTTTGATGACTGCATTCACCTTGGCGGATCTGGAACGTATCGTTGCAACGCGCGCCAGCTCCACGGATATCCAGTCTTATACCGCCAGCCTTTATGCCAAAGGTATTGGCAAGGCCAGCCAGAAGCTTGGCGAGGAAGCCGTCGAGACAGTCATTGCGGCAGTTTCCGGCGACAGGGAAGGCGTTGTTTCCGAGAGCGCGGATTTGCTCTATCATTTGCTGGTCGTCCTGGGAATTTCCGGCGTCAAGCTCGATGAGGTTCTGCAAGAGCTGGAACATCGGACAAGACAGACCGGACTTGAGGAGAAAGCTGCGCGGGGGCAGGGCTGACCATGTTCACGGGCCCGGCAAGCGGCAGGCAGGCGATCATAGCTGTGGAGGGCGACGTCGTGGATCAATTGGCACCCAGCGAATTTTCTCCGTACCACTTCTTCAGTGCAGAACGCTGGGCTGAGTTTCGCGCCGATACGCCAATTACCCTCACCAATGAAGAAATCAAGCGCCTGCGTTCGTTGAACGATCCGATTGATCTTGATGAGGTGAGCCGGATCTATCTCTCGCTCTCGCGTCTGCTTTCGGCCCATGTCGAGGCCAGTCAATTACTGTTCTACCAGCGCCGCCAGTTTCTCAATACGGATGACGCATTCAAGACCCCCTTCATCATTGGCGTTGCGGGATCGGTTGCGGTGGGTAAATCGACCACGGCGCGTGTATTGAAAGAGCTGCTGGCGCGCTGGCCCTCAAGCCCGAAAGTTGATCTCGTAACGACGGATGGCTTTCTTTATCCCAATGATGTTTTGCGGACCAAAGGCCTGATGGAACGCAAGGGATTTCCGGAGAGCTATGATGTCGGCATGGTGCTGCGGTTCCTCTCGCAGATCAAGGCAGGCCAGCGCAACGTCAATGCGCCGCTCTATTCCCATTTAACTTATGACGTATTGCCGGGGCAATTTCAGACTGTCGATGCGCCAGACATCCTGATTTTCGAGGGCATCAACGTGCTGCAGGTGCGTGACTTGCCGGAAGATGGCAAGATGGTGCCGTTTGTCTCGGATTTCTTCGATTTTTCGATCTATATTGATGCGGATGAAGAGCAAATTCACAAATGGTACATTGATCGCTTCATGCGCTTGCGTGAGACAGCGTTCAAGGACCCAAGCTCATTCTTCCATCGCTATTCGACAATCTCCGATGATTCCGCCAGGGCAATTGGCGAAAGCCTCTGGGCAAATATCAACCTGAAAAACCTGCGCGAAAACATCCTGCCGACGAGGCCCCGTGCGGACCTTATCCTGCGCAAGGGCGATAATCACCTTGTGGAAGAGGTGGCGCTCAGGAAGCTGTAACGCGCCTGAGTGTCAGATTAATCCGGCCTGTGCTTTTCAGCAAAGTAGAGGTTCCGGGATAAATACGATCTACCCCATGAAATGCCAATCGGCCTTCATCGCCCAGCACAACAACATCGCCACTTGAAAGCTTGATGGATTGCGTCCTGTCGTTCCGGTTCGTCCCACCAAAACGGAAAAGGCACGTGTCCCCCAAGGAAACCGAGACAACGGGTGCCTCAAGATTCTGCTCATCGCGATCCTGATGAAGTCCCATTTTTGCTGTTTCGGAATAGAAATTGATCAAACAGGCCTCAGGAGGCTGCGGATAATCGCCAACGCTGAGCCAAAGCTCGACTAGCGATTGTGGTATCGCGGGCCAAGGTTGCTGCGTGACGGGATGTGTCGGCTGATAACGATAGCCGAATTCTTTGTCAGTAACCCAGCCCAGTGAGCCGCAATTGGTCATGCGCACGCTCATTTCCTTGCCGGTTCTCGGCATTGCCGGAACATAAAGCGGCGCTGCCGCTACTACAGTCCGGATTTCTTCCAGCAGCGCGGTCTGCTGCTGTTGGGTGAAATAATCAGGAAAGTAGCGGATGCCCGGCGCGAGCAATATCATTGACCTGCGACCTCAAAAAACAAACCCGGCGCCATGCACCGGGTTTGTGGGTTCATGAAGCTTTACTCAGCCAAGTTCAGGAATACGCAGCACCTGGCCTGGATAAATCTTGTCCGGGTGGCTCAGCATTGGCTTGTTGGCCTCAAAAATGAGCGTGTTCTTCGCGCCCTTACCCTTGCCATATTGGGACTCTGCGATCTTCCAAAGATTGTCGCCCTTCTTCACAGTATAGAAGACGGGCGTCTTGGCGACAGAACCTGTCGTCGTCTGGTCAACAGTCAGTCCGCCCGTATCCACCTTCGAGACACCGAGCGAATTGCCAACCGCAATAATCGCCTTTTCAAGAATTTCCTGATTGGTGACATTGCCCTTGAGCACTGCCTTGTCACCTTCGATTGCCACTTCAACGTTTTCGGTACCGAGCTTGTGGGAATCGAGTTCCTTCTTCAGATCTTCGGCGCTAGGCTCTTCATCGCCAATACCGATTTTCTTGCCTACGGATTTTACGAAATCAAATAGTCCCATAACTGGCTCCTTGTTGATTGTTCAAATCGACAGGCATTGTTGTGACATTTCATACCTGCTTTGGAAAGGATGATTTGAACCCGAACCATAACGCGGTAATGAGCCAATTGATCCCTATCAATCGCCTTGAACCTTCCCGCGCATCTTTTTAACCCCGGAACGGCCCGACTTTTCTTTCAGTCGGCGTTCTATTGAACCCTTTGTGGGCCGGGTTTTTCTGCGCGGTGGCGGTGGCGGTTCGGCAGCTTTTGCAATCAGCGCCACCATGCGCTCGCGCGCATCCTGACGGTTGCGTTCCTGTGTACGAAAGCGATTTGCTTCAATCAGAATCTCGCCGTCTTTGGTTGCCCGCTGACCAGCCAGCGCGATAAGCCTTGCCAGAACTTCCTCCGGCAAACCTGCTTTCACAGCATAGAAGCGCAGTTGAACGGCGGTGGAAACCTTATTGACATTCTGCCCACCGGGACCTGCCGAGCGAATAAAATTCTCTTCCAGATCGCTCTCGTCGATCCAGATTCGGTTGTTGATCTTTATGCGGTTACGGCTTTCTTCCATGACAGATTGGTAGCCCAAACTTTGATTCTCTGGAAGAACCATAAAAAAAGCCCCGCATGGTGAGCGGGGCCTTCAAATATGGGACCGCTACCCTTACTCCGCTGCAACCGGCGTGTGTGGGGCAGCGGCTTTAATATCGCTGTCGACATGGCTTTCGAATTTGTCGAAGTTGCGAATGAACATGTCGACAAGCTTCTTCGCCTGGGCGTCATAGCCTGCCTTGTCCGACCATGTTGAGCGCGGATCGAGGATCGCATTGTCAACGCCATTTACAGAAACAGGCACCGCAAAACCAAAATTCGGGTCTGTGCGGAATTCAGCGCTTTTTAGTGAGCCGTCTAGAGCGGCGGACAAAAGTGCGCGCGTTGCTTTGATCGGCATGCGCTTGCCAACGCCATAGGCACCGCCTGTCCAACCGGTATTTACCAGCCAACAATCAACATTGTGGTCAGCGATCAGTTGACGGAGCAAATTGCCATATTCCGAAGGATGCCGAGGCATGAATGGCGCACCGAAGCAGGTAGAGAATGTCGCCTCCGGCTCGGTAACGCCACGCTCGGTGCCCGCAACCTTGGCGGTGTATCCGGAAAGGAAATGATACATTGCCTGGGCGGGTGTCAGCTTGGCAATTGGCGGCATGACGCCAAAAGCATCGGCTGTAAGCATGATGATATTCTTTGGATGGCTCGCCTTGCCGGTTTTCGATGCATTGGGAATGAAATCGAGCGGATAGGCGCAGCGCGTGTTCTCCGTCAACGAACCATCATTGAAGTCGGGCTGGCGCTTGTCATCCAGAACGACATTTTCCAGAACAGTGCCAAAACGCTGTGTCGTTGCGAAAATTTCCGGTTCGGCTTCCGCGGAGAGGCGAATGGTCTTGGCGTAGCAGCCACCTTCGAAGTTGAAAACGCCGTGCTCACCCCAGCCGTGCTCGTCATCGCCAATCAGGGTGCGGGTGGGGTCAGCCGAAAGTGTTGTCTTGCCGGTGCCGGAAAGGCCAAAGAACACCGCAGTATCGCCATCAGGGCCCTCATTGGCCGAGCAATGCATAGGCATGACGCCTTTACCCGGTAGAATATAGTTGAGCGCCGTGAAGACTGACTTTTTCATTTCACCGGCATAGGCCGAGCCGCCGATCAGAACGATAAGTCGATTGAGGTCGACGGCGATGACCGTCTCTGTCCGCGTGCCATGCCGCGCCGGGTCAGCGCGGAAAGAGGGCAGATCAATAATGGTCATTTGCGGAACAAAATCGGCCAAAGCCTCGCGTTCCGGACGAATGAGAAGATTGCGGATAAACAGGGAGTGCCAAGCAAACTCGGTGATCACGCGCGTATTAAGCTTGTAATCTTCGTCAGCGCCGCCGACGAGATCCTGAACAAAGAGTTCCTTGCCCTTTGCCTGCTCCATGAAGTCCGCATAAAGCAATTCGAACGCCTCAGGCGACATTGCCGAATTGTTGTCCCACCAGACATTACCCTCCGTGGAGGCATCGCGAACGACGAACTTGTCCTTGGGAGAGCGGCCCGTATGCTGGCCGGTGCGGGCGACGAGTGCGCCTTGCGCCGTCAAGACAGCTTCGCCGCGGCGCAATGTTTCCTCATAGAGTTCAGCAGTTCCAAGATTATAATAGGCCGCCGAAACGCCCTTTAAACCTGAGTTGCCGAGCGCGATTGCCGCGTTGTGGATGCCGATCTCTCTAATCATCTGTCCGCCATTGTTTAAGAAGGTGCATGGGTCAAACTTTTGGTTAATCTCACTCTACATGTTCAATGTAAAATGCGACATGAATTGGTCAAAAGCAGAAAAATCAAATAGTTTCAAACGTTTAATCGATTTAAAGATTTTAATTTTTTTTAAATCGGTTTAGTTGCGAAGAGGCAAGCCCGCCTTATTTACCAGCAAAAAACACCTGTAAAAGTGATTGGATGACAAGGTTTGCGATCTGTGCCACATTTTGTACCTAATTTGTCCGGCACAAGCGCACAGGTTTGTAGCACACAGGAAGGCAGGGCATGAGGGAAGTACCCGCAATGCAGACTATTGCGCTCGTTGATGACGATCGCAACATTCTGACATCCGTATCCATCGCACTGGAGTCGGAAGGCTATCGCGTAGAGACCTATACAGATGGTGCTTCGGCATTGGATGGCCTGACTGCACGTCCACCCAACCTCGCGATCTTCGATATCAAGATGCCGCGCATGGATGGCATGGAACTTTTGCGCCGCCTTCGTCAGAAATCGGATCTGCCCGTTATCTTTCTCACATCGAAAGACGATGAGATCGATGAGCTGTTCGGTTTGAAGATGGGCGCGGATGATTTTATCACCAAGCCGTTTTCACAACGCCTGCTCGTCGAGCGTGTGAAGGCAGTTTTGCGCCGGGTCGCCGCACGTGAAAATACCGCCAAGCCAGGCAGCGTACAGGCCAAGTCGCTTGAGCGCGGCCAATTGGTCATGGATCAGGAACGCCATACCTGCACATGGATGGGTGAGCCGGTAACCCTGACAGTCACCGAATTCCTCATTCTGCATTCCTTGGCACAGCGCCCCGGCGTTGTGAAAAGCCGCGATGCTTTGATGGATGCTGCTTATGATGAACAGGTCTATGTTGACGACCGTACAATCGACAGTCACATCAAGCGCCTGCGCAAGAAGTTCAAGGTCGTTGACGACGACTTCGATATGATTGAAACGCTTTATGGCGTTGGTTATCGCTTCCGCGAAACCTGATTGCGGGCAAGCCTGCTTTCAAAGCCGACCAATCGGCTGTAAAATTCGGTTGTCTCAACGTGATATGAGTGCGATGAGACAACCCGTTCCTGATGTTTTGAGGCAAAGATGGTAGCCGAACTGCGAGGCGGCAATATTACGCGCAAGAGCGCCGTCATGCGCCGGAAGCGCTCGGTTGCCTTGCGTCGGCTGTTCAAGCCGCTCAATCGGGTCTTTGGAAACTATCTCTTCTCAAGCCTGACACGGCGCATTCTTTTCCTGAATCTCGCAGGTTTGGCCGTGCTGCTCTCCGGCATCATGTATCTCAATCAATTTCGCGACGGGTTGATTGATGCACGCGTCGAAAGCTTAATGACGCAGGGCGAGATCATCGCTGGTGCAATTGCCTCATCGGCCACTGTGGATACAAATTCCATTGCGATTGATCCGGAAAAACTGCTGGAGCTCCAGGCAGGGCAAAGCATCACGCCTTCCCCTGACGTTCTCGATAATCTCGATTTTCCCATCAATCCCGAACGCGTGGCTCCTGTCCTGCGCCGGCTGATTTCTCCCACACGCACCCGTGCTCGCATTTATGACCGGGATTCGAATCTCCTGCTCGATTCTCGTCATCTTTATTCACGCGGGCAGGTGCTCCGTTATGACCTCCCACCCATTGATGGGGAAGAGCCCAGTTTTTTCGAGCGTCTTACCAATCGCATGACACGGCTCTTGCGTCGAAGCGATTTGCCGATCTACCAGGAATTGCCCGGCGGTAATGGCTCGTCCTATCCGGAAATCGTTAAAGCCCTGACGGGACAACCGGCAACTGTCGTGCGCATGACGGAAAAAGGCGAGCAGATCGTATCGGTTGCCGTACCGATCCAGCGTTTTCGTGCTGTGCTCGGCGTTTTGCTCCTGTCGACCGAAGGCGGTGACATTGATAAGATCGTCCAAGGTGAACGCTATGCAATTATCCGTGTATTCACGGTTGCAGCGCTGGTCATGGCCATTCTTTCCCTGTTTCTGGCTTCGACAATTGCCAATCCGTTGCGTCGGCTTGCTGCGGCCGCGGATCGCGTTCGCCATGGTGTGAAAAACCGCGAGGAAATCCCTGATTTTTCCGAGCGGCAGGATGAAATCGGGCACCTTTCGACCTCAATTCGTGACATGACAAATGCGCTTTACGCGCGGATTGAATCGATCGAAAGCTTTGCTGCCGATGTCAGCCACGAGTTGAAGAATCCGCTCACATCCCTGCGTAGTGCTGTTGAAACCTTGCCATTGGCCAAGAATGATGATTCCCGCAAACGGTTGATGGATGTCATTCAGCACGACGTGCGCCGTCTTGATCGCTTGATCACGGACATTTCCGATGCATCACGGCTTGATGCAGAACTTGCCCGTGAAGATTCCGAGCATGTGGATCTCAAATTCCTGTTGGGCAATCTGGTGGTAGCCGCGCGCGAGGTTCGGCGGAACAAGAAAGATACACGTATCGAGTTCGTCGTGGACAAGCTGCCAAATAACCGAAAAGGGTTTTTTGTCGTTGGCCATGATTTGCGGCTTGGGCAGGTGGTGTCAAATCTTATTGAAAATGCCCGCTCGTTTGTTCCCATTGAAAATGGCGTCATCACAGTCACGCTCCAGCATTTGGGCGACCGAATCCGCATCCTCGTTGAAGACAATGGCCCCGGTATTCGCGTCGAACAGATAGACCGCATTTTTGAGCGCTTCTATACGGATCGACCAGCGGGTGAGGCCTTTGGACAAAACTCAGGACTTGGTCTTTCGATCAGCCGCCAGATCATCGAAGCCCATGGCGGCACGTTGAATGCCGAAAATATCATTGATCCGAAAAATCCGGAAAATTACCTTGGCGCACGGTTCATAGCCATTTTGCCGGTCGAGGCATAATCGGATGTCCGAACTGATTCATGCCACTGCTGTCGTGATTGGTGATCGGGGTATCATAATCATCGGGGCTTCGGGTTCCGGCAAATCGTCTCTCGCCCATGCTCTTTTGCAAAGAGCCTTTGCCGAGGGCCGCTATGCAACATTGGTCAGTGATGATCAATGTCTGGTGCGAGCCGTTTCCGGACGATTGATTTGCTCGCCTCCCGATACGCTACGCGGTGGAATGGAAGTGCGCGGCTCAGGATTGCACGCATTTGCCTATGAACCGCACGCGGTGATTCACCTTATGGTACGTCTGGTTGAGCCCGCGCAGGTTGTGCGATTACATGAAAACACCCATATACAACTGCAAGGTGTCGCAATTGCGCATTTGGACCTACCTGCGGGTGAAGTTGAATCCGCCTGCCGTTCGGTTGAGGCATGGTTATTCAAGCCAGAATGGAAAAATAAGCTGGTGGATTCAGCGGGTTAACGAGTTATCCTGCGATAAAATGACTGACTGCCATGTGGATGACATTTTCTGCTTGCCTTCGCGATTCGTCCTGCCAGAATGCGACACCTGCCAAACGGGGCATTTTAGAGCGCAGAAAAAGCCTACTCTTAAACGGGCTGGCGCGACAGGAGCAGTTTCAGAATGATCGGACTCGTGCTTGTGACGCACGGAAGACTGGCCGAAGAGTTTCATCATGCGGTTGAGCATGTGGTCGGGCAGCAGGAATATCTGGAGACCGTCTCGATCGGTGCAGATGATGATATGGAGCAGCGCCGGCGGGACATCGTTGATGCTGTCGCTCGCGCTGACAATGGCTCAGGCGTCATTATCCTCACCGACATGTTTGGCGGAACACCTTCCAACCTTGCAATTTCGGTAATGGAAGCTGGACGTGTGGAAGTTATCGCCGGCGTTAATCTTCCAATGCTGATCAAGCTTTCCAGTGTTCGGCTTACCAACGACATGGCTGCCTCCTTGAAGGAAAGTCAGGATGCCGGACGCAAGTACATTAATGTTGCCAGCCAGGTGCTGACAGCCAAATAGAGGTAGTAAATGCGTCTGACTGCCGAAACGACTGGCACATTTAATGCGGAAAACGCGCTCGTTGAATTGTTCGAGATCGTCAACAGGCGTGGCTTGCATGCGCGTGCTTCTGCGAAGTTCGTCCAACTGGTTGACGGATATGATGCTCATGTGCGTGTCGAAAAAGATGGAATGACCGTCGGCGGCACCTCAATCATGGGATTGATGATGCTGGCAGCTTCGCCCGGTTGCTGCATCAAAGTCAGCGCCTCTGGTCGCCAGGCTTCCGAAGTCATGAAAGCGCTTGGCGTTTTGATTGCGGATAAATTTGGTGAAGAAGCCTGAGCCTCGATCGCTGAGAGATCACTTTTCCTGAGCCCGATACGAGGTTTCGATGCGTCTGCGCGATTGCTATAATTTCCATGATTTCAGAGCCTTGGCCAAGCGGCGTCTGCCCGGCCCCATCTTCGACTATATCGATGGAGCGGCTGATGATGAGGTTACGCTGCGCCGCAACGCTGCAAGTTTTGAAAATTGCGACCTTCTCCCAAGCGTTCTTCGCGGCGTTGAATCCGTCGATATGTCGGTAACGATTATGGGACAGAAATTGGCCCTGCCATTCTATTTGTCTCCAACAGCCTTGCAGCGTCTCTTCCATCATCGCGGCGAACATGCCGTGGCCAATGTCGCTTCCAAATATGGCACAATGTTTGGTGTTTCCTCGCTAGGAACTGTCGATCTTGAGCAGTTGCGCAAGCAGCATAGCGGCCCACAGGTCTATCAATTCTATTTTCACAAGGATCGCGGGCTCAACCACGCCATGATGGAGCGCGCCAAGGGTGCGGGCGTTGAAGTGATGATGCTGACCGTCGATAGTATTACCGGCGGAAACCGCGAACGTGACAAGCGGACCGGTTTTTCCATTCCTTTCAAACTCAATCTGGCAGGAATGCTGCAATTCGCCATCAAGCCGATGTGGGCGTTGAACTATCTTTCACATGAAAAGTTCAGGCTGCCGCAGCTTGAAGGGCATGTGCAGATGGAAAGCGGAGCCATGTCGATCAGCAAATATTTTACGGAGATGCTCGATCCGTCCTTGGATTGGGATGATGTGGAAAAAATGGTCAAGCTCTGGTCGGGGCAGTTTTGTCTTAAGGGCATCATGTCGGTGGCCGATGCAAAAAGAGCAGTCGATATCGGCTGCACGGGTATCATCCTTTCAAATCACGGTGGCCGCCAGCTGGATGGATCGCGCGCTGCCTTTGATCAGCTGGCCGAAATTGTCGATGCTGTCGGCGACAAGATTGACGTGATCATGGATGGCGGCGTTCAGCGGGGAACGCATGTCTTGAAGGCGCTTTCCCTAGGCGCAAAGGCGGTGGGTGTCGGCCGGTATTATTTGTTTCCGCTCGCTGCCGCAGGACAGGAAGGGGTCGATCGCGCTGTCGATCTCTTGAGAATAGAGGTTGAAAGAGGCATGAAGCTTATGGGCTGCACCTCCATTGATCAGCTTTCCCGCGAGAACCTGCGCTTCCGGTAAAATCAAAATCATCAACAGAAATGGCGCAGTTGCTTGATGCCGCATATGCACGCATAAGGATTTCTTTATATCCCATTGTATGCGGATGGCATATCTGCTAGTCAAGCGCATCTCCGGCGGTCTGAAAAACTGGGCCTTGCCGATCCAAATAACAAAGACGGAGCTGAAAAAAGATGGCCGATAAGCAGGATTACGTAGTCAAGGACCTTGAGCTGGCCGCGTGGGGCCGCAAGGAAATGGACATTGCTGAAACCGAAATGCCAGGTCTGATGGCCAGCCGTGAAGAATTCGGCAAGTCGCAGCCGCTCAAAGGCGCGCGCATCACCGGCTCGCTGCACATGACCATTCAGACAGCGGTTCTGATCGAGACTTTGCAGGAGCTGGGTGCAAAAGTGCGCTGGGCATCATGCAATATTTTCTCTACCCAGGATCATGCTGCAGCAGCCATTGCCGCAACCGGCACGCCGGTATTTGCGATTAAAGGCGAGTCGCTCGAAGAATATTGGACCTATACGGATAAGATTTTCCAGTGGCCGGATGGTCAGCCATCCAACATGATTCTCGATGATGGCGGCGACGCCACAATGTATATTCTGATCGGCGCGCGCGCCGAAGCTGGCGAAGATGTTCTTTCGAAGCCGGAAAGCGAAGAAGAGGAAATCCTCTTCGCGCAGATCAAGAAGCGCATGAAGGAAACTCCGGGCTTCTTCACCAAGCAGCGCGATGCGATCAAGGGTGTTACCGAAGAAACCACAACGGGCGTTAACCGTCTCTATCAGTTGCAAAAGAAGGGCCTGCTGCCTTTCCCCGCAATCAACGTCAATGACAGTGTTACCAAGTCGAAATTCGACAATAAATATGGCTGCAAGGAATCGCTGGTTGACGGTATTCGCCGCGCAACCGACGTCATGATGGCCGGTAAGGTCGCTGTTGTTTGCGGTTACGGCGATGTCGGCAAAGGCTCGGCCCAGTCGCTGCTGGGTGCCGGTGCTCGTGTCAAGGTAACTGAAGTCGATCCGATCTGTGCTTTGCAGGCAGCCATGGATGGTTTTGAAGTCGTCACGCTGGAAGATGCAGCACCAACGGCTGATATTATCATCACCACGACCGGCAATAAGGACGTCATCACCATCGACCATATGCGTCAGATGAAAGACATGGTCATTGTTGGCAATATTGGACACTTTGACAACGAGATCCAGGTTTCGGCCCTGCGCAATCTCAAATGGAACAACATCAAGCCGCAAGTCGACATGATTTCGTTCCCAGACGGCAAGCGTCTTTTGCTTCTGTCCGAAGGCCGCCTATTGAATTTGGGCAATGCAACAGGCCATCCAAGCTTCGTTATGTCAGCCTCCTTCACCAATCAGGTTCTGGCCCAGATCGAGCTTTATAGCCGTGGTGATCAGTACAAGAATGAAGTCTACGTCTTGCCGAAACATCTCGACGAAAAGGTTGCGCGCTTGCATCTCGACAAGCTCGGAGCGAAATTGTCGGTTCTTTCGGAAGAACAAGCTGCCTATATCGGGGTGACTCCAAAGGGTCCATTCAAGTCTGACCACTACAGATATTGATATAGCTAGAATATACCTACAATATATAGAAGCCGGAGAAGTGACAAATTCTCCGGCTTTCTTTTTTGCGCATAGTTCTTCCCGTCGATTCCCTCAAGGTTTATTGTAGTGATTCGGGATGACGTTGCTCTTGATGGGCCAAATGGTGATAAGCCGGATGGAAAAGAGGATCGTCATTCGTCTGGATGGGGCTGCGACGGTTGACATGAGAATTAAAGGTGATGTTCGCAGTGAAGATGCAGCACACAAACGATCCGTGCTGAGCAGGCTGCAAACCCGGGCATTGAGCGCAGTTTCCGCGCTGCCAATCCTTTTGACTGCCTCCTTCTCTGCTCACGCTGAAGATATGCTTGGCCTGATCGATACTCCCTTCGGGATGAAAGTCGGCACGTTTGAAGTCGTTCAGTTCGCAATGTTTCTTGGTGCCATGGGTGCTGCCCTGCTCTCCGCGGGCTGGCTCATTCGGGAGCGCAGCCGAATTGCCCATGAGAACCGCCATTTGCGTGACAAGGTTGCCGATCTGAATGTCACGGTTCAGCGCAACGAAGCCCTGCTCAATCTTAAGGATCAGCGCGTTATAGTTTGGGAGGGAAGCTCGTCGACTCCCGTGCTCATCGGCAGTCTGCCGCCTGAAATCGGCGTGCCCGAAAGCCGCTCGCTTTTTCTGGCCTTTGGCCGCTGGTTGCGGGTTGAATCCGTCACGCTTTTGGACCGGTCAGTATCGGCGCTGCGCGAGAAAGCCCGTCCTTTCGACATAGCCATCGAGACCTCGAAAGGCACGCCGCTGGAAGTGCAGGGCCGCACTTCTGGCGGATATGCTATCGTGCGCTTCATCAATCCAGGCGAAGTTCGTGCCGCTCAAGCCATGCTTAAAGCCGAAAACTATCATTTGAGCGAAGCTGTCGCGACGCTGCGTGGTCTGCTGGATGCAATCGATATGCCAGCCTGGAGCCGCAGCAGTGAAGGTCAGTTGAATTGGGTTAATCTGGCCTATGCAAAGGCTGTCGACGAGCGCGACCCCAATAGCGCGGTTCGCGATGGTCGCGAGCTTTTCGGTATTCAGGCGCGCGAACGCATAGAGCGCGACAAGACACTGAACCGTAAATTCCACGATCAACTCTCGACCGTAGTTGGCGGCGACAGGCACGTATTCAGCGTTACCGATATTGCCGCAAGCAATGGATCTGCCGGTATGGCAATCGATATCAGCGAAGCTGAGTTGATCCGGGAGGAATTTAAACGGACTGTCCTCAATCATTCGGATACGTTGGATCAGCTGAATTCGGCTGTCGCAATGTTTGATGCCAACCGAAAGTTGCAATTCTTCAATCAGGCATTCGCCAAATTGTGGGGCCTCGAGACACCATTCCTTGAGAGCAATCCTGACAATGCCATGTTGCTCGACCGTTTCCGCAGCGATGGCATATTGCCCGAGCAGCCGGATTGGCGGCGCTGGAAGGAACAGGTTCTTTCCGCCTATCATTCTATCGAATCGCAGGAATATGTCTGGCACCTGACCGATGGCCGCACATTGCGGGTTATCGTCAATCCCCAGCCGAAGGGCGGCGTTACCTGGGTGTTCGAGAACCTGACTGAAAAGCTTGAACTCGAAAGCCGTTATAACACGCTGATCAAAGTGCAAGGCCAGACGCTGGACTACCTTGCTGAAGGTGTTGCGGTGTTTGGGTCAGACGGAAAAGTACGTCTTGCCAATCCTGCTTTTGCATCCCTGTGGTCGCTGAAGAGCGAACAGGTAGCGGAAGGCACGCATATTTCCGCAATCCGGCGGGTGTGCGAACCTGTATCGGACGCGGATAATTGGGAATCCTTTGTAACGACAGTCACTGGTTTTGATGATGAGCGCCGCTCGCTCTCCGGCCATATAGAGCTGACAACGGGTAAAATATTGTCTTATGCAACGGCGCCACTGCCCAATGGCCAGACAATGCTCACCTTCGTCGATGTGACGGATTCTGTTCAGGTTGAGCGTGCGCTGAAAGAAAAGAACGAAGCGCTGGAGCGTACTGACGAGCTGAAGAATGATTTTGTCCAGCATGTCTCTTATGAACTGCGTTCGCCGCTGACCAATATTATGGGCTTTACCGAGCTTCTCCAAACGCCCATGACGGGACCGTTGAACGACCGTCAACGGGACTATCTTGATCATATCGGCACTTCTTCATCAGTGCTTTTGACCATCGTGAATGACATTCTTGATCTGGCCACTGTGGATGCGGGGATCATGGAGCTCGATATCAGCGATGTTTCCGTCACCGATGCCGTCACTGTTGCATCGGAGAAAGTCGCCGACCGGCTCAAGGAACATAATATTCTGCTCGATACGCGTATTGAGACAGGCACAGGTTCGTTCCGTGCCGATGCAGCCCGTATCAAGCAGGTGCTGTCCAATCTTTTGAGCAATGCGGCTAACTATGCTCCGGAAGGCAGCACGATTACGCTCAAGTGCTGGCGCGAACAGACGGAAATGGTGTTCAGTGTTATGGATAATGGCCCCGGAATGCCGGATTATGTGCTCAACAGCATTTTCAAGCGCTTCCAGCCTTACCCGAATGGCGGGCGCAAACGCGGTGCGGGGCTGGGCCTGTCCATTGTGAAGGGCTTTGTCGAATTGCATGGTGGAACAGTTGATATAGACAGTTCTGCAGGCAAGGGCACGCTGGTTACCTGTCGATTCCCGCTGGAGGCACGGTCCTTCAGCCTCGCTGCCGAATAGTCTGAATGACCCCGTTTTCTGTAGAACTTGCGAACGCTGAAGATACGGCACGCTTGGGCCAAGATGTTGGTCTGTCCCTACGCAAAGGGGATCTCATTGCTTTGAGCGGCGATCTTGGTGCGGGCAAATCGACATTTGCCCGTGGTTTAATCCGTACGATCGCTGATGATGCGGATTATGACGTACCAAGCCCGACTTTTACTATCGTGCAATCCTATCCCGAATTGCGGCTGCCCATTAGCCATGTCGACCTGTACCGTCTTTCCACTGCCGATGAGATTGACGAGTTGGGGCTCGACGAGGCGCTGCTTGATGGAATTGTACTGATCGAATGGCCTGAACGCGCTGACGGGTTTTTGCCGCCGGTCAGCTTGAGCATCACGTTGCAGGATCATGGAAGTGGCCGCAAAGCCTTCATTGAAGGGCCCCCTGATGTTCTGGCGCGATTGGAACGTTCTCTGGCCATCCGCTCTTTTCTGGCAAGATCGGGTTTAGCGCATGCTGAACGGCGTTATCTTCTCGGCGATGCATCCGCCCGGGGCTATGAGACCTTGTCGACGGGCAGCGGAACCCCGCTCATCCTGATGAACTCACCCTATAATCCGGGCGGTCCAATCCTGCGCGATGGCAAAACCTACATGCAGATTGCGCATCTTTCCCAGTCAGTGAATGCTTTCGTGGCCTTGGATCGTCTCCTGGCGTCCAAAGGCTTCAATGTCCCGCATATCAACGCCGAAGATTTGGAGCATGGTTTTCTCGTCATCGAAAATCTCGGCAGTGATGGTATTCTTGATAAGGATGGAGCGCCCATCTTCGAGCGCTATGAGGCTGCTGTGCGCTTGCTGGCCAAACTCCATCAATTCATATGGCCGCAGGATATCCCCGTAGGAAATGGAGCTACGCATCGTCTGCATCATTTCGACCGGGATGCGATGATGATTGAAGTTGAGCTTTTGTCGGACTGGTATGTGCCGCGCATGAACGGAACAGTGATAAGTCCCGATTTGAAGAGCAGTTATATCGCTGCATGGGATAATGTATTTAGCCAGCTTAGTAATGCCGAGCAATCCCTGCTTCTGCGCGATGTTCACTCACCCAACATCCTTTGGCAGGCTCATAGATCAGGTATTGAACGCGTTGGCCTGATTGATTTTCAGGATGCGATGCTCGGTCCTTCGGCCTATGATGTCGCATCTCTCATCATGGATGCGCGCGTGACGATTGAGCCCGACATGCAGGATTTGTTGCTTGCGGCCTATATTGAAGAGCGTCGCGCGGGAAGCACAGCTTTTGATGAGACCGGTTTCAAAAAAGCCTTTGCCATTATGGCGGCGCAGCGCAATGCAAAGATTCTTGGCATATTCGTTCGGCTCGATGAGCGCGACGGCAAACCATTTTATTTGAGGCATCTTCCGCGTATTCAAACTTATCTGGAGCGGGTTATTGATCATCCGGCTCTGGCGCCAGTCAAGGATTGGTGCGAAAAGAATGGAATACTCGCCCAAAGGATTAAGGCATGACACCGCATACAGCTATGGTTCTCGCTGCCGGTTTGGGAAAACGCATGGCACCGATAACCGATACAATACCAAAACCTTTGGTAAAGGTAGCCGGCAAATCATTGATTGATTGGGGGCTGGATTCGCTTGCCGGCGCTGGCGTGCGACGCGCCGTGGTCAATGTGCATTATCTTGCCGACCAGCTTGAAACGCATCTGATGGAGCGCACGGCGCCATTGATCGAAATCTCCAATGAAAGAGAGCAGTTGCTCGACTCTGCGGGGGGTATCATCAAAGCCCTGCCGCAAATTGGCTCTGAACCATTCTATGTTTTGAATGCCGATACTTTCTGGACCGATAGCGACAAACCCAATCTTGTCCTGCTTGCCGAAGGGTGGAATGATGCGAGCATGGATATTCTCTTGATGATTGCCCATATGAATCAGGCTGTTGGACGCGAAGGTGGTGGCGATTTCAGCATGAGCAATACCGGGCAATTGCGCCGTTTGAAGCCGGGTGAGACATCGCCCTATATTTATGCCGGAGCGGCGATCATCCATCCGCGCATTTTCGCGAATGCTCCATCGGGTAAAGTATCATTGAACCGATATTTCGATGAAGCGATTGCAGCTGACAGGCTCTTTGGACTGCCGATGGATGGCATTTGGCTGACAGTCGGCACGCCGGATGCAATAGAAGAGGCAGATGCCGCTATTGCCAAGCAGGGGATTCATGGCTGAGCGCCAGAATCCGAATATTTTCTCCATAGCGCCGGGTACGCCTTTTCTTCCGGCGCTTGTGGATGCGCTGCAATCGGGAGCCTTGATTCCGGGTTATCCTGCAAACGCCAATGATCCAATGGCGCTGGCCCATGCTACAATCTATGTGCCGACCCGTCGTGCAGCGCGAACGCTGCGTTCGCTACTTGTCGAGAAAAGCCCGGTTAAATCAGCGATCCTGCCAGTAATCCGAGCATTGGGCGATGTCGATGAAGATGCAGCCATGTTCGACATGGGTTCCGATGCCTTCTTCGACCTTCTGCCGGCAATAGGCAGTGTCGAGAGACTTTTGCTTTTAGCGCGACTGGTCCGGCCTTGGCGCGAACGCCTGCCAGAACATGTGCGTGCCTTGTTTGGAAATGAGGAAATTGCCATTCCGGCAACGACCGCCGATGCGATCTGGCTTGCCCGCGATCTTGCCGGACTCATGGATCAGGTTGAGACTGAAGCTGCCGGATGGTCAACGCTTTCCAATATTGTTTCTGAAGAACTGCCGAATTGGTGGCAGGTCACTCTCGATTTTCTAAACATCGTCACAAGCCTTTGGCCCGATATTCTGGCTGAACGCAGACGTTCCAACCCCGCTGCCCACCGTAACCGCCTGATCGAGCTTGAAGCCGAAAGGCTCCTGCGCAAGGCGTCGCAGGGTCCTGTCATTGCGGCGGGCTCTACTGGATCCATACCTGCAACGGCAAAGCTCTTGGCTGCTATTGCTTCATTGCCCATGGGCGCCCTTGTCCTTCCAGGGCTTGATCGCGATATGGATGCCGTCAGCTGGGATGTTTTGGCAAGCACCGCAGACAATCCTTCGATTTTTGGTCACCCGCAATATGGACTGCGCAAACTGCTCGGTGAACTGGGTGTGCTGCGTCAGGATGTGATTGTGCTGGGCGGCGTCACTCCAGAAAAACGCCAACGCGAAAACCTTTTGGCCGAGGCGATGCGCCCCGCCGACACGAGTGAGGCGTGGGCGCAAATTAACCGGAACAGCGGTCAGTTTTCCGCCGCCGTTGCCTCCATTGCCTTGATTGAAGCCTCAAATGAGCGCGAGGAAGCGCTGAGCATCGCAGTGGCCTTGCGCGATTCCATAGAACAACCGGGCAAGACCGCAGCTCTGATTACCGCCGATCGCGATCTTGCCCGCCGTGTGTCAACGGAACTCGCGCGGTTCAATATTGCCGCTGATGATTCCGGTGGACATGCCATGCGCGAAACGCAACCTGCGGCTTTGATGCGACTGGTCCTGGATATTGTTTTCAATCCCGGGGATCCGGTTGCGTTACTGGCTTTGCTAAAACATCCACTGACGCGGCTTGGCCTTGATCGTGTCAGGGTTCGCCAGGCTGCAGAAACTATTGAACTGGTTGCGCTGCGTGGTGGTACAGGGCGAGCCACCCTATCGGATTTCCAGCAACATTTCGAAAGACGCCTTGCCGAAACAGGATCTACGCCATTTGAACCGGCCTGGCTTCGCCAGATCAGCGCTGCAAGAATTGAGTCCGCGCATATCGTCTGCAAGGCGCTTAGCGGTGCGATGGAACCCTTGATTCATTTTGTTGGAGTCACGGAATCTGTACAGCTGCCGCAGATCATTCAGGCGGTTGTTGCCAGTCTGGAAAATCTGGTGCGGGATGATCAGGGAGATATTGCTGCACTTTATAGTGGAGCGGCCGGTGAACAATTCGCCGCCTTCCTGCGCAATCTGATCTCGGCGGATTCGCAGCTCGATTTTTCTGTCGGCGAATTCCCCGCAATGATGGAAGCTTTGATTGCGGGAGAGGTTGTAAAACCAAAAGCGGGCGCGCATCCGCGCCTGTTTATCTGGGGCGCACTGGAAGCGCGATTGCAAACGGTCGATACGATGATTATCGGCGGACTGAATGAGGGCTCATGGCCGGGTAAAACGCGCAATGATCCGTTCATGTCACGACCGATGAAATCCATTATAAATCTTGATCCGCCGGAGCGGCGCACCGGCCTTGCCGCGCACGATTTTCAGATGGCGCTGGGAATGGACCAGGTCATTCTTACACGTGCACAGCGCTCAGCAAATGCGCCAACGGTTGCTTCGCGCTGGTTGCAAAGGCTGGAGACGGTTCTTGGCAATGACGCTACCGGAGAGCTGCGCAGGCGTGGGGCAAAGTACCTTGGATGGGCGCGGGAAATCGACCACGCGCCGGATGAGGATTTTGTCAAACGACCGGAACCGAAGCCGCCTTTAACAGCCCGCCCCAAGCACTTCTCAGTTACAGAAATAGAGACGCTCCGGCGCGATCCCTATGCCATCTTTGCCAAGCGCATTTTGCGGTTGCGGCCCATTGAGCCATTGATCCGTGATCCTGACGTGGCTGAGCGCGGTTCGCTCTTTCACAATATCCTCGCGCATTTCACGGAACAGGGCATTGATCCTCTTGATGCGAATGCCGCCAGACGTCTTCTGGAAATAGGCAGGCAGTATTTTGACGACATCGCGCTACCGGAAGAAATCGATGCAGTCTGGTGGCCCAGGTTCCAATCGCTGGTGCCGGAATATCTGAACTGGGAGCGGCTACGAGACCATCTGATTTCCGAACGTCATCCCGAAATTGCTTCCAAAAAGATTGTCGTCGAAGCAACTGGCGTCACACTTTCAGGCCGGGCAGACCGAGTGGATTTGCGCCGCGACGGTACGGTTGACATCATTGACTACAAGACCGGATCAACACCATCCAAGCGGCAGGCCCATGTTCTTTTGTCGCCGCAGCTAGCGCTGGAAGCCGCATTGCTGGCACGGGGTGCGTTTCACGAGGTGGGCCCACGCAAAGCCGCTGATCTTCTCTATGTGCGGTTACGGCCAAATGGAAAAGTCGATCCGGAATCCATTTTAAGAATCGGCACGGCTGCCAATGGAAGTGAAAAAACTGCGCCGGAGTTGAGCGAATTGTCCTGGTTGCGCCTCAACGAATTGCTGACGGCCTATGGTGATCCGCATAAGGGCTATCTGTCCCGTGCTCTGCCATTCAGGGAAAGTGACTTGACCGGCGATTATGACCATCTGGCCCGCGTTTTGGAGTGGTCGGCTGGTGGCGCTGAAGAGGGAGGGGAGGGCGAATGAGAAAGCCTCGAACCATCCCGCCGGAAACCACGCGCAACCAGAGCAGGGCAGCAAATCCAAAGGACTCTGTCTGGGTGTCGGCAAATGCGGGCTCCGGCAAAACCTATGTCTTGACGGATCGTGTCATCCGCTTGCTGTTGGATGGCACCGACCCGTCGAAAATCCTGTGCCTGACCTATACGAAAGCTGCTGCGGCGGTGATGCAAAACCGTGTCTTTGCACGCCTTTCCGATTGGGCAACCATGGATGGCGACGCGCTGGCAAAAATCATTGAGGACATTGACGGTGCACGGCCGGGACCAAAGCGGCTGGCTCAGGCGCGCCGCTTGTTTGCGCGGGCGCTTGAGACCCCCGGCGGCCTCAAGATACAAACCATTCACGCCTTTTGCGAAGCCATTCTGCATCAGTTTCCGTTAGAGGCGAATATTGCCGGTCATTTCGAACTGATGGACGACATGATGCAGGTTGCGCTTATTGGCGAAGCGCGGCGGCAGGTGCTGCAAGCAGCGCGTCTTGATCATAATGTCGAGCTTGCTTCAGCCTTTGCGGATGTGCTTGACGCTGCCGGGGAGTTCGGCCTGCAACAGCTTCTTGATGAGGCGGTCACCAAGCGCAATGATCTTACCCGCTTTATCCGAGAAGTCGGGCAAGACGACCTGCGCAGGACGGCGTTCTACTCCCATTTCGGATTTACCGGCACTGAAACAGAAGACGATATCCTTTCTGCACTGTGGCCGGTTCAGGAATTTGACCGGGAAATGCTGCGTTCGATCCTCGATATTCAAAAGAGTGCCGCACGAGCGCAGGAATTTGCGATGATCCTGCTCGACGCCAAGTTTGGGCCCGAGTCTGACCAACGCGAAGAGGCATTGCGAACCGCGTTTATCAAGGCGACAGGAGAGCCCAAAAGCGGGTCTTTCATTGGGTCCAAAGGGGTAACAGAGCGGTTCCCGGATTTCATCGAGCGATTCGACCGCGCTGCACAGCGCGTGTTCGAGGGTTTGGATAAATTAAAGCAATTGCGCCTTCTCCGGCTGACTTTTTCAGCCTTGGTGGTGGTCGATGACCTTATCGGCCGCTATGAGCACATGAAAAGAAATCGCGGACTTCTCGATTTTGACGATCTCATTGTCAGGACCGTGGCATTGCTTGCGCGGCAGGATGCAGGGCCTTGGGTGCAATATAAGCTCGACAAGGGAATTGACCATATTCTCGTCGACGAAGCGCAGGATACCAGCCCAAACCAGTGGAACGTGATAAGGCTTCTCAGCGAGGAATTCTTTACCGGCAATACCGCACGCAATGTGCGGCGCACCCTTTTTGCAGTCGGCGACGAAAAGCAATCGATTTACTCGTTTCAAGGTGCGATTCCGGAGGATTTTGCCAGGCACGGCAAGGCGACGGAGCAAAAAACCGGCCAAGCTGAACTGACCTTTGAACGCGTCAATCTCAACTTCTCGTTCCGCTCTGCACCGGACGTTCTGTCTGCAGTGGACAAGGTGTTCGAGCGGCCGGAAGCCCATCGCGGCTTTGGTGTCGATCACGGTCCGACTGTCCATACAGCCATTCGCGACCATGATCCGGGCGAAGTGCAGATCTGGGATATGCTGACACCGGAAACAACACCGGAAGAGGATGACTGGCGAACACCAGTTGATAGTTTGCCAGCACCACCCGTGCGTCTTGCGGAGCAAATTGCCCGAACCATTGAGCACTGGTTGAAGAATGGTGAAATCATTGAAGGGCAGAACCGGCGCCTTGAAGCGCGCGATATCATGGTGCTGGTACGCAAGCGTGACCAGTTCATGCCGGCTTTGTCGCGCGAATTAAAGAAGCGCCATGTTCCGGTCGCCGGTGCAGACCGTCTGAAATTGACGGATCACATCGCAGTCCAGGATCTCATGGCGCTTGGGCGGTTCATGCTTTTGCCATCCGATGATCTGTCTTTGGCGGCACTCCTCAAAAGCCCCCTGTTCAAGTGGGATGACGATCAGCTCTTTACGCTCGGTTATGAGCGGGCGGCTAATGAAACGCTTTATGAGCGGCTATTGGCGCAGGCAAAGGATGATCTGTTGCTGGCTCCGGTTGCCGCGCGTCTTCAGGAGTGGCGCAACCGTGCCGATACTGTACCAGTCTTCGAGTTTTATGCGGATATTCTTGGACGCGGCGGCGCGCGCCGTGAGCTTCTTGCACGTCTTGGCCATGAGGCGGGCGATGTTATCGATGAGTTCCAAAACTACGCAATCGCAACCGAAAAAACCGGTTTGCCGGGCTTGCAGGCATTTTTGGAAACGCTGGAAGCAGTAACGCCGGAAATCAAGCGGGAGCTGGATCAAAGCCGTAATGAAGTCCGCATCATGACGGTGCATGCTGCAAAGGGCCTTGAAGCCGCCGTGGTATTCCTCGTCGATTCCGGCAGTTCGGCTTCTTCAGGCGGGCGTATGTCCAATCTGCTTTCTTTCGATATGAGAGAATATAGCGGCTGGGAGGGCAAAGGGTTTTTGTTCGTACCCGGAAAGGCCTATGCGACTGCTTTCTCGGCGGGCCTTGTCGATAAGCTGAAGGTAAGGGCAGAAGAAGAATATCGCCGCCTGCTTTATGTCGGCATGACACGTGCTGAAGATAGACTCATCATTTGTGGTTATCGCGGTTCGCGGCAGGTGCCGGATACATGGCATGGGCTTGTGGAGGCAGCACTCGGTGACACGAGCGAGCCAGTGCAACATCCTGTCGAGTCTGTCATCGCCAAGCGTTACCGGTTGACTGAACCCGCAGCCGCTACGCCTATCGAACTAGAGCTTCCCCTTGAGCCAAGGGCCGTTCCCTTTCCTCCTACCTATCGCATACCGATGCCTCGGGAAGCGGGCTTGCCAAGGCCCCTTGCACCATCGGGCGTATCGGTGCTGATCGAGCCCGATGATGAGGCGCCGCTGGTCACAGGTTCGCCGGTGCTACTGACAGATGGAAAGAATCCCGCTTTCGCCATCCGCCGCGGCACGGTCATCCACGCGCTGTTGCAGACTTTGCCCGATATTCCGGACGAACAACGTGCGCAGGCGGCTCAGCGTTATCTCAGCCGCGCCGCTTATGATTGGGAACCGGAGGAGATCGAGAAGGCGCTTAACTCGGTCTTTGCTGTGCTGAATTCAGCCGATTTTGCGCCGGTCTTCGCGCCAGGTTCATTGGCGGAAGTCGCAATCATGGGAACGCTGCATATTCGCGGCAAGGATCATGCGGTTTCCGGCATTATTGACAGGCTTGCTGTGAGCGAAAGCCGGGTTGTAATTGTCGACTACAAGACTAACCGTCCTCCGCCGCAAAATCTGTCGACGGTTCCAGATGCCTATATCGCTCAGCTTGCCCTTTACCGGAAGCTACTTGAGCCGCTTTATCCCGGCAAGACAGTAGAAGCGGCTTTGCTTTTCACCGAAGGTCCCCATCTTATCGACATACCGGTGCACGCCATGCAGATTGCTCTTGAGCGAATGGCTTGAAACTGGACAGGATTGTTCCCGTCTTGGAATTGGCAAGAAAGCTGCTATATTGATTTTGGAGTGTGGGGTGAGCTTTGCCCACCCCACTTCCCTATGATGTTACGAATGAAACCCGGATTGTCAGTGTCCAGCTGGTCCGGGTTTTTCGTACCTCAAAGGTAATAGACATTGGCAGATACCACATATCTATTGCTCCAAGTTTGAGGGCATATGGCCGTATGCCTCAGCCAGGGAGGCCATCTCTCTGGTGCACTGGCTGGATCCGTGCTGCTGCTTCGCCCTCAAACTGCTTGACGAAATACGATTGAAGTAGTGCTTTGAGCAACAAACGCAGGGTTGAAAGCCGTCAGGTGACAGATTGCACTGAATCGTGACATGAGTCGGCTTGACTAGGCACAGCAGACTCACCACATGATGGGCAACACATTCACAAGGTTAAGGAACAGCTTCATGGCTACCACCGTCAAAATTGACACCAGCAATTTCCAGTCCGATGTAATTCAGGCCGGTCAGCCTGTCGTTGTGGATTTTTGGGCAGAATGGTGTGGCCCTTGCAAGATGATTGCACCGGCGCTTGAAGAAATCGCTGCGGAAATGGATGGCAAAGTTACAATCGCCAAAGTTAATATTGATGAGAACCCTGAATTGGCTGCCCAGTTTGGCGTGCGCTCGATTCCGACTTTGCTGATGTTCAAGGATGGTGAGCTCGCTGCCAATCTGGTTGGCGCTGCTCCAAAGAGCAAGCTTTCCGACTGGATCAAAAACTCGGCTGCTTGATCAGTTCTGATATTCATCGAAAAGCCCGCTGCAAAGCGGGCTTTTTGTTATTGGAAGTTACTGCGGCGGCGTTCCGTTTTCTGAAAGCACGTCGCCAGCCAGATAGAGCGATCCGCCAATCAATATCCGTGGAGCGGGCTCGGACTTGTCCCAGCTATCGCGCAGGATTTTCAAGGCGTTTCCCACCGAATAAACAGGCTCGGCGGAAAGTCCGGCTTCTTGCGCTGCCAGAGCGAGTTCCTCATGGGGAATGCCTGCATCGCTTGATCTGATCGGCACCGTGTAAACATGCCGCGCCATGCCCGTAAAAGCCTCAAAATACCCTACAGGGTCCTTGGTATTGATCATTCCGGTAATCAAAAATAGCGGACGCTGGCTGCGATCCTCCAACGTGGCAATTGCCTCAGCGATCACCATGCCAGCTCCGGGATTATGCCCGCCATCGAGCCAGATTTCTGAGCCGGGCACTGCCATATCGACCAGGTTGCCCTTGGTCAGGCGCTGCATCCGGGCGGGCCATTCAACTGTACCCATCGCTGTTTCAACGGCGTGGTCGGGAATGGTAAAGCCCGCAGTCCTGACCGCCTGAATCGCTGCGGCGGCATTTGCCAATTGATGGCGGCCGGGCAGGTTGGGCAGAGGCAGATCCATCAAGCCTACATTGTCCTGATAGACCATGCGTCCGCGCTCTTCGAAACTCAGGAAATCCTGACCATAGACACTATAAGGGCAATCACGGCGCTCGGCAGTCTCGATCAACACTGTGCGTGCCGCATCATGTTCCTGTGCGCCGATAATAACCGGACAACCCGCCTTGATGATACCGGCCTTTTCGGCGGCAATCAGCTCAACTCGATCTCCGAGATAGGACTGATGATCGAGCGAAATCGGCATGATAACGCTGACGGCAGGCTCTGGAATGACGTTGGTTGCATCGAAACGTCCCCCAAGCCCAACCTCAAGGAGGACGGCATCGGCGGGGTGCTCGGCGAAAAGGACAAAAGTCACGGCGGTCAGAATTTCGAAGACCGTAATCTGCTGCCCTGCATTGGCATCAGCCACACGCCGAACCGCTTCGAACAGCGTATCGTCATCGACAATCTTGCCCTTTCCGGGCGCACCAAGGCGATAACGCTCATGCCAACGCACAAGATGCGGGGACGTATGAACATGGACCGTATAGCCCGCCGCTTCCAGCAATGCGCGGGAAAAGGCGGTGGCAGAGCCTTTGCCATTTGTGCCAGCCACATGAATGACCGGCGGCAGGTTCAAATGGGGATTACCGAGCGTATCCAGAAGCCGGGTAATCCTGCCCAGCGAAAGGTCAAAACCTTTAGGATGCAGTCCGAGAAGCCGCTCTATTTCCTGTGACGCGCGTGATGACATCAAAATGCGGTTTCCAATAAACCGAAACCCGTCAAGATTGCGCTTCAGCTATTGCCGGAACTGCTGGCGTTTCCGCTTCCGGCTCAACAACTTTCTCCGTTGCCGGTTCGCCCATCAACATCTTCAAAAGCCTTGCAATTGTCGTTTTCAGCTCCGTGCGGGGAACGACCATATCAACCATGCCATGCGTCTTGAGATATTCTGCCCGTTGAAAACCTTCAGGAAGCTTCTCGCGTACAGTCTGCTCGATAACGCGCTGTCCGGCAAAGCCGATAAGCGCACCAGGCTCGGCAATGTGAATATCGCCAAGCATGGCGTAGGAAGCAGTAACGCCGCCTGTCGTGGGGTTGGTAAGAACAACAATATAGGGCAGACCTGCTTCTTTCAGCATTTCCACCGCTACTGTCGTGCGCGGCAATTGCATCAGCGAAAGAATGCCTTCCTGCATGCGCGCGCCGCCAGATGCAGCGAAGAGAACGAGCGGCTTCTTCTGGGCGATAGCAGTTTCGAAGCCTTTGATAATGGCTTCACCGGCTGCCATGCCGAGCGAGCCGCCGATGAAGTTGAAATCGTGGATTGTAACGACGACCGGCAGACCTTCAATCGTGCCAAGCGCATTGATGATTGTATCTTCCTGTCCGGTCTTGGAGCGGTGCTCCTTCAGGCGATCGACATAACGTTTTTCGTCACGGAATTTCAGCGGATCGGTTGCAACCTTCGGCTGTTCCAATGTTTCGTAAACGCCATTGTCGAAGAAGAACTTCAGACGATCCTTGGCTGGAATACGCATGTGGTGGCCGGACGATGGCACAACCCACTGGTTCTTTTCCAGATCCGTATGAAAGACCATTTCGCCGGACTCGGGATCTTTGATCCAGAGGTTTTCCGGCATTTCACGACGTCCAAGCATCGAATTGATTTTCGGCCGGACGTAGTTCGTGATCCAGTTCATGATCGGTCCTGTTTTTTATCTATCGGAATGTTGATTTAAGACTTCTATTCGGCTGCTGCAAGTCGCACTGCGCGTACGCCGCTCGACAGGCCCTGAACCATCGTCGCTACAGCTTCGGCAGGATCGGCTACAAGCGAACCATCCGGATTAATCGTATTGGCCACCGCGTTTATGATTGCGGTACCGACCACAACGCCGTCAGCGGAAGCCCCCATGACCTTGGCCTGCTCGGCAGTCTTGACGCCGAAACCAACCACGACAGGCAAATCCGTGTGCTGTTTGATCCGGTGAACGGCTGCGGCAATCCTTGTCGTGTCCGGCAAAGCTGAACCGGTAATGCCATTCATCGAAACGTAGTAAACGAAGCCGGATGTATTCTGCAAAACCTTTGGCAGGCGCTTTTCATCAGTCGTGGGTGTGGCAAGACGGATGAAATTGATGCCGGCCTTGATTGCAGGAATGCAAAGCTCTTCATCCATTTCCGGTGGAAGGTCAACGATGATTAGACCATCAATGCCCGAGGCAACCGCATCTTTCAGAAAGCGGTCAACGCCATAAATATAGATCGGGTTGTAGTAACCCATCATGACGATTGGCGTCGTATTATCCGTTTCCCGGAACCGCGCCGCCAGATCAAGCGTCTTAGTCAACGACATGCCCTTTTTAAGGGCGCGAAGACCGGCAGCCTGAATGGCCGGACCGTCGGCCATCGGATCGGAGAAAGGCACGCCAAGCTCAATAATGTCCGAACCGGAACCCGGCAAGGCCTTCATGATCCTGAGTGAGGTTTCAAAGTCCGGATCGCCACCCATGAAATAGGTGACCAGTGCCGGACGGCCTTCAGCCTTCAAAGCCGCGAATTTTGCATCGATACGTGTCGCCATTGTCAGATATCCATTCCAAGCAATTGGCCGACAGTATGCACGTCCTTGTCGCCGCGGCCTGAAAGATTGACGATCATGATCTTGTCCTGCGCCATTTTGGGCGCAATTTTCACCGCATGGGCAATCGCATGCGCCGATTCCAGCGCAGGAATAATGCCTTCCGTGCGCGTTGTCAGCGTGAAAGCGTCCAGCGCTTCATCATCGAGGATAGGCACATAGCAGACACGGCCCGTGTCGCGCAGCCATGAATGCTCGGGACCGACGCCGGGATAATCGAGACCGGCGGAAACCGAATGACCATCGAGAATCTGGCCATCGGCATTTTGCAGCAAATAGGTGCGATTGCCATGTAGCACGCCCGGGCGGCCAGCGCTCATCGAAGCGCAGTGCTCTTCGCCGTCCAGTCCACGGCCTCCTGCTTCAATACCGATGATCTCGACACCTTTGTCGTCAAGGAATGGATGGAACAACCCGATTGCGTTGGAACCACCGCCAACAGCAGCGATAATCGTGTCGGGCAGGCGGCCTTCACGCTCCAGGATCTGCTCGCGCGCTTCCGATCCGATGACAGACTGGAAGTCGCGCACAAGTTCTGGATAAGGATGTGGACCTGCGGCAGTGCCGATCAGGTAATATGTGTCATCGACATTCGAAACCCAGTCGCGCAGCGCTTCATTCATCGCATCTTTCAGCGTGCCGTGGCCCGATGAGACGGGCTTCACTTCAGCGCCGAGCAGTTTCATGCGGAAGACATTCGGCTTTTGGCGCTCAACATCGGTTGCGCCCATATAGACCACGCAAGGCAGGCCAAAGCGCGCAGAAACCGTAGCCGAAGCGACACCGTGCTGGCCAGCACCAGTCTCCGCGATGATGCGGGTCTTGCCCATGCGTTTGGCGAGAAGAATCTGGCCGAGGCAATTATTGATCTTGTGGCTGCCCGTATGGTTCAGGTCTTCGCGCTTGAAGTAAATCTTGGCACCGCCATCAAGACCCTGATCTTTGGCAAGCTGACGAACATGCTTGGTCAAACCTTCGGCATAATAGAGCTTTGAAGGCCGTCCGGCATAATGGGTGGAGAGTTCCTGCAGCTCCGCCTTGAAGGAAGGGTCGTTCTTGGCATCGTCATAGGCCTGCTGCAATTCAAGGATCAATGGCATCAGGGTTTCGGCAACAAACCGTCCGCCGAATATACCGAACATGCCCTCTTCATCGGGGCCTGTTTTAAATGAATTGGGTTCCGCCACCTTGTCCACCACCATACTCCCTGTCATACCGCATTCACGCTTTGAGCGGCGCGTACCGCCTGAAAAAACTCTTTGATCAGGCTAACATCTTTAACGCCCGGAGCGGACTCCACACCCGATGAAATATCAATACCGCGCGCATTCGTCGCTTGCAGCGCCGCGCCAATATTAGCCGCGTTCAGCCCGCCGGAAAGCATGTATGGAACCTGCCCGCCAAGCGCGCTGAGCAGCTGCCAGTCAAAAGAAACACCATTTCCGCCCGGAAGCTCAGATCCCTTGGGCGGCTTGGCGTCAAAAAGAAACATATCGGCCACGCCATCATAAGGTTTGATCTGGTCAAGATCATCGCGCTCGCGTAAGGCAAAAGCCTTGATTACAGGCAGCCCGAAACGCGCCTTCACCTGGGCAACACGCTCTACAGTTTCGTGCCCGTGCAATTGCAGGAAATCCGGTTTCATCGCAGCAACAATCGCATCAAGCGTTGCATCATCGGCGTCAACAGTCACGGCAACTGCCTTTGCCCTGCCAATGGCTGCTTTTCGCAGCCTTCCTGCTTCAACCGGATCGATATTGCGCGGGCTTTTTGCAAAGAAAATAAAGCCAATATGCGATGCGCCACCATCCAGCGCTGCAGCAACTGCATCGTCGGTTTTCAATCCGCATATTTTGATATCAAGGTTCATAGGGCGCAACTCGCATGAAAATGCGTCAAAGTCGAGGATTTTGGTGCAAAACGCTTTTGCAGCCACCAATTATAGATGGTTGTCGTAACCGGCTTTAACAAGAAAATCGAATGCATCCGCGACATGCGCCGGGATGGATTGCGTAATTTGATAGCCCTTGGCGGGATAATCGATCAGGCGCTTCACGTCGCCCACCATTTCATTGATGAAATTGTCCAGGGGATAGGCATTGGTAGGCTGCTGCTCGAATGAAGTCGGCGGCGCCGTTACCATCGCCTCGACATTCGGCCATTGCGCCCGAACCGTTGCAAAAGCGCGGCGCTGCGTCTGCGGTTTTGTAACGATGATAATGCGCTTGGTAGCATCGCCCGCCATGTTGCGGGCATAGCGGATATTTTCCCCGATATTGGTTGCATTGGGCTCGATCAATATTGCTTTGCTGGAAACACCAAGCTCCTCGGCGCGCGCGGCAAAGGCTTCTGCCTCCGATGTCGGGTAAAGCCGACCCGTCCAATTGCCTGATTTTCCGGTAAACAAAATCCGGTTGGCCAAACCTTGATGCAATAGCTTTGCGCAATGATCCGCAACACGCAGATCATAACTGCCAAGCCCGATAATCAAATCTGCCGGGGAAAGCTCGTCATAGACAAGGTGAAAATCCCAAAGCACGCGGCTTGCCCCAAGCACGGCGGGTGAAACAGCAGCAGACATCAGGTGAAATCGATCGCCTGCAGAGAGCCGCCATTGCGCTTCAGCCAAGCCTTGCAGCGTTCGGTATCGGGGCAAAGCTCGCCGCACAGCTTCCAGAATTTCGGGCCGTGATTCATTTCTTTCAAATGCGCCACTTCATGCGCGACCAGATAGTCGATAATCGGCGGCGGAGCCATCATGATACGCCAGGAAAACGCCAGCGTGCCATCGGATGTGCACGAGCCCCAGCGACTTTTTGTGTCCTTGATGCGGATGACTTTGGCGCGCCGCCCAACCGTTGCCGTGTGCCGTGCCACAAGAATTTCGAGATCGCGCTTGGCTTCACGCTTGAGAAAGTCGCCAACACGCCGAGCGAGATGAGGTCTGTCGCCATAAACGATGAGGCGTGGGCCTTCAGCACCGTTTTCCTGCCGCACAGTTCCACGCGCCGCCGGCTCGTGAACGATAAGATGGGGCACACCGCGCACCGGTATTTTTACGCCGGGCCGCACCTTGGGCTGATCCGGCATTTTGGCAACACGCGTTTCAATCCAGCCCTCATGGCGCACAAGAAACTTGTCGATTTCGCGTGATAGAACGCCGGGAGGCACGGTGATGCGTAAACCCTTGCCCCCCGCATCAATGCGCAGGGTCAGCCGTGTCGCCCGTGCATTTTCCACCACGCGCAAGGGCAAAATTCGGCCCGCAACTTCATAGCTCCGCTCGGCCCTCAGTGTGGCTGATTTCTTGACCGGTTTGGGAGGTGAAGCCCGAAACAAGGATAGGATCATGATGATGATATTAAATGATTCGGTGGCAAAATCATCGTGCGTGGTTCGACAAGCAAAAGCGGCGACGAAAAAATTTCCGCCGCCGCTTTTTGGATTTTAACAAAGCGGATTATTGCTGGTCTTCATTCACATCGGGCACGGTGCCAGATGGCTTTTTGGAGACTGCGTTGCGTTCTGCCATGAAGCGATCGAATTCTTCGCGATCCTTGGCGCGACGAAGCTCATTGGCATAGTCTTCAAATTCCGCGCGCATTTCGTCAAGCTTGCGGCGCTCTTCCTCAAGACGTTCCAATTCCTTGTCACGCCATTCGTCGAAAGCAGCATTGCCTGTGCCAAAGGGAGCGCGGCCAAAATGTGCCGAACGCTTGTTGCGGCGAAACGCACCGCAGAAACTGTCAGTCTTGCGATTTACATCCTGCTTGAAACCCTCAAGGCGATCGCCCCAGAGAATATAGGCGAGCATGGCAAAACCCAGCGGCCAGAATAACATGAACCCGATAATCATCAGAGCGATGGTCGCGGGAGTCCAGCCCGGCCGGATCAAAGCAGCATTGTTCATATTGAGCCCTTCCTTCTTAAGAACCCCGACCCCAATTGGTCGATTATGAACGACATGGGAAAAACTTTGCGGCTTTTCAAGAAAACGTGATTTCAATTACTCTAAGAGTTTGAAATCAGGCCCGTTTCTTTGCGTGCTCCAGTCCGGCAACGAGTAGTCCTGCCACCAAAGCCCAAAATGCAGCACCAATACTGGCAATGGCAATGCCGGATGCAGTCACGGCAAAAGTGACAATTGCCGCCAGTCTCTCCTCTTCGATTTTCAACGACAGAGTCAGCGCGTTAACGAATGCGCCAATGAGGGCAAGACCAGCCACAAGCGCAATCAAGGGCGCCGGAAGAACCGCGAAAAGCGCAACCAGCGAGGCCCCGAAAATTGCAAATACAAGATAGCTTAATGCATAAAACGGCCCGGTCAGCCAGCGTTTGGCCGGGTCGGGATGAGCATCCGGCCCGGTGCATATCGCGGCGGAAATTGCCGCCATGTTGCTGGTGTGCGCTCCAAAGGGTGCGGTGAGCAGCGATACAAGCCCTGTCACCTGCAGTGCGGCCGCTGTAGGCGGCTCGTAACCTGCAGCACGCATTACCGCAAATCCCGGCAGATTCTGCGAGGCCATTGTCACAAGGTAGAGTGGCAAGGCGAGGCCGATCATCGCCTGCATATCAAATACCGGCATGATAAGCGTGAGCGTGGATAGTTCAATCGCCGGAACGCTGGCCACGCGCCCGCTGAGAAAAGCAAAAATCACGCCGCCGAAAAGAACCGCAAGCACCGCCATGGCCGGGTTGAAAAGCCTGATGACGAAAAACAGCAAAATGAGCGGCAAGACGAACAAGGGATCAATAGGGATCGTGCGGGCGGCTCCCGTCAGAAAGGCAAAGAGCACGCCCGCCAGCATTCCTGAAGCGATCGATGCAGGTATCTTCGATACAAAGGTGGATATGGGCTTGATTAGCCCCGTAAGAATAATGGCGATCGCCGTAACGATAAATGCACCAACGGCTTGCGGCATGGTAAAGCCGATTGAGCTGCCAATCAGTGCAAGGCCAGGCGTCGACCACGCGCTGATGATCGGCATTTTATATCGCCAGCTCAGATAGCCCGTGGCTGCAACCATGGCGAGGCAGTTTGCCGTAACCCAGCTTGCTGTTTCGGCCTGGGTAGCGCCCAGAGCGTTGGCTGCCGCAATGACAAGAGCCAAAGTTCCGCCAAATCCGACGACGGCAGCAACGACAGCGGAGGCGATGACGGAAAAGCGCATGGCGGACCTGATTATTGAACAGAGGGAGTGGGCTGGATACTGCCAGCCATTGAAGACACGGTACGACCCAAAAGTTCAAGGTCCTGTGGTCGCGAAAGCCGGTGATCTCCATCGCGAATAAGCGTAATCGTTACATCATCGACGGGAAGATGGTCTACGAGCTTCATTGCGTGGCTATAAGGCACATCTTCATCCTGCATGCCCTGCAGTATGTGCACCGGGCAATCGGTCTGGATAACGCCTTTCAGGACCTGATTGATCCTGCCATCTTCAAGCAAGGCCTTTGTGTAGATATAGGGTTGGTCCGAATATTCGGATGGCTCTTCCATATAACCGCGGTCGGCAATCTGGCGGCGCTGGTCATTGGTCAGTTTTGGCTCCACCAGTTCTGACGTGAAATCCGGTGCCGGTGCAATCAGCACCAGACCGGCAATGCGGCCGCCTTCTCCGAGCCTTTGCAATTCTGCGAGTAGACGCAGGGCAATCCAGCCGCCCATGGAGGAGCCGACGATAATTTGCGGGCCCGATGAGAACTGCCGGAAAACTGCAAGGCTTTGTTCAAGCCAGAGCGAGATGGTTCCGTCGTGAAATTCGCCGCCCGATTCCCCATGGCCGGAATAATCGTGGCGCAGGAAAGCATGCCCATGTTTCGTGGCCCATTCGTCCAGAAAATTTGCTTTGCTACCGAGCATGTCCGAGCGATATCCGCCCAGCCAGACTATGCCAGGATTGGCTCCGGCACGCTTTCGCAGGGCGATATTGATTCCGTTCAGCTCAAGAAACTCGGGCGGGGATTGTGTCATGGGCGGGACTCACTCTCGATATTCTTCTTCTTGCATGGGAAAACAGAACGATAAAGCCTGCCCCATTGCATAAAACTGAAATATTCCTATCTCTAATTTGAGTGATTTATCCTGAAAATAGTAACATTGATGCCCGCCAGCACAGCATAAGCATTGCGGCGAAGGCCGTGTGATGCTATTTGCGGGTCCGAAATAATTCAAGGAGACTACTGCCATTCGCCGACCCTTTAGAGCCCAGGTGGTCCAGAAAGATGGACCACGTTCCAATCGTGATATCCGGGTACCCCAGGTACAGCTCATTGATGCCGAAGGTGAAAACCACGGTATCGTAACGATTCAGGCAGCGTTGGCGATGGCCGACGAGGCGGGACTCGACCTTGTCGAGATCGTGCCAAATGCTGAGCCGCCGGTCTGCAAGATCGTTGATCTTGGCAAGCTGAAATACCAGGGCCAGAAAAAGGCTGCGGAAGCTCGCAAGAAGCAGAAGACAGTTGAAATCAAAGAAATCAAGATGCGCCCGAACATTGACACGCATGATTATGACGTGAAAATGCGCGCGATTAAGCGTTTCTTTGAAGAAGGCGATAAGGTCAAGGTAACACTGCGTTTCCGTGGCCGTGAAATGGCCCACCAGGAACTCGGCATGCGTCTCCTCGACAAGGTCAAGGAAGACACCGTGGAGATTTCCAAAGTGGAAGCCGAGCCCAAGCTTGAAGGCCGCCAGATGATGATGGTTCTGGCACCTCGCTAAAATCGATCTACTGCCTTTGAAAAGCCGCCTTCGGGCGGCTTTTTCCGTTCATGGCATAATGCCTGGCAAATGGATGACACCCCCATGGCATTGAATTCCCCGAAAGACATGTCGCGTTTTCAGCGGCGCAGACGTTTGGTTGTTGCGGGCATCACTGCACTTGTCCTCATGGCTCTTTTGACAATCCGTTCGGCATGGCTGGATGATTGGGCGCATGAATATATCGAGGATATCGGCGTGGGCATGATCGTCCTGTCAATTCTCGGGCGAATGTGGTGCACGCTCTATATTGGCGGGCGCAAGAGCGCTGAAATTGTGCGGCTCGGCCCCTATTCGATCAGCCGGAACCCGCTTTATGTGTTTTCTGCGCTGGGCGCTGCGGGTATCGGCATGATGACCGGTAGTCTGATCGTGGGGGTGGCTCTTTCCCTCATCTGTTATGCGGCCTTCCACTTTGTCATTCTTGCCGAGGAAGGCTACCTTGAGCGGAATTTTGGCGAGACCTACATATCCTATAAACGCGCTGTGCCGCGATTTTTCCCGAATCTATCCATTTATAGGGAAAGTGAATTATTGAGCGTCAGGGCATCCATGCTGTATAAGACGCTGGCTGACGGGCTGGTATTTTTTGTGTGATACCCCTTGTTGGAATTTGTTGAATATCTGCAATCGACCCATGTTTTGCCGGTTTTGTTGCGGCTTTATTGATAAATTCGGCAGCGCTGCACGATTCAACAGTTGCGCTTTTGGTGTCTTCTGGTAAGAAGCACCCGTTCAAACCGCCCGGCAGGGCATGCCGTGGCGGTTTTACATGCTTTCAGGCTTTGGTCGGCCTGAAGTCAATCAAGAGGTGGTTGTTTCTTTGAAATGACGCAAGCCTCAATAAATCAGGAGTAGCAAAATGCCCAAGATGAAGACCAAATCTGCTGCCAAGAAACGGTTCAAGATTACCGGAACTGGCAAAATCAAAGCCGCCGCCGCTGGCAAACGCCATGGCATGATCAAACGTTCGAACAAATTCATTCGTGACGCTCGCGGAACCATGGTTCTTGCTGATGCCGATGCGAAAATCGTGAAGAAGTTCCTGCCTAACGGTCTCTGATCCGGGCAACGTTATCCATCCTAAGTTAAGGAGATCATATCATGGCACGTGTAAAACGGGGCGTTACGTCCCACGCCAAGCATAAAAAAGTTCTGAAGCAGGCCGAGGGTTTCCGCGGTCGCCGCAAGAATACAATCAAGACCGCCAAGGCTGCTGTCGATCGTTCGAAGCAATATGCCTATCGCGATCGCAAGAACAAGAAGCGCACATTCCGCGCTCTCTGGACACAGCGCATCAACGCTGCTGTGCGTGAGCATGGTTTGACATATAGCCGCTTCATCGATGGTCTGACAAAGTCGGGCATCGAAGTTGACCGTAAGGTTCTTTCGGATCTCGCGATCCACGAGCCTGAAGCATTCGGTGCAATCGTGGCTTCTGCCAAGAAGGCGCTCGAATATCTTAAAGATACCACACCGAACGCTTTTGAAGGCGCTGTCCGCTAAGTCCAGCCGCCGCTCCCAAAGCATTCGAAAATTTAAGTTTGGGAAACCCGCGCTGGCTCGGCTGGCGCGGGTTTTTCGATTTTTAACGCCGCTCTGTTCTGCAAGGAAAAAGCGGCATCCGACATGTCACTGTAGAATAACAGGTGAAAAGCCATGGATGAGCTTACACAATTGGAAAGCGCCCTTGCCGCGCAGATCGATGCTGCCAACGATGAAGCCGCGATTGAGGCCGTTCGCGTAGCGGCGCTGGGCAAAAAGGGGTCTATCTCCGAAAAGCTGAAATCGCTTGGTTCCATGTCGCCGGAAGAGCGCCAGAGCCAAGGCCCGGCAATCAACGGCTTGAAGAATCGCATTACTGAAGCACTTAGCGCTCGCAAGACGATGCTCAAGGATGCTGCAATAACCGAGCGTCTTGCCAGGGAAAAGCTTGATGTGACGCTTCCCTTGCGAGCTTCTCCAGCAGAGCGCGGTCGTATTCATCCGATCAGTCAGGTCATTGACGAAATCACGGCGATCTTCGCCGATATGGGTTTCGCTATTGCCGAAGGTCCGGATATCGAGACCGATCACTATAATTTCACGGCGCTCAATTTTCCCGAAGGCCATCCGGCTCGCGAAATGCACGATACGTTTTTCTTCAATCCAGATGAGAAGAATGACCGGCGTGTGCTGCGTACCCACACGAGCCCAGTGCAGATCCGTACCATGGAAGCGCAGAAGCCGCCGATCCGCATTGTCATTCCGGGCAAGACATACCGGATGGATTCCGATGCCACCCACTCGCCCATGTTCCATCAGGTCGAGGGGCTGGTCATCGACAAGACGGCCAATGTCGCCAATATGAAATGGGTGCTTGAAGAATTTTGCAAAACCTTCTTCGAGGTCCCATCCTTGAAGATGCGATTCCGCCCGTCCTATTTCCCTTTCACCGAGCCATCGCTGGAAGTGGATATCCAGTGCGACCGCTCCGGCAAGGAAGTGAAGTTCGGTGAAGGCAATGACTGGATGGAGATTCTCGGCTGCGGCATGGTGCATCCAAATGTACTGCGTCATGGCGGATTGGACCCGGATGAGTATCAGGGCTTTGCCTGGGGCATGGGCATTGATCGCATTGCCATGCTCAAATATGGCATGCCCGATCTTCGTGCCTTCTTCGATGCCGATGTACGCTGGCTGTCGCATTACGGCTTCCGTCCGCTCGACATGCCAACCCTGTTTGGAGGTCTGAGCGCTTAAGGCGCGGCAGAACCGACCGAGATATCGGGCCTAGCCCGAATAATATTGAGAAACGAGTGAAATCATGAAATTCACACTCTCCTGGCTGAAAGATCATCTTGAGACGCAAGCCTCGCTGGATGAAATCGTCGAAACCCTGACCATGATCGGTCTTGAGGTCGAGTCTCTCGACGACAAGGCAGCGCTTAAGCCATTTGTCATCGCCAAGGTTCTGACCGCTTCAAGGCACCCGGATGCGGACAAGCTGCAGGTGCTCACCGTTGATACGGGCGACGGCAAGCCGCTTCAGGTTGTATGCGGTGCACCCAACGCGCGTGCCGGATTAATCGGAGCCTTTGCAGCGCCGGGCGCCTATGTGCCGGGTATCGATATCACGCTTTCGGTCGGCAAGATCAGGGGCGTGGAGAGCCACGGCATGATGTGCTCCGAGCGTGAGCTGGAAATGTCCGATGAACATAATGGCATTATTGATCTGCCTGCTGATGCCCCCGTCGGCACGAGCTTTGCCGCCTATGCTGGCCTTGATGATCCGGTCATCGAGATTAACCTGACACCGAACCGCCCGGATTGTACCAGTGTCTATGGCATCGCCCGCGATCTGGCTGCCGCTGGTCTTGGCACGCTGAAAACACCTGCGATTGAACCTGTAAAAGGCACAGGCGCGCCGCAGGTCGAGGTAGCTCTCGATCTTAAAGGCGAAGACTATCTGTGCCCGGGCTTTGCATGGCGCACCGTCAAGGGTGTCAAGAATGGCACAAGCCCGAAATGGTTGCAGCAACGTCTTATCGCTATTGGCTTGCGTCCCATCAATGCGCTGGTTGACATCACCAATTACGTCACGTTCGACCGTGGCCGCCCGCTGCATGTTTTCGATGCGGATAAGGTCAAGGGCCAGCTGACGGTCCGCCGCGCCCGCGACGGTGAAACGATCCTTGGTCTCAATGGCAAGGATTATACTTTGAGCCCGGAGAATGTCGTTATCGCTGACGACAACGGGGTAGAATCCATTGCTGGCGTCATGGGCGGCGAGCACTCCGGTTGTGACGAAAACACGGTCAATGTCGTCATTGAGTCCGCGCTATGGGACGCGATGAACGTTGCTCGCACGGGCCGCACGCTCGGTATTATCACCGATGCCCGCTATCGCTTTGAGCGCGGTGTTGATCCTGAGCAGATGATCCCGGGTGTTGAACTTGCTGCGCAACTGGTTCTTGAGTTCTGCGGTGGCACGCCGTCTGAAACCAAGGTTGTGGGCTACAAGGGCCACACTCCTAAGACGGTCAAGTTCCCCGCATCTGAAGTCAAGCGCCTGACTGGTATCGACGTGCCGACCAAGACCAGTCTCGATATCTTGTCCCGCCTGGGTTTCGTGCCTCAGGGTACAGGCGAATTGGTTGATGTCGTGGTGCCGTCATGGCGCCCGGATGTGGATGGCAAGGCCGATCTGGTTGAAGAAGTCATGCGTATTCACGGTATCAATCTGATTGAGCCGCAGCCGCTGGTCAGCCACGCCGCAGTCAATGGCAAGATTTTGACGACTTTGCAGATCCGCACGCGCAATGCCAAGCGAGCACTCGCGTCGCGCGGTATGATGGAAGCTGTCACATGGTCATTCATTTCGGAAAGCGCTGCTAAAGCCTTTGGTGGCGGAAAGCCGGAGCTTAAATTGAGCAATCCGATTGCCGCCGATATGTCCGACATGCGTCCTTCCTTGTTACCCGGCCTGCTTGCCGCTGCTCAACGCAATGCGGATCGCGGTTTCAACGATCTCGCATTGTTCGAGGTTTCCGGCACTTATGAAGGCAATGCTCCGGAAGACCAGCGCCGCGTTGCGGCAGGTGTTCGTCGTGGCACGGCTCGTTTCGAGGGAACTGGTCGCCACTGGTCAGGCAATGCTTCGCCCGTTGGCGTATTCGATGCCAAGGCCGATGCCATTGCGGTTCTGGAGGCATGCGGTGCACCCGTCGACAAGTTGCAGATCGAGGCAGGCGGTTCAGCATGGTATCATCCAGGCCGGTCCGGCACGATCAAGCTCGGTCCAAAAGTGATTCTTGGCACATTCGGCGAATTCCACCCGAAAACTCTGGAAACACTGGATGTCGGCGGCAATCTTTGCGGCTTCGAAATCTTCATTGATGCGATACCGGAGCCGAAGCAGAAAGCCACCCGGACGAAACCAGCGCTCAACCTTTCTGACTTGCAGCTTCTACGCCGCGATTTTGCTTTCGTCGTCGACAAATCTGTCGAAGCTGGCACCATTGTCCGTGCGGCATTGAGCAGCGACAAGAAGCTGATTGTCGGCGTGCAGGTATTTGATCTGTTCGAGGGCGCTTCACTGGGCGAGGACAAGAAGTCCGTGGCTATCGAAGTGGCGATCCAACCACAGGAACGCACCTTGAACGATGAGGATCTCGACGCGCTGACTAAACGCGTGGTCGAAAGCGTTGCCAAGCAGACAGGCGGCGTATTGCGCGGGTAAGCCTTGCTCCCCATCGGGGGAGAGAAATTGTGAGAGAGGGGGCAAATCACCCCCCTCTCTTACCCTGCTGATACTATTTCTGGATCACCTTCCAGTTCTTGTAGAATATCGAGTTGCTGCCTTTCAGGATCACACCCATGAATGTGACGATCGCGGCAAAAAAACCCGGCATGTATGACGGGCGCAATATATCGACAAATAGGCAATAGCGCGTCTGATCGGTCTGATTGACGGATTGATGCATCAGCGTGTCATCAAAAATAAACAGCTTGTCATCCTTCCAGTAGCTGGTGGTATCGCCGCACCAGATATAGGCAGTCCGGTCATTCATATCGTTGATATTGTAAAGCACGCGGATTGTTGCCCGGATCGGGCCGAAATGCTTTGAAGTCGAGTTCTTCTTGTTGAACACAGAAACGCCAATCGTCTTCACGAAGTCATAGTGCTCATAAAATGAAGGGACATTGGCAAAGCTTGGCTGGTCTTTGCCATACCATTTGAAGAAGAACATGCTGCGGCCTTGCTGTTCTGCCCGCTGCTGCAATTGTCCTATAATGTTTTCCTTCTGTGTCGCGCTGATCAGGCGCTTCACTTCCGCCTGATAGGCTGGCGGCAGATCCTGCAATTTGTAAACGCCCTTGTTCCTGTAGGGCAAAGAAAGAATATCGAGCAGGATGTTCAAGGGCGATAGCAGCCAGGTGAACAGTCCATTGCCAAAGAAATATTGTTCGACGACCTGGAGTTTCAGGTTTTTGTTACGGGCCAGATCATAAAGACCGCAGGCGAGATAGAAAAATTCGAGATAAGGAATGAAGAAGGCGAGAAAGGTGAGAATTACGATTCCGGCAATCCAGCGCCGAAGTGACTTTCTGGTGGATTTTTCCATGATATTCCAGCTTTTGAAGGCCCGACCATCGATGAATATACAGGGGTGGCTGGCGTATGTTGGGGACAAACAGGACAATAAATTTTTGTATATTGCGCGCTGACTCCAAAGCGAAACAGAACAGCGGCGGTGAATATGAGTGCGGCCGGTTTCTGGCAAGACTAAGGCAGACGAGCGGCTGGTTTGCTCATCTGCCTTAGGCAATTCAGGCCGCTTGCAAATGCTTCAATCCGTTCCATTCGATCAAGGCAAAGACAGCAACCACGGCAGTAACGGCAACAGTTGCGACCACACCCAGCGACGTAAAGGCAGAGGGCATCAGCACCAGGATCGCCGGGACGCAGATGACCCACAGCAAGTCCGCTATAAAGACAAAGCCGACGAGAGGTCGCGACCGGGTTTTCCACTGAGCTATCATGCCAACGTCAGCGGCGAAAAGCAGAAGCGCAATGCCAAGTCCCAGGACCAGCCAGCTCGGTGCGCCGGGCATGAGATATTGCGTGGCAAGCTCGGAAAATACGGCAAGTCCAAGTCCGGTTACACCGGTCAAAACGGCATTGGTCATCATGCCATCTTTCAGATTGATCTGTATCATGTCGCTCTCCTTTGTTGCGTTGATGAGGCAAGCATGTCAATTTGACGTAAGCAAAACAATTACCTTGGAGGTAATGGATATCCCAGCGGGCCTAAGTCAGGTTTGCCAAAAGGAGAATGGCATGGAGTTCGGCGATCATCTGAAGCAATGGCGCTCGCACAGGCACCTGAGCCAGATGGACCTTGCCCTCGAGGCGGGCATTTCCTCCCGGCACTTGTCATTTCTTGAAACCGGACGTTCCCGGCCCTCGGAAGGCATGATCATCCGCATTTGCGAAGCGCTTGACCTGCCTTACAGAATACAGAACGAGCTCTTCAGTGCTGCCGGTTTCGCGCCGCGTTATTTCTCGGCGGAGCGGGACGGACTGGCAGGATTGCCCGTTCTGGTCCGCGACACGCTGCATCTGATACTGACAAAACATGAACCATGGCCCGCCGTCGCTTTTGATGCCGACCACGATATTCTTGCTGCCAATGCGGGGTTTGCTGCTTTGGCGGGTGCGCTCGGCATATCGGTCGCGCCGGGAATAAACATTCTGGCGCTCGTGCTTGAGCCGGGTCCTGTACGGCAGGCAATGACCAACTGGCCGGAAGTTGCCCTGCTCTTCCTGAAAAGAGCGCGGAATGAAGCCCGTCTTTATGGGCCGAAAAGCGGTTTGGCGCAGCGCCTGGCGGTCTATGAAAATGATACGGAGATTTCCGCTTTATTACGCAACGATGAAGGCGAGAGAAATCCACCGCCAATTATCACAGCCCGATTACGGCTTGGCGATACGGAGACAAATTGGATCACGACGCTTACGTCATTCGGTTCAGCGCAAGAGGTTTTGACGGAGGGAATTTTCATCGAGCAGTATTTTCCTGCCGATGATGCAACGCGCGCCATTGCCGATAGTACGGGCGGCTGATCGTTCAGCGCATTGTCAGCTTGCCGGTGCAGATACACGCCTGAAACCAGGAGTGAGTTGATGCATGTTTTACTATTCGTGCTGGCCGTTACCACGGTGCTTGGAAGTATGATTGGTGCAATCCAGACGGGGGCCCAATTTTGGCAAGGTGGTTTGATCGGCGTGTTCGGCCTGTCTGCCATTGAGCTGTTCTACATCATCATGTCGGTCATTTATCCCAGCCTTGCCTCAAATCCGGTGTTGGCAATTATCGTGTTTCTTGTCGCTGTTGAATTTGCAGCGTCCCATGTGGTTTTAAACAGGAAGCAGACCGCCGGAGTGGCTGGTGGCGCATTGATGCTCACAACCATTTCCGGTGTGTTTCTCGCGGTATAGACAGGTCTTCAAATCGCGCTACCTATTGCCGGACTTGATTGTGACACAAGGTTCGGAAAAGCTTAGCTGCAAATGCTAGAGCAAGGATCTTGGCGACATGCGTATCCGCGAATTGCAGGAAATTCGATATGACGAAAGGACAGCGACATTAAAGTTCTCTGGTCTGAATCCGTTCAAGAAACACAGGAGCGTCAGGGTTGTCATTGACGATCCCGAAATGTTTCTCAACGCCATAAAGAAGGCGCTTGTCGATCCGGACGGCAACAGTATTCCGCTTGATCCGACAGAGATTCAAAAATAAGCAGGGGCGCTGATTGCCCAGCGCCCCGCATTTGTCGTTTAGCCGTTCACCAAGGCCAATGCAGCTTCCGTGTAGCGACTCCCGGCCACCCGATCCGGCGTTAAAGCACCGCCGATGCGGATCAGCTCAGCTTCTGTCAGCTTGATGTCGGCGGCGGCAGTGTTTTCCTCCAGGTGCTTGATCTTGCGGGCACCGGGAATAGGCACGATGAAGTCACCCTGGTGGAGCACCCAGGCAAGCGCCAATTGCGCTGCTGTCACGCCCTTATCGGCAGCCAGCCCCTTCAATGTTGCGATCAGTGCGGCATTGGCGTTCATGTTTTCCGTTTGAAAACGCGGCAATGTCTTGCGCCAATCGTCAGCGCCAAGTTCGTCAGGCTTGTTGATCGTCCCGGTCAAGAGGCCACGGCCAAGTGGGCTGTAAGGCACAAAGCCGATTCCGAGCTCACGGCAAACTGCAAATACTTCGTCTTCCGGCTCGCGGCTCCATAGGGAATATTCGCTTTGGACCGCAGCAATGGGATGCACCTTGTGGGCGCGGCGGATCGTGGCGGCGCTTGCTTCCGATAGGCCCAGCGCCTTCACCTTACCCTGCTGGACCAGTTCGGCCATGGCTCCGACTGTTTCCTCAATAGGAACATTGGGATCCACCCGATGTTGGTAGAACAGGTCAATCTGTTCGATACCCAGTCGTCCGAGCGAGGACTCGGCAACAGCCTTCAAATGTTCCGGTCGGCTATCGACGCCTATCATGCGGGCGGCGCCTTCACCCTCATCGGCAATCTTGAATCCGAATTTGGTGGCGATCACAACCTCGTCGCGGCGGCCCTTGAAAGCCTTGCCAAGCAGAATTTCATTGTCGAACGGACCATATACCTCGGCAGTATCGAAGAATGTAACGCCGATATCGATAGCGCGGTGAAGGGTGCGGATCGCATCCGCTTCGTCCTGTCCGCCATAGGCAAATGTCATGCCCATGCAGCCGAGACCGACCGCTGATACGTTAAGATTGGTTCCAAGTTTACGCTGTTCCATCACTTATCTCCTTTTACGCAATTCCTGACGGAAAACCGCTTCGCTGAAATTGCCTGGTGTGGTGAAGCAAACATAGGTCGTAAATTGCTGTTCGATAATTCGCTTAAAATTTCACAGCTTGTTCTATATTATAGATCAATGGATCGTTCTCATTTGCCCCAACTCGCCATTTTCACCACTGTCGCCGCCTGCGGTGGTTTTCGCGGTGCCGCCAAGGAGCTTCGCATTGCGCCTTCGGCGGTCAGTCATGCCATAGCCGCGCTGGAGCAATCGCTGGGGGTTCGATTATTGACCCGCACCACGCGCAGTGTCGCCCTGACGGATGAAGGGGCGATGCTGCTGAAGCGCTTGAAGCCTGCCCTTGGTGAGATCGACTTGGCGCTGGGTGCAGTTAAAGAAGCCAATAATCGTGTGGCAGGCAATCTGCGGCTCAGCGTACCGCCCTTCGCCGCGCATTGGCTGCTGGGTCCAAGACTCGCGGATTTTAGCCAGACCTATCCCGGAATCACGCTGGAATTGCGGGTAGAGGAACAATTCAATGATATCGTTGCCGCTGGCATGGATGCGGGCATGCGGCTTGGAGAGAGCCTGGAATCGGATATGATCGCTGTGCGCATGAGCGATACGATTTCTGGAAGTGTCGTTGCTACGCCGGACTATTTCAAACGCAATCCGGTGCCGTTACACCCGAGAGACTTGCTCAATCATCGCTGTATCCGCCGCCGGTTTTCCAGCGGCCAAGTCTATCGCTGGGAGTTTGAAAAAGGCGTGGAAGAAATCGTCCTTGATGTCGATGGCCCGCTTATTCTGGGTGATGACACGCTGGTTCTTGAAGCAGTGCTTGGCGGCGTGGGCATTGCTTTTCTTTTGGAGCATATGGTGCCCAAAGCAATTGCCGACGGGCGGCTGCAACGCGTTTTGGAGGATTGGTGCACGCCATTTCCCGGCGTCTATCTTTATTACCCCAGCCGCAGGCAAATGCGTCCGGCACTGCGCGCATTTATCGATTTCTTCAAATATACCGGTTGAGCGGTCTTTCCTTCCGTAACCGAAATACAATAGGGTGCTGACCGCCTATCGGGCCGGTCATAGAAGGAGTTTGCATGTTTCGCTGGGGTATTCTGTCTACTGCCAAAATTGGCGTCACCGTGGTTATTCCCGCCATTTGCGATGCGGAAAATTCGGTTCTATCGGCCGTTGCCAGCCGTGACTTGTCGAAAGCACGCGCGGTGGCGGATCGTTTTGGCGCTCCCCATGCATTCGGCTCCTACGAGGAAATGCTCGCCTCCAAGGATATTGACGGCGTCTATATTCCCTTGCCGACCTCGCAGCATGTCGAATGGTCGTTGAAGGCAGCCGAAGCTGGAAAGCATGTCCTGTGCGAAAAGCCGATTTCGCTGCATGCCGATCAGATCGCCGCCTTGCAGCATGCCCGCGATACGCATGGCGTCTTGATTTCAGAAGCCTTCATGGTCACCTATCATCCGCAATGGCTGAAAGTTCGTGAGTTCGTGCAGGGTGGAGCCATCGGAACCTTGCGTCGGGTTCAGGCAGCGTTCACCTATTTCAACAAGGATGCGGGCAATATGCGCAATCAGCTATCGCTGGGTGGCGGTGCCTTGCCCGATATTGGCGTCTATCCGACTGTTGTCACGCGTTTCGTCACCGGCAAGGAGCCGCTTCGGGTGAGCGCCACAGTCGAGCGCGACCCGGATTTCGGCACGGACCGCTATGCCAGCGTCCGTGCTGATTTTGATGGTTTTGAACTGGGTTTCTATGTCGGGACCCAGCTTGCGTCGCGCCAGTCCATCGTTTTTCATGGCGACAAGGGCTATATCGAGGTCTTGGCGCCGTTCAACACAGGCAAGTACGACCACGCAAAGGTTTGGCTGCATAACGCGGCACATGACGGTGCGCAGGAATTCAACTTTGGTGGCGTCAACCACTACAGGTTGCAGGTCGAGGCATTTGCCCGCGAGGCCCAAGGCGAGAAGGCCGGTGTGTTTTCGCTGGAAGATTCGGCACGGAATCAAAAGCTCATTGATGCCGTTTATCGCTCCGACAAGAGCGGCAAGTGGGAAACCGTCTGACGACTTTTATAAGTAACCGCATAAAACGGGCTGAAAACCCCATTTTATGTGTCTTTTTGGGCTATTAAGGGTGTAAATTGCACTGCTTCTTACTTGCATGGCAATTTACCCCTTCTTATATAGCCCTCAACACTGTAAGGAACTGCCCGCCCCGGCAGCCCTGATTTTGTTAAACCCTAGGGGCTGCCCGTATGGAATGCTCGGCAGAGGTCCCGGCAGCCTGCTGAATGGAGAAGAGTAATGGCTAAAGTTATCGGTATTGATCTGGGTACGACCAATTCCTGCGTTTCCGTTATGGACGGCAAGAGCGCGAAGGTCATCGAAAATGCAGAAGGTGCACGTACAACGCCTTCGATCATCGCTTTTACGGATAGTGATGAGCGCCTTGCTGGCCAGCCGGCCAAGCGTCAGGCTGTAACAAATCCGGAAGGAACCGTTTTTGCGGTCAAGCGCCTTATCGGCCGCCGCTACGAAGACCCGACTGTTGCCAAGGACAAGAAGCTTGTTCCTTATGAAATCGTCAAAGGCGATAATGGCGACGCTTGGGTAGAAGTGCACAAGAAGAAGTATTCGCCTTCGCAGATCTCTGCAATGATCCTGCAGAAGATGAAAGAAACAGCCGAAGCCTATCTGGGCGAAAAGGTTGAAAAGGCCGTTATCACCGTTCCGGCTTACTTTAACGATGCCCAGCGTCAGGCAACCAAGGATGCCGGTAAGATTGCCGGTCTTGAAGTTCTGCGTATCATCAACGAACCGACTGCTGCTGCTCTGGCCTATGGCCTCGACAAGAAGGAAGGCAAGACCATTGCCGTCTACGATCTTGGCGGTGGTACATTCGACGTGTCCGTTCTGGAAATCGGCGATGGTGTCTTCGAAGTTAAGTCCACCAATGGCGATACATTCCTTGGCGGTGAAGATTTCGACATGCGTCTCGTCGAATATTTCGCAGCCGAGTTCAAGAAAGAACAGGGCATCGACCTGAAGAACGACAAGCTTGCTTTGCAGCGCCTCAAGGAAGCTGCCGAAAAGGCCAAGATCGAGCTTTCCTCGTCGCAGCAGACTGAAATCAACCTGCCATTCATTACGGCAGATGCTTCGGGTCCAAAGCACTTGACCATGAAGCTGTCGCGCTCGAAGTTCGAAAGCCTCGTTGACGATCTGGTCCAGCGCACGGTTGAGCCTTGCAAGGCCGCGCTCAAGGATGCAGGCCTCAAGGCTGGCGAAATCGATGAAGTGGTCCTCGTCGGCGGTATGACCCGCATGCCGAAGATCCAGGAAATCGTTAAAGCCTTCTTCGGCAAGGAACCACACAAGGGTGTGAATCCGGACGAAGTTGTGGCCATGGGTGCTGCCATTCAGGCTGGCGTTCTGCAGGGCGACGTCAAGGACGTTCTTTTGCTCGACGTAACGCCATTGTCACTCGGCATCGAAACACTTGGCGGCGTGTTCACACGTCTGATCGAACGCAACACCACGATCCCGACCAAGAAGTCGCAGACTTTCTCTACGGCTGAAGATAATCAGTCCGCCGTGACGATCCGCGTCTTCCAGGGCGAGCGTGAAATGGCTGCCGACAACAAGTCGCTCGGTCAGTTCGATCTCGTTGGCATTCCACCGGCACCACGCGGCATTCCGCAGATCGAAGTCGGTTTCGACATTGATGCGAACGGTATTGTCAACGTTTCGGCCAAGGACAAGGGCACTGGCAAGGAACATCAGATCCGTATTCAGGCATCGGGCGGTCTTTCCGACGCCGATATCGAGAAGATGGTCAAGGACGCCGAGGCCAATGCCGAGAGCGACAAGAAGCGCCGCGAGGCCGTTGAGTCGAAGAACCAGGCTGAAGCTCTGATCCACTCGACTGAAAAGTCGCTGAAGGATTATGGCGATAAGGTTTCGGCTGAAGACAAGGGCTCCATTGAGACCGCCCTTGCCGAGCTGAAGACCGCTGTCGAAGGCGATGACGCTGAAGACATCAAGGCCAAGACGCAAGTTCTTGCCGAAGTTTCGATGAAACTTGGTCAGGCCATGTATGAAGCCTCACAGGCTGCGGAAGCTGGCGAAGGTGCTGAAGCCGATGCAACTGCAAAGGCAGATGAAGATGTTGTCGATGCCGATTTCGAAGAGATCGACGAAGACGGCAAGAAGAAGTCTGCCTGATCCTAACGCCCTGCGTTTAACGAAAAGCCCGGCCATTGAGCCGGGCTTTTTGTTTGCTCAGTGGACAAGCTTGGACGGCCTTCGAAGTTCAAGAAAATTTTGGTCGTTCGATTTGCCGCGTTATTGATTGGCTGGCTTGGCCCAGATTGTTGCCACATAAACGCTTTAAAAAGCAAATATGCGCCATTTGATTAGAATCAATGTAAGTTAACTATGGCATTTACGGGCGTGAGCACCTAAATACCGCTCTTAAACGAGCTTCTGCGGAAGTTCTGGCGATCCCATGGAACGAGTATTTGGATGAAGGCTGACTATTACGAAACCCTCGGCGTAGGCAAAGGCGCTGATGAGAAAGAGCTGAAGAGCGCTTTCCGTAAACTGGCAATGCAATTCCACCCTGACAAGAATCCGGGCGATGCCAATGCCGAGCACAAGTTCAAGGAAATCGGCGAAGCCTATGAAACGCTGAAAGATCCGCAAAAGCGCGCGGCCTATGATCGCTTCGGTCACGCTGCCTTTGAAAATGGCGGCATGGGCGGCGGTGGTTTCGGTGGCGGCGCCAGCGGTGGCTTTGCCGACATATTTGAAGACATTTTTGGCGAGATGATGGGCGGCGGACGCCAGCGCCGTTCCGGTGGCCGCGAGCGCGGTGCGGACCTGCGCTACAATATGGAAATCACGCTTGAAGAAGCCTATGCAGGCAAGACGGCGCAAATCCATGTCCCGACATCGATTACTTGCGACGAATGCTCCGGCAGTGGTGCCAAGCCCGGCACGCAACCGGTCACATGCGGCACTTGTAGCGGTTCCGGCCGCGTGCGTGCAGCTCAGGGTTTCTTTTCCATTGAACGCACCTGCCCGACCTGTCATGGCCGCGGCCAGATCATCAAGGACCCTTGCCCGAAATGCAGCGGCCAGGGACGTATCACCGAAGAGCGTTCTCTCTCGGTCAATATTCCAGCCGGCATTGAAGATGGAACACGCATTCGCCTCACGGGTGAGGGCGAGGCAGGACTTCGCGGCGGCCCCTCAGGCGATCTTTATATTTTCCTCTCGCTGAAGCCACATGAATTCTTCCAGCGCGATGGTGCCGATCTTTATTGCAAAGTGCCGATCTCGATGACTACAGCCGCGCTTGGCGGACAGTTCGAGGTGGCGACACTGGATGGCACCCAGACGCGCGTCAAGATTCCAGATGGTACGCAAAACGCCAAGCAGTTCCGCCTGAAAGGCAAGGGCATGCCGGTTCTACGGCAACCCGCCATGGGCGATCTCTATATTCAGATCGCAATTGAAACCCCGCAAAACCTCAACAAGAAGCAGCGCGAATTGCTGGAAGAATTCGAACGCGTTTCTTCGCAGGACAATAGCCCGCAATCGACAGGCTTCTTTTCCCGCATGAAGGATTTCTTTGAGGGGTTGAGCGAGTAGTTTATTGAGTTTTTCGCAAGTTGCAGCCTTGCATCTATCGTCGGTTGCGTCATAAATTGTTCTTGCTGCGACGGAGGAATGGCATGTCACGACCACTGGGCAAGAAGTTTGCCGAAAAATTCGGCGAGGAAATCCGCTTCTTCAAGGGTTGGATGCATGGGCCGAAGGCTGTCGGGTCAATTTTGCCGACAAGTTCTGTCACGGCTCGCCGCATGGCAAGCGTCATCAATCCGCATTCCGGCCTTCCTGTGCTGGAGTTGGGGCCGGGCACGGGCGTTATCACCAAAGCCATTTTGAAGCGCGGTGTAGAGCCATCCGACCTTTACTGCGTTGAATATTCAGCGGATTTTGCTGAACATTTGCGAGAAGATTTTCCTGGTGTGAACATTATCGAAGGCGATGCTTTCGATCTGGATACGACCCTTGGCGACAAGCGTGACCAGAAGTTTGATTCGGTCATTTCGGCGGTGCCCTTGTTGAACTTCCCCGTCGGCGACCGCGTTAAAATCATCGAAGATCTGTTGCGCCGTATCCCCCATGGCCGCCCGGTTGTTCAGATTACCTATGGCCCCATGTCGCCTGTTCCTGCTGGACGCGGTAATTACAAGGTCGAACATCTCGACTTCATTATCCGCAATGTGCCGCCAGCCCGGCTTTGGGTGTATCGGCGCGCCGATTAGGTTCTTTCCTGTTGGCCGTTTCTGTGCGATTGGAATACGATCAACAGAAAAGGTGATTTGTCATGACGAATGCGGCTTTGCGCGAGCGCCTGATCGTGGGCCTTGATGTGCCTACGGTTGAAGTGGCCAATGAGGTTGTCGGCGAACTTGGCGATATGGTGACCTTCTATAAAATCGGCTATCAGCTGGTATTTGCCGGGGGATTGGATTTTGCATCTGACCTGGTCCGGTCGGGCAAAAAAGTCTTTCTGGATATGAAGCTTCTCGATATCGACAATACTGTCGCCAAGGGCGTCGAGAATATTGTTAAAATGGGCGTGTCGATGCTCACCCTGCATGCTTATCCGAAGGCCATGAGGGCAGCGGTCGAAGCAGCACACGGATCGGATCTGTGCTTGCTCGGTGTCACTGTTCTGACTTCGATGGATGGGCAAGACCTCATTGAGGCCGGTTACGCCGACAGTCCCGAAGCTCTTGTTCTAAAGCGCGCAAAACAGGCCGCCGACGCCGGCATGGGCGGCATTGTGTGCTCTGCTGCCGAAGCATCGGGTGTACGCGAGATTGTCGGGCCGAAACTCAATATTGTGACACCGGGTATTCGCCCGGCAGGTGCGGATGTTGGAGACCAAAAACGGGTAATGACACCTGCGGATGCGCTTCGTGGCGGGGCGACACATCTTGTGGTCGGGCGTCCAATTATTGCCGCGCAAGATCGGCGTTCAGCGGCTGAATCGATATTGAGCGAAATGGCAAACGGATTTGCGCCAGCATAAGCTCGATTAGGATGGGATGTGATTCTCAAATCGAGCTAATGGCTGGAAATGAGAGCACAGTCTCAAGCTGTAAGAGTAACCAATTGCAAAAGGTAGAGGGACTATGGCCAAGGGATATTGGATAGCACGTGTCGACGTTCGGGATGCTGAACGGTACAAGGATTACGTCTCGACGGCAAAACCGGCCTTTGAAAAGTTTGGCGCCAATTTCCTGGCACGGGGCGGTCCATTTCACACATTGGAAGGGCAAGCCCGTGGCCGCAATGTCGTGATCGAGTTTCCGTCGGTCCAAGCAGCATTGGATTGTTACAATTCGCCGGAATATCAGGCGGCTAAAGCAATTCGGCAAAGCGTAGCTGATGCTGAAATGCTGATTGTCGAGGGCGTTTGAAACTTTAGCTAATAATTTCAATGGTTTCTAGCCATACCGGGCTAAGGCATTTTTATCCGGCCTTAGCCGTTTGTTGCATTGCAATATTACCAAAACCGGATAGGCTCACTGATCAATCAAGAACTTTTTCACCTGTGAGTGAGATGCTCTTTAGGTTGCAGTTGTGCTGATGGATCGGACGGTGGAATGTTTTACCAGCTTTATGAACTCAACCATGCGGCGCTTCAGCCCTATCGCGCTCTGGCTGACGCTACCAAGTTGTTTTACGACAACCCGTTGAATCCATTGTCACAAACGGTTTTAGGGCGTTCGATTACTGCTGGCTGCGAGCTGTTTGAGCGCGCCACGAGAGCCTATGCAAAACCAAAGTTCAACCTTCCGACGACTGTCGTTGATGGCGTTGAAACGGAGATTCGCGAGAAAACGGTCTGGTCAAAGCCTTTCTGCAACGTGGTTCATTTCAAGCGCTCATTGTCGGCAAAACGGGCTGCCGATCCCAAGATCTTGATCGTGGCTCCCATGTCCGGGCATTATGCGACTTTGCTGCGCGGCACAGTCGAGGCCTTGCTGCCGGATGCCGAGGTTTACATTACCGATTGGGTCGACGCGCGCACTGTTCCTTTGAGCGATGGTTCTTTCGATCTTGACGACTATATCGACTATGTCATTGAAATGATTCATGCATTGGGTGAGGATACTCACGTTGTCGCTGTCTGCCAGCCCTCTGTGCCTGTGCTTGCTGCCGTGGCAGTCATGGAAGCCAATGGCGATCGGTTTGCCCCGTCGAGCATGACGCTGATGGGCGGGCCAATTGATACCCGCAAGAATCCGACAGCGGTGAACAAACTTGCCGAAGAAAAGGGCATCGACTGGTTCCGCGAAAATGTAATCATGTCTGTTCCATGGCCGCATGCCGGTTTCATGCGCGATGTATATCCAGGGTTTTTACAGCTTTCCGGGTTCATGAGCATGAATCTCGACCGGCATATTACTGCCCACAAGGAATTTTTTGTGCATCTGGTCAAGGAAGATGGCGATTCCGCAGACAAGCACCGGGAGTTCTACGATGAATATCTTGCGGTTATGGATCTGACAGCTGAGTTTTATTTGCAGACTGTGGATACGGTTTTTGTGCGCCAGGCTTTACCAAAAGGGGAGATGACGCATCGCGGCCTGCCGGTTGACCCATCTGCGATTCGCAATGTGGCGCTTCTGACTGTTGAGGGAGAGAACGACGATATTTCGGGTGTGGGTCAGACAAAGGCCGCGCAAACGCTATGCGTCAATATCCCTGAAGACATGCGGCTACATTATCTACAGCCCAAGGTTGGCCACTACGGCGTTTTCAATGGGTCGAGATTCCGCGCTGAAATCGCGCCGCGGATCGTCAAATTCGTCAATGACCACGCACAGGCAAAACGTCAATCAAATGTAACACCCATCACGCGACGCGCTTGATACGAGCGGAAACGTCGGGCGGGGCAGAGATTAGTTCGCCGACTTACAAAGCGCCCGGCGCTCTGGCAAAATTAGCCGCATCATCCAAATAGTCCATAAGATAAGGGCCGCTTGTTCAGCGGCCCTTTCTCATTTCCATTACAGATTGAAGTCGTTTGCCGACCAGTCATGGTCCGTATTATTGACCTCAATGATAAGGTCGGCAATTCCGTCGCCGTCACTATCAGCCTCGATATGCAGATATTGCGTATCGCTTGCCTGTTCCGGCACCACGATCCGCAATTCGCCTGCCGCACCGGAGAAGTCGCTTTCGCCAATGAAATGGTAAGGCTGGTTGCCAGCGGTATTTGTATCCGCATCGAGACGGCTCAGATCGATCTTGTCACCGTCAGTTGCGCTGAAGTCGGTAATGTGGGCAGTCCGCCCGAACGTCTCGAAGATAAACGTGTCTGCTCCAGACCCACCGCTCAGCCAATTATTGCCGTCGCCACCATTAAGAATGTCGTTGCCTTCGCCGCCGTTCAAGCGGTCATCGCCCGCACTGCCATTCAGGACATCGTCGCCTGAGCCGCCACGAAGGAAATCATCGCCTTCGCCGCCTAACAGCGTGTCATTGCCATCGCCGCCATCAATCCAATCCGTGCCGGCTCCACCATTCAGCTGATCATCGCCGCCATCGCCGCTGATCCTGTCATCGCCGGAGCCACCAAACACTTTGTCATCGCCGTCGCCAGCATTGACCCAGTTTGCAGCGCCGCTGGTGTGGATCTCGTCATCACCAGCCCCGGCATCAATCCAGTTGGTTCCTTCGCCGCCGTCAATCGCGTCATTGCCGGTGCCGCCACTGATGCGGTCGTCGCCGTCGCCGCCATTCAGAACGTCATCGCCAGCGCCGCCGATCAGTGTGTCGTCGCCAGCATCGCCGCGAATATGATCATCGCCCAGACCACCATTGAGATAGTCATTTCCCGTACCGCCGTCGAGCCAATCATTACCGGCACCGCCGAGCAATTGGTCGTCGCCTTCGTCGCCACTAAGCCGGTCATCGCCATTGCCGCCGTCGAGAACATCATTGCCAGCGCCGCCATAGGCGTAATCTTCGCCTTCGCCGCCGAGCAGCTTGTCGTCGCCTGTTCCGCCGTCCAGCCAGTCATTGCCGGCACCGCCGACCAATGTGTCATTGCCGCCGCCGCCGCCAAGGCCGTCATCCCCGTCGAGGCCAGCCAGAACATTGTCTCCGGCATCGCCGGAAATGACATCGTTGAAACCGGAACCCACAACGTTTTCGAAACCGACGGCAAGCCGGTCACCTTCCGCATCGCCATGCCAACCGCCGAGCGTGCCCGAACCGTCAAGTCCGCCCAGACGTACCATGACTCCTTCTTTCGAACCGGCATAACCCAGCGTGTCGATACCCTCATTGCCGAACAGCAAATCGGTTCCGCTTCCACCTTCGATATATTCGTTGCCGCTTCCACCGAAAATTGTGTCGTCGCCATTATTGCCGACAATGACCTCGTCGAGACCATTTTCCGGATGAATATTCAAAAGGTCGAGCAGGGATTGATTGAGCGCCATGGCAGTCCTCGATTGGAGAGTTTAACTCAGATAAGCTTGGATATATTTTGAATATGAACTACAAATTTGGTTCTATTCCAACCCAAATTTTTATGACAAAGTATGTTTGAAATATAGCTTCAATATATTTCAAAAGTTGAATTAAAATATATTTGGAATTTCGCTTATCTTTCAACGAACGCAGGTTTGAGTAACGAAGGGTACGGAGCCCTATGCCGCCAATTGCCTCCGAAAAAAAGTTTGGCCATGGCCGCCGAAATTCATGGGGGGTCTGTGAATTTTGCTTCCTGGAAAATTGAAAAGAAAGCTTTGTCTCCTGCGTGATTTGACCATATCGGTTGGAAATTTCGCAATGTTTGCCGATTTTTCCCCAAAAACTGGAAATTTTTGCCGAATATTCTCTATCGCAGCGTGTGTTTTAGTTGTGATCGGTTGATAATTCACCGTGAGCTCAGCCTTTTAACCCGGAATGTTTCCGCTGTTTCATCTTGACACATTGCAAGCCAGCGCGACGCGACTAATATATTAATTGACCAATTGGAGAGTTACATGGACACCCTCACTGCACCGCGGCATTTGCGCCTGCATGCCAGCGACAATGTCGTCGTTGCTGTCGACACGTTTCAGGTCGGGCAACGCATTGAAAATGTTACCGTAACGGATCGCGTGCCGCGCGGCCACAAACTCGCTTCGCGGTTGATTGCCAAGGGTGAGCCGGTTCGCAAATTTGGCCAGATCATTGGTTCTGCTTCCAAGCAGATCGAGCCAGGCCAATGGGTGCATGAACATAATCTCGACTACAGCGATTTCGCGCGCGAACCTGATGCGGCTCACGCGACCTCCGTGCATGGCGTACTGCCCATTAGCCAACGTGCTGTTTTTGAAGGGTTTCGCCGCGCCAATGGGCGTGCCGGAACGCGCAATTATATCGGCGTTTTGACCTCCGTGAACTGCTCCGCTTCGGTTGCCCGGTTCATCGCTGAGGCAGTGCAAAAGTCCGGTATTCTTGACGAATATCCGATGGTTGACGGCATAATTCCGCTGGTTCATGGCGGTGGATGCGCGCTTGATGTGAAGGGTGAGGGTTACGAGGTTTTGAAGCGTACCCAGTGGGGCTATGCAACCAATCCCAATATCGCCGCAGTGCTCATGGTCGGCCTTGGATGCGAGGGATTCCAGATCGGACGCTGGAAAGAAGCCTATAATATTGTCGAAAGCGACACATTCCGCAGCCTGACAATTCAGGAGGTAGGCGGCACGCGTAAGACCATGGAAGCGGGTGTCGCTGCCGTGCGTGACATGCTGCCGACAGCGGCAAATGTGAAGCGCGAAACCATTCCCGCATCGGAACTCATGCTCGCCTTGCAATGCGGCGGCTCGGACGGTTATTCCGGCATCACCGCCAATCCGGCGTTGGGCGCGGCCGTTGATCTTCTGGTGCAGCAGGGTGGCACCGCCATTCTTTCCGAAACGCCGGAGATTTATGGTGCAGAACACCTGTTGATTGAGCGCGCTTCAAACCCTGAAGCGGTCGAACGCCTGCAATCGGTCATCGCTTGGTGGGAAGATTACACGGCGCGTAACCGCATGGAAATGAACAATAATCCTTCACCCGGCAATAAGGCGGGCGGATTGACCACCATCCTTGAGAAGTCGCTTGGCGCGGTGGCAAAGTCTGGCACAACGCCGCTCGAAGCGGTCTATGGCTATGCGGAACCAGTTACGGCGCGCGGTCTGGTTTTCATGGATACTCCCGGCTACGATCCAGTTTCCGCGACGGGCCAGGTGGCAGGCGGTGCCAATATTCTTGCCTTCACCACGGGCCGTGGTTCTGCCTATGGCTGCAAGCCGACGCCTTCCATCAAGCTCGCCACCAATACCCCGATGTATACGCAGATGATCGAGGATATGGATATCAATTGCGGTGACGTCATCGACGGTGTCTCCATCGAAGACAAGGGACGCGAAATATTCGAGCATATCCTGAAGATCGCCTCAGGTGAGCGCAGCAAATCCGAGGCCCTGGGCTATGGCGATGCGGAATTCGTGCCATGGCAAATCGGGGCCACAATGTAAGGTCTCTCCAAAGAAATGAGTTAAATCAAGGGAGCCGGGGCTCCCTTTTTTATGGAATTCCCGACTTAGGCGAATATTGAGGCCGGGTTGCTTTTCCTCCGATTAATATACTAATATGATTATTCTTGTTTTGGGAGAAATAAGAATAATCGGTCATTTCTGGGAGGAAAATAATGATCCGAATTAATCGCAGACAAGCAATCGGGGGATTGGCTGGCATTGCCGGAATAACTGCATTGCCGCGCTTTCCTTTTGCGCAATCACTACCTCTGCCATCATCACCTGTTGCGCTGAACATCATCGATGTAGCTGGAAATCTGCAGCTGACACAGGCGGCAATCGAGAAGTTTGCCAAGGAAAATCCAGCACTTATATCGAAAGTGATTTTCTCGCGCGCCCCTTCACCGGAGCTTCCGGCCAAGCTCAAGGCGCAGCAGACTGCCAACCGGGTCGATATTGATCTGGTGCTGACAGGCCCCGGCGCTATGTCAGATGGCATTACACAAGGTCTTTGGATCGATGTCTGGACGAAATACCCGGACCTCTTGCCGAAAGCAGATGAAATCTATCATGAGAAGGCACTCATGATGCAGAAGAATTTCGGCCAAAATGAAGGCGTGGCTGTCGTCTACTCACCCTCCGGACCATTGTTTGAATATGCGCCGGATCGCGTCAAAACAGTGCCAAAGAATGCGGAAGAATTGCTCGCTTGGGTCAAGGCGAATCCCGGCCGTTTTTGTTACGCGCGCCCGGTTAATTCGGGACCCGGATGGACCTTCTTGATGGCCATGCCCTATATTCTCGGCGATAAAAACCCCAGCGATCCCATCAATGGCTGGGAAAAGACATGGGCATATTTGAAAGAACTCGATCAGGGCATTGATTATTACCCACCCGGCACCACCGCGACCATGAAGGAGTTTGCTGAAGGCACGCGTGATATGATCGTGTCCACCTTCGGTTGGGATATTAATCCGCGCGTCCTTGGCGTAGTACCCAAGGAAGCAGAAACCTTTGCGCTTGATGGCACCCATTGGGTTCCGGACACCCAGTTCATGTGTATTCCGCGCGGGGTTGGTGATGACAAGGTTGCCGTGCTGCTCAAGCTCATGTCCTACATGCTCGAACCGGCGCAGCAGGCCTATACCTATGACAAGGGCTATTTCTATCCCGGTCCGGCAGTAAAGGACGTTCCGCTCAATATGGCGCCGCAGGAAAGCCAGGATGTCATCGCCGAGTTTGGGCGCCCAATCTATGAAGATTTGATCGCGAAATATCCGGTGGAGGCTCCCTTGAAGCCGCAATTGCTTGTTGCAGCTTTTGAAAAATGGGACCGTGAAGTCGGTGCCAATAAGATGAACAAGTAGCAGGTAAAAGTCATGCGGTTTGCCGTCATTGGCATTGATCATCGTCATATCTACCATATGATCAATGGTCTGATTGAAGCCGGCGCTGAGTGCGCCGGTTTCGTTTCGCAAACATCAGACGGGAAAATTCTTGAAGGCATTGCCGAGCGTTTTCCCGACCTCAAATCCGTACCCGATGGCCGGGTTTTTATCGATGATCCATCGATTGATATAATCGTTACAGCGGCAGTGCCAAGTGAGCGCGCAGCAATTGCCATTGCGGCCATGAAGGCTGGCAAGGACGTGATGTCGGACAAGCCGGGGATCACCGATTACGCACAGCTTGCAGAGATCGAAAAGGTCGTAGCGGAAACGGGACGCATATTTTCCATCTGCTTTTCGGAGCGTTTCGTTGTTCCAGCAACCGGAGTGGCGCAGAAGCTGATTGATGAGGGTTCCATCGGGCGTGTAATCCAGACTATCGGTCTTGGACCCCATAGACTGAACCGCCCCATTCGGCCTGACTGGTTCTTCGATTCTGCATTTTACGGCGGCATTCTGGTCGATATTGCTTCGCACCAGATCGATCAGTTTCTGACCTATACAGGGTCTGACACTGCGGAGATCATATCCAGCGCAATTGGCCATTTTGGTGCCGACGATATTCCGGCGTTTCAGGATTTTGGCGAAGTGTTACTGCGCAGCGATCAGGCAACCGGCTATGTTCGCGTGGATTGGTTCACCGCCGATGGGCTTTCCACCTGGGGCGACGGCAGGCTGATCATACTTGGCACAGAAGGCACGATCGAGCTGCGTAAATATGTCGATATTGCCGGTCGCGACGGGACGGACCACGTGTTCCTCGTGAACGGCAAGGGCACAAAACATATGGATGCCAGCCGGGAACCGATCACTTACTTCAGGACCTTTCTGACGGATGTGCGCGAGCGCAGTGAAACCACGATGAAGCAAAGCCACGTCTTTACCGTGAGCAGACTGGCGCTTGACGCACAAAAACGCGCGACCATCCTCGCGCACCGCCCCGCGTTTCGACCGCAGGAGAACAAGCAATGAAAATGCCCGGCCTTGCAATCATCGGCCTTGGGCCCGCGGCGCTGCCCCATGCGAAAAGCCTTGTCGACCTTCAGGACAAGGTGGATGTGATATGGGCGGCCAGCAGGACAAAGGAGCGTACGGAAGAGTTTTCGAAGAGTTTTCCTTTTCCGGTGACCAACGATGTTGATGCTGCCATCGCAGACCCTGCGGTGGACATTGTGCTGGTGTTGACACCGGCCAATGCCCACCTTGAAATCGCCGAGAAGAGTTTTGCCGCTGGCAAACATGTGCTTCTGGAAAAACCGTTGGACATTACGTTGCAACGTGCGGAGCAGATTGTTTCACGCGGCCGTGCCGGCGGGCTGACATTCGGTGTTGTATTGCAGCACAGGTTCAGGCCCGCCAGCCTCAGGCTACGCCAAGCGCTGGAAGACAAGAGTCTGGGTGATGTGCAGGCAACGTCGCTACGCGTACCCTGGTGGCGTCCGCAGAGTTATTATGATGAAGGTGGAAGGGGAACCTTCGCTCGCGATGGGGGAGGCGTGCTGCTATCGCAGGCAATCCACGCATTGGATTTGTTCCGTTCGCTTCTTCCCATCAGCACTATTGTGGCTTCCCAGGTACGAACGACCGCGCTGCATCGCATGGAATCGGAAGATCATGTTACAGCCTTAATGACCCTGGCCAATGGCGCGCCTGCATCTCTTTTGGCCACGACAGCCGCCTTTCCGGGTTTTCCGGAAACGCTGGAAATCACCGGATCGCTTGGTTCGGCTCATCTTGCGGGCGGCGCCTTGAAGCTTTCCTGGTTGGATGGACACGAGGAAATCATCGAGGCGGAAGGCAAGTCCGGCAGTGGGGCGAATATCATGGATTTCCCCCATGATGCGCATCGGGCGCTCATTGCGGATTTTCTGGCCGCAGTCGCCGAAAAACGGGACCCAATAGTGACAGGGGAAGAAGCTCTGGCGACCCAAAAATTTATCGCGGATATCATCCGGGCGGATCCGTCCAATTTCCAGCCAGTTTGAGCAGCTTTGAAATGAAAACCCGCCGGAATGATTCCGGCGGGTTTTGCATGTGCAGATCAGGCCGTTGTCTGTTGTGTCTTTGCCCGTGCCACGATCTGTGTCGGGTTGACGAAACGCAGTGCGATAAGCAACCAGACCAGCGTGGTGACCATATAGACAACCGCCATCGCGTCGATGGACTGCACAGCACGAACGCCGGATGCAAATACAGAGTAGTAAAGGGCGACCACAAGCGTCTGGCTGGTTGGTCCGGCGGTCAGGAAGGTCAGCTCGAACATAGCCACCGTGCGCACCAGTACCAATAGCAGCGCTGCTAGTATGCCGGGCAGGAGCATTGGCAGCAGCACATATCGGAACAATTGGAATGTGCCGGCTCCAAACACCCGTGCGGCAGCTTCAACCTTCGGATCGATCTGCTCTATGAAGGGGATCATCACCAGAATAACGAAGGGCACTGTCGGCACCAGATTGGCAAGAACCACACCCCAGAAAGTGCCGCCTACGCCCGCTTGATAGAGCACCGTGGCCAGTGGAATACCAAAGGTAATCGGCGGCACAAGCAGCGGCAAAAGAAACAGGAGCATGATCAGTTTCTTGCCGGGAAAGTTGCGGCGCGCCAAAGCATAGGCAGCCGTAACGCCGAGCAGGCCCGAAAGCGCTACCACCGTGAAGACAATCTGGAATGTAACGATCAGCACGTCGCTAAGCTGGAATTCCGACCATGCGGTGAAATACCATTTTGTCGTCCATCCGGCGGGTAGCCAAGTGCCAAGCCAACGGGTGCCGAAAGAGGATATGACGACTGTTGCGATCATCGCCAGAAGATTGATGATGAAGAAGGCGACCACCACCCATACGGCAGTGATCCAGAGCTTTGCTCCAATGGTCGTATCGCGGATCATCGTCAGCCCTTTCCGCCAGCGGTCGAGCCGCGATAGAACAAGTTACGAATAGAGAGCAGTGACACCACAATCAGTAACTGGACGGCTGCCATGATCATGGCGATGGCCGATGCCATTGAATAGTCATACTGCTCGAAAGCTGCCTGATAGGCTGCAATGGAAATAACGCGGGTGGGTCCTGCCGGCGCGCCAAGCAGAACGGCTGAAGGAAAGACTGCGAAGGCCTGCACAAAGGACAGACAGAACGCAATGGTGAGGCCGGGCACAAGCAAAGGCCACATCACATAACGAAAACGCTGCCAACTTTTTGCGCCATGCGTGGCGGCAGCCTGCTCCAATGCCGGGTCGATGCCTGAAACATAGGACAGGGTCAGCAGGAAGGTGAATGGAAAGCCGGTAATGATCAGCGATGCGAAAACGCCCCAATAATTATTGGTGAGCTTTACCGGACTGTCGATCATGCCGATCATCATCAATGTACGGCTGAACCAACCTTGCGGACCAAGGTAGTTCAATAATCCTTCTGCTACTAGCACCGTGCCAAGCGTAACTGGCAAAACCAGTATCGTCGTCAACAAACGCTGGTGGGTCATCAGACGAACACGGAAGGCTACCGGCAGGGCTATGGCAATGCTTATCAGGGTAACCGGCACCGCAAGCCAAAGCGTCGTCAGGATCGTGTCATAGAGAAACGGGTCGGAGAAGAATTTCTGATAATTGGCAAACATGCCTCCCTCTTTGGGTTCAAAGGAGAGGATAAGACCGTAAATGAACGGGTAGATAAAAACCGCCAGCAGGAAAATAACCGCAGGCAAGACAAGCAATGTCACACCGTCAATCCCGCGCAGGGCGAGCCGCTGGCGCAAAGATAAATGGTTGACCGAAGGCGTTGAGGTCACACTGATCATGGCTGTCACGCCGCAAAAGCCAGCGCGCGCGCCGGATCGACTGAAAGCCAGATAGCGCTGCCAAGTGCAGCCGTCTGAGGGGCATGAAATACAAGCTCAAGCCCTTCAGCAGTGCGAGCGGTCCCAACGAATTCACGACCGCGATATTCGATGGTTTCGACGACAGCTTCGACAGTCGTTCCGGATTTCGTCCCCGCGACAACATCATCGGCACGAGCTGCCACAACTGCAGTGTCACCAACCTTCAACGTGTCTCGGGCAATTCCGGATAGCGTTGAAGCGCCAACGGCAATGCTGGTCTTATCTCCGTCAACCGCAATGACTTTCCCGGTCAGGCGATTGCGATATCCCATGAATTCAGCCACATCCAAATGGTCGGGACGCTCATAGAGATCGCTCGGCACGCCAACCTGACGGATTTCGCCATCTCGCAGCACGACAACCCGATCAGCAAGCGACAAAGCTTCATCCTGATCATGCGTTACATAGATGGTTGTCGCACCAAGCTGGTTGTGAATACGGCGGATTTCGGCGCGCATTTCAAGGCGCAGCTTCGCATCGAGATTTGAAAGCGGCTCGTCCATCAGCACCAAAGGCGGTTCGATGACAATGGCACGGGCAATGGCGACACGCTGCTGTTGACCGCCGGAAAGCTGGCCTGGCAATTTATGTCCCTGTCCTTGCAACCGCACCAGGTTCAAGGCTTCTTCGATGCGCTTTTCAGCCTCAGCCTTGGGCACGCGGCGCATCTTTAATCCAAAGCCGATATTCTGTCTGACGGTCATATGCGGAAAAAGCGCATAGTTCTGAAACACCATACCAAAGCCGCGATCCTCGGGCTTCAACGTGTCAATGCGCTTGTCGTCAATGAAGATACCTCCACCCGTAGTGGACAGAAGACCGGCGATGCAGTTCAGCGCCGTGGATTTGCCACAGCCGGAAGGGCCGAGCAAAGCGATGAATTCTCCTTTTCGGATCGAAAGAGAAACATCTTTAAGCGCATTGTGCGAACCGAAGGCACGGCTCATCCGATCGAGACGGATTTCCTTGAACGGGGATGACGCAAGCAGCATCGATTACCTCATAATTATAAGCCATCCGGTCTCACCGGATGGCTCCATGTTCGTCTAGGGATCAGGACTTTTTGGCTGCGACTTCTTCATCCCAGCGGCGGAAAGCCACGACCATGGATGATGGCTCGAGGGGAATTTCGACCGGGTTATTGGCGATCCAGTCAGCATATTCGGCACGACCGAATTCAGCGATGGCATCCTGACTTTCCTGGGGGGCCATCGTAATGGGAACATCCTTCACCGCAGGACCCGGATAGAAGTAACCTTGATCATAAGTATATGCCTGCTGCTCTGGTGTAAGCAGGAAGCTCATCAGATCAAGCAGAACAGCAAGCTTCTCATCGGCGATACCTTTTGGCACGCACATGTAATGCGCGTCAGCGACCCAATGGAAACCTTTCAACGGTGCAACAGCGGCTTCCTTCGGGACAACGCCCAGCACACGTGGATTGATATCCCAGCCGGTGGTGGAAACGGTCATGTCGCGCGTTCCTTCGCCGAGTTCCTTCATCAAGGCGCCCGTGCCGGTTGGGTAGTATTCAATATATTTGTGCAATTCCTTAAGATAGGCCCAGGTCTTGTCCCAGCCTTTGACCGGATCTCGCGGGTCGATATCGCCCAGCAAATAGGGCAGGCCCATCAAAAATGTACGGCCCGGGCCGGAGTTTGCGGGGCGCGCATAGAGGAACTTGTTTGGATTTTCCTTTGCCCACGCAAGCAGTTCCTCGGCGGTCGTTGGAACTTTTTTCACACGCTCTGGCATATATTCGAGGAGCGGCCCAGAGGGGTAATAGGTTACGATTACGCCGTGATCCTTGCCCAAGGCGAGCATGCGGTGCGCAGGCTCGAGATAGATTTTAGCAAGATCGGGCAAGGAAGCCGAATGATCAGGCAAAAGCTTGACCCACAAATCCTGGTCAAGACCCGCCGAAAGCGCATCTGTGCCCGTCAATACAAGATCGATATCGAGCCTGTTTGCGGCCTGCTGCGCCTTGATTTTTCCGGGAAGTTCCGGTGCCGGCGCTTTCGTGAAGGTGATCTTAGAAACGAGTTCCGGTTTTGCCTTGGCGTAGTTTTCGATCGCCGTTTGCGTCAGTGCAAGGTTGCCCGCCACGTCAGCAATATTCAATGTGATGGGTGAACTCGGCAAAGCCAGTTTGGATTGAGCAAAAAGACGTGTTGCCGGCAAGGTGGCAACCGCCGCCAATCCGGCAATAGCGTGCCTGCGTGTAATGCGGATCATGACTTCCTCCCTGTTTAATTCTCTCGCCCTATTTTCGGGCACGACCAGCTTCCCGACTGGTCAGTATTGTCTAATATATTAATCTATCAGATGGAGATAGCAAGGGCCTTCATCTTAGACTATCTGTGTAACGGTTTTTGCTGCTCCAAGTCGCATCACCTTCGCAAGTTGGGTCTTTACCAATTGAACGAATGCTTCATTTTCTGGCAAATCCTGTCCAAATATTTGGTCCATTCCGATAAGGGCGGTCACCAACTCCTCGGCATTGTTCTTGTTCGCTGCGCGCTTCTTGAGTTCAGATGCAAGCGGATCGCGAACGTCGATAGTGTCGCCTTTTTCGTCTGCGCCAGTCACGTATCGCATCCAGGCTGCTACTCCGAGCGCCAGACGATCAAACGGCAAGCCGTTGTCGATACATTTGCGGATAGTATTCAAAAGGCGTTGGGGCAGTTTCTGTGAGCCGTCCATGGCAATCTGCCACGTACGATGCCTAAGAGCAGGATTACAGAAGCGTTCACGCAATTGCGCCTTGTAAGCCTCCAGATCGAAGCCCGGAAGCGGTGGAAGCGTAGGGGAAATTTCCTCATCCATCATCGCTTTGATGAGTTCGCTGAAACCTGGAGCTTTCATAACGTCCGAGACCGTTTCATGGCCGGCCAGATAGCCAAGATATGCCAATGTGGAGTGGCTGCCATTCAGGAGCCGAAGCTTCATCAGTTCAAAAGCATCGACATCTTCCACGAAGGTTGCGCCGAAATTTTCCCAAGCTGGTCGGCCAGCCGGAAAATGATCTTCTATAACCCACTGCGTGAAGGGTTCGGTCATAATCGGCCAGGCATCAACCAGCGCTGTTGCGCTCAAAGTCGTTGCGCGGTCAGCTTCAGTGGTCGCTGGAACAATGCGATCAACCATCGTTGATGGAAAGGCGATTTTCTCCTTGATGTAATTTGCAAGTTCGGAATCGCGCAGTTCAGCAAAGCGTGTCACGACACGTCGCAACGTCTCGCCATTTGCGGGAAGATTGTCACACGATAGAAGCGTAAAAGGTTCGATCTTATTGGCGCGCCGACGAGAAATAGCTTCAACGATGAAGCCTATCGCCGATTTCGGAGCAGCGGGGTTCGCAAGATCGTGAACAATGTCGGGATGAGCTTCGTCGAGCGCTGCGGAAGCCGGTGAATAGCAATAGCCCTTTTCGGTCACGGTAAGCGAGACAATCCGAACCGCCGCATTCGTCATGGCGTCGAGAACGGCAGCCGGATTTTCCGGGGCGACCATAAGCCCGCCAATGCTTCCGATCACACGGAAGCTGTCTTCATCTCCACTGCGTGTTGCAACGGTATAAAGCCCGTCCTGTGGCTCCAAAGCATCACGTGTATCACCACTGCGCAAAGACACGCCGAGGATACCCCAGCTATTATCGCCGCTGGCCAATACGCTATCCGTATAAACTGCCTGATGCGCGCGATGAAAAGCTCCAATGCCAAGATGAACTATGCCGATTTTTGTCTGGCTTCGATCATATCCAGGGCGCGTCACCTCCTTTGACAGATGTGAAAGCGTAGCGTTGGAAAGACGTGCTGGTTTAGTCATTTTTGTATTCTTTCAGTCAAAGCTTGTAGGCTTGTTTTGCCAGGCGGTAGGCCAAGTCATGGGCGACTTCATGCGCCTCGTCTTCGTCCAGTCGATGATCGGCAACAAGCCGGGCAAGAAATGAACAATCGACACGACGCGCCATATCGTGCCGCGCCGGGATGGAGAGATAAGCTCGCGTGTCATCGTTAAAGCCGACCGTATTGTAGAAACCAGCGGTTTCAGTCGTCAATTCACGAAACCTGCGCATCCCTTCAGGACTATCATGAAACCACCATGCAGGTCCGAGCCGCAGGGCAGGGTAATGACCTGCCAAAGGTGCAAGTTCCCGGCTGTAACTTGTCTCATCCAGCGTAAACAGAATGAGTGTCAGGCGGCTATCATTGCCGAATGCGTCTAATAGCGGCTTCAATTCCTCCACATAGCCTGTTGATCGCGGAATGTCGGCACCCTTATCCATGCCAAAGCGCTCGAACACCGATGCATTATGGTTTCGGAAGGAACCCGGGTGTATCTGCATGACCAGCCCGTCTTCGGTGCTCATGCGCGCCATTTCGGTCAACATTTGAGCTCGGAAAAGATCCGCATCGGCCACTGAGGCGTTCTTCAATACACGCTCAAACAATGCCGAAGCTTCCGAAGCCGAAAGATTGGCGGTACGCGCGTTCGGATGGCCATGATCTGATGATGTAGCGCCACGCTTCTTGAAGTAGGCTCGCCTTATGCGATGAGCTTCAAGATAACCCTGGTAATCAAGCTTCGTGCCAGCCAAAGCGGTGAAGCTCTCAACATTGCTCCGGAAATCCGGACGCGATGCGTCAATCACGGCATCGGGGCGATAGGCTGGCACCACGCGGCCATCCCAGCCGGATTTTAGTATCGCATCATGTGCGGCCAGATCGTCTGTAGCGGCATCCGTGGTGGAGATGGCTTCAATCCCGAACTGTTTGTAGAGGGCCCGGGGACGCATTGATGGATCAGCCAACCGACCAGCGATTTTGTCATAGAGCGCGTCTGCATTTTTCTCCGTAAGGCGCTCTTCAATCCCAAATACGGTTTCGAGTGCATGCTCGAACCAAAGTCGTGATGGAGTGCCTCGAAACAGATAAAAATGTTTCGCAAACAAGCGCCATATCTTGCGCCCGTCGGTCTCGACCGGCCCGCCATCCTGTCTTGGCACACCAAGATCCTCAAGCTGGATACCTTGCGAGTAAAGCATGCGGAAAATATAATGGTCGGGCTTTACAAAAAGGCTGGCAGGATCGGGAAAAGCCTTATCCTTGGCATACCATGATGGATCCGTATGGCCGTGTGGTGAGATGATAGGTAGACGCTCCACTGCGTCGAACAAGCGTCTCGCAATCAAACGCGCGTCAGATTCAATTGGGAATAGTCTGTCTGGGTGGAGTGCCATGGATGTTCCTCGCCGCCGTTCAATTGATGTGAACGATGATCTTGGCGAAGAGTAAATAATAATATATTAGTATGTCAACAGCGTGCGATCGCGTTTATATCGCCGGATAACGATGCCATTGGACTATGAATTTATACGGAATTCCATCATTCAATGAGACTGACGGTCTGTGATAGGTGGAAATGGAGTGCTGAAATGACAGCAGAGAATGTCGGGGGGAAGACTGCGGAGCTAGCATCGCCAGCGCCGGAATCCAAGCCTGATCGCGCCGTTCAAGCTGCGCGATCCAGTTCGAGAGGCGCTCCGGCAGGGCGTATGACCACCGCGATGGCTATTTATCGCGAACTTCATGCAGCCATTGTCGCCATGGAAATGACGCCTGGCACCGCACTTAACGAGAAAGTTTTGACGGAGCGTTTCGGTGTGAGCCGCACGCCTGTCCGCGAAGCATTGATCCGCCTCGTTGAAGACGGACTTGTCGACGTGTTTCCGCAATCGGGAACTTTCGTTGCCCGTATTCCTGTAGCATTGATACCGCAAGCGGTGATCATCCGGCAGGCGCTTGAAGGCGCTACGGTCGAACGCGCGGCGGCGGTTGCGACGGCGAAGGATGTGGAATGGCTGGACGAGATACTCGCCCGCCAGCATTTCTTTGCCGATCGGCAGAATATGAGCGCATTCCACGAAGCTGATGAGGCCTTTCATGAGGCCATCGCGGGAATATCCGGACATCCTGGCATCTGGCACTATTTAAAACCCGTGAAAGTGCAGATTGACCGGGCACGGCGTATGACGCTGCCGGGTCTGGGCCGCATGAACCATGTTCTTTCCGAACACAAGATCATTCGCGACGCGATTGAAAGCCATGACGTTCCCGCCGCTTGCGCGGCAATGAAGCAGCATTTGAATGCCGTCATTCCCGACATTGAAACATTGAGAAAAACCCACCCTGGATCATTTGTCTGATCCGCGGTTGGAATACGAAAATTTGACGGAGGAATAATGCGTCAGGCATGGAGATGGTTTGGACCCAAGGCCGGGGTTTCGCTGGATAATGTGCGTCAGGCAGGCGCGACCGATATTGTATCTGCCCTGCATGAAGTGCCAATCGGCGAGGCTTGGACGACAGATCAGGTTCGCGCTCGTAAATCATTAATTGAATCGACTCCATCGGATCGTACACCGCTCACATGGTCCGTGGTGGAAAGCATTCCAATTCCTGATGCCGTAAAGCGTCTTGGTGGCGCGGCAAAGCACGAAATTGCCGCGTGGATCGCCAGCATGGAGGCGCTTAGCGCCAATGACATCAAGGTCATTTGCTACAACTTCATGCCCGTCGTCGATTGGTGCCGTACAGATCTTGATTATGTAACGCCCACGGGCTCGACGGCCATGCGTTTCGACCATAACAGCTTCGCCGTATTCGATCTGCATATCCTGCAGCGTAACGGCGCTGAAAAAGACTATTCTGCTGCCGATCGTGAAATCGCCAGCGATCTTTACGAAGCCATGGGCGCACAGGAGATTTCTGACCTCACCCGCAATATTGCGAGTGCGCTTCCAGGGTCGACTACTGAACCGCTTACTATTCCTGCCTTCCGCGACAAGCTTGAAGCCTATTCCGGCATTGATGCACCGCGTTTGCGCAAGCATCTGATCGAATTTCTTGAAGCTGTGACGCCTGTGGCCGACGATCTTGGCGTGAAGCTTACCTTGCATCCGGATGATCCGCCCCGTTCGCTCTTTGGCTTGCCGCGTATTGCTTCGACGGAAGCCGATTATGCCGCCTTGTTCGACGCTGTGCCATCTGCTGCAAATGGCATGTGTTTCTGTACAGGGAGCCTTGGCGTACGCGCCGATAATGATTTGCCAAAGATTGCGCGGCGCTTTGCCTCGCGCATTCATTTCTCCCATTTGCGTGCAACAACGCGTGAGGGCGATGGGCGCAGTTTCCATGAAGCAGCGCATTTGGAAGGCGATGTTGATATGGTTGCGGTGTTGCGCGAATTGCTCGCCGAAGATAGGAAGCGTGCCAAGTCGGACAGCATTATTTTCCGCTCGGACCATGGTCATCGCATGCTTGATGATCTGAACAAGGAAGTTACCCCCGGGTACCCTGCAATCGGTCGTCTGCGGGGGCTTGCCGAGCTGCGCGGTATTATTCACGCTCTGGACGCGAGCGCACTCGTTTAAATCTGATCACATTTTGGATTTTCTTCAGCCCCGGTTCAAATCGAGCCGGGGTTTTCTACATCTAAAGACTTAATGGTTTTTAATCCTTTTCGCGCCAACCCACATCTTAATGGCATCCTGTTTAATAATTCGATCATAAATCATCACATTATCGCCATAGTTCGAAAGCCCCAGAGGCATATCTAAACCCCAGATAAGCAACCGTGATCACGTTTTGAGTCACAATAAGACAAGTTTTTTTAGTAACTTGGCATTTCTATTCAGATAGACTCAACTGTTCTTATCAATCGCGACACCTCGGTGCCACATTTCTACAAAATAGAAGAGGCGCATCATCCGCGCTGCGATCTACTTGCCCAAGATCATTTCCGAGCGTGTTTCTTCATCAGGCGTTTCTGCCGTGGGCCATTTAAAGTGCGATTTATTTATGATCTCTTTTGCAGGTATCCGTTCGGTACTCGTCACCTCCATTGTTCTTTTAATGTTTGGTGCGGCTTCCGCCAATGCCGCATGCGGTGGCGCTTCCTGGTATGCACTTCACTCCAAAACCGCCTCAGGCGAACGCATGAACCCTTCCGCTCTCACAGCTGCACATCGCACGCTTCCTTTCGGCTCCAAGGTTAAAGTTACCAATCAGCGCAATGGCAAATCCATCGTCGTGCGTATCAATGATCGGGGTCCGTTCATCAAAGGTCGTGTGATCGATCTTTCAAAGGGAGCTGCAAACCGTCTGGGCTTTGTCGGTGCGGGTCACACAAATATCTGCATGGCCCGTCTCTAATAAATGCGCCAATAATCTCGGCATTGACCTTGATCGTTGAACGTGACATCGCCATGTGAACATTCGCGTTAAAATCGGGGGCGTTCCATGGCACTGAAAGTCGCGGTCCAGATGGACCATATCAATTCTATCCGGATCGGCGGCGATACGTCCTTCGCGCTTTGTCTTGAAGCGCAAAAGCGCGGTCATGAGCTTTATCACTATACGCCCGACCGGCTGAGCATGCGCGATGGTGTTGTCCATGCGCGGGTTGAAGAGCTGAGTGTTCGCGACATAGAGGGTGACCACTTCACGCTTGGTGAGCAGATATCCCGCGACCTGTCAGAGATGGATGTGGTGTTGCTGCGGCAAGATCCGCCGTTTGACATGAACTACATCACAACAACCCATATGCTGGAGCGCATTCATCCGAAGACGCTCGTTGTCAATGACCCTGCCTGGGTGCGCAACAGTCCGGAAAAGATTTTCGTTACCGAGTTTCCCGATCTCATGCCGGAAACGCTTATCACCAAAGACCCACAGGAAATCGCTGATTTTCGTAAAGAGTTTGGCGACATTATTCTGAAGCCGCTTTACGGCAATGGCGGCGCAGGCGTATTTCATCTGGCTGATGGTGACCGCAATCTGACATCGCTGCTGGAAATGTTCGGCCAGATGTTCCGCGAACCCTTTATCGCGCAGCGCTATCTCAAGGATGTCCGCGCCGGCGACAAGCGCATCATCCTGATTGACGGTGAACCAGTGGGCGCGATCAACCGGGTTCCTTCCGAAACCGATGCACGGTCCAACATGCATGTTGGCGGGCGGGCCGAGAAGACCGAGCTGACAGACCGCGAGCGCGAAATTTGTGCCCGGATCGGCCCGTCATTGCGTGAAAGAGGTTTCATCCTCGTCGGGATCGATGTCATTGGCGACTATATGACCGAAATCAATGTGACTTCTCCGACCGGCGTAAGGGAAGTCAAAAAGTTCGGCGGTGCTGATATTGCGGCTTTGTTCTGGGATTCAGTGGAAGCCAAGCGGCGATAAAATCCGCCTGTTCACTCAATGTTCTTGTCATGCGTGATGAAACGTGCTGATGTGAAAACATTAGCACGTTTTCATTTTGGATTATTGTATTTTCAAGGATCATTGCATGGTTACCCGTGTCCGTACGGTCGCCTTTCAGGGCATTGAGGCCCAGCCCGTCGATGTGCAGGTGATGATCGCTCCCGGGAAAATGGGGATGCATATTGTTGGTCTTCCGGACAAGGCTGTTGCCGAAAGCCGCGAGCGCGTACAGGCAGCTTTGCATGCATCCGGACTTTCGATGCCCGTCAAGAAGGTTACCGTAAATCTTGCACCCGCAGATTTGCCCAAGGAAGGCAGTCATTATGACTTGCCCATTGCGGTTGGGCTTATGGCTGGCCTTGGAGCTATTCCGGCTGATGCGCTGCAATCCTATGTCGTGCTGGGCGAGCTTTCACTTGATGGCACAATAACGCATGTTGCAGGCGTCCTGCCCGCTGCCATTGCGGCGAACCGGCAGGATCGTGGCCTCATATGTCCTGCGCCTTGTGGACCAGAAGCGGCATGGGCTGGTTCGGAGATCGATATACTCGCGCCGCGCAGCCTGATTGCCCTCGCTAATCACTTTCGTGGCACGCAGGTTTTGTCGCGCCCGGAACCTGCAATGCAGGCCAGTGCGACGGGCTTGCCGGATTTGACCGATATAAGGGGGCAGGAGAGTGCCCGGCGTGCTTTGGAGGTCGCAGCTGCCGGCGGACACAATATGCTGATGTCGGGCCCTCCAGGGTCCGGAAAATCCATGCTGGCGCAACGGCTCCCCTCAATCCTGCCGCCATTATTGCCGCGCGAATTACTGGATGTATCGATGATAGCTTCCATCGCAGGCGAGCTGATGGGTGGTAAGCTGACCGACCGACGTCCCTTCCGTGCGCCCCACCACTCTGCATCCATGGCGGCGATGGTGGGGGGAGGAATACGGGCGAGACCGGGCGAGGTCTCGCTCGCCCATCGCGGCATATTGTTTCTCGATGAGTTTCCCGAATTTACACCGCAAGTTCTGGATTCGCTGCGGCAACCGCTGGAGACTGGAGAGTGCATGATTGCCCGGGCCAACCATCGCATATCCTATCCGGCGCAAATCCAGCTGATTGCTGCCATGAACCCGTGCAAATGCGGCATGGCGAGTGAACCGGGGCACCGTTGTGCAAGAGGCCCAAGATGCCGCGAGGACTATCAGGCGCGGATTTCAGGCCCGCTGCTGGATCGTATTGATATCAGGATTGACGTACCTTCCGTGAGCGCGGCTGATCTTATCAAGCCTTCGGCTTCGGAAAGCAGCGCAGTGGTGGCGCAACGCGTTGCGCGCGCCCGCACGATGCAGAAGCTGCGTTTCGAGCAGCTGGGGGTTTCGGCCATTACGACCAATGCGCAATGTTCTGTCGCGATAATCGAGAAAATAGCTCAACCGGACAAAGCAGGCACGGCCCTGCTGCATCAAGCCAGCGAGCAGATGAAGTTTTCGGCCAGGGCCTATCACCGGGTGCTCAAGGTAGCGCGAACTTTGGCGGATCTGGAAGGACAGGAAACAATCGGTCGTATCCATCTCGCCGAAGCTATCTCATACCGAATGGGTGCAGATATGGCGACGACGCAGCATGAAAGTATAAGAGGTTATTGATGGCACATTGATAAACGGCTGATCCCCATTTCGGTCATGAAAACATCCTGCGCCAGCGAAATGACGCGGCGATATTGGCCAATTATGCGCAATGCGTGATGCCAGATGATGAATTCTGGATCATTGGAAATTTCAGCCATGGTCGGCTAAAGGATAAGGAAGGTTATTTAAGATCGCTATTTGAACGAGTTCCGGGAAAGAAGCATCTGGTTGCCGGTAATCATGACAATAGACAGGTGAAAACACTCGGCTGGGCATCCATTTCCCAATTGATTGAAATCAAGGACGGCGAGCAGAGCCTGACCTTGCGTCACTATCCTATGATTACCTGGAGCCATGCAAGATGTGGAGCAATTCAGCTGTTCGGGCATGTCTACCAACACTGGCAGGGTTCGTGTAACAGCATTAATGTTGGTATCGATGTTTGGAATTTCATGCCGGTCCGCATTGATATGATCAGGCAACGCGCTAAAGACTTACCGGTGAACCAACATTGGCATCAGGTCGAACGCAATGCGGATATTTTTAGCTAGAGCCTTCTCGTTCAACAGAGCGATTTACTTAAAGATGGGTTGAACGCTGTTACTGAACTGAACCGACCAGAATGTTGCTTGGGGCTTCAATGCTGACCCAACGGCCTGTATTGTTGGAGGCCTGACGCTTCAGATAGGTGTAATCGGTTTCCGACCAGTTCTTCACGCCATCAACGAGATTGTCGAGGATGAAGTCGCCGCGATCGGTGCGTACGGTTAAGACGGCATGACCTTCGCCATCAGGCTTGCGAACGACAGTTATCAAAAGATTGGCTGGCGAAATACCAGCTTCCATCAAATCGCGACGCTTCAAAAGAACGTAATCTTCGCAATCGCCGACCGCATCGGGATAAGCCCAGAATTCTTCAACACCATAGATTTCCATATCGGTCAGTGGCTTGATCTTCTGGTTATCATTGCTGTTGACGCTGACAATGAGCTGCCAGAAATCATGATTCATCGTTTCCGGCATTACATTCCGGCTTTTGATGTTACATTCTGCGGGAACTCTTTTGCAAAACTCGTAATGACCGATCGGCTGTGATGTCATTCCACCCGTCTGCATGAAAGGCTCCGCGGCGGCGGCAGGATTTGCACAAAATGCAGCAGTGAAAAGCGCAAGGGCAAAGCCCAAGGATTTCATTTTGTTGACTGCTGCAAACATTCTTAACTCCAACCGACTGCCGATCATTAACAAAACGTTAATGTCGGAGTGGACCATGAGTCAATCACAATGGCGCCACGATCCCGCCATTGTTAATATATGGTTAAAATTTGAACTTTCGCACTTCCGCAATAGTGATGATGTAATTTTCGGCGCTTTTTGTCATATCCTGTTGAAGGCAAGCCATCCGGACAACGCTTTGAACGGCGCTGCCTTGCTCCGTAAATAATTGATATGGCGCGCCTTTTAAAAGTGGCCGTTCTGTGCGGATTGGTTCCTGCCGGAAGGTTTTATACTTGGTGCTCAATCTAATGGATTAGCCTGAAAGCCCTGACGACCGCCGTGTCGTGCTAAAGTTGGCCGATCTTGAAAGTTCAGCCAAAGAATGCACGCATCCTTTGGCTGTTCCGATCAAACCTTATCAATCGACAGAAAGAACATCTCCCGTGCGACGGTCAACACTGACTTCGATATCCCGGCCGCGACGATCAAGGCCTTCAATCACATAGCGCGAGCGTGTTCTTTTCACTTCATCGACGGTCCTCACCCCTTCAGCGCGCGCAATACGAACGGCCTGGCGCTCGCTGATCTCGCGGCGATCCCGGTCTCTGCGGTCGCGCCGGTCCATACGATCCGGCTCAACGATACGCACACCATCGGGGCCCAACTGGATACTTTGCGCGAAAGTCTGTGGCACAGCCGTGAGTGCCACAAGGGATGCCGCACCAATAATAAACAATTTCTTCAACATGATTTTCGTCTCCTCCGATAAACAGTCAATTCCCCAGCTTGCTCAAGGAAACGCTTTATAAGCAATAGCGTTCCCTTGGTTCTGTCTTATCACTGTGGCATCTGCACAGGATTGACTATTCCAGCGCGAAGGAACCAGTCTTGATTTCACCGGCCCTATGATAGGTGTTAATGACCACGCCGGTCGTTGAAGCCTTCGAACCAACCAGTTTCAGTGCGCCGGGCTTGGCCTCCGCGCTGAAAAAGGCTTTGCCTTTGCCCAGCACAATCGGGAAAACCCAAAGGTTCAGCTCATCGATAAGATCATCCGCCAGCAATGCGTGCACGAGCTGGCTGCTGCCTTGAATAAGTATGTCGGCACCATCAGATTGGCGGAGTTTGCGCACTGCTTCGGTTATATTGGGATCAAGTGCGACAGTGTTCTTCCAGGTGAGCGTATCGGGGGAAGAGGTGGCTACATATTTTGTGGCAGCGTTGAATTTGTCACCAATAAGGTCACCCGCTTCGACTCGTGGCCAATGTGCTGCAAAAATATCATATGTTCTGCGGCCAAGCAGAAGATCGAAAGGTGTAGCCATGGCCTTGTCCATGACCTCACCCATGATTTCGTCCCAGTAATGAAATGTCCAGCCGCCATATTTGAAGCCGCCATCCGTGTCCTCCTCGGGGCCGCCTGGCGCCTGCATTATACCGTCGAGTGACAGGAAGGCTGTTGCGATGATCTTTCTCATGTCTGTGTTCCTCACTTTGGGTTGTATGAAACTAGGACGAACAAGCCTTGCCTTTCCCGACATGGGTTTTGATTTTTTTAGCAATAGGATTCCAGGCTGACGTTGCTATGTTCGGCACTTCACATCGCGGCGGAAGTCCGACGGAGACATGCCGGCAATATTGCGAAATGACTTGTTGAAAGCGCTCAACGAACCGAACCCGCTCTCCATAGCCACCTGCAAGACATTGACTTCCTGCCGGAGGAGCATTGCCTGTGCATAGGAAAGCCGTAGCAAAGTGACATAATTATTGAGCGTCATGCCTGTCGATTTCTTGAAAACGCTCATCGCATATTTTGGATGCAGATTGGCCGAGACAGCGATATCGACGGAATCGATATCTTCCAGGAAATTGGCGGATATGAAATCGCACATGCGGCTGACTGCACGCGCCGACTGCTGAATGGACGAAGCTTCGAACGCCCCAACCGGCTTTTCAGGAACCATTCGATAGGGATCGAAGCAGATGCGCTCAATTCGAAGCAATAACTCGCTGACCGCATGCGCTTCTTTGGAGGGGTTGCCGGAACGCGCATAACGAAACCATCGTACAAAATTCTCTTTGTCGGCGGCATCAGTCGCCGATGTGACCAATGTTCGGCCCTGCATCAATTGGCTGGGTACGGTTTCGGGCAGATGCATCCGAAAAAAATGCACAAGCGGCAGATGCGCACCTGCATAGATCGCATCGTCGGATGAATCGTCCATTTGATGGGGTTGTCCACCCCAGAACAGGCACATATCGCCTGCATTGAGGCGAATGGCATGATCATTCATTCGATAATGAACTGTGCCGCTGATGATATAGTTGACTTCTACCTGCGCATGCCAATGAGGCATAGTCATAGTTGCGGGGTGGTTGTAAAACATCTGCAACGAAGTCGGCATTCCCTCGACGCTGCTTGCTCCGGGATGGTAAACCGGCCTTTCCCGCATCTTACTTTCCGCCCAGTTCATGTGTCCTTTTTAGGAGACAGGCGCTCCCTTGCCGCTACTGTAGCCATGTTTGCAAAGAGCGAGCAATTGAAAAGGGAGGAATTTCAATGCGCTTCAAATCTTTTTGCGTGACAGCGATTGTCACGATACTTGGCTTAAGCACCGCGCCGGCATTGGCGCAATCCGGCAATATAACAATTTGGGCATGGGATGTAGCGGCTTCATCCTTGAAGTTGGTACTTGAGGATTTCAACAAGAAGTTTCCCGATATCAAGGTTGACGTTCAGGATTTGGGCAATCAGCAAGTGTTCGACAAGACGCTGGCCGCCTGTGCTGCCGGTGGCGCGGGACTGCCCGATATTGTGCAAGTCGAAAATTTCGAAGCTGAAATTATATGGAACCGCTTTCCCGATTGCTTCAGCAATTTGAAGGATCTGGGCTATACGGCCGATATACAGGCCAAATTTCCGGAGTTTAAACGTACTGAGCTGGAAGTCGGCGATGTCGCTTATGCTATGCCTTGGGATTCTGGGCCGGTGGCGGTTTTCTATCGGCGGGATTTCTATGAAAAGGCCGGTGTTGATCCGGCATCGATCAAGAGCTGGGATGATTTTATCGAGGCGGGTAAAAAAATCGCTGCCGCCAATTCCGGCGTCAGCATGGCGCAAGCCGATTTCAATGGCGATAGCGAATGGTTCCGGATGCTCGCGAATGAGCAAGGTTGTGGATATTTTTCCACGGATGGTCAGTCTATTACGATCAATAGACCGGCATGCGTGGCGGCGCTGGAAAAGGTGAAGGAGATGAAAAGCGCCGGTACGCTGGCAGCCGGCAATTGGAATGAAAAGATTCAGTCCAGCACGGCGGGTACAGTCGCAAGTCAGCTTTACGGCGGCTGGTACGAAGGCACTATTCGCTCCAATTCTCCCAAGCTGGATGGCAAATGGGGTGTTTATCCCATGCCGAGCCTGACTGCTGATGGTCCGCACGCCGCCAATATAGGCGGTTCAGCACTGGCTATCAGCGGCACTTCGGAAAACAAGGAGGCGGCATGGGCGTATCTCAATCATGCCCTTGGGACCAATGAGGGGCAGGTCGCCATGCTCAAAGGATATGGCCTTGTGCCTTCTTTGTTAAGTGCTGCCAGTGATCCTTTCATTTCGCAACCCCAGCCCTATTGGGGCGGGCAGGCGATCTGGTCTGATATTCTGGCTACGCTCCCCAAAATCGTGCCAAGCCGCGGAACGGCGTTCCAGGGGGATGCTGATAATATATTCAAGGCAACCCAGATCAAATACTTCGAAGGTGGATATCCAGATGCAAAGACAGCTCTGGGCGATGCGGCAGCTCAGATTGCATCGGCGACCGGCCTTCCGGTCGCGGAATAATCCTCATCACCGGGCGGGCAGTATGCCTGTCCGGTTGTCTGTCGATTGGCATTCACGCCAAGGGGAGAAATGATGCAGCTGCGAAACCGCGCCGCCTATGGGTTCCTGGCGCCCTATCTCTTGATCTTTGCCATTTTCTGGATATGGCCGATTATCAGTTCGTTCTGGATGTCATTTCAGAACACGCGCGTAAATCCGTGGGTCTTCAACCCCGGCATGAACTGGGGGCGCCTGTTTTCTGATCCGGCGTTTTACAATGCGCTGAAGAATACGATGATCATCCTTGTCATTCAGGTGCCCGTGATGATCACGCTTGCAACTGTTATCGCGGTTCTTCTCAATTCACCGCTCTTGAAAGCCAGAGGCATTTTTCGTTTTGCCTTCTTTGCGCCGGTGGTTGTGGGTGAGGTCGCCTATGCAGCGGTTTTCCGGCTTATGTTCAACCTTGACTTCGGCATCATCAACAAGCTGCTGAACAAGATCGGGATCCCTTCCATATCCTGGTTCGCCGACGCTCCTTTTGCCATGGCCTTGTTGATTATTGCCGTGACCTGGCGCTGGGCGGGATACAACGCCATCATCATTCTCTCCGGTCTTCAATCGATCCCCGAAGATGTTTATGAGGCAGCAACGCTCGACCGGGTAAGCAAGTTCAAGCAGTTCATTTATATTACCTTGCCCCTGCTCAGACCCGTGATTCTGTTTTGCGTGGTTCTGTCGATTATCGGTTCCATGCAGCTTTTCACTGAACCGTTCCTGATCACCAACAGAGGTGGGCCAGGCGGGGGCACTGAAACGCTTGGCCTGTTCCTGTATAGGCAAGGCTTCGCTTCACTGAACTTTGGTTATGCATCGGCCATTGCCTACACAATGGCAGGGCTGGCGATCGTGATTTCACTTTTAAACCTCTGGCTGGGGCGTGAACCAAAATGAGATCACAATCCAAATCCACCTTTATTCGCTCCGTGTCGCTGCATGCCTTGCTTATTCCATTGGCCATTATCTGGTTATTCCCGCTATGGATGATGTTCATCTTCGCGACGATGCCCGATTACGGCATTTTCAGCCCTGGGGTTGAACTTCTGCCTTCAACACATTTTTTCGAGAATGTGAGCAATCTGCAAGCGGACACGAATTTCATCCGTGCCTTGATGATCTCTATCGGCGTCGCGCTTATTTACACGCTCTTGTCGGTTCTGCTGACTTCCATGGCCGGTTGGGCGCTCGCCCGATACCATTTTCTGGGAAAATCCGTCGTGGTCGGCATCATTCTGGGCACGATCACATTGCCCTATTTTGTCGTGGTCATTCCCCAATTCATCATGGTGGCGCGCGAGTTCAAAATGGCGAACACATGGGCCGCGCTCATCGTGCCGCCACTGTTCAACTCGCTTGGCGTTCTTTTCATGCGGCAGTCCTTTTCGATGATGCCGGCAGAATTATTTGACGCTGCCCGTGTTGAAGGCGTCAAGGAATGGCAGATTTTCCTGCGCATCGCATTGCCTTTGGCACGGCCGACGATGGCCGCCCTTGCGATCATTCTCTTTCTTGCGTCATGGAACAATTATCTCTGGCCTTTGCTGATTAATTCACGGCCGAACATGATGACAGCGCCGGTGGCGCTTGGAACCCTGATTGGTCTTACCAAGGTTTCATGGGGCGGTATCATGGCTGGCGCCGTCCTGCTCACCGCGCCAATTCTCGTCATCTTCGTTTTATTGCAGCGCCACTTCATCGCCGGCATAGCCGCTGGCGCAATCAAATAATCGGAGACCGCCGCATGGCTGAACTTGCTCTCAAAAATGTTGTCAAACGTTTCGGTACTTATGAAATTATCCACAATGCCAGCCTTGACGTGGCCGATGGCGAGTTCGTCGTTTTCGTCGGCCCGTCCGGTTGCGGCAAGTCTACCTTGTTGCGCATGATCGCCGGGCTTGAAACCATATCGGGCGGAGAAATCCACATTGGCGGGACAATCGTCAATGATGTGGAGCCTGCTGATCGCGGCATTGCCATGGTCTTTCAATCCTATGCGCTCTACCCGCACATGACGGTCGAAGAGAATTTGGCCTTCGGATTGCGCATGACGGGAAACCCGAAGAAAGATACCGAGCGCCGGGTCCAGCGTGTTGCCGACATTTTGCAGATCAAGGAGTTGTTGAACCGGCGGCCAAGGCAACTTTCCGGCGGTCAGCGTCAGCGTGTTGCCATTGGCCGGGCTATTGTGCGCGAACCGCAAGTGTTTCTGTTCGACGAGCCACTCTCCAACCTCGATGCGGAATTGAGGGTGCAAATGCGTGTTGAGATTGCCCGACTCCATAAGGAACTTGGGGCGACAATGATCTATGTTACCCACGATCAAACGGAAGCGATGACGCTGGCTGACAAGATCGTCGTGCTGCGGGGTGGCAATATTGAGCAGATCGGTGCGCCGCTCGATCTTTATGACAATCCCGCCAACCAGTTTGTGGCCGGTTTTGTCGGCTCGCCCAAGATGAATTTCATGAGCGGAGCGGTCATCGAAGCGCAGGGTCAAACAATTACTGTCGCTCTCTCAAATCAGGGAAATGTACCAATCACCCTGCCGGTTGAAAATTTCGAACCCCGTATCGGCGAGAAAGTGACACTTGGCATCCGTCCTGAACATTTTTTCAAAGCCGGCCAAGGCGATGCAGATCTGACGATCAAGGTCGATGTCGCCGAACATCTTGGCAATACCAGCTACGTCTACGCCAATGTGAGCAGCGGCGAACAAATCATCATCGAACGCGAGGAATCCCGCAATGAAAGCAATCGCGACACTCTCACGATCGCCGTCAGGGCAAGCAACGTCTTCCTGTTCGACACTACCGGCAACAGAATCCGCTAAAAATCGGGCCGTAACTTAGGCACGACTTCGGAAATTCCGTTGCACCCACGATCGCCACTCTGCCTCCGTCAGAATCCGGCGATCTAAGTCCAGCCGCGCCAACTCCCAAGGCAAAACCCGTCAAAAGTCCCAAGGAGGACATATCATGAATGATACAAAGCTGATCCGCTGGGGCATTATCGGCCCAGGCAGCATCGCCAGAACCTTCGCCGATGGCATTGCCCATTCCCACTCCGGTCAACTCATCGCCATAGGTTCGCGTAACCCGGACAACCCTCTGCTTGTGGAGCGTTTCCCAAACGCCCGTATTGTCCACGGCTATGAGGCTCTGTTGAATGAGTCCGACATAGATGCGATCTACATCGCGACGCCCCATACCGGCCATGCGGAGTGGGCGATTAAGGCTCTGCGTGCGGGCAAGCATGTGCTGGTGGAAAAGCCCATAGGCTTGAGCGCCTTCGAGGCGGAAGCCATTTTCCACGAGGCACGAAAGGCAGGCAAGTTTGCCGGCGAAGCGTTTATGTACCGGTTTCATCCACAAACCCGAAGATTGATAGAGCTCATCAAAGAAGGAGCCATTGGCGATCTTCGCATCATCCGGTCAAGTTTCGGGTTCAATATGGGGCGTGTACAACCGGATCATCGCCTCTTTGCAAATGCTACCGCGGGCGGCGGCATACTTGATGTTGGTTGTTATCCGGTCTCTATGGCGCGCCTGATTGCAGGAAGTATAGAAGGGAAGAATTTCCTTGAGCCTGAAGTTCTATTCGGCACAGGCCATCTTGGCGAGACAGGCGTCGATGAATGGGCTTCAGCCATTCTCAAGTTTCCAAATGGCGTGATCGCCGAAGTTTCCTGCTCCATTATGGCCGAGCAGGACAATACGCTTCGCATTATCGGTTCGCGCGGCAGGATTGAAGTCAAGGATTTCTGGTATGCCTCTGGTCAAAAGGGTGGTGTTGGCAAGCTGGAATTGTTCAAGTCCGATGGGACGCATGAAACGATTGAGATAAAAGAGGAACGCTGGCTTTATTCGTTCGAAGTTGATGCGGTAAGCGATGCTATCCATGGGGGACATCAACAATTTGCTGCCCCGGGTATGGAATGGGCTGATTCTATCGGCAATTTGCGGGTGCTTGATCAGTGGCGGGCGGCAATTGGTCTCGAATATACGGCCGAAAAAGCCACTTCTCGCACAAAAACTATTTCTGGTGATGTGCTCAGACCCGGCAACACTGTACCGAAACGGACCATAGCTGGCCTCGAAAAACCTCTATCTGCTGTCGCGCTCGGTTTCGAGTTCTTCCCAAACTTTGCGGCAGGCTCCCTAACCCTTGATGCCTATTACGCAGCCGGGGGAAATCTTTTCGATACGGCCTATATTTATGCCAATGGCAAGACTGAGGCGATTCTGGGTGACTGGCACACCAGTCGAGGCATTCCACGGCAAGAGATTGTCATGATAGGAAAAGGTGCACATTCTCCACTCTGCTATCCAGACATGATTGGCAAGCAATTATCCCGTTCGCTTGACCGGCTCAAAACAGATCATGTCGATATCTATTTCATGCATCGCGACAATATCGATATCCCGGTTGGAGAATTTGTCGATGCGATGGATGCAGAGGTAAAAGCAGGCCGTATTCGCGGACCTTTTGGCGGTTCGAACTGGACCCGCGAGCGGATGAACGAAGCCATCGCCTATGCCGAAAAGAACGGCAAGACAGCGCCAGCGGCATTGTCCAATAATTTTTCCCTCGCTGAAATGCTTGTGCCGATATGGGATGGTTGTGTAGCAGCATCGGATGATACATGGAAAAATTGGCTTGATGCCACGCAGATTCCCAATTTCGCCTGGTCCAGCCAGGGACGCGGCTTTTTCACAGAGCGGGCAGGGCGCGACAAGCGTGATGACGAAGAGCTTGTGCGGGTGTGGTATTCTGAAAAGAATTTCGACCGACGTGAAAGGGCATATGAGCTGGCCAAAAAGCTTGGTCGCAGCCCTATCCACATAGCGCTCGCCTATGTGCTTGCACAACCCTTTCCCGTTATCCCATTGATCGGACCCCGCAATCTCGATGAACTCGAAGACAGCCTGTCGGCGCTCAATATAGAATTGACGCCGGAAGAGGTTAAATGGCTTGAAGGATAGTGTTTATCGGGTACCTCGGCCGGATGGTAGTTGATTGCCGTCCGGCCGAGCTGACGCATGACAACAAGCAACCCTGTTGCGGATCAATCGTCCAAACTCGGTTAAGACATCAGCAGGTAACAAAAAAGCCCGGATAAACCGGGCCTTTTGAGTGTTTCCAACAGGTCATGGGACCTGTCTGAAAAGAGAATTGGTGCCAGAAGAGGCATCATATACATCAATTAACTATCTGATTTAAAGCAATTAATTTGAAAAAATTATTTACAATGCCAACAAAAATACCAGCAAATAAGATGGGCACAGAGCTATTACCCTGTTGCGGCTTGAATGATTTTAATTGAGTTGGTTGAAATAGGGAATACACAAGAGATTCCACCGGGAGACAAATAGGTTGCAAATCAAATATGACCACAAAGTTGAAATCGACATTTCGCCTTTTTCGGCATTGGTGGGGGAGGATGTTGCCAACTTCATCTTCAATCATGCGCCCCGAAAAGTTGCGACCCGTGTTGCACGCGCGCTTGAACATTATGAGCGTTCGAAAAAACTCGACGGAGTAGACGAGGAAATGGGCGCTATCCGTCTGATCGCGGGTGAGGAGGAGCTTGTCGTTGCAATTTTTGAGTGGCTTAAACTTAAGGCGGACAATTTTCCCGAGCACAAGGATTTTGTCCGGAAGTTCAAAAACCATATCGTTAAACTTGCTTTCTATCCTATTCTTCTCCAGTTCCGATTTGTAATTTCAGACATGCTTAAGGACGGCTTCACGCTTGAGGGCCTAGAAGGTGTGATAAACTTCAACGCGAAGCCGGTTGTGGACGGTAAGCAAATCAAATTGGCGCTAATCGGCGCAAATGGTGAAGAGCTTTTAAGAAGCGACCCTTTCGCGATTGTTATCTCGCGTGATGACGTGCGCGCAAAGGATACTGCGAAAATGTTACTCGCCGATTTAAGCCGGACGATCAAGCAGCAGCACACAGCGACTTTACGTGAATTTCTTACCGCACGCGCCGAATTCCGGAACCATCTCCTCTATGCCACCGATGCCGGCTCAGCAAGCATGGAAGACAAGCTCGCTGATCTGCGGAAATATTTTGAGCAGGCATATCACGACCTTTTGTGGGTCTTGGCTTTGATCATCGGCGGGACGCCGCCCAGCAAAGAGTGGGGCATTGCAAGTCAGTTTATCGAAGTCTATCGGCTGGCATTGATCGAGTCCGGAATCTTGAAAGCTGACAACACCGTTGCGGAGCCTTCCGTGGATAGCATAATTCTTTCAAAGTGCTAGGGCTTTAATCGTTAATCGAGGTGGCGCATCCAAAGTTTCAGGGCACCCCGGGTCGGGGGCACTCCGACAGCCATTTTGGTTGCGCTCGGGCAATGTCGGAGTAATTTGCAATGCGAATCCCTGTTCTCCGCCTGAGCAAAATGGTCGCTTGTCAAGGTTTTTAGTAGATTCTTTAGATGCTATATGCATACTACAAAAAGCTGAAACCTTGTAACTCCTTGATTCTAAACAGATTCCAAGCATTGGATTATGGGAATTACCGAGTCACATCAACAGTTTAGCGACCAAAACGCAGGGAGCGGAGCCATGGAACTGAAGCGCATCAATGATTCGGTTCAACGAAATCAGCCTAAGCCAGGCCAATACCAGATTCAAAACTTCGATACCCGGATTTCAACAGAAACCGCTGAGGCCTTGAAACAAGTCGATGCCAATATTCGATTGGCAGAAAAAATGGCAGGTCAACTGCTTGTTTCCTAGTAAAGGGCGGCCCAAGATAGAAGCCGCCGTTTAATGGCCATAACCGCAGTTCTGTTGGACGCAGATGGTTGGGCGCAACTAACGAACCTATTAAATCAAGATCAAGCAAATCCATATTTAACGCCAAACTTAATCCGGCAGTTGCGCGACGTTGGCGCAAACTCATTCTTGATGGAAGATGAGTATATTGACCGCGATTTTACGGACGCATTTTCTTCCTACTACTCGCGGCTTTTTAAACGCCACAGCAAGATTTGTAAGCGCATTCACTTCTTCAAATGCAGTCTTGCAGACATCTTCAACCAGCCCACAACCTCACAGCTTGCAATTGCATTGCACGCATGTGGACCACATTACATTGGGTATATTGTTCTTCGACCAGTCCATCAGGCTCCGATTGCGAGTGCTATCTTACAGCCACCTCCGCCTCCGGTAGGAAACGAACAACACTCATTAGTGAAGGGCCGGTATTATGTCCACGTCCTCGGAGCTGAGCTGTTTATCGAGGCATTACCGATGACGCAGCAGGACCAGAGGATCGGCGCGTGTGCTCAGGCGGCAATTTGGTCTGCTGCTCGTCACTTTCACGTCCGACATCGTGGAGCTTGGGTTTCGATGGTTGGCGTTACCGACGCTGCCATGGCGCAGGAAGTGTTCACGGTTAGCTCGACACTTCCCAATGGCTCGGAATTTCTCAGCCTTAGCGGAATGGTTTCTGCCCTGCGAATTTCAGGTCGCAAGCCTCTAATCTACATGGGTACTGGACCGGGGCAAGCAAATTGGCAGGGCATCAGGCCTGCGGATGTAATAAATCGTTACGTTGATTCAGGTATCCCCGTAATTGTAGGATTGGGTGGAGAGGGGTCGATTGGCCACGCTGTTATAGCTTCGGGGCAAGTTTTCTCGCAACAGGTGCCGCAGAACCTGCCGCCGCGTCCAACTCGGGCAGCGTTCTGCTCAGCTTTTTATATCAATGACGATCAACGAGGTCCCAATCTTCGTATGGCAGTAGTGGCTGGTGACGCTGTTGGTGAAACACCCTACACGGTTGAGCAAAACGTTCAATTTCTCATAATTCCTCTCCCCGACAAAGTTTTTCTTCCGGCTGAAAAAGCTGAGCTCTTTGCTTGGGATTTGCTCGGCAAATATGTGGCAACTTGGCAAGATGTAAAGGCAATTCCAGGAGTTCAATTAGGAACTTCCGAAGAATTGGGCGATGAGTTTGTACTATGCCACGATACGGGTACTGTAGTGGCTCGGACTTATCTCACTTATGGCTGGAAATACAAACACAGAATGCTCCGGAACAGGCTAACAAACGCTACGCATGAACTGCTCAACGAAACTGATCTACCTCGATATGTCTGGGTCACTGAATTTGGAACTATTGCCTCTTTTAGCCCAGCCCAACTATACGATCGAAGAATATTTGCACATTGTGTAGTAGACGCAACAGCGAAAAATATGGGTGAAGATAGCTGTCTGTTCTTCCATGCTCCAGGTATGGCCGTCAGACGCATACACAGCGATTCCGATCCATACGGGCCATACGTTCAGTCTACCCACATACTTGCTGATGATCGGTCCTATTATCCGAAGCTTCGCGGGAATGTCGACTTCGCGGGCTACTAGCGTCGATGGGCGACAGCCTTTCGAGGAACCGGAGTGCGGCTAATTTGAACTTTTGCTGTAGCGGCGTTTTGGCCGGCGACGGCTCTCGGGCATGTTCAGGTCAGCACGAACACCAAACACGGGATTATTGTAACTTAGAATGCGCGGGGGGACGGGAAGCAAACCCCAGTGTTGTCCAAATTGTTGAGGGGTCATTACCCGCGTTTGCAGGGATTTAGTTGGCTCGGCCAGCCTGGCACTATACAGATTTCGTATGAGCCTGTAGTCCATTGTAAGAAAGCAAAAACAAGCGTGAATTTCTGCTGTTCGAATGTGCCATGCATCTTGGCTGTTTTTTTGACCTAGTTGTTTAACCAATGCTTGATAGCGCGCATCAGTGGATTGGCTCAGCCGCTCGCGCTGTTGCTCCGCCGCGCTGGGGAGTCCCCAACTACTTGGACCCATTGTTGGGAAGGCTAGTTCGCCAATGCTTTCCATGGGAACATCTCGAAAAACATTGAAATCCGAGTAGCCATATCCGCTAAACATCCCAGAAGGCTTACTGAGCCGCTCATTTTGAAGCTCCCCCGAAGTCTTTAATTCCAGCTGCCCCCTTTTTGCCAAGTATGCAATTCCTGGCAGATACTGGACGTTCCCATAGTCCACGGAGTTGTCGTCATGAGCGTGGACGGGAATTCTTGCGGAGTAGCCAGTCGGGACATCGATGTCACCCCACTTTTTCTCACCAGTAGAGACCCACGCTGTTTCATGTGTAATGCCGTGTTGAAGCACGCTGTTGTCCACTAATACGCGGACAGGTTTTTTACCCTTTAGTTTCAAGCGAGTTTGCAATGTAGAAAGATTGATAAGGGCAGTTGCAAGCCGGGGACCATACTTAAACCGCAAGCGTTCTTTGTAATCATCCCAGTTTTTGACGTGCATTCCCGTATCCTTGTGGCATCAGTACCAAGTGGTCCAAGTCAATAACTCCCGCTTCCATATCATTTAATATCATCGGGCCGAACCTTTTTGACCCATTTTAAAATGCCCAAATCATTAAAACAAACAGCAATCGTATTTTAACCCCCTCCCTGAAATGTCATCATTGGAGTGAGTTTGGAATGTTAGCATTTGTTAGCATTCTGGAGGCGCTGGAATGTTCCATCTGTTCATATAATTTCGTCGCTTCCGATTGAACATAAACCCCGCTAGCCTCCGTTTAAAGCCATGCAGCCAGTAATTGCAATGACGTGTTGAATGTCAGGTTTTGTAAGGTTCCCGTTAGTAACCGCCTCTCTGTATTTCCTCTGTTTTAACAGAGAAAAGGGGCCGATCCATTCACTAGATCAATTCTCGCCGCTGGCTGTATTTAGGCTGTATTATCTGCCAATGCCTTCCCTTTGGATGAGCCCTCTGTAAGTCCCGCAAGAGCTGACGAGTCGTGCGTGCGCGCGGGCATCACAATCGGGTCGCAGTTAACTTAACTGGACAACTGGCGAGAAAATTGCGCTACTTCAGTGGGGCTATTTATCAGGGGGATTCATGGAGTATCTGGCAGCGCTACCGAACATAGCTATTTACGCAATTGTGGGAGCGGCCTGTGGGGGAGTGGGCGTTTTGGCTGGCATTCCACTTACCCATAAAGGTGTAAAGAGTGGCTTGATATTGATTGCTTGCGTTTGCTCACCCCAAATAACCAAATACCTCGTCCTGCCTCAGGTTAATGTCTATCGCACCGTCACCGAGATGAACAAAACAATGCCGAAACAGATAGATAATGTCACTACGTTGAATTCTGTCAGTTATTCAAACGGATCGTTTTTCTATCATTTCGCTATTGATGACAGTGTACCGGCAGATGCAGATATCAATGAGGTGAAGACTTCGGGGCTGGTTGGAATGTGCAATACCTGGAGAAGTTCATTTTCGTCGAAAGAGCTTTCTTCTGTAGTCTATGAATATACAATCCACGGAAGTAAGCGTTCTTTCTCCATCACACCAAGCGATTGCAATTAACCGCCACTCGTTTTCAGACAAGATTGGGCTAGGCATGTTCCAATAGTCAGAAGCACGCCTTGCTATTTCATATTTTTAGGATTGGCGAGCCGTACGCCTGCCCCGCCGCCGTTTTCTGCAATAAATGTTATGCCTGCCTGTTCCAAAGTTAAGCGTATTAGCTTGCGGTTGGATCCACGCATCTCCCCCCCTTTTTCGAATGCTCGTATCGAGACTGGACTAATCGAAACCCGTTCTGCCAAATCCGCTTGCGTCCAGTTTAGGAGCGCACGGGCCGCCCTGCATTGTTCCGATGTAATCATAACTTTCCTTTTTCGTAAGTTTTAGCTTGCAAGTTTCAAATTCATAACTTATGTTTTTAGAAAGATAGCATTTATAAACAAAAGTTACAACGAAGGAGCCCCACTATGGGACAACATGTACAGGTTGATAACACTAACTCCACTAAAATGGATCGCCGCTCGCTACTGCGGTGTGCGATCGCGTCCACTATCCCGGCAACCCTTGTCGCGGCTAATGCACACGCTACGCCCGTTACTACAGAGCTGCCAGTTGATCGGGTCAGCCGTTTAGGATGGGGGTTGGCAGAGGCCCTCAATGATTATTGCAATGGGTCGATGCATGCCGTTATTCACCCTACCAACTCTAAAGGTGAATGGTCAGTTGGATTTATCGCCTCGCACCTTGAGTTGCGCCCCGAAAAACAAGCGGAGGTCGCTGCGATGAACCTCAAGGCTGCGATGGAGAAACTCGCTCCTGGTAATTATGATTTTAAAATCACACCAGAGGCAGGCACAGCCGTTGTCGTGCGGAGGGATGCATAATGGCCCTCAAGGTAACTGCACGCAAAAGCGCCCCATTCTATGAAATCCATGCCCCGACAGATAAGTGCAATCAAATTACCTCAACATTGCATGTGTGTGCCTACGCGTTGCGGCTGGGGGTCAACTCGGGAGGAATAGCCGAAGATATTTTAAGCGACATCGCAGAAACGATTCACCACGCCATAGTTGCAAGCGAAGAAGTTTCAAAGTTTGTAAGCGATTTCTCAGACCTTCAGATTAAAGAGTATATAGCATCCTCAAAGCAGGAGGCGGCATAGTGCACGAACTTATCGTAATCGCTCCAGTCGTGCAGGCCAAGCTTAAAGCGTGGTACAATTGGCTCGTACGCACGATGTGCGACTGGACCCCTCGCGCTGTAGATGCGTGAGTTGTCATTTTGCATGCGGATGCGATTTCCATTCAGTGTCCGTCATAACGCTGGCCTCTAAAGTGATACCGTCATCAAAAAGGCCAGCGTGTTTCGCAAGAAGTTCTCGGGTTGCAATAACTGCCTTTTGGCGGTCCTCACATCTACGGTGAAATACTTGGATGACATCGCTGGAATGCGCGCCTGTAGAACGCCAAACCTCTACGACAGCGTACCAAACGCCGTTACCACTCTCTCGGCGCTTTAACAGCTCCAATTGATCTTCACCCATCTTCGCTAAAGCCTCATAGAGGTGCCGATAATCTGGGTCATTGGAGAAACGTTGGCGTACTTCGTACAGGAAGCCTTTTAAGCTTGGCGGTTTTAAATCTTCAATTTCGTTGGCGATTTTCCAAAATTCTGCCGAGGCTTTTTCAATGGCGTTCTTGGCATCATAAGTAAGGGGCGGTCGGCGCCCGGCTACGCCCTTTGCGTCCTTTAAACGGTCGCCTTTAACTTTGGGCCAAATGTCCTTGGCAACACGGTCGATATGGACGCGAGTCGGTTTCCATCGATATTTTTCTTCTACGCGTTTTTTGTCTAGACGAGGTTGTAGCGCTACAACCGTGGAAGACGTTGCTGTTCGCTGCGAGGCAACATCCATGAATGCGGCCATCGCTTCGCGGAGGTGTGCAGAAACCACTCCAGCTTTGTCGAACGCCCAAATTGAGCCGCTAGCGCTGTGTATTTCCACCGCTTTCCCATCCACATTTTCCAGCAAGACATCCATGACTTTTTGGGAGGAGTTTGCAAACTGAGGGAGCGCGTCGGTTCCTCGAACAAGCCCATCTATAAGCCTCTGTGAGAGGCGCAAGGGCTCTGAACCCTCTGGAAAAAGGAAATAACGTACCGACAAAGACATGCCCCACCCATCTGGCTTGAAAACAGTTTAGAGAATAAATGCCACCGAAAATCGTGCCTGTTTTTGATCCCTTATTTGCTTCTCGGCAACTGGAACATTATAAGAACATTACAGCAGTAAGCGGTTGCTTCAAGTACTTTTTTGGACAGAAATAGAGCGTGTGATGAAAGGCGCGGCGAGCGGATTCCAATGCACCATATTTGTGGGATCGTCTGGAGAGATTAGAGGGCGACTTGAAAGCCGCTGGTTCGCAATAAGTATCGCTGTTCTAACGATATGAAGTCGGGTTAGGCACTGATCGATCATACGTGAATGTCTCCACTGTCTTTGCCCCCTTTATATCGAAAGGAAATCCCTTGTCGGTCAATGTCATTTCGCGAGTGACATCAATCGCCCGACCGGTATCAGCGGACGTTCGGAACACAATATTTGCGCGGCGGCGCCCGCGCTGCCATTCTCCGACGTATGTAATTATTTTTTGCCCATTGACGGTTTCATCCGGTTGGCGGGCGCAATTGGAAAAGGTTGGGTAGTCGGGATCAAGCACCATGAGGTCTCTATGATGCAGTGACCAGTTTCCATTGGCGTCACGTTCAAAACGGTCCAAGCCGTTAAATCTGGCCTCAACAAGGAAAGTACGTGTTGTCGAACCGGGTGGTGTATGTGTAATTGTCGTCTGGTACCGGCTGACGTTTCTGGTGTTTTCATAAAACTTGTTCACCTCAGCACATGAGCGATCTGCCGAGACAGGTGAGGCCACAAATACTGCCACGAAAAATGTGAGAAATCCTGCCCGCATAATTGGTGCCCGCCTTCACCGCTCCAGAACGCAATGATTATTTGCAGACTGGCCTTAAAGCAAGCCATCACACGATTCGATCAGACACAATACGGCTTCTTCGGGCAGCGTGATTTGAATATGCAGGTGTTGGATAGGCTGGAGCGAGTAGAGCGCGAATCGGCGGTCTAACCAGCCGTAGGCAAAGGCACAGAGTTCCTAATGATACCGATCAGACGCATGACGTCGTTGTCGGTCAAAATCAAAGCCTCATACCAATCGATTTCTTTGTCCGGCAGTTTTGCAAACAAAGTTGAAAAAAGGTTCGGGTTTTTATCGAAGAGCTTCTCTGCCCAGGCCCGAGAGTTGTGCTTGATAACGTTTACAAGACAATGGATCTCCGTAATTGAAGGATCGGTCACTATTCCTTTTGCGTCCAGCTTCGCAATGAGCTTTGGATGTGTGAATTCATTGCTTCCCACAACTGACCGAGCGTACCGCTCCCATTGGTGATAGATTGACATCATAAACGACTTTCTGAAAGTATTGGCACATTCGGTCGCTTCTTCTAGCTCAAACTCGTGAACAATGACCTCGTCAAAAATTACGTTCCCTTCTGCATCACGTTCGACGATACCTCCATTCTCCATGTAATGCGCTAATTTAGCCTCGGCAGATCGTATCCGCTCATAAAGCGCCTCCATCGAAATTTCGAAACTTGATTGAAGTAGGTCCAATCCGAAGTGGAGCTTGTAAGATCGAACGTCGAAGAAAAAAGATGCCATCCGATTTATTGTCCTGCTCTTTGGGCCGGAAAAATATTTGCTTTTTTAGGCATGGGCGGGCATTCACATAACACTATCCAAGAACGCGACGATATTGCCAATTTTCAGTATGTAAAGATGTTCTCGTCCGCCCCGTAAGACCATACCTGCCAGATAGGCGGCTGGCTGGTTGGGATGCATCTGAATAATAAAGACAGTGCCACCACTCAATCCATCCGGATCGAAATCGAGTGGTGGGTCAATCTTCAATATTACGGTCGAATTATCGGCGGGCTGCCTGCCTAGTCGGCAAATTATTGTCCGCTTGACCAATCCTAGATGGTTCTTCTCTTCCAGCTCATACTTCTGGTCCATGGAAGGAAACCCGCAGACCACTGCGCATAAAATATCATCATTGTAACCGCTCGGAGGAATACGATTTAAACCAAAGAATCGGGACCTCAATTCGGGGTGCGCAGCGCAAGGCTCCGTGAAGTCAAACGCAGCGACGTCCAGATGGTCTGTTTCAGAAGGTCCGGTTAAGTTGAAGTGCTTTACACCCCCACTGGATACCAAATATTTTCCGTCATTTGTGAACATCGAGACGTGCTCGGGGTCCACGTCCTTTAATTGGTGCCCGGCGCACACAAGAAAATACCGTCCCCTGTAGTAGACAGGTAAGGCCGAGCCTTTCAAAGTTACCTTGTAAACTGGGTGTTCGTTGTAAACGACAAGATTGGTAACGTATTTGTTGAGTACATTTTCGAGAGATCGTGCGGGGATCGCGACACCGTTTAGCATGACGCTCAAGTTGCGAAGCGTTTTGATATCGATATTTTTCAATTGATTTTCACGGCCTTCGGGACTTATTCCTTCAATCTAGCGAGCATTGCCTGGAGCATCGGAAGGTCGGCTTGAGCTTTCGCTAAATCCGCATCCGTAGTATCAACTTCGGAACCCGGTCCGTGATGGCAATGAGAAAATCTCGCGCCACCCGTTATGGCAGTGATCCTGCCATGCAAAATGTCGATCTCTTTTTCCAGCCAAGTTATTTGCGCGTTCTTCATGACCGCAAACCCTTTTCCCCATTTGCATCAAAATACTCGCGAACCGCCCATGCTTTGGCAACCAACCGGTCCACGGCGCGATCCTTTTCACTGTTGGTCTCGCCTGTCAGGCCGTGCTTCTGACGGATATAATTGCGCATTTCCTCAGGGCTGAAATCTTTTTTGTGCACCACCTCATGGAGAGCCCGTGCAAACTCCCTATCTTGGATTGCATGGTTTGAATGCCAGTTTTCAGTGTCAAAGAAGTTGTCGAGCGCTTCGTACATTTGTTTCCCTCCCATTTCGGTATCGGACTATGGCAAGAAATAATGAAGCTGTCTCTACCAATTCCGCTCGGTAACGCCGCCTCATGCCCTGCGCCTCATCTTGCCGTTGCGCCACTTATCAACCTTGCCGGTTGATGGCGGGCGGCCAATGGCCTCGATGTATATGTCAGCTTCTTTAGCTGCCTCAATGAAAGCCATTCGCGCAACGCCGGGCGACAGCTTCCCGTCATAACATTCCAGCAGTGCATGCTTGGCGATATCGAGCCTTTCAGTATCCGTGCCAGGCCACTCATTCACAATGAACTCTGCGGCCTGCATGATGGAGGTTATTACCTTCATCATGCCGAGTTGGCGGGTCATTACGGTTACTTCTTTGAAGGGTTTATCTTCCATGAGTCGGTGAACGACTCTTGCGGCGGATCAGTTCCGCTAAACCTTGCCTTCGTGCTTATGCTTAAAGCAGAATTGCGTTATTATGTTTCTAGTGCGAATTGCATTGCGCACGTCGGGAGGGGGTCTTGAAGAGATTTATTCTGATTATCGTTGTGGCGGTTGTATGTCTCGGCGGTACTGTCTGGTATCTCTTTGCTTCCACCGTGAGAGGCCTAACTGATGCTCAAGTCGCCCTGGAAAAGAAAGACTATGCCGAAGCACTGCGCCTTCTCACGCCGCTCGCAGAAAACGGCGTAGCGCAAGCTCAGGTTAATCTCGGATACATGTACCACACCGGTCTGGGCGTGGATGTAAACTTCAATATTTCGACGGACCTTTATCGGAAGGCCGCAAATAAAGGCGATACCGTTGCTCAGTTTAATTTAGGTTTGCTTTATGAAACTGGTCAGGGGGTGCCAAGTGATCGGAGCCAAGCCTTATATTGGTATCGATTGGCCGCTGACGGCAATTATCCGTTCGCTCAATACAAGCTCGGTGGGGCTTATGATGCTGGACTAGGGGTGGCAAAAAATGATGCTACTGCCTTCAACTGGTATGAAAAGGCAGCGAACGGCGGCGTGCCGGAATCGATGTACAATGTTGGAAGCATGTATCTTAACGGTTTGGGGGTGTCTCAAGACGACGCCAAGGCTTATGCTTGGCTTGAAAAATGCTCAGAATTGAATTTGTCAAACTGCCAAAACGCTCTAGGTCTCATGCACCACGACGGCCGGTCAGTACCTGTCGATTACAAACGTGCATTGGAACTGTTTGAGAAAGCGGCCAATCAAGGCGACGCATATGCTCAATACAATGTAGGTGGGGTGTACTATAGAGGTGACGGTGTTGAACAAAGCACCAGCAAAGCTGCCGAATGGTTTAGAAAGGCTGCTGCAAACGGTCATGAGTCATCCCAGCGCATTTTAGACCAAATGACAGAGGCGGGGCTGCTAGTGAAAGGATAATCTGGAACTCAGCAACGGTTGTTCGCATCCGGTGCGACGGGTATTCGGGCTTAGGCGAGGGCGGTGTTTCAGACATCAGAACTTTTTCGATAAGATTGGGTCATATTCCAAGGCAAGTATGACCATGACCAACAGGACCATTGCGACGCAAATAAACCCAAGTTGATAATAGCCGTTCGGCCAAACCACCTTGGACTCTTGAGATTTATCAGCCCACACCGCCTCAATCTCTTCGTCTTGTTTTTCAGACATCAGGCTTCTTCTTTGATTTCGACAAATAGATGACGGACTGCGCTACGTTTTGATCAGCCACAAGGACGTTGTCAGCGCCATTTTTTATTGCGCACTTCACGCCAGACGAACCAAGTAATTGGGTGGTTTTCTGCATTTTTAGAGAACAAGCTATCGCGCGCTATTAATGGCCATCCCAATGTAAGTAAGAGACTTGCAATACTGAAAGGGAATAACCCCACCACTGCCAAAGATATAACAGTGAAGAGTACTTCAACCGAATGTGGTGGACTGCCGTCTTGTCCAGAATAATACGCTGTTAGACCAACCACTGAAATGAATAAAAAACAAAAAACTGCGAGGCAAACTAAGCATGCGAATTTGGTCATTCTTATAGCCCCCAGCGGTGGTGAATACTTATAGTAGAAAAATTGCAGCCCCGCTCGATCCAGAAAACGCCATTCTTCTACAATCGTCGACACTAAACCCTCAACATCCATTTTCGTGTTCAATTACATAATAATGACTTGCCGTTGTATGATACTCGCGTAGATCTAGAATAGTCCTTTAATATGGAAAGAATTTAACGTGTGGATTAGATGGGGCAAAATCGTCTTCATTTCCTCAGTCTTTGCATTTTTGTCTTTTATACCGATCCTATTAATTATTGATCTGGTCATGGATAAAATTGAACGATGGAACTTCCCTTATCAAAGTGGAGATGAAATCGCAGAGATTTTGATTAATGATGCCAAACGCAATGGTGGAATAGCTTCGTTGTCGTCTATTGCTGATAAAGTTTGCGTCAGTGCAGATGGAGTCGGGCCAAACAGAAACATCGATAAATTTTTTCGTGATATCCCCGTGAAGTATATTGAAACTGATGCAAGTGAAGGAGTGTGGTTCATTTACATCCAACATAACAACTCGGTGATTATTTATGGTGTTTCCCAAACAGTGCTGAAATGGGGGTCAATTATGGAAGACCCTCCAACGCCTTACAATCAAAATGAGTTATGTCCTCAATCAGTCCAAATATCAGACTGGCACGGCAGACCTTCAATCACACGTTTTCTTGAAGAATAGTCGTCATAGGGCGGGCGTCAGTGGTCAGGAATGCGAAGATATCACCCAACTTATTGCGGGAACCCTTCGGCCTGCCGCCCCGATATTTCCCGTTAGGAAACGGCCACTCTCTGGATCTTTGATTGGTTGGTCGGTCATTAAGAATTGATCCTGCATGTCTCCTTAGCTGAATGTCTGTCGTTGGTTACTTTTTACGCGCAACATAGACGGCTTGTTCGAGCACAGCTGGATCATCAATGTACTCTTCGACATGAAAGGCCCACCTAAAGTGGTTTTCAAACCATTTCTGAGGGATGGCAGCCCATCCGTAGAAGTCCCCGCTTAACATCCCACCGCCGCCTAAGCCATTCACATCAGAATACGCGTGTTGACCGGACTGGAACTGTTCGACGGATCTTTGAGGATTCCGTCCCATGTATGTCCCAATGCTAGCTTCCATTGCGCTCGGATCGGTCTTTTGATTACAGGCCAAAACCAATTGTAGGAACCGCATAGATTGCGTCGTGAAGATCAATATACCGTTTGGTCGAAGCGCACGATGTAACTCATTCAACCAATGGACAGCAGACCCTTCCGACAGGTGGGAAAACACAGAATAGGAATAAGCGACATCGAGGGAATTGTTGTTAAATGGCAGATTTCCGGTTGGCTCCAAGAGATACCTTGTTCCTTTTACGCCACTGTCCTTGCACCAATTCAACGCCTCCGGATCGACATCAGCCAGTTTCAGGGCCTCTGCGTCTACAGAGTTTTGAAAGAAACGAGCAATTCTGCCCCACCCACAACCAAAATCCAGCACTTGCGTGCTGTTCGAAGGTGACGAATAGTCCTGAATAAGCGAGACGAACGGCACCACTTCACTTAGCGCATCGCGACCGCTCCGCCCCACAAACCGAGCCTGCACTTCTGGTGGCGGAAAGCCCGGTAGATCACCGTCTTGTGCATCGGCGCTGGCAAGTATTCGACCAATAAAACTATCCATTACCCCTCCCGAGTATCCATAGTTTAGAGGTGTACTCTACCAGTCGCAAAGTGATTTCGGCAATATAGTCTTTGCTGCGATTTAATTCTCTGTAAAAAACAATGTAATAACGCGCCATACCAAGATTATTCAGATCTGCGATGAGAGTTGTGCAATCACATACGCAGAAGTCGATAAGGTGAGAAAGTGACGCTAGGTGGTTATTGACCAATTTCATGCCTACCGCGAAGTGGTTGAGGAATGGTCATCTAATCCATCAACTGGATCAACCCCTTACCAATCTGACTTTGCGACCGTCGATGAAAATTTGGCTTGCGCTTTACTGCAGGAGGAATTCAGGTATCAATTGCTCCCGGGGCAGAGGGATGACCTCAAGGGGATAAATCATTGAAACTATCAAAGGTAGTGGTGTGCTTTTTAACATTGGCAACTACGGGTTGTGCGACAACGTATGAAGGACGCGGGTTAACCGACGCTTCGAAGGTATCGGGTAATGTAACGGTAAAGTCAGGGCGCATGACGTACGTCGATCAATTGCTTTCATATGATGAGGCATGTCGTGAAGGTGGCCCTGTCTCGATGAAGGTAATAAAACTACCGAAGAACGGCAAAATTGGATTTTCAACGGTTAGAAACCAACCAGTGACGCTTCCACGGAGCGCTAAATTTTATCATTGCAACAACAAGAAGTTGATGCATATCAACGCCGTGTACATGTCCAAGCCGGGGTTTGTAGGAAATGATAGTGTCACCATCCGCAATCTTGGTGTGGGCTTTACGCAGGATGTGACGGCTCATATTACCGTCACCAAGTAAAACGAAAGATTGAGGCTCCTAAGGCCAGCTGCAACTATCCCTTCCTCTCATCAATACGAGCTCAATATCGAAAAACGTACAAACTAGCTAGAAGTGGTTAGCCTAACTACTCGCCTCCTACTTGTGCGGAGCCTCCAATACCGATTGATTGTCCCTGGGGAACGAATGGGGATACGCATAATGAAAAGAATTTGCTCGCTGCTAATGGTGGCGGCGATTGCTGCTGGCTGCACGACTTCAAGCGAAAGCTTCTACAAGGATAAGACCAAAGGGGATAAAACTTCTATCTGCCGTGCCTACCTGAAGGCGCAAGACCCGACATTCAGGCTCGATCTTGAGATGGAGCTTACTCGGCGCGGGATTGCTCCACTCAATTGCCCTTCAATTGTTCAGGCGCAAAACACTGCCATCGCTGCTGGAGCGGCGGTTCTACTGGTCGGCGCGGTTGCGGTTGCATGCGCAAACAGCAGCAGTGGTTGCAGAGGTGGAGGAGGATAAAACGCGGGCTCCGATTGGGATATGTTCTACAACCAGTATGGTCAGCTTGTGTGGGCTTGCCGTGATATCACAACGGGTCAGTTTGCTTACGAATACACGTGCTCAGGGAAAGCGAAAACCGATTATCGTTGGCCTGGTGTCTAGTGTATCCCTCAAAGGATTTCTCCAAGAGGTAGGCCTGAGCGGGGCGCATTGCTCGATTCATTTGCTATCGCCTGTCCAGCCAGTTTAAGTGAACGAACTTCAACGGGAAAAACAAGAAATGCCCACGACCGACGATTTCCGAAGTGAGCTGATTGCACAACTAGACCGTGCTCAAAAGCAAGGCCGTTCACATGTTGAAATAAATGCTGGCGAGCTCCATCGTATACTAGGTGGTTATCCAAGTCATGACCACGCAATGCCGACGTGCTGTAAAGTAATGCGAGAGGAATTGGCGAAAGGCAGGGGATCAATCATCTTCGAACCTGCCGGCGGTCAGGGCGCGTCCCTTACTATCCGATACGAGCTCGCTCAGAAGCTAATTGGGTAACACCTCTTCCACTCTGTTGTCTTGGTGAGACAAGCTATCTTGCCATCGGATGCCCGAATGGAGACAAGTTAGCGGCAGATGGATGACGATATCATGCTTATTACAAAACACTGCAAGCCAATAGATCGCGAGCGAATGCTCGTGGGGCATTTCAAAATTGGAACTATAAGGGTGTATGCCAATCGCAAGGACGGCACCGGTTTGATGTCCGATACGGACGAAGGGGTAGGCGCGATCAATCTGCCGGGCCCCCACTTTATCAGCCAACTTACTACATCGTTCGGAGCCAATATTCGTGATAGCTATTTAGGAACTTCGGGGAACGCAATCAGCTACAACACAGTAACGGACGGGCACATATTTTGCAGTTCACGAGGGGGCTACAATGAGGCTCGTCATCGCGGGATGGTTGAGGGAAGCGACGAATACGAGAAGAATGAAGAGGTTACATCCTTTGTTGTAATCAACGTCACGAAGTTCAAAATTGCTTTAGCTGCGCTGGCCAAGAAAATTGGTCGGGGGCAATGGGTGGGGCAACCAGTAGCGTACGGTTCACGCGATACCACAACTGATGTTATTGGAGCAAACGCAGCATATTCTGCGTTTGGAGTTTCAGCACACCTAAAGAAGGTAGCATTCACGAAACCCTCTCTTTACGCGGTGGAAGAAGAATTTCGGTTTATGCATGTACCGAAGATGCCGTTGTCTGTATTTGAGCCAATATTCATTTGCGATTACTCCCCGAGAATCCAATTATTATTCAGGCGGTCAATCTATGATAAAGGTCGATAGCGCCTAACGCTGCTGCGGACCTTCACGTTCTGGAGCAACAAGCTCTATCCTAGTAACAACCGACAATGGGTTATCAGCATCCCCCGATATCTGGAGAGGAAGCACCTTGCCAAGCAAGGCCATGAAGGGACCAGGGTTGTCTCTTGCCTGCTTTGTAAGGTACGCAACCATATCGCCATTACCCGCATCAGTAGCCGCCTTCAGTATGGCATCCTTGAGTAACGCGCTGATTCTGTTCGGTGAACCGGCTGGCCGCCCTTTGCCTCGATTTCCCGTATTTTCGCCTATTTTATTCATCGACTTACACCCCAGTATCCAAATCCCGGACTACGTCTCACTGGATTCATTTCTGTCCGCTGACTTGACGATAATGCGCTCGATGCGCGTGACCGTCTCAACGGGCTTTCCATCTGGCCCTGAAACTTCCTGAGAAATTTTGTCGCCATATTTTTTGGGTGCCATCTTACTCATGAGCCACTTCCTTGTGTCTACTCGCAGACGTGCTCGGGCAATGACATCTGATTTCACGACTTCACGTCCGTCCGCGGTGATACCAACATCTCCAGCGCTATCGTCGGCAATCTCCAGTATCTCTTCTGCCAGGGCATTAGTTCTAGCCTCCATTGCGCGCGCGTACTGCTCCGAAAAGCCGGGATGCTTTGAAAGCCACAAGAATACGGTGCTAGCGGCTGGCATGCCTTTGTCGGTGCATACATCACGCAGAGAACGGCCCGAGGCCAAGGCAACGCATATGTTGGCTACCAGCTCGTCGCTGTAAATAGATGGTCTGCCACTAATCTTGTCGTCACTGCTCATCATACCCGCCCTCTTGTATCAATCCACCCCCACATATTAATGGTGTTAGAGGATATCGTACCTGCGGGAATACCGACGCCGTGATACAACTGACGGGAAGTATCAGTAAAAAAACCGCCCTCAATCCAGTTACCGGACGTAGCATTTGCTCCGGCTGGAGCGGCAACATTCTGGACCACAGTTACGCCCGCCGTACCGTTTTCAGCATCCCCAAAAGTATTGAAGGCATTTGAAGATGGATTAACGACGAGGTTGACCTGCATAATAGGCTCAACAACAATGCCATCGGGAACGGAAAGTAATCTTAAAACGGGTGGAGATACCGCAGCAGTGCTATTGTATGGTGTTACCGATACACGGCGTTTAAACTTATCACCTTTTTGATGAAACCCTATAATCGTTGCCGCTTCGCGTATAATAGAACCAATCCGTCGCTTGCGGTCGTAATTGGTTGGCATCGTCGGAGCAGTCGCAGAGGTGGAGAACAGGGCATCCACAACACCCGTATCTGATCGTTGTATAAGCCAGATATGGTAAGTGCCATCGGCTATGGACCCGGTGTCCAGCCCCCCTTGGTTTGACCCAACTGCCCAACCAGCATCAAGCCGTTTGGTAATGGCAGAAGCCAATGTCAGTTTTCTATAGGGCGAGGTGTCGGCGGCGCATTCACCAACCGCAATATCGAGGTCATTGACAGCATCCCCGACATTGTTGGACAGCGTTAGGCCATGAAGATAACCACGAGGCGCGTAGGTGGTCATCGTGCCGTCATCGCGAGCCGTGGCAATGTCTGCCATCATTCCGCGAAACATGGCATCAATATTACTGACAACCTGGATAGTGCCGTCCGTGGAGAGTCCGCCCACTTCGGTGTTTGAAGAGGCCGTTGAAGACCAAGCTGCTACCGGCATGATAAAATCCTAACTTCGTATGTTGCTAGCTTGAAAGCCATAAAGGGGAGAGGGGTTAAAGCTGAGCTGCTGCGATAAAAAACTCGTCTATGTCGGCAGGAGATTTCCCGTAATCGTGGTGGAATGCCGTCTCCAATCGCGGGCAGTTGCGATGTACGATTTCTGTCGCGGGCCAGATACCAAACATGCCTAAAGCTGCTGCTTGCTTTGCAAACTGAATCGCAGACACGGCGGAGGGAACGCCGCTGTTAACGTCGGTCATGATGTGTTTTCCTTTTCTACAGAGTTCGAAATCGCGATGATTAGGCGACTATTGTTTTAAAGCCTCGGAAGGACGATATTGCGCGTACAGGACAGAAAACGGGGTTTTATGAGCGACAAACAGCAGAAGCCAATTATTGATCTGCATGAATCCGAATGGAAAAGAACCGGCAAACATGAGCCGGTACTTGGTCCAAACGGCAAACAATTTCTTTGGGCCATTCCGCTCGCAATAGGGAGTTTTCTTATTGCGCGGACAATTATAGAAGCCCTGTGGCCCCTGCTGTGGCCCCACTAATTGCGCGGCGCAGATGATTAGGTAGTTGTGGGGCTTTATAGACAAAACCACGTGCCGCTGCATCACGCAGAGTATTAGCCGCTGTAACAGCACCCCTGTCCGCAGCTCTTCCGGCAACATGACCTGCAATAGGTGCAGCCGCATTGATAAGCAGTCCAGCCGGTCCAAGCACCAGAGTAGATGTAGCGCCGACCGTCTGCGGCAACGAGGCGCTAATCACGCCGCGTGGTGCCAGCTTCGACAGCCAGTTGACCATCTGTGAGTTGGACCCACCCTTTGCCATCTGGCGGATAAGCGCAACTTCGTCTTTAGACCAGCTAGACGTGGCTTTACCCTTTTTGATCTGGGTATAGAGCTGCGACATACGCTGGCGGATAGTATTTGCCATACCTGACTGTGTGTACTTGCCAGTGTCGACATCAGCTAAGTCAAGCAGGTCTTCAATCGTCTGTGTTTTGGATTTTTGAGCCCACAGTTTGCGAGCATCTTTTACGTAGCCAAATCCTCGAATGTCGCCAGTGATGTCCGTTGCGTTCACGTTATCTGAATAGTGATTGATGACCTTCTGAACACGATCCAGGGTAAATTTGTCCTGTGGCTGAGCATTTTTCATAGCCATGCGCACCGACTGCTGAAGTTCATCCAGAGTTTGGAGGTCCACAGGTTTACCTCGCATAGAGGCAACATCTTCGATAATTCCAAGTGTGTTTGGACGGAGGGTAGGATTGGGCCGACCAGCAGCCATCGCCACGTTGTTTGCAAGCTTGTCGAATGATCCGGGCTTGATGGCTATCCCCGCAGCACGTGATTTTTCGTACAGAGCCTGAGAGGCATTCGCTAGCTCATCCACACCGGGAGCCGGATCCATGGCCTTGGGTGCGCGAAGGCGTGATATAAGATTGCCGCCCGCTTCGAACACTCCACCTGTTAGTGCCCCGATAGCTGCGCCTCTACCCGCTTCTTGCAGCCGTTGACCTTCCTCTGCATTGGCAGCACCATAAAGTGCGCCATATGTAGCACCCTCACCCCCTGCCGCCGCCGTCTTGCCTAGACCACTGGATGCACGACCCATAAGCGTTGCGCCACCCCATGCGGGGCGCGAGGCAGTAACAGCGCCAACACCGCCCATTGTAAGGGGACCAGATGTAACGCCAGCGCCCAAGGCAAGCCCGCCAGCCACATCGCCAATCAAATTGGCAGCAGTGCCGCGTTTTTCCTTTAGAGCCGCTTGTAGAGCCTGTTCGCGCTTATATGCCTCGCCATAGCCAACACCATCACGGGCCATACGAGCCAAGCCGCCAACTGTTCCAGAATACATTTCGTCAGCAAAGGGAAGATTGGCGCTTGTCGCATCGGCGGCACGACGCATTAGGCCGCGCTCGCCTTGCATTTCATTGATTTTGGATGCCTCAAGATTGGCACGAACAAAGCGGTCGGTATCTTCCTTTGGTGCATTCTGGAAATCGGTCGTCATCCCGGACAGTTCAGGGTTTGCCCCCTGCATTTCGGGTAGAGCGCTCCCATCCTGCAATTCTGGGAACTTTTGCAAAATCATCCCACGGATTTGCTCTCTCGGCATATCTGCGGGAAAGCGCACTTTTACCCCATCTGGCATAACCACAATTTGACTATCCGAAACGGGCTGCTGTGGCTGAATACCTATTTGACCGGCAATCTCATCAACCGTCGCATTTTGCTGTTCGGGCGTTAGACGTAGAAAGCTGTCATCAACCTCCACTCGCTTGCCCTGAATATCTAATATCGGCACGATATTGCTCCACTGTTAGACGAGGTCGAGTTCGCTCAAGGCTTTGAGAGTCAAAGCATCACGGGCGAAGTCAGCCAGGGTTTGCCCACGCTTGCGAGCAGCTCTTTCGAATAGCTGGCGCTCTTCCAATGAAACACGAGCATGCACAGCCTCCACCATCGGATGGCATCTGCGAATAGCAGCCATGTCAGAATCCTTGAATAATAATCTAGATTTAGTTGCGTTTCGAAGTACATGTTGCGGGAAACGCTATATGTGGAATCCGTTCTCGCTTCTGCGCGGTTTTCCACTATGCCACTATCGAGTGAAACTCAGACCGAAGCAACGCTTAAATTCCTCAAATTCCGCGTGTTCTTATCGTGCAGAGCGTTGATAGTCGGTAAGGGCCAGAGCATCCGCAGAGAGCACAATATCAAGCCCAATGGGGTCCACCCGCCAGGGGGCTTCCGGACTTATCCGGTAGCCAATGCCATACCGTAAAATCCATCGCTTAATGCAGTCGGGGGATTTCTTCGCCAGGGTTGCCGCATCTCGGACGGAAATTGACTCTGGAGCCTTGGACATGGGTGAGTAGGGGCGGGGCAGTTCTGTTTCCGCTGTCTTTAACCCCCAATGGACCGCGAGGGCATCTAGACCGCTACTGAGTAACGCTCGTGCCCATCGCTGGTCACGAACCGATAGACCCAACTCAGACAGGGCGGAACCTGTGCCCACTATACGCCAGAGCAAGTTGAATGCACCCCGATCTATCCTATCCAGAACATCGTGGCATCGCTTCATTGCTGCTCCTGCATCGAGAGCTTTGTCCGCCTCAGCTTGACCGCGTAATCCCCCATCTACGCGAACTCGGGTGTAGTCGAAGGCCCTTGCCCCTGCCGCGCCCATTGCCTCGCACAGGGCTCTGAATCTGTCTGCTGCTTCCTTCTGGGCGGCATCAATGCTTTTCCGAGCAAACATTGTTTCTACAGCACTCTCGCGAATATTCTTTCGAGCAGTGGTTTTGGGAGTGTTCCATTTCTCGCCAGCATGCTGCGGAGAGAAGGAGGGGTTGTCGATCTGAACTATATGGATTTCTGATTTCATCGACGCTCCCTTTCTCTTTGATACGTTGTCAGAGCATCTGCGTCCGCAGAGAGAACAATCGCCAGTCCTACCGGATCAATGTGCCAAGAAGCACCTTTGTGTAGTTGCTTACCTATGCCGTACCTTTTGGCCCAACGGGCAACCGTGTCCTCAGATTTCTTGGCGATTAAAGATGCATCGTAGAGCGATATTGTCTTGCTAGCGCTCATGCCGATTTGCCTCCTGGCTGGTTCCACCAGTACACGAGACGTTCCGCCTCAACATCGACTGCGGCAAAAAATGCCCCTACCTGCTCGTCTTGTTCGTCTTCCGACAGGCCTAATTTTTCCAGATGCTTGAACAAGGCATCAGACACTTGCGACCTGTAGTAGTCAGCAGCGCGAGCGGACGATTTTTCGACAAGCTTTTCAGCGACGTCACGGACTTTTCCGACGCGATGCGTAAGTGGGAAAAGGATGATTTTGCATGGATTGGCTGAATTGATCAGGGGGAGTCCACGGATGAAGGTGCTATCCATAAGCTTTTATACCCCCTGCCAAACTCTGATAAGCACTACACAATTGTGAAATTGGTTGGTGTGTTGATTTCATTGAGTTTTTCATGATGCCTTCCTTTCAAAACTGGCATCCGATTTCACAAAGGGGAAGCGGGTGATTTCACTTTTGTGTAGCGAGCGTTTTTTCTTACGACCATGTTCCTTTGACCGTTCTTCTGCTTTTTGTGGCTTCACTTTTTTCCAATGGGCCGCTTTGGCGTCATCAACGTTCTTCCATTCGTGAGTAGGTGGGTTGCCCTCATGGTCACCCAAGAACGTCAACCGGTACAGATTGGGATGGGCAGTTCCATCAGCAGCGCGACCCATCCTTTTCGCCAGCAGGCCCTTAAAGACCAGCTCATCACAACCATCAGCAATAAATCGATGGGTTACTCCATAACGCTCAAAGTCCGGATGGGTGACTATTAGCTGACCATTGCATTTCCGGCCTTTGATCGAATGTTCCCCAAGTATTCGGAATAGGCATCTATGAGCATTAACTGACAGGCTGGTGAACGAGGGCGAAAACATAAGTTCCTCAGATAGCCAGATCCATGGGCTATCCTTCTCAGGAGCATTATGCTTGATTACCCGGGCCTCTTTCTTGGGCGTAACGATTCGTGTTTTTTCACGTTCGGAGTATACGGCCATTAGCTAGCCCTCCCGATTCCTCGAGCGTGGCGAATAGCCAAACAGGCTTCAAGAGGCGTCAACCCAAAACGCTCACGCAATTCAACGACAGTGTTATCTAGTGGTTTCAACTGAAGAGCTAGCCATTGGCTAGCTCCCAGTGTTTTGGCGTTTAACGGAGGTGTGTCCATCAGGCCACCTCGCTCTCTTTGAGAATAACAAGCTCAGTTACAAGCTTGTAAATTCCATGTGAGCCGGGGAAGGGGCCATCATGTTTTTCGACAATCGTTTCAATCTCGATGCCAAAATCATGCCGTAGGACGCGGACATGCTCAGAGAGCCGAACGCCTGGGAACTGCATAGTGGTAATTCCCTGGCTGCCAGCTTTGACCAATTGCTCTGCTGTCCAAGCTACGCGACCTGTGAGGATAAACGACTTACCCTCGTCTCTAATGGCAGCGCAAATCTTGTATGCACCGCGCTTTGCGGTTGTGGAATTGCTAGTAAATGGTACTATCATCGTGCTGTTGCTTTCTTGGGAGAAGGTTCAGTTTACGCTCCGTTGACAGTCGCTCGTCGCCAAACTGGACGACCGTCAACGGAGTTTCTATTTGTAATGTTGCGTATTTTTTCATGCGGCTATTCCCGTTTTGTTCCCAGCCGGTAGGGCCGACAACCACGCATCAGCGTCCGTTCGGAGAATGAGAGTGCGCTGACCGGCCTTCTTAATCGGAAGACGACCCGATTTGATTTCATTAAATACAAACGTTCTGCCAACTCCGTAATTCTGGCAGAAGTCTTGAATGGTTATTGCGACCTTGCTTTCCACTTGCCATGCTTCCTTGAAAATTGTTGCGCTCACGTAATTTTCTTAATCACGTGTAAGTAGAATCACTGAAGCAAGTCCCAATGGCAAGCTGCGAACACGCATACATCTCTATGAATGGTGGATAGAGTTGGGAACAACATGAGGAGCTTGATTTCCTCATTGTTTCATGATTCCCCAGCGGGCGAATCGGCGCTGTGCTTTGATTTTTAAATGTAGTTGGTCAAGCTTCCTCCATTTTATTAAAGCGCCAGAGCGGCCATAGGCTCGCTCAACAGCTTCCCGATTTTGTGAGAAAGCACATCGCGGCTATGCGAAAAAGAAATGCAGAAGGATCAGGAGGGGGTTAACTGCTCTGGGCTCTCCTGGCGGATAACATCAAGCTTATCTGCCCACCATTGAGCCATTTTAACTCGCTCGTCCCAGTAGAGTGAGCGATGGTAGGCCCGGCGTACTAGATCAGCACCAATGTGTGCAAGTTCCGCTTCGATGACGTCGGGTGACCATCGGCCACTCTCATTCAACAGCGTTGATGCTGTCGCGCGGAAGCCATGTGATGTGACCTCATCACTCGTAAAGCCTAGCCTCCTCAATGCCCCGTTTAACGTATTCTCGCTCATGGGGCGCATCCGAGATTTTATCGATGGGAATACTAACTTGCCGTCACCAGTCCGTTCGTATTGATCGCGGAGCGCAACTATGGCCTGTTTCGGTAACGGCTTGCGATGCTCCCTGCGCATCTTCGCTCTGGCAGCGGGTATAGTCCACACGGCCTCATCCAAATTAAGCTCGCTCCATTCAGCTTGGCGTAACTCGCCAGGGCGTGGGTAGAGGTATGCCATTAGCACCAGCGCAATCCTGGTATCGGGTGTGCCATCGTAACCCCATATCGCCCGCAATAGACCTCCTAGGGCCTTTTGGTTGGTAATGGCGGGTCGATGGGTGACAACAGGTATTGTCAGCGCTCCACGCAGCCCACCTGTCGGATCATTTTCCGCACGGGCGGTAGCTATGGCGAAGCGGAAGACTTGCCCAATGGTCGAACGAAGCCGACGCGCAGTTTCGTAATTGCCTTGGCTCTCAACTTTCCTCAGAGGAACGAGTACCTCAGCCGAGCTAATCTCAGAAATCGGTCGGTGGCCAAGGTCGGGCCTTGCTAGGTCGATCAACCAGTTCTTTTTAGTCATCGTAGCTGTAGCCTTGCCTTCCTGTTTAACCTTTTTCAGAAAGTCGTCAGCAACCGCGTTGAATGTTGTGGCATTCGATGTCTGTCGATGGATTTTATCGAGTTTGGCCTGCTGCGATGGATCTATGTTGGATGCCAACAGTTTCTTGGCCGAGTCTCGCTTCTTACGAGCATCGCCAAGGGACGTTATTGGATAAGAACCGAGCGCTAACGTTTTCTGCTTGCGATCAAAGCGATATGCAAGACGCCAAAGCTTTGAGCCTTGCGAGGTAACCAGCAGATGCAACCCACCTCCGTCGCTGAATTTGACGGGTTTATCGCTAGCTTTGATGGCTTTGATTTGCGTATCGGTCAAAGGCACTTGTTGGTATCCAACTAATCCGATGTTGGCTTTTTCAGGAAAGCACCCCGAATATACCAACAAAATTTGTGGATGCCAACAACCAGCCATGAACGCCGGTGGACGGTAAACAAGAAAAAACCCCGAATTAACGGGGCTTTTCTAGTCACTTACGGACGTTGGTGAACGTCTGTGAATTGGAATTTGGTGCCCAGAAGAGGACTCGAACCTCCACGCCTTGCGGCACACGGACCTGAACCGTGCGCGTCTACCAATTCCGCCATCTGGGCAGCGCGTCTCATCTAAGGGGCGCTCAAGAGTCTGTCAATGCATATATTGGCCAATATCGGGCATTCATTGTTAAATTGAATGCCACGACAAGTGTGGGACAATTTCAGAAACGCAATACATGATTCCCGAGCGCTGTTTGCATGGTGAAGCGGCGGAATCGCTCAGCCGCTTGAACGATTACCCTACTAGCACTTCCTTCGATGCGATCGTCGAGTCGGCATTGAGCTTGTAGACAATCGGTACGCCTGTGGCGAGTTCCTGCGCTACGATCTCTTCGCCTGTCAGGCCGTCGAGCGCCATGATCAGCGCGCGCAATGAATTGCCATGCGCAGCCACCAGAACTGTTTCGCCGCGCAGGACGTGGGGTTGAATCTCGTGAAGATAGTACGGCCAAACGCGAGCGCCGGTATCGCGCAGGCTCTCGCCTCCGGGTGGTGGCACGTCATAGGAACGGCGCCAGATATGCACCTGATCTTCGCCCCATTTGGCGCGCGCGTCATCCTTATTGAGACCGGAGAGATCGCCATAATCGCGTTCATTCAAGGCCTGATCGCGGATGGTTTGAAGACCGGTCTGACCAACCTCTTCGAGTATGTGCTGTAGGGTGTTTTGCGCGCGCGAAAGGACGGAAGTGTAAGCAATATCGAATTTCAGACCCTTGGCCTTCAAGCGTTTGCCGGCGTCCTTGGCTTCTTCGTGGCCGAGCTCAGTCAGAGCCGGATCACGCCAGCCTGTGAAAAGATTTTTCAAGTTCCATTCGCTCTGGCCATGGCGAACGAGGACGAGGGTTCCGGACATTCTGAAGACTCCTTTTAAGGCAGTATTTAGTTGGAAATGCTTTGATCGCTGAGGCCAAGCACATCGAGCATGGAGTAAAGACCAGGCTTGCGGCCTTTGCCCCAAAGTGCGGCCTTGATTGCGCCGCGCGCAAAGATAGTGCGGTCCTCCGCATGGTGGGACAGCGTGATGCGCTCGCCTTCACCCGCAAGAATGACAGAGTGGTCACCGACCACCGAGCCGCCGCGCAAGGTGGCGAAACCGATCGTCCCAGTCTGTCGGGGGCCGGTATGTCCGTCGCGCACGCGAACACTGTGCTGGCTAAGGCCGATCTCCCGGCCATCGGCAGCCGCTTCTCCAAGCAGCAGGGCTGTGCCTGATGGCGCATCGACCTTATGTTTGTGGTGCATTTCAAGAATCTCGATATCGAATTCTTCACCGAGTGCTTTTGCTGCCTGTTTGACCAGAACGCCAAGCAGATTGACACCAAGACTCATATTGCCTGATTTGACGACCACTGCATGGCGCGCTGCGGCATCAATCTTAGCATTATCCTCAGCGGAGCAGCCTGTTGTGCCAATCACATGAATGATACGCGCTTGTGCAGCCAATTCGGCAAATTCAATGGTCGCGGCAGGGGTGGTAAAATCAAGCACGCCCTCAACGCCGACAAAAACAGAAAGCGCGTCATCGGTAATTGGAATACCGAGGTGACCAACGCCGGCAAGTTCGCCTGCATCCTGACCGATATGCGGCGAGCCAGAGCGCTCTATGGCACCGGCAAGTGTGGCGCCCGGTGTCGCTTGTATGATGCGAATCAAGGTCTGCCCCATGCGCCCGCCAGCACCGGTTACGGCAAGCTTCATCGGATTTTCTATGCTCATTCCGTTGGTCCCATGCGTTCGGCAGTCTCGTCTTCATCCATAAGAATAATGGGTGACTCATCCTTGCCCTGCAATTGATAGAAGCGCGCGTAAACGCCATTTGGCCGGGCAAGCAAGGTTTCATGAACGCCTTCTTCCACAACCCGTCCCGCTTCCATAACGACAATATGATCCGCGTTGACAATAGTCGAAAGACGATGGGCGATGACGATGGTTGTGCGGCCCTGCATGCTGCGTTCAAGAGCCTGCTGTACGCGCTTTTCGGATTCATTATCGAGCGCTGAAGTGGCCTCATCGAGCAGGAGAATGGACGCATTGCGGACAATGGCGCGCGCGATGGAAAGGCGCTGCCGTTGACCGCCTGAAAGCGTTATACCGTTTTCGCCCACTTCGGTGCCGTAGCTTTGCGGCTGCTTGATAATGAACTCATCGGCATTGGCAAGTTTGGCCGCCTCGATAACCTCTTCATCAGTCGCGTCGGGTCGTCCGTAGCGAATATTGTCGGCAATAGTGCCCTCGAATAAATAGGGTTGCTGCGAGACATAAGCGATGGATTGGCGCAGCGACCGCTTGCTGACATGGGCAATATCCTGGCCGTCAACCAGAATACGTCCACCATCAATATCATAGAAGCGCTGAACGAGACCGATCAGTGTCGATTTACCGGCGCCCGATGCACCGACAATTGCGGTGGTCTTGCCTGCATCTGCGGTGAAGCTGACATTGTGGAGAACCTGAATGCCATTGCCATAACCGAAGCTCACATTATCGAATTGAACCTCGCCATTGGGCACCGTAATCGGCACGGCGCCGATGCTATCTGCCTGACGCGGCTCAATGTCGAGAATTTCATAGATCATGCGGGCGTTAACGAGCGAGCGCTCAAGGCCAACCTGCACACGGGCAAGACGGCGAACCGGGTCATAGGCGAGGAGCACAGCGGTGATAAAGCTGAACATGGCGCCGGGAGGCTGTGCATCATAAACGGCGCGGAAGCCCGTATACATGATCATTGATGCAATGGCTGTACCCGCAATGAGCTCTGTCACGGGAGTCAGCCGCTCGGACACGCGTGAAATCTTATTGGCTCGCTCCTCGGCGCGTGTGATCAATTTGCTGATCTTGCCGCGCAACTGGTCTTCCATGGTGAAAGCCTTGACGATGGCTATCCCTTGCGTAGCCTCTTGCATCGCGCCCAAAAGGTGTGAATTCAGGGTCACTGATTCACGATGAATGACCCGCAGGCGCTTGGTCAGGTAACGGACGGTGAGGAGCACTGGTGGGCCGATCAGCAAAGCGAACAGCGATAGCAGCGGGTCGAGCAGGATCATTGTGCCGACAAGAGCGATCAGGGTTGGAATATCCTTGCCGATTGTCGTGACCACAATATCAAGAAGCTCACGAACGCCACCAATATTCTGATTGATCCGCGCCGCCAGCTGTGCGGAACGCGTATCGTGATAAAAGTCGAGCCCAAGCTTCATAAGATGGTCAAAAATGCGATGCTGGTAACGCGCCACAATGCTGTTACCGACTTTTGCCATCGTTACTGATTGTACATAGGTCGCGACGCCGCGGATAACGAACGCGGCAAGAATGCCGAGGCTGATCGGTATGATGAGGTCTTCGCGGCGCTCATAATAGATTTTGTTGATTACATCCTTAAAGATATAGGCGACAAAAGCGGTACTTAGCGCCACGGCCAGCATTGCGAAAACTGCAACAGTGTATGAAGAGCGGTGCTGCCGGACATTCTCGCCAAGCACCCTGCCGACGACGCGCCTGGCCTCGGTCGGGTCGATTTTGTTCTTCTTGGGTACACCATTCATGACAGGCGGCAACTCGCTGGTACTAAAATGTCAGGCAAACCTCCTTTTGCAGGAAGTTTGCCGCGTGATCTTGTCCCTATAGCGTTATTGCCTCGCCTTGCCTATCGGTTTTGCCCCGTTTGGCGGAATGCGGCGGGCAGTGTTGCCTTGATGCCCCAGAAAGGTTCAGCGAACAGCTCAGCCTTGGCGCCAGCGACGACCCTCAGTAGCAACGCCGAATCGGGCTGGCGTGCGGGCAAATGCAGACAGACCGCTTAAGGCTGCCAGAGGATGCGTGATAATGTAAACCGGTGTTTCGCGTAATATTTGCTGGTGCGGGGCCTTATCTTCAAAAGCTTCGCGGAAGGCCGGATTTTTTAGCGGCTCCACGATCTTTTGAACGATACCACCGGCGAGATATACACCACCGCGCGCCATGAAAGTCAGCGCAAAATCGCCCGCCAGACGGCCGAGATAGGTGACGAAAAGAGCCAGGGTTTCCTTCGCTTCCGGAGATTCACCGGAAAGACCAGCGGCAGTTATGTCGGCAGGCGTTTCAAGCGCTGGTTCCGTTCCACCAACCTTGCAAATGGCGCGATAGATATTCTGCAGTCCGCGCCCGCAAAGCAGTTGTTCGCCGGAAATGCGGCCATCAATATGCTCGATATGAGGGAAAAGTTCGAGATCGCGTTCAGTACGCGGACCCATATCCACATGACCACCTTCACCAGGAACAGGAACCCAGCTTGCGCGAGAACGAACCATGCCGGCAACCCCAAGACCAGTGCCGGGCCCGAGCACCGCACGGCTGCCATGCGGATCACCCGCGCCACCGCCAAGCTTTTCAAGATGCTTTGGCTCAAGCGAAACAACGGCGAGTGCCTGCGCCTCGAAATCGTTGATGACGGTAATGTCCGAGAGGCCAAGTGTCTCCATCATCTGGCGCGGCTTGACGACCCAGGCGCAATTGGTCAGGTCGATCTCGTCACCTTCGACAGGACCAGCAATGGCAAGCACTGCAGAACGTGGCTGGATCGAGGTGTGGTCAAGGATCGCGTTCTGGATAGCTTCATCAATAGTTGAAAAATCGGCAGTTTGCAGAACCGGAAATTCCTTCGGCTCTGCATAGGCATCGACAAGGATTGCGAAGCGCGCATTGGTACCGCCAATATCCCCGACCAGAATCGGAAATTTCATGATGTGGTCGGTATCTGCCTGTGTAACCATTATCGCTTTCCTGTCTTAAATGCCACGCGTGCCTTTATCCCGATCGGACACATGGCGCATCAATGTATTGTCGGCCGCGTCATCCCGTAGCAAGCCTCTTTTTTGTACCAGAACCTCAGCTGTGGCCCGGTTCAATGCCATGGGAATATCGTAAACGCTGGCAAGCCGCATCAGTGCTTTTACATCAACATCGTGTGGCAAAGGTGACAACGGGTCGACGAAAAATATAAGCCCGTCAATTCGTCCTTCCGCAATCAACGCACCGATCTGCTGATCGCCGCCAAGCGGTCCGCTCTTTACGCGGGCGATTGTCAGTGAGGGACACGCTTCCTGTATCAGGCGGCCGGTCGTGCCGGTCGCGACGATGTCACATGGTGCAAGCAAGGCCTCATAATTGCGCGCAAACGCCACCATGTCGTCCTTCTTCTGGTCATGGGCAATCAACGCAAGGCGGAATGGCTGTGTCATCAAAACTCTTTTTCGGGTGGGGCCCTAAATCGATTGAAACTCTATAAACAATTCACGTCGCCGTGAAAAGGGCAGAGCACAAAAAGACCTCAAGGCTTTTGACCGGGAACCGGAACGTCTTCTGGAAAGTCCTGGCTGGTATCTGTAGATGCCTGTGGAACCTTCGCACCAACGCCAAGCGTAACCTCTTCAACCGATTTTGGCCCGGGTGCATTCAATATCTGGGCGCAAAGCTTCGGTAGGTCCGAGAGCATCATGACCTTGGGCTTGACCGGGTTTTTGGGTGGAGGTGCTTTCTTCCACGGCTCATCGGTGAACCACCAGGCCAAAGGTTTGCCGCAGCCATCATCAGTCCCTGTCGGCTCCTGTGCTTTGCATTCGGGAGATCCGGGCTGGCATTTGATGCGCACATGGAAATGATAATAGTGACCCCAATAGGGACGTACTTTGTTCAGCCAGCTACGGTCGCCCTGCACGCCGTCACACAGCTTTTTCTTGATGCCGGGGTGGACAAAAATCCGCTCAACCTCAGGGTAACTCGCAGCGCGTTTCAAAAGAGCCGTGCGACTTGCACTCCATTTATCAGGGTCAACAAAAAGCGTGTCCCCTTGAAGCATGGACTTCGCCTCCACCGTCTCACGTTCCTGATTGGTGAAGCGGCGTTTCGGCATCGGAGTCAGCCAGATATCGGCATCAAGCCCTACCTGATGCGAAGCATGACCGGTCAACATCGGACCGCCACGTGGCTGCGAAATATCGCCAACCAGTAGGCCGGGCCAGCCGTCCTTGGCGAAAGCATCACGGGCTAGCCGTTCCAGAAGGGCGATCATGCGCGGATGGCCCCAATTGCGATTTCGCGACAGACGCATGACCTGCCAGGCCGGTCCATCCACGGGCAATGCAACGCCGCCTGCAAGGCAACCCTTGGCGTAAAAACCGGTTGATTGCGGTGCTCCGAGACTGGGCAATGATTGCGAGCCGAACAAGCGCTTTGCAGGCCCGTCTTCGGCGACAGCATTGAGTGTGCTTGCTAGCGAAACTAATATGCCAACAGCAAAGGAGAGCAGAGTTTTTGATATCATTTTATTGTCCAATGGATGGGAAGCAAAATTGCTTCGGTCATCCGAGCTTTATGATGGCAAGATTCGCATGAAACCCGCAATATGGAAACAAATTTAGGTTTGATTCGGTGGGGTCCGCATTATGAGAGCAGTCATTTTCGAGCAGTTTGGACATCCGCCCCGCGTGCAGAACGTTATGGATCCCGAACCTGCCGCAAGCGGCGTTGTGGTGAAAGTTGAAGCGACCGGACTTTGCCGCAGTGATTGGCATGGCTGGATGGGGCATGATGCGGATATTGTTCTGCCGCACGTGCCAGGACATGAGCTTGCGGGAACAATTGAAGCTATTGGCAAACATGTGACAGGATGGAAAATCGGCCAGCGCGTAACAGTGCCTTTTGTTGGCGGTTGCGGACATTGTTTTGAGTGTAATTCGGGCAATCATCAGGTTTGTGAAAGTCAGTTTCAGCCCGGCTTCACCGCATGGGGCTCTTTCGCGGAATATGTCGCGCTCGACTTCGCCGATACCAATCTTGTCGCCCTGCCGGATTCGCTGGATTTTGCCACGGCGGCAAGTCTTGGCTGCCGATTTGTGACCTCTTTCCGCGCCATTGTCGACCAGGCGAAAGTGAAGCCAGGCGAATGGGTGGCAGTGCATGGATGCGGCGGGGTGGGCCTCTCCGCAATTATGATTGCCACTGCGATGGGCGCGAATGTTGTTGCGGTCGACTTGTCCGAAGAGAAGCTTGCTTTTGCCCGAGAATTAGGGGCTGTCGCTTCTGTCAATGGACGTGAGAAACAAGATGTTATTGGCGTAATCCGAGAGATTACCAAGGGTGGTGCCCATGTTTCCATAGACGCACTGGGGCACCCCACAACATGCTTTAATTCAATCGCGAATCTGCGTCGCCGTGGCCGTCATGTGCAGGTGGGACTAATGCTTGGTGGTCACGCACACTCTCCCATTCCCATGGATAAGGTCATTGCGCATGAGCTTGAAATATATGGCAGCCATGGCATGCAGGCCTTTCGGTATAATGCCCTGATGGACATGCTGGAGACTGGCAAGCTCAAACCTCAAAGATTGATTGGCAAGGAAATCACCTTGGATGACGCGCCAGCGGCCCTGATGGCGATGGACCGCTTTGAAGGCATCGGAATCAATGTAATTACGAGTTTTCGCTAAATGCAGGCGTTAACGCCAGCTGCCGTCTCGCCACATGGCCGCGAAGGCAGTGCCGTAGTCGGGATAGCGGAATGTGAAACCCAAAGACTTGATGCGCTTGTTGGAAACACGCTTGTTCTCGCCATAAAATGAGCGGGCCATCGGCGTCAGTTGTGCTGATTCAAAGTCAGACTCTTCCGGTGGCTCCACGCCCATTAACTCGGCGGCATAGGCGACAACATCCTGGGGCGGAGCCGGTTCGTCATCGGTAATATTGAATATGCCACCCTGGTTGTGCATGCTGAGGAACTGAAGGGCACCGGCAATGTCATCCACATGAATGCGGTTGAAAACCTGCCCGGTTTTGTTGAGACGCCGCGCTGTTCCATTGGTGAGATTGACAAAAGCATTACGCCCCGGTCCGTAAATTCCCGAAAGCCGCAATATTGCCAGCGGAACGCCGCGAGCATCCGCCAAAGCCTGCCAGCTATGCTCCGCATCGACACGCTCAACCGAACGCGTTGAAACCGGGCTACAGGGCGTTGTTTCGTCCACCCAGGCACCGGCATGATTGCCATAGACGCCTACTGTCGATAGATAGCCGATCCATTGCAGCTTTGGCATGGCGCGACGGATCGTCTCTCCGAACAGCGCGATCACGGGATCGCCGGTTTTTGCTGGAGATGTTGAAATAACCAGATGAGTGATGGTTTCCAGCGCGTCTGCAATCTCCTGCGATGCGTGGGTGCCATGGAAAAGGAAAGGCGTGATACCTTCGTTGTCGAGTGTCGCCAACTTCGTTCCGTCACGCGTCGTCCCGCCAATAAACTCGGCTGTGGGAGCAATTGCTCTGGCAAAGGCGCGCGCTGAATAACCGGCACCAAACAGGAAAATCTTCATAGCTGATTGTTCGCGCCATTGTGCCATTCGGTCAAGACGCCAGCATCATTTTCCTTCACTGCGTGGATCAATCTGAGGTTTGAAAAGCTTTCTGCGTTCAGGAGCTGGCTCAAAGCCCACACCGCTGAGCCGCGCACGAGCGGCGAAGGATCGGACAGATGCCGCTTGACCGGTTCTATCAAATTCGGATCATCGGAATTGCCGCAGGCGTTCAATACATTTCGCAGGAAGCGATCGCGACCAATGCGCTTGATAGGTGAGCCTGAGAACAGGGTTCGGAATGTAGGGTCATCCAAGGTCAGCAGGTAAGCAAGAGAGGGCGAGCGAAGATCGTCGCGGGCACGCAGCTTGGACTCGCGTGCAGTTTCAGCAAATTTATTCCACGGACATACGGCAAGACAATCATCGCAACCATAGATACGGTTGCCCATCGCCTTGCGGAACTCGAGTGCGATCGGTTCTTTATGCTCGATAGTGAGATAGGAAATGCACCGGCGTGCGTCGAGCTGATAGGGAGCAGGAAAAGCCGAGGTCGGACAGGTATCGAGACAAGCACGGCACGAGCCGCAGTGGTCCTGCTCTTTGGTGTCTACAGGGAGCATTGCTGTTGTGAAGATGGTGCCTAGAAAGAGCCAGGACCCATGTGTCCGGCTGACCAGATTGGTATGCTTGCCTTGCCAGCCAAGTCCTGCGGCTTCTGCCAGTGGCTTCTCCATGACAGGTGCCGTATCAACGAACACTTTAAGATCTTCGCCAGTGGCCCGCGAGGCAAACCGGCTGGCTACGCCTTTCAACTTGCCCTTTATAATGTCGTGATAATCACGGTTCTGCGCGTAGACGGAAATCGCTGCCTTGTCTTTTTGCTCAAGGATAGTGAGTGGATTGCTGTCGGGGCCGTAATTCATGGCCAGAACAATGATCGAGCGAACTTCCGGCCAAAGAGCTTGCGGACTGCTTCGACGCTCCTCGGTTTCCCGCATCCATTCCATGCTTGCGTGACGCCCAAGCGACAAATATTCGCGCAGCCGCTCTTCAGCTTGTGGGATTGAGTCCGGACTAGTGATCGCGATGACATCGAAGCCAGCAGCCCGCGATTCTTCGATAATGAATTGTTTAAGCCGCTCTTGCTGATTTAGGTTCATTTGCATGACAACCGTGCATGAGAACTTAAATACCCTATAAGATCAAAAATCCAGATCACCATAGTGCGATGCAGGGGGCAAGCCGCGCACGCGGTCCGAAAGAAGCGGGCGGAAGGAGGGTCGGGACTTCATCCGGGTATACCAATCGCGTGCCGCACGATACTCGGCCCATTTTATCTCTCCAAGATAGTCTAGAATGGAGATGGAGGCCGCAGCAGCCATGTCTGCATAGGTCGGTGCAGGTCCAGCCAGCCAATTGCGTGTGGCGGTCAACCAGTCAATATATCTCATATGCTGGGTAATATTTGCCCGGGCGGCGCGGATGGCAGCGCTGTCAGGTGCGCCTCCACCCTGCTCGGCTGTCATATGCAACTTGAAGATGCGTTCACGCGCCATATGCCGTGTCACTTCATTTTCAAACTTGCTCAAGAACCAGTCAACAAGCCGGCGTACCTCTGCGCGATTGAGCGAGTCTTCCGGAAACAAACGGCGGCTGCGTTTTAATGCGCCACGTGTTTCGTCAATATATTCGGCAATCACCGATGCCCCGGCCACAGGCACGTCGCCTTCTGCAAGCAATACGGGCAATGTACCTGCGGGATTGAGCGACAGAAATTCCTTGCGGCGTGCCCAACTGTTTTCCTCGATCAACTGCACTTCAATGTCATATTCATTGAGGATCAGTCGCACATATCGCGAGCCGGTGGACATGGGATGATGAAAAAGCGTCAACATGGCAGATATTCTAAATCTTTCGAACTGGCATTTTGCGGGTCGGCATCGTATTGCGAACATGGCAGACACCGGGCCAATGCTATAGGCGCAACGGCGGCATGAGACAAGTAAACACGATTTAACAGGCGGGCTCTTATCGCTGAATAATTTCTTAAACGAGAATCGGTTAAGACAAAAATTGTGCAGTGTATTCAATTGTAGCGGTGCCCTTTTGGCGGGGCGGGAACCGCAATACGGATTAAGAAAGCGGTAAGCATAAACATGGAAACTCAGACAATTGTCGAAGCGCTTTTCTTGGGATTGCTGGAGGGGCTTACCGAATTCATCCCTGTTTCTTCTACAGGACACCTGCTGCTTGCAGGCCATTTTCTCGGTTTCGAGTCAAATGGTAAGACCTTCGAAGTGCTGATCCAGCTCGGTGCTATCCTTGCTATTCTGACTGTTTACTCCGCACGCCTTCTGAAAATAGCACGTGATTTGCCCAATGATCCGAAGGCCCGGCGTTTTGTAATCGGTGTGCTGATTGCATTTCTGCCCGCCGTTTTCATTGGCGTTCTTGCTCATGGGTTGATCAAGGCAATCCTGTTTGAATCGCCAATGTTGATTTGTACGATGCTGATACTGGGTGGGCTTATCCTTCTATGGGTGGATAGGCTCGACCTGAAGCCACGTTATACGGATGCGATGGATTTTCCATTGCCGCTCTATTTGAAAATCGGCCTTTTCCAGTGCTTTGCCATGATCCCCGGCACGTCGCGTTCTGGCTCGACCATTGTCGGAGCTTTGCTTTTGGGCGCTGATAAGCGTTCGGCGGCTGAGTTCTCGTTCTTTCTTGCCATGCCCACCATGGCAGGCGCTTTTGCCCTCGACCTTTTCAAGAACCGCAATATCCTGACATTTGATGATGTGACGTTGATCGGCGTCGGCTTCCTTGCAGCCTTTATCTCCGCCGTGCTCGTAGTGCGTTATCTGTTGGGTTACGTATCTCGCCACGGTTATGGCCTTTTTGCCTGGTGGCGGCTTGTTGTCGGTACGGTGGGCCTGGTCGCTTTGATATTGATGCGCTAAGTCGCTGCTTTTCCATAGACTGAAGACAGCCAATGGGCGGAATATTTCCGCCCGCCAGAGGTTTTTTGCAAAGTATATGAATTATTATTCACGTGATGAATTTTATTGACAGTCTCTTTTCTTTGAGATTAGTTACCCATGCTGGCATTCGAGGAGGAGTGCCGGTTTTCGCAAAGTAAAGTGGCTGCATTCGAAGCGCCGCGGACAAATGGGAGGGGCTTCGGCCTCGAGGAGGACACTTGCGTACTTTTTTGGGCACGACCGCGATGGCGGTCCTTGCAGCAACATTATTTGCATCGCCAGCCAAGGCTGACACGGAATCGCCGTTTCGCTGCAAGCCGGGCGAAAAATATGTCATGAACGTCATGGTGTCGGGTGTCGAATACTGGTTCCCGGTTTATGAGATGTTCAAGCAGGCAGGCAAGCAGCTTGGCTGCGAGACGGCCTATACCGGAACACCGGAATATGACGTCAACAAGCAGATCGCCAGTTTTGATCAGGCATTGGCACAGAACCCGGCAGGCATTCTGGTTCACCCAATGAACTCGGATCCCTTCATCGAGCCAATCAACCGCGCTATCGGTCAGGGAACGGCAGTCGTGACATTTGCGGCGGACTCGCCATTGTCAAAACGCATATCGTTCATCACTTCGGATAATATTCGTGAAGGCACCTATGCGGCTGATGCCATTGCCAACAAGCTTGGTGGCAAGGGCGAATATGCGGTGCTGGAAAATCCAGGTCAGGATAATCACGACAAGCGTGTAACGGCATTTGTTGACCGCATGAAGGAAAAGTGGCCGGATATGAAATTGGTTGGCCGCGCTGCCTCCAATCAGGACCCGACAAAAGCCTATCAAGGCTTGATGAGTATCGTGCAGGCCAATCCTAATCTTGGTGCAGTGTTCATGCCGGAGGCCAACTCGGCCATCGGCGCAGCCCAGGCAAATAAGGAAAGCGGCGGTAAAATCCTCGTCATGTGCGCGGACGTCAACGCCAATATTCTCGACATGATCAAAGCCGGTGAAGTCTTTGGCTCAATCAACCCCAATCAGGGCATGCAGGGCTATATGGGTTTCATGCTGCTCTGGTTGGCCAAGCATCCGGAACTGATCGATCCTATGAACGATGCCAAGCGGGCAGGGTTCAACCCGATGAGTATTCCATTCGTTGACAATGGTCTGTCCATCGTCACAGCGGAAAATGCGGATGATTTCTTCTGGGACAAGTACCTGAAGCGTCGCGGTACCAAAGGGATCGAGGAGTAGACTTCGCAATCCGCTATCCGGATTTGCAAAGTCCGGGTAGCGTCTTGTGAAGTATTGGGGAGGAGCGTCATCATGCCGAAACCGGTTCTGGACATCCACAACGTCACAAAGCACTTCGGTGCGGTAAAGGCGTTGACGAATGTAAGTTTCAGCCTCCATCGCGGGGAAATTCACGCGATCTGCGGCGAAAACGGAGCCGGCAAATCGACGCTGATGAATATCATTGCCGGTGTGCTGCAACCGGATGAGGGTGAAATCCTCGTGGAAGGTGAGGCGGTGAAAATCGCCTCTCCTTCAATAGCCCAATCATTTGGTCTGGGGCTTGTGCACCAGGAAATCGCGCTTTGTCCTGATGCGAGCGTGGCGGAAAATATCTTCATGGCCGCGACGAGCCGCCAGCGATCGTTCCTGATGGACTATCGTAAATTGGAACGTAAGGCGCAGGAAGTCATGAACCGGCTTGCACCGATCGACGTGCGTCGCAAGGTTGCCGATCTTTCCATATCGAGCCAACAACTGGTTGAGATCGCCAAGGCTTTGACACTGGATTGCCGGGTGCTGATCTTTGACGAACCAACAGCTGCATTGACCGAAGCCGAAACCCGCATATTGTTCGATATTATTCGGGATCTGAAGGCGAACGGCATTTCCATTATTTACATCAGTCATCGAATGGCTGAGATTTTCTCGCTCTGCGACCGTGTCACAGTTCTGCGCGACGGCCGATATGTGTCCACGGAGAGGGTGGCAGATGTGACGCCCGATGATGTTGTCCGCCGTATGGTGGGCCGGGAAATAACCCAGCTCTATCCGCCTAAACAGCAAAGCGCTGAGGTGTCAGGCGAGACAATCCTTTCGGTTCGTGGCCTTGGTGACAGAAGCCGCTTCCTTGATATCAATATCGAGTTGAACAAAGGCGAGATACTAGGCATTGGCGGTCTGATCGGCTCTGGCCGCACGGAGATTGCCGAGGGCATTTGCGGTCTGCGGGCGATCACGGATGGCGAAATCCGCTTGCACGGTCAGGTACAGGCAATCAAGACTTACACGGATGCCGTAGAGGCTGGCATCGTCTATCTTTCCGAGGACCGCAAAGGTTCTGGCGTTTTCCTCGACATGTCGATCGCCCAGAATATTTCCGTTCTCAATCTCAAGGCGCTGACGGGACATCTGGGGCTGATTAATGCGCGGGGCGAAGCACAGCTTGCCCACGCATTCGCGCAGCGGCTGAATATTCGTATGGCCAACATCGACACGCCTGTATCAGCGCTCAGTGGCGGCAATCAGCAAAAGGTCGCGATTGCCAAACAGCTCGCGGTTCAACCGAAGGTTATCCTGATGGATGAGCCGACACGCGGCATTGATGTCGGCGCAAAATCCGAAATTCACCTGTTGCTTCGCGATCTGGCAAGGTCCGGCATCGGAATCATTGTCATCTCGTCAGAGCTGCCGGAATTGCTTGGATTATGTGACCGGGTGCTGGTTATCCGGGAGGGAAAGATCGCGGGTGAACTCGGCGCAGATGAGATGACGGAGGAGGCGGTGATACGGCTGGCTTCCGGTGTCAATCAAAGCGAACAAACACGGTTGGCGACAGATCATGCTGCCTGAAAAGTCTATGGGAGAAAATAACATGGTGGCTGAAACAATCGGAGTAAGTGCTACGCGGACACCGTCCTGGAAAAGGCTGGGTTCAATGCGGGAAGCTGGGCTGATCGCGATCATTCTGGCGCTGTGCATTGCCATGAGCTTTGCTTCGCCGCATTTTCTGACGCTCGGCAATTTCCGCGCCATGCTGATGAGCTTTTCCGTTGAAGGCATTGTTGTGGTTGGCATGACAATTCTGCTCATCGTCGGCGGTATCGATCTGGCGGTGGGTTCCGTAGTCTGCTTCGCAATGGTGCTTTCAGGTTCGCTTTTCCTTGCGGGACTGGACCCGTGGAGCGCCTCTCTTATCGGTATTCTGGCAAGCAGTCTGATTGGCTGCGTGATGGGCTTCTTTGTTACCGTTGTCGGACTTAATCACTTCATCACTTCGCTCGCCGGAATGGTGATTGTACGTGGCCTTTGCCTTATAATCACCAAAGGAACGCCGCTCTCGCTCTTCACCCTACCCCCCGCGTTCAAGGCAATCGGGCAGGGCAGTTTCCACGGCGTGCCCTACGTCATCATAATTTTCATTGCTGTCGTTGTACTTTTTGACTTCCTGTTGCGGCGTGCAACAGCTTTGCGAAAAGTCTTCTATACCGGAAGCAATGAAAAGGCCGCTCTTTACTCAGGCATCAGGACCAATCAGGTCAAGTTCTGGGTGACTGTTCTCTGTTCCACGCTCGCCGGGGTGGCAGGCGTCATCTATATGTCACGCTTCGGTGCGGCGACCCCTACATTCGGCGTCGGCATGGAGCTGAACATCATCGCAGCGGCTGTTATTGGCGGCGCGTCATTGAATGGCGGATCGGGAACAATTCTTGGTGCGATCCTCGGCATCGCCCTGCTTTCGGTGGTCACAAGCTCGCTGGTTCTGCTTAATATATCGGTTTACTGGCAGGACATGATCAAGGGTTGCATTCTACTCGGCGCAGTATCCATTGACCACTTTTTGCACAAGCGTAAGGCTTCCTGATATGACTGTCGTCAGACTCAACGCAAAACTATCTCCGGCACCACGCGAGGAGATTGTCATTGCCAGGCAAATGCATCAGGCATTGGTATTGCACTTCGTGGAAGGCCTGACACAAGCGCAGATCGCCGATCAGCTCGGGGTATCACAGCCGACAGTCAATCGCCTCATTAAACGCGGGCGTCAGCTCGGATTGGTCGAAATCAAGATCAAGTCACCTGTTGAACCGCTTATCGATCTGGAAGAACGGTTGCTGGCGCTGGGGGGTATCAATCGGGCTGTCGTGGTGCCCACAGTGTCGGACAATCCGCAAACAGCATTGCAGGCGGTTGGTGAAGCGGCGGCTAGGTTGCTCCTGCAGCAAATCTCCGATGGCGATACGATTTGTATCACAGGCGGCAAGGGTGTCAGTGCCGTTGTTGCCGGGCTGCAGGTGCCGCGGCCGTTCAATATCGAGGTTGTGCCCGCAACTGGCTGTGTCCAGGGCAAGCATTACACTGATGTCAATCACGTTTCGACATTGTTGGCCGACAAGCTCGGCGGACGGGCTTATCAAATTCATGCGCCACTCTTTGCAGATACGGCGGCAGAACGATCGATGCTTATCAATATGCGGTCGGTCGCGGATGTTTTTAAGCGTGCGCGGGAAGCCAAAGTCGCAGTTGTCGGTATTGGCTCCATCCTGACCGATGATTCGAGCTATTATGACTTGCACCCATCGTCGAGTACCGACCGGGAAGCGATTGAGCGCTCCGGTGCAAGCTGTGAACTGCTGGCCCATCTGCTGGACGACCGGGGGCAGGTTTGCGGCTACAGCTTAAACGATTCCCTCGTTTCACTCACCTTGAGTGAATTCGCCTCGATTCCAACAAAGATTGGCGTGGCGAGTGGGCCGAACAAGGCAAAGCCAATTCTCAGCATTATGCGCGGCAACCATCTGGATACGCTGGTGACGGATGAAGCAACGGGTATGCGTATTTTAGAAATTGCAGAGGCAGAAGGAAGCTGGGCATGAATAATGGGCAATTGATACGTGCCATTGGCAAGTCCGGTGTAAATGCCTCGGCTGTTGGCTTGGGGACATGGGCCATCGGCGGCTGGATGTGGGGTGGCACTGATGAAAATCAGTCCATAGCCGCAATACAGGCCTCCCTTGATGCCGGTGTCAGTTTAATTGACACAGCTCCCGCCTATGGCCTTGGGCGCTCGGAAGAGATCGTTGGCAGGGCGTTGAAGGGAAGGCGTGACAAGGCAATCATTGCCACCAAATGCGGGCTGGTCTGGCACACGCAGAAGGGACAGCATTTTTTCGATCAGGATGGAAAACCGGTTCATCGCTATCTCGGGCGCGATGCGATTTTCCACGAGATCGATGAGAGTCTCAAAAGGCTGGGTACCGATTATATAGATCTGTATATCACGCATTGGCAGGACCCGACGACGCCCATCGAGGAGACTGTACGGGCACTGGAAGATTTGCGCAGTGCCGGCAAAATCCGCGCAATCGGCGCAAGTAATCTTAGCCAGAACGAACTCAAAGCCTATGTCGCAACCGGCTCGCTGGATGCCATACAGGAACGGTTCAGTATGATCGATCGCGAAATCGAGACGGATCTACTTCCGGTCACTCGAGAGCAAGGCGTATCTACACTGAGCTATTCTTCTTTGGCGCTTGGGCTCCTTGCCGGGACGATTGATCCGCATCGCGTGTTTTCGGGTGATGATCAACGCAAGGATAATCCCCGCTTTTCTACCAGCAATCTTTTGAAGGCCAAACAGTTTGCCGAGGCAATCCAGCCCGTAGCAGAAAAGCATCAGGCGAGTGTTGCCCAAGCGGTGATTGCATGGACGCTGGCACAACCCGGCGTGACATTTGCCCTGTGCGGTGCACGAAATCCGGAACAGGCTTTGGAAAATTCCAGAGCCGGAACAATAAGACTTGATGAGCAAGACCTTGCGGCCCTTGACGCGGCCATCGCAGTGAAACTGACAAATATGGACAGGTAACGGGCTGCATCATGAAGCGTGAAGAAGTATTTGACGGGCTTCGCCGGAGCCCGAAGGTGGACGTGTGTGTCATCGGCGGCGGAATAAATGGCCTCAGCGTGTTCCGTGAACTGGCGCTGCAGGGCATCAATGTTCTGCTTGTCGAGAGGAATGATTATTGTTCGGGCGCCAGCTCAGCTCTTTCACGCATGGTTCATGGCGGTCTTCGCTATCTCGAAAACGGTGAATTCAATCTGGTGAAGGAATCACTGGTTGAACGCGACCGCCTGCTTCGCAACGCCCCACATATGGTCGCGCCCTTGCCTACGACCGTGCCGGTTTTCAGTTTATTCTCTGGCCTTGCCAATGGTGCTGTGCGTTTTCTTGGCCTGACCCGCAAACCAAGCAGGCGCGGTGCTCTCGCCATAAAGGCAGGCTTAAGCATTTATGATTTTCTGACACGCAAGCGCGCTTTGATGCCCAAACATCAATTTCGCGGGCGGCAAGCCAGTCTTGGCAAATGGCCAGCGCTCAACCCAGCCATCAAAAGTTCGGCGACCTATCACGATGCTTGGGTCAGCCATCCAGAGCGAATAGGAATTGAACTGCTCCAGGATGGCATGTCAGCCAATGCTTCGGCCCGTGCGGTCAATTATGCCGAACTTCGCCGGGATGCGTCGGGCGTTTTTGCTGTCCATGACCATATCAGCGGAGCCGCCATAACCATAAAGCCTGACCTGATTGTCAATGCTACGGGCGGCTGGATAGATATGGCCAACGCCACATTGTTTCCAAAAAATGCCTTGTCTGCACCGCTCATGGGCGGCACCAAGGGATCTCACCTCATCATCGACAATGCCGAGCTTCTGAAAGCCCTTGATGGCCATATGATCTATTACGAGAATGAGGATGGCCGCGTCTGCATTCTCTTTCCCTATCTTGGTAAGGTGCTGGTTGGCTCTACGGATATTCGGGTTGATAACCCGGAGAATGTCACCTGCACCCCGGAGGAACGAGACTACATTCTGCAATCCTTGGCCTTCGTGCTGCCGGCAATCAAGATAAGGCCGGAAGAAATCGTCTATCAGTTTTCCGGCGTGCGTCCGCTGCCTGCGAGCAAGGATCAGTTTACGGGGCGCATCCCGCGAGATCATTTTTGCACTTTTGTCGAGCACCACAACAGTGGCCCGCCTGTCCTTTGCATGATCGGCGGCAAGTGGACAACGTTCCGTTCCTTTGGCGAACTGGCTGCCAATATGGCTCTGTCCAAACTTGGCCGTGAGCGACGAGTGGCTACAGAGGATCGCGCCATTGGCGGAGGCCGGGCTTTCCCGGCGAATAGTGATGAATGGATATCGCGTGTCGCTGCCCTGGCCGGCCTTGAGGAACAGCGTATTGATCAATTGTTCCAACGATATGGAACAGATGCTGAAGTGCTCGCACAATTCATTGCTGCGGGGAACGATGAAGCAATGCCGCATCCAGGCTACTCAAGGCGCGAGATTCTGTTCCTGATCAGAAACGAAGCGGTTGAGCATTTGGACGACATCCTGCTGCGGCGCACCACCTTGGCGATCAGCGGAGAGCTTTCACTATCGATGACAGACGCGGTTCTGGGCCTGCTCGCCGCTGAAAAAGAATGGTCTGTTGCACGCCGCAATGATGAGCGAGCGAAGTTTTTATGCCTGCTCTCAGAGCGGCATGGCGCTGATATCGCCGCACAAAGCGCACGAAATGAAGAAGGAGACTATCATGAGAAACAACAGCAAGGTTCGGATGAACCGTCTTTTCGGCAAGGGGCGCTGCCTCGACGTGGCGATCGATCACGGAGTGTGCAATGAGCCGACCTTCCTGAATGGTCTGGAGGATATGGAATCTGTCGTGAAGGCATTGGTTGCTGCAGCTCCAGACGCCATACAGATGAATTACGGCCAAGCCGATCTTTTGCAAAACGTGGACGGGAAAGATAAGCCCGCATTGGTCATGCGTATCGACATGGGCAATCCTTACAACCCGTTTCGTCACCGCAATATGTGGGCGGTTTTGCAGAATGAAGCCGAGCCACTGATTGGCGCGATCGAAATGGATGCAGCCTGCGTCGTCGTCAATCTGTTCATGCTGCCCGATGAGCCGGACCTGTTTCGGCAATGTGTTCAAAACATTTCACGTGTGCGCGCCGATTGCGACAAATACGGGTTGCCATTGATGATTGAGCCGCTGGTCATGCAGCCGGTCACCGAGCGGGGAGGCTATATGGTTGATGGCGATGCGGATAAGATCGTAACGCTGACACGGCTTGCCCGCGAGATGGGGGCCGATATCGTCAAGGCGGATCCGACAACCAATGCAGAGGATTTTCATCGCGTTGTTGAAGCTGCCCGCTGCCCGGTTCTTGTGCGCGGTGGTGGCAAAGAAGACTTGAAGAACGTGTTCGTCAAATCGGCAGCTTTAATGCAGCAGGGCGCGATGGGTATGGTCTATGGCCGCAATATCTACCAGCATGCAAATCCGGGCGCTGTGGTTCGTGGACTAATGGCCATAATCCATGACGATGCCAGCGGCGAGGATGCCTACGCGCTTTATCAAGAGGGCAGAGTATAAGCATAGAACCTGAGGAGGGGTTCCGGATGGGAGAATATCTATTAGGGCTCGATGCTGGCAACACGATCATCAAGGCGGTGATCTTTGACAGGCAAGGCCGTGAAATCGCTTCAGCTGCACAGGAAGGGCACAGTGCGATGCCCTTTCCCGGGCATGTGGAGCGGGGTCTCGGGGAACTTTGGGAGAATGCCAAGCTTGTCATCAGAACCTGCATCGAACAGGCCGGGATCGAGCCTGAGGATATCGCAGCAATCGGCTGTGCGGGACATGGCAATGGGCTTTATACGCTGGATCATTCCGGTGAACCATTGTTCGCAATCCAGTCGCTGGACACACGTGCAGCACCACTTGTCGAGTCATTATTGGCTGAAGGCGTCGGAGATCGCACCTATCCGATAGGTTTGCAACGTCCCTGGCCATCCCAAACCCCAACCCTGCTGGCGTGGATCAAGCGTAATCGCCCGGAAACCTTTCGCAAGATCGGGACAGTGTTTCTGTGCAAGGATTTCGTGGTCAATCGCTTGACGGGTGCGCGCGTCAGTGAAGTGTCCGACATGACCGGTTGCGGATTGTTGAATGTTGCCGAACGCCGCTATGACCAAGACATTCTGGACGCGTTCGGTTTGGGCGACTGCATGGACATGCTGCCGCCTTTGATCGAAAGTGCGGACATTGCGGGAACGGTCACAGCGAAGGCGGCTGCTGAAACCGGATTGGCCGCTGGAACGCCAGTCATTGGCGGATTCTTTGACGTGATCGCTTCCGCCATCGGGTCCGGGGTCACGCGCACGGGTGCCGCTTCCATCATTGCTGGAACATGGAGTATTAACCAGGTGATCATTGATCGCCCGCGCCTGGAAGGCCCGGTGTTCATGTCATCGACCTTTGATCGCGATCGCTATATGGCGATTGAATCGAGTGCTACTTCAGCAGCCAATCTTGAATGGCTGGTGCGTGAATTCTTCCATGGCGAGCAGCCGGATGGTCAATCACCATTCGATGTCTGCTGCGAATTGGCATCATCAATTGAGCCAGCGGCAAATGATCCAATCTACCATCCCTTTCTTTATGGCGCGCAACAGGACGGTAATGCGCGGGCGGGTTTCTACGGTGTTGCAGGCTGGCATACAAAAGGTCATATGGTTCGAGCATTGCTGGAAGGCGTAGCTTTCGGCCATCGCCAGCACATCGAAATGATGCGCGCCGCCGGAGCGAGCTTCAACGAGGCCGTGCTTTCCGGTGGCGGTTCGCGCAGCTTGATCTGGCCGCAAATATTCGCCGATGTGCTGGGTTTGCCTGTATCCATTGCCCGCTCAAGCCAGACGGGTGCGCTGGGGGCTGCCATCGCGGCAGGAACGGGAATTGGCATATTCGCAGATTTTTCTGCTGGTGCTGAAGCAATGGTCACCAGTGAGCGACACTACAAGCCCGATGCAAAACGAGCAAAGCATTATGAACGTCGCTACCAATTATACCTCGAGATTGCCGCAGCTATGGCTCCAATCTGGCGGCAAATGGCGGAAAGCAATGCAGTCGCGACCGAGGTGGCAGCGTGAATATGCATCGCACCGAGCAAGCCTTCGATGAGGGCGTCTACGACTTTATCATCGTCGGGGCTGGTTCGGCGGGGTGCGTTCTTGCCAACAGGCTTTCTGCCAATCCAAAGCATCGCGTTCTTTTGCTTGAGGCTGGCGGAAACGACCGATACCACTGGATACACGTGCCAATCGGCTATCTCTTTTGCATGGGGAATCCCAGAACCGACTGGATGATGAAGACCGCTGCTGAACCAGGTTTGAATGGCCGGACGCTACCCTATCCGCGCGGCAAGGTGCTGGGTGGCTGCTCGTCGATCAATGGCATGATTTATATGCGCGGACAGGCAGCCGATTACGATGGCTGGCGTCAGGCAGGCAATACTGGCTGGGGCTGGGATGACGTGCTGCCCTATTTTCTCAAGTCTGAAGACAATTATCGTGGAAAGTCCGCCTTGCATGGAGCTGGCGGGGAATGGCGGGTGGAACGTCAAAGATTATCCTGGCCCATTCTCGATGCATTTCGGGCTGCGGCGGAAGAGCTTGGCATTCCCAAAACGGAAGATTTTAATACCGGCGATAATGAGGGCTCGGGCTATTTCGAAGTTAATCAGCGTGGCGGTTTACGCTGGAATACCACCAAGGCGTTTCTTCGCCCTGCCATGAAGCGACGCAACTTGCGGGTCGTGACCGGGGCAGAAGTGGAGCGGGTGGAATTCGAAGGCAAGCGGGCCGTGCGGATCGGTTATCGTTTGCAGGGCCGAGCCTGCATTGCACGCGCTTCGGGCGAAATCATTCTGTCGGCAGGCGCAATCAACTCTCCGAAAATCCTGGAACTGTCCGGCATCGGAAACCCTGCCATTTTGAAAGATGCCGGCGCTGCGCCCTTGCACGATCTGCCTGGGGTGGGTGAAAATCTGCAGGACCATCTTCAAATCCGCACAGTGTTTCGCATCGAAGGTGCGCGAACATTGAACCAACTTTATCACAATCTCTTCTCGCGGGCTGCCATGGGGTTCGAATATGCGCTACGCCGCTCAGGACCTTTGTCCATGGCCCCGAGTCAGCTCGGCATTTTCGCAAAAAGCGATCCCGGACTCCTAACGCCTGATCTTGAATACCACGTGCAACCGCTCAGCACAGATCGGCTGGGCGAGCCTCTGCATCGCTATCCCGCTGTTACCGTCTCGGTTTGCAATTTGCGGCCAGAAAGCAGAGGTACAGTCCATATAAGCAAGGCTGATTCCAGCCTTCCACCTAATATCAAGCCGAACTACCTGTCGACGGTGGGCGACAGGCTGCTTGCAGCCCGGTCAATTCGTCATGCCCGAAATCTGATGGCGACCAAGGCTGCAATGAAATACCACCCACAGGAAATGCTGCCTGGAACGCAATATCAAAGCGATGACGAGTTAATTCATCGCGCAGGTGATATTGCGACGACGATTTTTCATCCGGTGGGTACGTGCCGGATGGGCAGTGACAATATGGCGGTCGTCAATACGGACTTGCAGGTGCATGGGCTGGAAAGGTTGCGGATTGTGGATGCATCGGTGATGCCATCCATCGTCTCTGGCAATACAAACTCGCCGGTTATCATGATCGCAGAAAAAGCTGCTGACCTAATTCTGGCAGCAGCCCGCTAGGGCAAACTTTGCTCTAATCAAGCAGGCTTCTGGCTGGAATACTGACCCTGCACGCGGAAGCGCCAAAGATATGACGGCAAAATCGTCTCAATGGTTTGCGGACGAATGCCGAGGCCTTCAAGCGTGCGCCCTTCTGCCTTTGCTTGTTCGGAAACGACATTGTCATTTCTAAGCTGGATCACCTGATCGGAAGTAATCATCGGCTTTGGCAATAGCCCAAGGATCGAGCCTTGTATGGATGCTACCCAGAATGGAATGGGGAGGAATGCCCGCTTGCGGCCAATAACACGGAGCATTTCTTCCATGCACTGGCGGAACGTCAGAACTTCTCCGCCGCCTAATTCGTAAATTCTGCCCTGCTGCAAGGCACCGTCGACAGAACGCGCGATCACCTCGGCCACATCGCCGACATAAACCGGTTGAAACTTTGTATGACCACCGCCGACCAACGGCAGGAACGGGGATATGCGCGCCATGCCCGCAAACTTGTTGAAGAATCCATCCTCCGGTCCAAAAATAACGGACGGGCGGATAATATACGCCTCCGGCAGAATTTTCAGAACGGCTTCTTCAGCGCGCCCTTTCGTACTGGCATATGCGGATTGCGATTGCGAATGAGCACCCAGCGCCGACATATGGGTGAGGGGAACGCCTGCTGCACGGGCAGCTTCAGCAACAGCACGCGCGCCAAAATCATGTACCGTGCTGAAACGCTGGCTGCCCCCCTCATAAAGGATGCCAACCAGATTGATGACATGGTCAGAACCGGCGACTGCGCGATCCACCGACCAACGGTAGCGCAGATTGGCTTGAACTGCCTGAATTTGACCAACGCCACCCAATGGCTGCAGATGAAATGCAAGATCAGGGCGTCGAACCGCGACCCGAACCCGGTAGCCGCGTTTGGCGAGCGCGCGAACCACGTGACGACCGACAAAGCCAGAGCCTCCAAAAACAGTAACCAGTTTTGGTTTGGTGATTGTCATTGAACTCTCCTGAGCAGTCAAAACGTACAACAGCTATTTCTATGCTGTTTAATGCGTTTTGATGTCGACGCAAAGGCCTGTTGTCTCACGAATCTCGCGGCGCGTTGCCGCGCTTTGAACCATATAGATCGTCAGGCCGACATGCGCAGCATGATTTCGGCGTTTAAAAGAATGCGCTCATTTGCCGGTAATACTGTTTTGGTGTCACGCGTTTCGCCGAGCTTCTGAAACATCAATTCGACCGCCAGCCGACCGATTTCCTTATGGTTTTGCGCAACAGTGGTGAGCGGCGGGCACATATAACGAGCAAAGGGCTGGTCATCGTGCCCTGCCAAGCGAAGGTCATCATTCTGACGCCGGCCAATCTTCAGTCCCGCTTGATAGGCCGCGGCCGAAAGACCTGCCGCTATGCGGTCATTGCCGCATAGCACGGTCTTGGTCGGAAAAGATCCGTTTCGCAAGATTCGAATAGCGGCATCAAAGGCGAATTTTTCAAGGTTCCATGTGTTTTCTGGATCCACGGGCACAAAAAGCGGCTCCAAGCCCAGATCATCCATTGCCGCGACATAGGCGCTCCTGCGACCCTGCACATTATTGTTAAGCGGCGGCATGCCAAAATAACATGGAGCGTCGCCTGATCTGGTTAGATAATCCACGATGAGCTTGACGCTCTGCCTGTTATCGGTTCCCACGAAGGGGGACGTATCATCAAGCGAGGAGTCAATATACACAATGGGTACTGACTCAGCGGCTTTTGCCAGTTTTTCCTGATGTGATGACGAGCCGAGCGCGCCTATGATAACGCCAGCTACATTCATGGATTGGAATGTTTCAAGCGCGCGCTGCTCAAGCTCCGGTCGTCCTTCGGAGCTTTGCATGAAAACCATATAGCCTGCCAAACCCGCCAAATCCTGTATGCGACGTGTCAGCGACATATAGAATGGATCGTTGGAATTAGGCACGATCACGCCAAGAATATGCGTTCTTCGATTGCTGGCAAAAAGGTTGGGCTTGTAACCGGAGCGAAGGATCGCGGCTTCGACAATTTTGCGCGTGCTTTTGCGGACAGACGATGGATCGTTAAAGTATTTCGACACTGTCGGGCGCGAAAGACCAGCAAATTCGGAAAAGTCTTCCATAGTTTTGATGTCTTTGGGCATCGGTTAAATTCCTTTTTGGACCACAGGCAATCCGAAAAAAAGAATTGCAGGCTGAGTCCTGATAAATGAATGAGGTCAAAACTGTGCAACTTTCAGTTGCACAAATATTCGTAAAAGTAGCAATTAAGCGTATAGTGAGATGATATTCATTTGCTAAAGATCTAATGTTAATTCATTGATTGCAAAAAACCATATAAATACTTTTCCAGCCGATTAATGCACGTATCTGAACCAATAGGTTTTAATAATCTATGCTGGAATAAATTTCTAGCTGCCAGATTCGATATTGTTGAAATAGTATTCAAATCCAGACTGCTAAGGAGTGAATATGACATTTGCGCCCATACCATCGCAGCACTACGCAAATGTCGATTTCGTAGAGACATGGCATGGAGATTGACTGATGGAAGGCGCAATACCAAATCCGGAAGTATTCACACACGTACGGGTCATCATAGGCATTATTCTCGGACTCAGCGTATCGCGTCTGCTTACCGGTGTTGCCCGGATCATCCAGCATCCGCAGCACAGAAATATCTATGTCGTTCATTTGGGCTGGGTGCTTTTTACCCTGCTTACGGTGGTCCATTTCTGGTGGTTTGAGTTCTATCTTCACCAGCTGGTGCTATGGAAATTTGAGGCCTATCTCTTCGTCATCTTTTTCGCCAGCTTGCACTTTCTGGCATGCGCTATGCTGTTTCCGGACAGTATGGAGGGCTATGACGGCTATGAAGATTACTTCATGTCCCGCAGAGCCTGGTTTTTCGGCATTATGATATCGATATTTGTTTTCGATTTTATCGATACCGCAATGAAGGGGCACGCCCACTTCCTCTCTCTCGGGCCTGAATATCCCTTGCGTAATCTGGCGCTGATAGGGCTGCTCAGTGCCGGGATTTACTTCAGCAACCGAAGAGCCCGACTTGCAATTCTGGTCGCAGCTCTAATCATTCAAATGGCTTTCATCCTCGTTCAGTTCGATACGATCTAGTTTAGGAACAAGCCCTTGCAACAAAAAACCCGCCGGCGAACCGGCGGGTTTTTTAACTCAAGTCCGAAAGTGGACTTAGTTCTTTTCGCGGTTCTTCAGGGCTGCGCCGAGAATGTCGCCGAGCGAAGCGCCGGAGTCTGTCGAACCATACTGGGCAACAGCTTCCTTCTCTTCAGCGATTTCAAGCGCCTTGATGGAAACCTGCAGCTTGCGGGTCTTCTTGTCGAAAGCGATGACGCGCGCGTCTGCCTTCTGACCAACAGTGAAGCGCTCTGGACGCTGCTCGTCGCGGTCACGGGACAGATCAGCACGGCGGATGAAGGTGTCGAGGTCGTGATCGACCAGACGCACTTCAAGGCCACCATCGGTGATCGCCGTAACTTCTACGGTTACAACGGCGTTCTTGCGCAATTCACCCGAAGTCGCTGCTTCGCCGACCTTGTCGCCGGTAAGCTGCTTGATGCCAAGCGAGATGCGCTCTTTCTCGACGTCAACGTCGAGAACTTGCGCCTTGACCATGTCACCCTTGTTGTACTCTTCGATGACCTGTTCGCCTGGACGATTCCAGTCGAGATCGGAGAGGTGAACCATGCCGTCTACATCGCCATCGAGGCCAATGAACAGGCCAAACTCGGTCTTGTTCTTGACTTCGCCTTCGACGATCGTACCGACAGGGAACTTTTCAGCAAAAGTGGTCCAAGGATTGTCGAGTGTCTGTTTGAGACCGAGGGAGATGCGGCGCTTGACCGGATCCACTTCGAGAACAACGACTTCGACTTCCTGTGTTGTCGAGAGCAGCTTGCCCGGATGCACGTTCTTCTTTGTCCAGGACATTTCAGAAACGTGGATAAGGCCTTCGATGCCTGGCTCGATCTCAACGAATGCACCGTAATCAGTGATGTTGGTAACCGTACCGGTGATCTTTTTGCCGATTGGGTACTTCGCACCGATACCATCCCAAGGATCGCTTTCGAGCTGCTTCATGCCGAGCGAAATACGATGTGTTTCCTGGTTGATACGGATGATTTGAACCTTGACCGTCTGGCCAATGCTCAGGATCTCCGAAGGATGGTTCACACGGCGCCATGCCATGTCTGTTACGTGCAGAAGACCGTCAATACCGCCGAGGTCAACGAACGCACCGTAATCGGTGATGTTCTTGACAACGCCTTCAACGACCTGACCTTCTTCGAGGTTCTGGACGATTTCAGAACGCTGTTCCGCACGGCTCTCTTCGAGAACTGTACGACGCGATACAACGATGTTGCCGCGACGCTTGTCCATCTTGAGGATTTCGAAGGGCTGCGGATTGTGCATAAGCGGGGTAACATCGCGGATCGGACGGATGTCAACCTGTGAGCGCGGCAGGAAGGCTACGGCGCCATCGAGATCGACAGTGAAACCACCCTTGACCTGATTGAAGATCACGCCATCGACACGTTCGCCGCGGTTGAACTTCTCTTCCAGGCGAACCCAGCTCTCTTCGCGGCGTGCTTTTTCGCGCGACAGAACAGCTTCACCCAGCGCATTTTCGATGCGCTCAACATAAACTTCAACGATATCGCCTGGCTTGAGCGAACCGTCCTTGGCTTTCGCGCCGAATTCCTTCAGCGGAACGCGGCCTTCAACCTTGAGACCGGCGTCAATGATCGCCATGTCTTTTTCGATGGCAACAACACGGCCCTTTACAACATAACCTTCTGCAAGGTCGTTGGTGGCAAAGGACTCGGCGAGAAGAGCTTCGAAATCTTCGCGCGATGGATTGGCTTGAGACATATATACTCCTGAAGTGTCCGGCTTTCCGCTTTTAGGAAAGGTTTTTGGACACAGGCACCGGTGGTTCGAGTTACGGATCATTCACATGCCAACCCGCCGTATGAGGGCAATCCGGTGCGAGGGCTGACTGCAAATGTATTACTTGGTATTACGGGCTTCCCGCGCCAAGGCCTGATCGATCAGAGTTTTGGCATTAAGAAACGCGGTCTCTATATCCATTTCTGTCGTATCAAGCAAGTGCGCGTCCGCTGCCGGCTTCAACGGAGAGTCTGTGCGCCCCATGTCACGCGCGTCGCGGCGGGTAAGGTCGTCGAGAACATCCTGATAATTTACGTCCTTGCCGCTGGCTTTGATTTCATCATGCCGCCGCTTGGCGCGCGCTTCCGGCGAGGCAGTAATGTAAAGCTTCACGGGAGCATCAGGGCAGACAACGGTACCGATATCGCGCCCATCCAGCACTGCACCCGGCGATAGCAAGGCAAATCCCTGCTGTGCCGAGACTAGCGCCCGGCGTACGGCCGGCATGATGGCGACTTTTGATGCTGCTTCACCAACATCGTGTGCGGACAGAACGGTACGATCCAATGTCGACAGATCGATTGAACGTGCGGCTTTCTCGGCCAAAAACTCATCGTCGAGCGGCATGCCCTGATCCAGCAAGGTTTTGGCCACCGCGCGGTAGGTAAGACCCGTGTCGAGATGATGATATCCGTAAAATTGGGCGAGACGCCGTGCAAGCGTGCCCTTGCCTGAGGCCGCTGGACCATCAATGGCGATGGTGAAATGTTTCGGCGGCGATAATTCGAGTTCATCCTTGTCGAAGAACCACTGCCAGAGCGCAAAAAGCAGATAGGCTGCGGCCAGAACCAGCGTGATGAGCGGTGTAATGCCGATGGTTACAAAGGCAAAGCCGCCAAGTGTCGTCATCATCGATTCGAGCCACTCGGGCAGATAGGTGGCCAGATTTTGCAGGAATGTATCAATTGCGAGGATGAGAAACAGCTGGAAAACAAATAGCCAGAATAGCAGCGCGAACAGCCCGAAGCGAACTTTGAGTCCGATGCGCTCTATAGCGTAGGGGATAGCCGTAATCGCAATTGATGCCAGCAGGAAATACATCAGTTGGTTGTCCTGTTGCCTGTAAAGAACCCTATACCGTAACCGGCTATCGACCCAAGTGCTGGTGGCAGCAGGAGAAACTGGTAAGGCATCCACTCGCTCGCAACTACAGCTTCGGAGATGTTCCACGCATAGAGGAAGATCAGCAGTAAAGGAAGAACGATACGAAAAATCGTACAGCTTATACCCGGCCACCGCCGGTCGGACCTGCTGGCGAGCGTGCCGGCATGGGCACTCTTTGCGGCCCACACGATGAATGGGATACTGGACATTCCGTAAAGCCCATAAACTGTAATAGCCGAAAAAAATGAATTCATTGGGTCGTCATGCTGGCGCAGCAAGTTCAGTGATCTGTGCCCCCATGCCAGCCATCATCGCCATGAATTCAGGGAAACTTGTCGCAATCATGGTCGAATCATCGACGGTAACCGGTTTTTCTGAAACCAATCCCATGATGAGGAAGCTCATTGCGATACGATGATCAAGGTGGGTTTCCACTATACCGCCGCCGATCGTCTTGCCGTCCGGGCGTCCGCGCACACTCAGTGTTTCGGTGCCTTCAGTGCAATCGACGCCATTGACCTTCAAGCCATTGGCCACGGCAGAAAGCCGGTCAGACTCCTTCACCCGCAATTCTTCCAGCCCGTTCATCACCGTCTCACCGCTGGCAAAACTCGCCGCAACGGCCAGAACGGGATATTCGTCGATCATCGACGGCGCACGGTCTGCCGGTACCTCCACGCCCTTCAGTTCAGAATATCTCACACGCAGATCGGCAACATCCTCGCCCCCTGCAAGTCTGGCATTCATGATTTCAATATTCGCGCCCATTTCCTGCAAGGTCAGAATCAGCCCGGTACGGGTCGGGTTCATCAGGACGTTTCGGATGGTGACATCCGAGCCGGGAACCAGCAGAGCGGCGACCAGTGGAAAAGCTGTCGAGGAAGGGTCGCCCGGTACATCGATTGTCTGGCCGGTCAATGTGCCCTGGCCTTCAATGCGTATATGGCGCACATTATTCTTGTCAGTTTCCACGGAGAGATTCGCGCCAAAGCCTTGCAGCATCTTTTCCGTATGGTCGCGGGTCATCACCGGTTCAATCACTGTGGTTATGCCGGGTGTGTTCAAACCAGCGAGCAAAACAGCTGATTTCACCTGCGCCGAAGCCATTGGGACCCGGTAAGTGATAGGAGCGGCTACTTTGGGGCCGCGTAAGGTGAGCGGCATCCGGTCGCCATCGGCAGCGGAAACCTTAACGCCCATTTCGCGCAGTGGATTGAGGACGCGGCCCATCGGCCGCTTTGATAGGGATGCATCGCCGATGAAGGTGGTTTCCATGGCATAGGTCCCGACAAGCCCCATGGTAAGACGTGCGCCGGTGCCGGCATTGCCGAAGTCGAGAGGCGCTTCAGGCTGCAACAGACAGCCATTGCCCGTTCCCTTGATAATCCAAACGTCGCCTTCTTTGGCAATTGTTGCACCCATGGCCTGCATGGCGCGTCCTGTATTGATAACGTCTTCACCTTCAAGCAGGCCGGTAATGCGGGTTTCGCCGGAGGCCAGACCGCCAAACATGAAAGAGCGATGCGAGATCGATTTGTCGCCGGGAATACGGATATCGCCTGTAAGGGCGTTTGAGCGGCGAGATATTGCAGGTTTTGGCAGCGAATCGTGGGACATGATTAAGGGTCAATCGCGAAAAATAGGGTGGGCGGGGCAAACTCGGTAGGCTCTAACACAGCTTGGTTCCTTGGTCATCTTGCAAATTCAATCCTCACGCAGTGCTTTTTTCGCTTTGACAAATGCGGCGAATTGCGTTTATGGGACCACGAATTTTTTTATGAGGTGCGGTCGGCAAAGCTGCGTCTTCAGGAAACAAGCGTATAACCCCAAAAATCGATTCGATTTTGGATAAGGATTATGCGCCAATACAAAGTGTTATTGCGTGCACGTGGGTCCCTGGGAGCACATGGCGCAATGATTGTCAGCCGAATGCAGGCAAGCGCAGCAAGACGAGGCAGAACGTGGCTAATCCAAAACTTGGCACCAAGCGTGTTGACCCGGAAACCGGGCAGAAATTTTATGACCTGAACCGCGACCCCATTGTTTCGCCGTTCACAGGCAAGACCTATCCACTCAGCTATTTTGAGACGACGGTCTCTGCCCGGGAGGAAGAGGAAGAAGTAGAAACTGAAGAGCTGGATGTAGCACTGGAGAAGCCGGAATTCGTGGCTCTCGAAGAAGCTGATGGCGACACAGACAGTGATGTTCCGGATTTGGGCGACGATGTTGAAGTCGATGATTCGGACGATGACGATACATTCCTCGCGACCGACGAAGAAGACGAAGATGACGACGTCACTGACATTCTTGGCGGCGGCATAGGCGACGACGACGAGAATTGATTCTAAAAATAAGTTCCGTTCGCTGAGAAATAAGCGGCGAACGGGGCTTGATCTTCGCGTGAGCGGAAGCTAATAACCCGCCATCTTCGGATGGCAGAACAAGGTTACCAGTCCTTGTTGAATATAAGCCGGTTTACCGGCACGGCCCAATGGGTCGATTGGAATGGGGCCATAGCTCAGCTGGGAGAGCGCTTGCATGGCATGCAAGAGGTCAGCGGTTCGATCCCGCTTGGCTCCACCAAATTTCTCAATTTACCGCAATAATGAACCGGCAGTCGGTTTCAATCGCGCAGTAACGAGCGGTGCGATAAGCCAAGTCGCAAGTCTGGCTTGGTCAAAATCCATGCGATCAGCCAAAGCACGATCAAAACCTGCCTCCTCCGCAGCAGAATCAAACCGCGAGACGCTGACGAGGACATTCTCTCCGAGACGCACCGGGAGGCGGGTGAAGCTGTTTTCACTGTGTTCAGAAGCCAGAAGAGCGATCCGTCTATCGCCAGAATCGTCAAGAATAGGTGCGAGCTCAGTCTTGTAGAATTCGAGAAAACCTGTCTCCGCGGACGCTCGGAGCTTGTATGTTGCGATCCGGAATATGCTTGAAGCAGGTGCGGCCTCTTGATTTGCGTTGCGGCTCACAGGCAGCTCGAAATCCAAGCCGTCATAAGCAGGATGCAGCAACAGGACATCATCTGAATCCACCATCGTGGCATTGGCCATATGGCGATGCTCGCCCCAGACCGGTCCGTCGTAGAACGCGGTCAGAGCCTTCTGCCTTGCCCGCATATCATTAAACCCACGAAACCAGACGAACGCATCAGGATCGTCCATATCTGTAAACTGACCAATGATCTTCATGCCGCAATGCTCTTGGCCTTCAAGGAAATGCTCATCGAAAACGCCAATCAGCTCGTCGCGCCGGTTGGGATGAAGTGTATAGCGCCGCAGCTCGATAATGGGGCTGTAGTTCGATGTCTTTGCTGGTTCAGTCATCGCCTTCTCCAAAAACAGGTCAATCATCCTGTTTAATAAAACCGGTTGTCCTGTTTTGTCAATTTGATAGTCTTGAACGGAGAATCACGGAGCCGTCCGAATCCGGTCACAGCGATTGAAATTTGCGCGCAGTGAGAGCTTTTGATGCAGAAAGAGAAGCCGAAAAGAACTAACAATCCGCTGGCCATGCGAGCGCGGATTTTGGACGTGGCTGCCGCTCTTTTTCAACAAAATGGATATAATGGCACCAGCATTCAGGATGTGGTGCAGGCGGCGACAACCACCGGTGGGGCCTTGCACCATCATTTCGCGACAAAGAAAGCGCTCGGCCTGGCGGTGATTGCCGAGCGTGTTGCGGCAGAGGTTCAGGAAACTGCAATCAAGCCAGTCTCGACAGCCGCATCGGTCGGCGAGGGTGTCGCGACTTTTCTCGATAATGTCGCCACGACTTTGGATCGCAATCAGGTGGTGTCCGGCTGTCCGCTTAACAATCTGGCTCTGGAGCTCTCCTTGGCTGATAGTGATTTTCGCCAAGCGGTGAGCACGGTGTTCGATGAATGGCGCGAGGCGATTGTCGTGCGGCTTAAAACCGACAGGCCGGCAATGAGTGCATCTGATGCGCAAGATTTGGCGACGCTGGTCGTTGCCAGCTATTCGGGTGCAATGGCGATGGCAAAGGCGAGCCAGAGTGCGGAGCCGCTGCGTGCCAGCGCCCGGCAATTGGCCCTAGTTCTTGCTTGAGAAAACCACAACCGCGAAGAGTAGAACGCCGGCAAACACGATCAATGAGCCTATGCCTACGAGGGGCTCCAAAGCTGCGTTTCCCAGCGCCATGAAATAGAGCGAGGGGATCATCACCACGATCCCGGTCGTGTAGACAGCAAACTGCCACATCACCAGTTTCCCCTCTGCCTTCTTGGGGTTAAGGGCGTAGTAGGTTGCAAAGATGGCGCTGCTTACCCAGCCTAAAAGATTAAGGTGGGCATGCGCGGGGACAGGGCTGTGATCACCAGAAAACCCCATATGAAGCCCCATCATGACTCCAATGATGAAGAAAATCGTCGCCGATTTGAAAAAGAGCTGAGAAATCTTAGGCATAATTGTCCCCCCGGAAGCCCAAGCCAAGAACATACTCTCAAATCAAAAACCATTCCAGCCAGCCAATTGAGCGTATTCTAAGCAATTCGGTCGGGATTCTTCGTAGCCAAAAGCAAAAGTGGCGTTTTTATACTGGATTGAAAGCCGAAAATGGCTCAGAGCTTGGACAAAAGACTTAATTCAGGAAATGCTCAAATGCCCTCGACTCCGGTAACCGTAGCCCACTCTCCCGAAGCATCAACAGCACGTACCGGGATATTGCTCATGTTGCTTGGCATGTTAATGTTTTCGCTTAATGACGTCATGGGAAAGTGGTTGGTTTCGACTTACTCGGTTGGGCAAGTTGTATTCATTCGCAGCATTGCCGCCTTGGTCGTGCTGGCGCCATTTATATGGTTCAATGGCCCCAAGAAGATCGTGCAGGTCGACCAACCATGGACACAGGCAGCGCGGGTCATTCTTTCGACGGCTGAAGTTTTCGCATTCTACTTCGCAGTCATTTATTTGCCCTTGGCCGATGTCATGACCTACTGGCTCGCTGCGCCAATCTATGTGGCGGCGATCTCTCCCTTCATTTTGAAAGAGCCGGTTGGCTGGCGGCGCTGGAGCGCTATCATTCTTGGCTTTGTCGGGGTGATAATTGCACTTGAACCATCGTCGCAGGCACTTACGCCGCAGGCGGTCATTTCGATATTTGGCAGTATTGCCTTTGCGTTCATGCTGCTGCTGGGCCGCACATTGCGCAGCACGCCGGATACGACTTTGGTGTTCTGGCAGATTATTGGAGCAGGATTGGCGGGACTCGCCTGGATTTGTTTCGAGTGGACACCGGTGACGATGCGCGATCTATTATTGCTCGGACTACTTGGGATTGTCGCCATGCTTGCCCATGTGCTGGTCAACCGGGCATTGAAACTTGCCGATGCAGCCACGGTAGCGCCGCTGCAATATACGTTGCTCTTCTGGGCCATCCTGTTTGGTTGGATGGTGTTTGGCGACGTACCGCGCATGTCGATGCTCGTAGGCTCTGGATTCATCATCGCATCAGGCCTGTTCATCTTCTTCCGCGAACAGCAATTAAAGCGGCAAGGCCGGATGAAGCGACCAGCAGAAGCAGTTGTGGCCGGTTCAGGCGACGGTGCCTGAACCAATAAGATCAGAGACTTTCATGCCGGCGATGGACCAGTTCCGTGTCGAAGTGGTTGATCGCTTTTTCGAATTTGTCCCGGCAGCCAGGATTGCAGAAGCCGACAACGGCTCCATTATAAAGCGTCAGGCTGTCTTCCTTGATGGCATCGCCCGACCAAGGACAGGTCGTGTTTATCGCGTCCTCGATCTTGAGTTCTGTGTGCATTATATTCCTCCAACGTCAACGTCAGGCAGGTTCAACATCGACTTTTGTAATCACTGAATTGGCAATAAAACATTGCTCATGGGCCGCGTGGTGAAATTCCGCTTCGGCGGCTTTGTCCGGTGACTGTCCGGCATAGGTCACATGCGGACGCAGAACCACGTGGCTGATATAGACTTTCCCCTTTTCGTTCTTTGCCAGTTCGCCTTGCGCCTCATCGCGGTATTCATCAATGACAAATCCGGCTTTTGCCGCACCGGCAAGAAAGAACAGCATGTGGCAACTCGAAATCGAGGCAACGAAGGCTTCCTCAGGATCGACATTCTCGGCCACGGAATAGGGCAGGCGCACAATATGCGGTGAAGACGAGGCTGGGACCTCTGCGCCGCCATCGAATTGCCAGAGATGGGCCCGGCTATATTTGTTGTCGGTGAAAGCAGTGCCTTCATCCCTATTCCATAAAATAGTCGCTCCGAATGTTGCCATGATCTGATTCCCGGTTTTGATCTGCGTTGCGGGAGCTTGTCAAAGCATGCCGGAATTGTCGATAAGGGATCATCGATAATAAGGATGGTAATGGTATGGATCTGGGTATCAAGGGAAGGCGCGCAATTGTTTGCGCAAGTTCGAAGGGGCTTGGCCGGGGTGTTGCTGAGAAGCTGGCAGAAGCAGGTGTCAATCTCACGCTTAATGCCCGCACGGAATCGACCTTGCGCGCCACAGCGGATGAAATCGCAGGAAAGTATGGCGTTGCGGTTCAGATTGTTGCGGAGGATGTAACAACGGAAGCAGGGCGCTTGGCCCTGTTGCGGGCGGAACCCAACGCTGACATTCTGATAAACAATGCGGGTGGCCCGCCTCCCGGTGTCTGGTCTGATTGGGGCGAAGAAGAATGGCTGCAGGCCGTCAATAATAATATGCTGACGCCGATCCTGCTCATGAACGCAATTTTACCCGGCATGATCGAACGCAAATGGGGCCGCGTCGTCAATATTACGTCGGGCTCGGTGAAGTCGCCTATCGCACAGCTTGGCTTGTCCAACGCAGCGCGCAGCGGCCTCACCGGTTTCGTCGCGGGGACTGCAAGGCAGGTCGCCCGACACGGTGTTATCATCAACAATTTGTTGCCCGGATCTCACGATACCGATCGGACCAAAGGCTTTATCGAGCGCACCGCCGCTGCCAAGAAAATTTCCTTGGAGGAAGCTCGCGCTGAAGCATATGCGGGAAATCCGACTGGGCGTTACGGTACTGCAGAAGAGTTCGGCGCTGCTGCCGCCTTTCTGTGCAGCCAGTTCTCCGGCTTCATTGTAGGCCAAAATCTTTTGCTGGATGGCGGGGCGTTCAACTCAACCTTGGGCTAGGGTCCGGACCCTAGAACCTATCGGGGTCACGGCGAGCATCGTGCAAACGAAGTCGTGACCCACTCCATCAACTTTGAGACCAACCTGCGACAGCGCATCTATTGACGGGCGGGGGTCAGATATGAAAAGTCCTGCGCAATCCATTGCATCAGGAAACAGCTATGATCCGCCATATTGTATTCTTCAGCGCCCGTAACAAAGATGATGTTGAAGCAATCATCACCGGGCTGAAACAGCTTGGTGAAATACCGCACTCAACCGCCTTCGAGGTGATGAAGAACACAAAGGTAGATCCGGTTTCCGATGAGATCGATGTCGTCGTCTATGGCGAGTTTGAGGACGCCGCCGCGCTCGCAGCCTACAAGGCCCACCCCATATATTCGGCAACGACCGCGCTGGTAAAACCCATGCGCGAGCTGCGCATCTCTGCGGATGTCGTGTCGACGCTTTAGCTTTAAGCTTCGCCTGAAATATTTTCGAGTATCGGACAGTCTGGCCTCTGGTCGCCATGGCAATGGGCGACCAGATGGTTCAGCGTATGCTGCAATTCACGAAGTTCAGTGATCTTACGCTCAACTTCCTGAAGTTTGGATTGCGCCATTGATTTGACATCGGCGCTGGCACGATCCTTATCCTCGTATAATGCCAGCAACTGGCGGCACTCTTCCACAGAAAATCCAAGCCCTCGCGAACGTTGCAAAAAGCGCAGCTTGTGGACATCGGACATTGAGTAGTCGCGATAGCCATTATCGGCTCGGTCTGGTTTTAGCAGGCCGATATCCTCGTAATACCGGATTGTCTTTGCCGGCAGGCCGGAGCGTTCGGAAGCGTTGCCAATATTCATGGAAACCTCACAGTTTGATAGTGCGTAACCGCAACGCATTGGCGATTACGGAAACAGAGGAAAGACTCATCGCTGCGGCAGCGAGCATCGGCGATAATAGGAGGCCGAAAACCGGATAGAGCACGCCGGCCGCTACAGGTACGCCAAGCACATTGTAGATGAAGGCGAAGAACAGGTTTTGCTTGATATTGCGAATGGTGGACGTAGCCAGCGTCCGGGCGCGAACTATACCGTTGAGGTCTCCTTTTACCAAGGTTATTCCGGCGCTTTGCATTGCGACATCTGCTCCGGTTCCCATTGCGATGCCAACATCGGCGGCTGCCAGCGCAGGAGAATCATTCACGCCATCACCCGCCATGGCGACCTTCGATCCCTTGGCATGCAATTCGTCGATTAACTGTTTTTTGGTCTCGGGCAGCATATCGGCGCGAACCTCATCAATGCCTAGCTCTTTGGCGACCGCCAGCGCTGTCACCTTGTTATCGCCCGTCGCCATAATGATGCGAAGTCCTGCATCATGCAGTTTTCGTATGGCCTCGATGGTCGTTGATTTGATGGGATCGGCGACCGCAAGAATACCAGCGGCCTTGCCGTCGACGGCAATAAAGAGCGCGCTTTTGCCCGCTGCTCTCAGGGCATCAGCCTGTTGGGTAAGGGCAGCGATATCGACGCCAATATCCTGCATCATGGCAAGGTTACCAAGCGCAACATTGCTGGTGCCGATTTTGCCCGATATGCCTTTGCCGGTGACAGCATTGAAGTCAGCCGCGTTCTGAACCGTCAGATTTCGTGCTTTTGCACCTTCAATAATGGCTTCGGCCAAAGGATGCTCGGAGCCCTTTTCAAGGCTTGCCGCAAAGCCGAGCAAATCATTTTCGGAAATGCCACCGACGGTTACAATATCTGTCAATTTCGGTTTCCCCTCCGTCAGTGTTCCGGTTTTATCGACAATGAGCGTGTCAACATTGGCAAAGCGTTCAAGCGCTTCTGCGTCTTTGATGAGAACGCCGGCCTGGGCACCGCGCCCTGTGGCAGTCATAATTGACATTGGCGTTGCCAGCCCAAGCGCACAGGGACAGGCTATGATAAGCACCGAAACGGCTGCAACGAGGCCATAGATCATGCCAGGTTCTGGTCCGATGAGAGCCCAGACAGCGAATGCGACGAGAGCAACAACAACCACGGCAGGAACGAAGTAACTGGCGACACGGTCTGCCATGCCCTGAATCGGCGCACGCGAGCGCTGTGCCGACGCGACCATGCCAACGATCTGGGACAGAACAGTATCCGCCCCCACCTTTTCCGCCGTGATCAGCAAAGTGCCATTCCGATTGAGCGTGCCGCCTGTGACAGTGTCCTCGACGTTCTTTTCAACTGGAAGCGGTTCGCCGGTCAGCATGGATTCGTCAATTGACGAACGGCCCTCAACAACAATGCCATCCACCGGCACGCTTTCGCCGGGGCGAACACGAAGACGATCACCCACCATCACGTCATCCAGCGGGACATCTGTTTCCGTGCCATCCTTGGCAAGGCGTCTGGCAGTCTTTGGCGCAAGGTCAAGCAGGGCACGGATCGCCGAGCCGGTTCGCTCGCGCGCCTTTAACTCAAGAATTTGACCAAGGAAAACAAGCGTAACGATAACCGCTGCCGCTTCAAAGTAAACCGGCACCGAACCGCCATGCATGCGGAAGGAATGGGGAAAAATATCCGGCAGAAATGTTGCAACGACACTGAACGCATAGGCCGCACCAACGCCAATGGCGATAAGCGTCCACATGTTCGGGCTGCGATGGACGAAGGACGACCAGGCGCGTTCGAAGAAGGGGATTGCCGCCCAAAGGACGACTGGCGTTGCTAAAGCAAATTCCAGCCAGATCGCAAGTTCCTCTCCAATCCACGAACGCAAGGGCAGTCCGAGCATTGGTCCCATTGTCATGAGCAAAAGCGGCACTGAACAAAGTGCACTGATCCAGAAGCGCTTGGTAAAATCGACAAGTTCGGGATTGGGTCCCTCATCACCCGTCGGTATTCCCATTGGCTCCAGAGCCATTCCACAAAGCGGGCAAGAGCCGGGAACATCGCTGATGATTTCCGGATGCATAGGGCAGGTATATTGCGTTCCGGCAGGCATTGGCTTCGGCGCAGGGCGGTCACCAAGATAATCTTGCGGGGCCTTTTCAAACTTCGCCATACAGCTGGCTGAGCAGAAATAATATTTCTCGCCCTCATGCCGCAGAAAATGTTTGGCGCTGGCGCGGTCGACCTTCATACCGCAAACAGGGTCTGTGGCTTCAAGATAGTTTGCCGGCTCTTTTGTGAATTTTGCATGGCAAGATGCGGAGCAGAAATGAAACACCCGTCCGCCATGCGTGGCCGACAGTTTGCCAGCATTCGGGTCCACAATCATTCCGCAAACGGGATCGCGTATAACCGCATCCAATGGAGGCTGAGATCCTCCGCAGCAGGAGTGATTATGATGATGGCTATGATCGTGTTTCATGATGCAGCTTTCGGTTAGAAACCAGATAGTGCATCAAAGATAATCTTTCCAGTAACTGGAAGGTCAAGGGCAGGATGACCGGGAATTGCTTAATTCGTCATCCTGCTTGGCTTATCTCTTCTCCGGTGCCAAGCTGCCCTGCCTCCCAGCCAAGAATTGCCCGCTTGCGGGTAAGGCCCCAATGATAACCCGTCAAAGCTCCGGATTTCCCCACTGCCCGATGGCAAGGCACGACGAAGGAAACCGGATTAGCTCCTACCGCCGCGCCAACGGCGCGCGATGCTTTGGGTGATCCGATATCGGCAGCAATGTCGGAATAGGCAACGCATTTGCCCATGGGAATCTTTAACAGCGCTTCCCAAACGCGAAGTTGAAAGTCCGTACCGATGGTTACGACCTTTAGGGGTTTGTCGGCGCGCCATTCTGACGGATTGAAAACACGTGCCGCATATGGGGCCGTCGCGGCAAGGTCTTCCACATAGGTGGCGTTGGGCCAGCGCGAAGACATATCGGCGAGAGCATCCCGTTCCTTGCCAGGATCGGCAAAGGCCAGACCGGCCAATCCCCTTTCGGTCACCATGATCAGAGCCTGACCAAAGGGTGAGATGAGGAAACCGTAACGGATGGTAAGTCCTGCACCGCGCGATTTGTAATCACCGGGCGACATGCCTTCATGGGTTACGAACAGATCATGCAGGCGACCTGGTCCTGAAAGGCCGGTTTCATAAGCTGTTTCCAGCAGAGGCATGCCCTCATCAAGCAGGCGCCGGGCGTGATCGATTGTTACCGCCTGCAGAAACCCTTTTGGCGAGAGGCCTGCCCATCGCGTGAAAAGCTTTTGCAGTCCCGTTGGTGAGAGGCCAGTGTCGCGCGCCAGTGTCTCAAGGGAAGGCTGATCGCGATAATCCTTGCTGATACGTTCGATGATATGGCTCACAATGGCATAATCATCGCCGCCCGGCGTGATGTCCTTTTGAAGTATGGCATGTGGTTTCATGGTTCTGTACCTCGTTGTTGAGGCTATATGACCATTGATAAGCCTTTGCCGCCACCCGATTCTTGCACGCTCTGCACTACCGGCTTTTGGCGGTCGCCAGCGCCCTTTGAAAAGCGGAAGCAAAGCTTTCGCGATCATCCGGATTAAGGAATGAGCCTATGGTCAGAGCTTTACCACGGCTCTCGACCCGCATCGATGTAATACCAATCTCCGAGTGACGATACACGAGGAACCTTGTCCAGAAGGGGTTGAACTCATGCAACTTGCTCCGCCCTGATGGCGCAACCTGACGGACCTGCAAAGCGATGCGCGAGATGCTCACTTCCTCATGTGCACGCGCAGACCGGTAGTTCAGACGGAACGCAATATAGACGAGCAGAACATCAAGCCCGAAAAACCCGAATACCGGCCAAGCGCCCAGCATCAGGAAGAAAATACCGGTTACAAAGCTGCTGATCCCCAGCGCTCCCATAACCACGAGAAACCCCATTTTTCCGAGCGAACGGTGCGGCACCAGAAGAGCGCGAAAAATCTCTTCTTCGTTGTGGGCGCCAGCGTCAATTGGGTCGATTGTTTGGCTCATGGTGTATAAGTATAGAAGGCAAATGGAAAATCCCAAGCATAAAATTGATCAGATTAGCGTGAGTAGCCCTGTATCACCCAAGCCTCGCCGCGTGGCTGGTACGAGCTATACTGCAGCGGAAATCCATGAAATTTTCAGGCGGTTTGCGGTTCAGAGGCCAGAACCAAAGGGGGAGCTTGAGCACGTCAATCCCTTTACGCTGCTTGTTGCTGTGGTGCTTTCGGCACAAGCGACGGATGTCGGTGTAAACAAGGCGACGCGTGCGCTGTTCAAAATTGCCGATACGCCTGAAAAGATGCTGGCGCTTGGCGAAGAAAAAGTCGGCGAATATATCCGAACAATAGGCCTTTGGCGTAACAAGGCAAAGAACGTCATTACGCTCTCACAAACGCTGATCACCAAATATGGCAGTGTTGTTCCGAATGACAGGGATGAACTGGTCAAGCTGCCGGGTGTAGGGCGCAAAACCGCTAATGTCGTGCTTTCAATGGCTTTCGGTCAGGCAACGATGGCGGTCGATACCCATATTTTCCGCATAGGCAATCGCCTTGGTCTGGCACCCGGCAAAACCCCTGAACAGGTGGAAGACAAACTGATGAAGATTATTCCTGCGGAATATCTTTATCATGCTCATCACTGGCTTATTCTGCACGGGCGATACACTTGCAAGGCCCGCAAACCGGAATGCCCTGCCTGTGTCATCGCCGATATCTGCAAGGCCGCCGAAAAGACGTCGGAAATACCCGCGCCCCTGGTGCCTCTGCCGCCTCAGGTTTTTTAACTCACCGCCGCAGGAGGCTCGGACTGTGCAACGGCCTTGTGCAGATGCACCATCATTGCTGCTGCAAACAAGGGTGTCAGCAGGTTCAAAATCGGAATGGCCATGAAAGCTGCAATCACCAATCCTGCCAGAAATACCGTGGTCGAATGTTTGGAGCGCAAAGCCTTTGCTTCCATTTCAGGGCGGAATCGCATGGCGGCAAATTCAAAGAATTCTCGGCCCAGCAAATAGCCGTTCACCATGAAGAACGCGATAATGTTGACGCCAGGGATCAGCAGCAGAAGCAATGCAACGAAATTGCCGACGATGACGACACCCAGAAACTTTGCCGAAAGAATAAAAGAGCGCAATGCCGGAAGAGGCTTTCCCTTGGGATCAAGCGGGTAATCTTCTTTTTCCACGACTTCAGCAACATCATCGAGAAACAGGCCTGCAACGATGGCGGTCACTGGCGCGATCAACAAGGCCAGTCCGAGAGCCAGTCCCAGACTTGCCAGAATCCCAGCGATAAAACCGATCCAGCCAGCCCAGGAAGGCAGGTCCGGCATCATTTGGTCAACAAATGGCCAAGCCAGAATTTCAAAGAGTTCGCGCAAGCCAAACCACACCCCAGCAAGCAGCAGAACTGTCAGTCCGATCGATTTCCACAGCACGGAGCGGAACTCCGGCCTGAATAGATGCCCAGCAGCAGCGCGAGCGCTTTCGAGTATCATGGCGTTCCGTGCTCCAGTTGTTCCTATATAGGGGACATAGGTTCGGTAATGGTTGATGACAAGGCAACATGCAACGGAGGGGGTGGTAAAGCCGTTGCTGACGCGCTACCAAGTGCTCCGGAATATTCACTTAAGGTGTAATCGCCGCTAAGGCCTCGCAATCCGGAGAATTCATGTCCAGCTATGACGTGCTTTGCATCGGCAACGCTATTGTCGATATCATTGCCCGCACCGATGACGATTTCATCGTGAAGAACGGCATCATCAAAAATGCAATGAACCTCATTGATGCCGAGCGTGCGGAATTTCTCTACGGGCGTATGGGCCCCGCGATCGAAGCTTCGGGCGGAAGTGCCGGCAATACCGCCGCTGGCATCGCTAGCCTTGGAGGCCGTGCTGCTTATTTTGGCAAGGTTGCCGATGATCAGCTTGGCCATATTTTTACCCATGATATCCGCTCGCAAGGCGTAGCATTCGACACGCGCGTGTTACAGGCGCCGCCCCCCACGGCCAGATCCATGATCTTTGTAACGCCCGATGGCGAACGTTCGATGAATACCTATCTCGGCGCCTGCATTGAGCTTGGACCGGAAGATGTCGAAAGCTCGAAAGTTTCTGAAGCAAAGGTAACCTATTTCGAAGGCTACCTGTGGGACCCGCCCCGCGCGAAGGAAGCGATCCGGCTTTCCGCAAAAATCGCCCACGAATATGGCCGCGAAGTATCGATGACGCTTTCGGATCCATTCTGTGTAGACAGATATCGTGACGAATTTCTTGATTTGATGCGTTCAGGCACGGTCGACATAGTCTTTGCCAACGAAGCCGAGTTGAAATCATTGTACCAAACCGATGATTTCGAAACCGGTTTGGAGTTGATCCGCAAGGATTGCAAGCTGGCTGCGATCACACGCTCCGAAAGAGGCTCGGTCGTCGTGTCGGGGGATGTAACCGTTTCAGTTCCGGCAATAGCAATTGAAGAACTGGTGGATACAACCGGGGCAGGTGATCTTTATGCTGCGGGCTTTCTGTTTGGTTATACCAGTGGCCGGTCATTGACCGACTGTGCAAAACTTGGCTCGCTGACAGCTGGACTCGTAATCCAGCAGATCGGTCCTCGCCCTCAACAAAATCTGAAGACGGCAGCTGAACAGGCGGGGTTGCTATAAACCTATTCCGAGCGGATATAACCGTCCCGCTTGAGTTCCTCATCGGTGCGGCCGGGCTTGTGATAGTTGGGTAATATCCAGCCGAAATATAGCGCTCCGCCGCGAACGGCAAAAGCGGCGAGCGCGGCTGCAACTGCTGCGATCTCGGGAGCAACGGAGAGTTTGTACAAAAGCGTATACGCGCTGGAGCCAGCCAACGCCGCCGTGACGTAAATCTCGCGGCGCATGAGCACCGACGGTTCGCCAGAAACGATATCACGCAATATACCACCAAAGGTTGCGGTCAAAATTCCCGTTACAACTGCGATTGTGGAATCGAAGCCCAGAGCCAGTCCTTTGGCAGCACCAAGAACACTATAGGCCGCAAGGCCCATCGCATCGAGCCACAACAGCAAGCGATAGCGCGACTCAAGTAAGTTTGCCGAGAAATAGACAATGAAGGCAGCTGCCATGCAGACGAGCAAATTGCCCGGGTCCTCAACCCAAAACACCGGAACGCCCAAAATGAGATCGCGTAACGTGCCGCCGCCGATCCCGGTAACAGCAGCCAGAAAGATAAAGGCTATTATATCGAGTTGTCGCCGGGAAGCGGCAAGCGCGCCCGTGGCAGCAAACACAAACACGCCCGCATAATTGAATATCTGAATCATGGTCATGGGCAGTGCTCCGCGCATTTATCTGGCTGGAAGATACAGCACGCAGCGGCCAAAATGAAAAGAGCCGCGTCCCTTGGGGATGCGGCTCTTTCAATCACTCAGATTGGCTCAGGCGTCTTTTTCCGCTTGTGGATTAATTGGGCCGGGTTCAGGTTGACCTTCAGCCGCGGCCTGCTTGGGGCCACCTTTGGAAACACCAACCAGAGCCGGGCGCAGCATGCGGTCGCCAATAACGAAACCGGACTGTGCTACCTGCAACACTGTGTTGTGCGGAACATCCGCATTTGGGATTTCAAACATTGCCTGATGGAAATTCGGGTCAAATTTTTGGCCCTGCGGTTCAATCTTCTTGACGCCGTGGCGCTCCAGAGCCGACATCAGCGAGCGTTCGGTAATTTCCACGCCTTCAGCCAGTGCCTTGAAGCCAGCATCACCCTGCGCCAGCGCATCAGCGGGAATCGCCTCCAGCGCGCGCTTCAGATTGTCTGAAACCGAGAGTACATCACGCGCAAAGTTTGCAACCGAATAGCTGCGCGCATCATGCACGTCACGAGCGGTGCGCTTGCGCAAATTTTCCATGTCGGCGGCAAGGCGGAGAAGCTGATCTTTCAGGTCGCCATTTTCCGCGCGCAGCTTGTCCAGCTCGGCCCAGTTTTGAGCATTTGTCTCGACTTCGTCTTCATTGGCCAGAGCATATTCCTCGGCCTTGCGCGATTTCAGAAAATCATCGGCAGCGCGTTTCAGCGCATCGCGATCACGCGGATTTTTCAGATCGCGCTGATCGAGATCAGGTGTGTCGTGATTGTTCTTTTCGTCAGTCATCTATCCAGTCCGTCCTATATTCGTAAGTTGCGCTGGATATCGAGGTTTAGCGTCCGAAAATCAAGTGCAAACCGCGCTAACGCAAGAGTCTTGAGACAAGTTGTGCCGTATAGTCCACCATCGGTACGATGCGGGCATAGTTCAACCGGGTCGGACCAATGACACCAAGCGCACCGATGATACGCTGTTCGGAATCCCGATAGGGCGCAATTACCAAAGAGGAGCCGGATAGCGAAAACAGCTTGTTTTCTGAACCGATGAAAATACGCACACCAGGTCCGGCTTCGGCCAGATCGAGCAGTTGCAGCGTGCCTTCCTTGGTTTCCAGATCATCGAAAAGATGGCGCAGACGTTCCAGATCGGCTTCCGCATGGATGGAATCGAGCAGATTACCCCGGCCCCGGACGATCAGGCGTGCCGGCTGGCCAGCTCCGTCACCACCCCAGATAGCCAGACCCTGCTGCACCAGATGCTGCGAAAGACTATCGAGAGCCTGTTGCGTCTCATCCTTCAGGCGGGCGATTTCCTGCCTTGCCTCGGTAATGGTACGCCCCTGAATATGCGCATTGAGAAAGTTGGATGCTTCGATCAGTTGTGAGGGCGTGACACCGATTGGCAGGTCAATGACACGGTTTTCCACATCGCCATTCTGCGTCACGAGAACCGCCAGGGCTTTGGTTGGTTCCAGCCGCACAAATTCGATGTGTTTCAACGCGCCTTCCACCTTCGTCGCGAGCACAAGGCCCGCGCCGCGCGACATGCCGGACAGGATCTGGCTGGCTTGTGTCAGCACGTTCTCGGCGGTCTGCGCATCACCGGCACGAACCTGCGCCTCAATGGAATTGCGTTCGGAAGATGAAAGATCGCCGACCTCCATGAAGGCATCTACGAAAAAACGCAGCCCAAGCTGTGTGGGCAGGCGTCCTGCGGAAATATGCGGCGCATAAACGAGACCGAGATGTTCAAGATCGCTCATCACATTGCGGATCGTTGCCGGCGACAAGGCGACGGGCAATATGCGGGACAGGTTTCTCGATCCGACAGGTTCACCGTCGCCCAGATAACTTTCGACGATGCGCCGGAAAATATCGCGTGATCTCTGATCGAGCGATTGGAGTGCTTCCGGGGCGACTGCTTTGTTCATTATGCCTCATCTATCTCATGACTGTGCCATAGATATAAGCATTGTTAGAGCAATCATCAAAGCCTTTGCTTCATAACATCATCGCGGTTAAAAGGCGGAAAGCTTATCAACAAGAGGTCTATCCATGCGTCACTCCAAACGAGCCCCCGACGAAATGCGCGCCATTTCCTTTGAGCGCGGCATTTCAAAACATGCCGAGGGCTCGTGCCTGGTTAAATTTGGCGATACCCATGTTTTGTGCACAGCCAGCCTTGAGGAAAAAGTACCGGGTTGGATGCGTAATAGCGGCAAGGGCTGGGTGACAGCGGAATATGGCATGCTGCCCCGTTCGACGGGTGATCGCATGCGCCGTGAGGCATCTTCGGGTAAACAGGGCGGCCGCACGCTTGAGATTCAGCGGCTGATCGCGCGTTCCTTGCGTGCAGTCATTGATCTGCAGGCGCTGGGCGAAGTGCAGATTACGGTTGATTGCGATGTGATTCAGGCCGATGGCGGCACGCGAACTGCGGCAATCACCGGGGGCTGGGTTGCCTTGCATGAATGCTTGCGCTGGATGGAGACACGCCAGATGCTGAAAGTTGACAAGGTTCTCAAGGATCATGTTGCCGCGATTTCATGCGGTATATCCAACGGAACGCCCGTCATTGATCTCGATTATCTGGAAGATTCCACGGCACAGACTGACGCCAATTTTGTCATGACCGGCAAGGGTGGAATTGTTGAGGTGCAGGGTACTGCCGAAGGTGAACCGTTCTCACAGGAAGAATTGCTGGCGCTGATGGATTTGGCCCGTAATGGCATTACGCGGCTGGTCTCACTGCAAAAAATGGCGGTTAGCTAAGAGTAATGACCATGCAGCCATCATCTATTCTGGAAACAGCGCTTTATGTTGATGACGTCGAGGCTGCGGCGCAGTTCTATAGTGGCGTTCTCGGGCTTGAGTGCATTTTGCGGGCAGGGGAAGAATCTGCATTCTTCGTCTGCGGGGCAGGTGTACTCATCGTTTTCAACGCGGAAAAGCTGAAACAGCGCCCCGCTGGTGGGCTGCCTATTCCAAAGCATGGAGCGGAAGGTCCGGGTCATGTGTGTTTTCGCGCCACACGGGATGAAATTGCTGCATGGAAATCCCATCTCGAGAAACATGGCATTGCCATCGAAAGCGAATTCGATTGGCCAAGTGGCGCACATTCGCTTTATTTTCGTGACCCCGCCGGTAATTCGGTCGAGTTCGCCGAACCAAAATTATGGAATCTGAAATGAGAACACTCGAAAAGGGCAAGCTGCTGGTTGCCAGCCACAATCAGGGTAAGATCAACGAAATGATTGATCTGCTTGGTCCTTTTGGTTTTGAGGTCGTCTCTGCCGCAGAGCTAGGTCTGCCCGAGCCGGATGAGACAGGCACGACCTTTGAAGAGAATGCCTATATCAAGGCCTTTGCCGCTGCCAAAGCCACTGGGCTGGTGGCGCTTTCTGACGATTCCGGCCTGTGTGTCGATGCTTTGGACGGCAATCCCGGCGTCTACACGGCCAATTGGGCTGAATTGCCGGATGGCAAGCGCGACTTTGCGCATGGTATGCAGAAGGTCGAAACGGCGCTTCAGGATGCGGGTGTGACCAAGGCTGAAGACCGTAGCGGTCGATTTGTTTCTGTCATTTGCCTTGCTTGGCCCGATGGCGAAGCAAATTATTATCGCGGTGAAGTGGAAGGCGAAATCGTCTGGCCGCCGCGTGGCACAGCTGGCTTCGGCTTCGATCCCGTTTTCAGGCCGGAAGGCTACGACACAACATTCGGTGAAATGACCGCAGAACAAAAACATGGCTGGAAACCCGGCGATGAATTGGCGCTCTCCCACCGTGCCCGCGCCTTTCAGCTATTTGCCAAAGATTGTCTGGACGTTGCATGAGTCATAGCGACCATAGGTCCGAATCCGGCTTCGGGATCTATGTCCACTGGCCCTTTTGTATGGCGAAATGCCCCTATTGCGATTTCAACTCGCATGTCCGGCATCAAGCTGTCGACCAGCCACGCTTTGCAGCGGCATTTGCCCGCGAAATGGCAACCATGCGCGAGCGTACGGGTCAGCGCAAAGTCTCCAGCATATTTTTGGGTGGTGGCACACCATCCTTGATGCAGCCGGAAACCGTAGCCTCTGTCCTGAACGAGATCGCGCGCAACTGGCATGTGCCGGACGATATCGAAATTACGCTGGAGGCTAATCCAACCAGCGTTGAGGCGGATCGTTTTCGTGGCTATCGCGCGGCTGGTGTCAATCGGGTGTCCTTGGGGGTTCAGGCGCTGAATGATCCTGATCTGCGTCGTCTTGGCCGCATGCATAATGTTGACGAAGCGCTGGTTGCGATCAAGCTTGCGCGGGAGATTTTTCCAAGGCTCTCATTTGATCTGATCTATGCAAGACCGGACCAGACCATCGAAGCGTGGCGGGACGAGCTTGCCAAAGCAATTTCCTATGCGGCAGATCATCTGTCGCTTTACCAGCTGACAATTGAAGAGGGCACGCCTTTCTACAATCTATGGAAGGCAGGAAAACTGATAACGCCCGACGGCGACCACGCGGCGGCACTTTACGCTGAAACGCAAGAAGTCACTGCAAAGCATGGTCTGCCAGCCTATGAGATTTCAAACCATGCCGCGCCGGGCGCAGAATCCCAGCATAATCTCGTTTATTGGCGCTATGGTGAATATGTTGGAGTTGGTCCAGGCGCCCATGGGCGTTTTATCGAAAATGGTACGCGTGCTGTAACCATCACCGAGCGTCATCCTGAAACATGGATGCAGAAGGTCGAGGCGGATGGCCATGGCATTGTCGAAGAAGAGTTTCTGACGGGCGAGCAGGAGGGAGACGAGTTTCTGCTGATGGGCCTGCGTCTGGTAGAGGGTATTGATCTTTCCCGTTATGAGCGCCTGACCGGCCATGGTGTCAAGGAAAGCCGTGTAATCTCTTTGGCGGAACAGGGGCTTATCGAATATATCGGTAATAGTCGCATCCGCACAACACCCGAAGGCGCTATCGTGCTCAATGCCGTTATCGCTGATCTCGCAGCTTGAGGATAAAGCGTGTCTGAGGCCCACCAATCTGATGAAAAGGACCGGAGCTACCAGATTGGCAGTTCGTCCTATCGTGCGCGGCCTCTTGAGCCTGCGCTCTACATCGTGGCGACACCCATAGGCAATCTTGGCGACATGACCCTTCGCGGTATTGAGACCTTGGCGGCAGCCGACATTATCGCTTGCGAGGACACGCGCGTCAGCCGCGTCCTGCTTGATCGCTATGGTATTTCCCGCCGTCCCTACGCCTATCACGAGCACAATGCCGAGATGGCAGGGCCCAAAATTATCGAGGCACTCCTTGCCGGAAAGAGCGTTGCGCTCATTTCCGATGCCGGTACGCCGCTGGTTTCAGACCCAGGCGGGCGGCTTGTTCCTGAAGCCAAAGCGGCTGGCATTCGTGTCGTGCCAATCCCTGGCGCATCCTCTGTCCTTGCAGCCTTGACTGCTTCTGGCCTGTTCAAGGATGCGTTTTACTTTGCCGGATTCCTTTCCTCCAAACAGGGCCAGCGCCGGGCAAAGCTGGAACAGTTGAAGACATTGGATGCCGCGCTGGTGTTCTTCGAATCGCCCAATCGCGCCGCAGCGACCCTGGCCGATATGGTTGAGACTTTCGGACCTGAGCGCCAAGGCTCGCTCTGCCGCGAGTTGACCAAGGCATATGAGACGGTGACTACATTGCCTTTAAAAGAACTTGCTGCGGAGTTCGATGGTGAAGACCGTATTCGCGGTGAGGTTGTTCTGGTGATCGGACCACCACGGCAAGATGAACATGTGGCGCGCAGCGATGAGGATATTGACGCATTGCTGAAAGCCCTCAGTCAGGAAATGTCGCCTGCAAAGGCGGCGGGGGAAGCCTCCCGCATGACAGGCCGCCCAAAAGGCGAGCTTTACCAACGTTTGCTGGCGATGAAGTAGGAATGCCGATGGGCGCGAAGGACAAGCGTCATAAAGCTTACCGTCGCGGCCACTCTGCCGAACGCCTCGCTGCATTTGCTGTGGTTCTGAAAGGCTATCGGATTGTGGATCGCCGCTATCGCACGAAGCTCGGAGAAATCGATCTGATTGCGCGACGCGGCAATATTGTCCTCATCATTGAGGTCAAAGCGCGGCGTACGCTTCAGCAGGCGATGGATTCGGTCAATCCGCTCGCCATGCGCCGAATAGAGGCTGCCGCTGACCAATGGCTGGCCCGTCAGCCGGGTCATGACCGCCTTTCGCTTCGCTTTGATCTGGTTGCGATCTTGCCTTGGCGTTGGCCCGTTCATGTTCCGGCTATATTTACCGCCTGAGCATCATTGGGCTTGCGGCACCATGTGGACGATTTCCCAGACATGGCCGTCAATATCCTGAAAGCTACATCCATACATGAAGCCTTCATAGTCTTGCTTTGGCTTCCATTCCTTGCCCCCCGCAGCAATCGCCTTTGCAAAAGTCTCATCGACTTCTTCCTTGCTTGCTGCCGAAAGCGCAATAAGCACTTCCTGAGATTTCGTTGCGTCGCTAATGCCGTTATTGATGAAGTCCTTGAAGCGGTCTTCTTCCATCAACATTGCAAAAATATTCTCTTCGATAATCATGCAGGTTGTTTTCTCGTCAGAGAAGTCCGGATTGAAGCTAAACCCCAAAGCCGCAAAAAAGGCTTTTGAAGCAGCAAGATTCTTGATCGGCAGGTTTACGAAAATCATACGCATCGGGATAAAATCCTCTCTGTTTGATAACTCACTTCCGAATGACGAATAGAATTGTCAGATCCCGACAGTCATGAAAAAATAAAAAACAACTTGCAATCGAATTTAAACCCGATAAGAATGGTCGTGTATCGAGCGCCGTTCATTTGCGGCTGCGTTCCTTTGGCCTTTCCCACCTCCTTTTATGGAGCGAGGGGAGGTGCAACTATGTATGGCGCAGAAAGAGAATCCGATTACCTTCGGTTTTTCAGAAATTATATGCTCCTGCGCGTGAAACGGCGCATTTCTGTTTCTTATAATCAGGTCATTGATATCGGATAATTCCCATAGCCATTGGGATACCCACGATTCATGCCTATTCGTTCCAACCAGCTATCTGTCTTTCCAGCCTTCTTCCGTGTTCGGAACGAGGTGCTTGTGGTTATAGGCAATGGGGAAGAGGCCTTGAACAAGGCCCGTCTTCTGACACAAACCAGTGCCACCATCCGCATAGTCGCTGCCGAACCGGAACCAGAACTTGCCGCCTTTTTGCGGAGCGGCAATTACGACCATATTGTAGAAAAATTTGCTCCCAAGCATTTGACCGGCGCAAAGCTGGTCTTTGTCGCCACTGGCGATGAAGGTCAGGATATTGCCATTGCCGATGAAGCGCGCCGCCAGAATATTCCTGTTAATGTCGTTGACCGTCCTGATCTGTGTGACTTCTACACACCTGCCATTGTCAATCGCGCGCCTATCGCCATTGCCATAGGCTCTGAGGGTACGGGCCCTGTACTGACCCAGCTCATCCGTGCACGCATTGATGCGGCTTTCTCCCCGCGTCTCGGGGATCTGGCCCGTCTCGCCAATGCCTATCGGCCTGCCGTTGAACGGCTGGTGAAAAAGGGACTGTCGCGGCGCATTTTCTGGCGCTCATTCTTTTCGGGCGATGTAGCAAGCAATGTTTATAAGAATGATCTGACCGGAGCCCATGACGCCGCCGCAAATCTGCTCGAAAATCAGGGTTCTCCCAAAGGCTATGTCTGGTTGGTAGGGGCGGGGCCCGGCGTTGAGGATTTGCTGACCTTGCGTGCGCACCGCGTCCTGATGGAAGCTGATGTGATTGTTTATGATGCGCTGGTGCCGGAGGCTGTTGTTGCCATGGGCCGCCGCGATGCCACGAGACTGTCTGTGGGCAAGCGCAAGGGTTGCCATTCCAAGAGCCAAAGCGAGATCAATGATCTTCTTGTAACGCTTGGCCGCGAAGGCAAGCGCGTCGTTCGATTGAAATCTGGTGATCCGCTGGTTTATGGTCGCGCTGGCGAAGAAATGGCCGCTTTGCGCGATGCCGGTATCGCCTTTGAGATTGTGCCTGGTATTACATCTGCCTTCGCTGCCGCAGCAGATATGCAGCTTCCGCTCACATTGCGCGGCGTTGCATCCTCGCTGGTCTTTACCACTGGCCACGATATGACGGGCGATATACTGCCGGATTGGGCACGCCTGGCTATTTCCGGTGCAACCATCGCCGTTTATATGGGCCGAAGTGTTGCCGCTTCCGTTGCCAATCGCCTGATTGAGGCTGGCCTTCATGCGGATACCGGCGTTGCTGTGATTGAAAATGCCGGACGTGCGGAACGTCGCATGTTCCACGGGACATTGAAGGATTTGCCAGCACTTGAACAGCGCAGCGATCTGGAAGGGCCGGTCATGGTTGTTATTGGCGACGCTGTCGCCGGTGCCGCCATTCATCTGGCAGAACCGCTTTCTGCAACGAAGACAAAGTTTGAAGATTTCGTGGCTGAGCGCCACATGGCAGCGCAAGCTGTCTGAACCGCAAGGATGATGATCATGAGTGTCAAAGTTTTAACAGCGAACCGCCTGACCGATGGCGAAGCAGTTTGGCTTGGTGCCAATGGTGAGTGGCTCGACCTTATTGATGGTGCCCTTATCGCACGTCATGCCGAGGCTGTGGCAGCGCTTGAGGAAGCCGGTAAAGCCGCGATAAAGTCCAATCTCGTCATCGACGTTAATGTCATTGATGTTGAGGAACGCGGTACAAACCTATATCCGCTACGTCTGCGCGAACGTATCCGCCAGCTCGGCCCGACAATCCGTCTTGATCTTGGCAAGCAAGCCGAGAAAACCAGCGCCAACGCCGCCTAATTTCTGAAGGTCCGCATAGAATGTATCGTTACGATGAGTTTGATCACGCGTTTGTCTCTGCCCGCGTCGAGCAGTTCAAGGATCAGGTTGAGCGGCGTCTTGCTGGCGAGCTGACTGAAGAGCAGTTCCGCCCGCTGCGTTTGATGAATGGTGTCTATCTTCAGCTGCATGCCTATATGCTGCGTGTTGCGATCCCCTATGGCACATTGTCAGGTCGGCAGATGCATAAATTGGCGCATATTGCGCGCCACTATGATCGCGGTTATGGCCATTTCACCACACGACAGAATATCCAGTATAATTGGCCGGCTTTGAGCGATATGCCAGCGGTGCTTGATGAATTGGCCTCTGTCGAAATGCATGCTTTGCAGACATCGGGCAATTGCATCCGCAATGTCACAGCCGATCATTTTGCCGGTGCCGCCGCTGATGAAGTTGCCGATCCGCGTCCCTATGCGGAGATTCTCCGTCAGTGGTCGTCAATGCATCCGGAATTTTCCTATCTGCCACGCAAATTCAAGATCGCAGTCACCGGTGCTGATCGGGATCGCGCAGCCATTCAGGTCCATGATATCGGGCTTCATCTGAAAAAGAATGAAGCCGGAGAACTTGGCTTTGCTGTCTATATTGGTGGCGGCCAGGGCCGCACGCCGATGGTTGCCAAAAAGATCCGGGATTTTCTGCCCATTGAGGACTTGCTGACCTACACGACGGCAATCGTGCGTGTGTATAATCTGCATGGCCGCCGCGATAACAAATACAAGGCACGTATTAAAATCCTAGTGCATGAAACCGGCACCGAGGAAATTACCCGTCAGGTCGAGGCTGAATGGCAGGCAATCAAGGATACCGACTTGAAGATGCCGCAACAGGATGTTGATGCCATCGACAATTATTTCCGCATGCCAAACCTGCCGCAGCGTCCCGAAGGCTGGTCGCAGCTTGCGATCTCGCGTAAGGCCGATCCTTCCTTTGCGCGCTGGGTCGATCAAAATGTAACGCCGCACAAGAATCCGGACTACGGGGTCGTGACGATCTCCTTGAAGCCGATTGGTGGTATTCCAGGCGACGCAACAGACGCGCAGATGGATCTGGTGGCAGATATCGCCGAGAAGTTCTCGAATGATGAGATCCGCGTCAGCCATGAACAGAATCTCGTTCTGCCGCACGTCGCCATTGCTGATCTGCCCATTGTTTATGATCTGCTGCTGACCGATGGCCTAGCAACAGCCAATGCCGGGCTGATCACGGATATCATCGCTTGCCCCGGCCTTGATTATTGCGCTTTGGCCAATGCCCGTTCCATTCCGGTGGCACAGCGCATTTCAGAGCGTTTCGGCCAGCCGGAACGTCAGGCGGATATTGGCGAGCTCAAGATCAAGATTTCCGGCTGCATCAATGCCTGCGGGCATCATCATGTCGGCCACATTGGCATTCTCGGCGTTGAGAAGAAGGGCGAAGAGCTTTATCAGATTTCGCTCGGTGGCTCCGGTGATGAGATTTGCACGATTGGCGATATTACCGGTCGCGGCTTCTCTTCCGAAGAAATCGTCGATGCGGTGGAAACCATAGTTGACCGCTATCTTCAGGTGCGGACGGACAAGGAAGAAAACTTCCTTGCAACCTATCGCCGTCTGGGCGCTGCACCGTTCAAGGACGCGCTTTATAACGAGACTGCAAATGCTGCTTGAGACAAATGAACGTACCGTGGCGGACGAAGCGCGCGCGCTTCAAGCCCGCTATGGGAATCTTGAACCGGCCGATATTATCGAGCTGGCCATTGATCATTTGTTCAATGAAGAAATTGCTGTTGTCTCCTCTTTTGGCGCGGAATCCTCTGTGCTTTTGCACCTGATCGCGCAGGTGGATCGTGCCACGCCGGTTCTGTTTCTGGAAACCGGCAAACATTTTCCGGCAACCTTGCGTTATCGTGACGAGCTTGTTGGCGAATTGGGCATGACAGATGTTCATGACATTCATCCCTTGCAGCAGACGCTCAAGGATGAGGATCCCTATGGCGCCATGTCGATGACCAATAAGGATCGCTGCTGCTATATCCGTAAAGTGGAGCCGATGGCCCGGGCCGTTGCGCCTTATCGGGCATGGATGACCGGTCGCAAACAGTTTCAGGCATCGACGCGTAATGCATTACCTGTGTTTGAATCGGTGGGTGAGCGTATTCGCATCAACCCGCTGGCCCAATGGACATCGGCTGATCTGCAAAACTATATGGTCGCGCACCACTTGCCTGCGCATCCGCTGGTGGCAGAAGGCTATCGTTCGATCGGCTGCATGCCCTGCACGCAGCCGGTGAAAGAAGGTGAAGATGCGCGTTCCGGTCGTTGGGCTGGCAGCGGCAAAACAGAATGCGGTATCCACCTGACGGGACTTACCGATCAATTGAGCAATATTTCCCTGACGGATTCGAGCCTATGAGTGACATTTCTGAAAGCGTAGCTGGTGAACTTTGGGGTCGCGAAGGATTTCGTGAAGATCCTTACATTGCCGCTGAGACACTCGAAGAAACAGGTGATGCGCCGGCTGTAATTCTTCCTCTGGCTGCATGGCTAGGCCTGGATGAGAGCATCCGCAACAATACCAACCGCAAGATCGGGGTATCGGTCGCGCCGGGCGAAAGTATCGACCCTCTTCTGCCATTGCTGGATACAATACCGCTTATTGCGCTGCAGTTTCCGGCTTTCAACGATGGCCGCTCTTATTCGAAGGCGGACATCTTGAAAAACCAACATCAGTTCAAGGGAGAGCTGCGTGCGGTGGGCGATGTGCTGATCGATCAGGTCGCCTACATGTTGCGTACCGGTTTCGATACGATGAAGGTTACACATGCCGTAACGCTGACACGCCTTGCGGAGCACAATCTGCATGATGCACCCGGCTATTATCAGCCCGGTAGAGGTTCGCACACCGTACCGGGCGCCTATAGCTGGCGCCGGGTTCCGGGCGCCTGAAACAATAAAATTCAATTCGGTTTGTTGGAAAGCACTTATATGTCAGAACTTATTGAAACAGATGTCGTTATCGTCGGTGCCGGTCCTGTTGGCCTCTTTGCCGTATTCGAGCTTGGCCTTTTGGACCTGCGCGCCCATGTCATCGATATTCTTGATCGTCCGGGCGGCCAATGCGCCGAACTCTATCCGGAAAAGCCGATTTATGACATTCCGGGTCTGCCGGAAGTGACAGGGCAGGATCTGACCGATAATCTTTTGAAGCAGATTGCTCCCTTTGATCCGCAATTCCATTTTTCCACAATGGTCACTGCCCTTACGCGTCTTGAAGATGGTCGATTCCGTGTGGAAACCGATGCGGATGAAGTTTTCCTGACCAAGGTCATTGTCATTGCAGCTGGTGGTGGATCGTTCCAGCCCAAGCGCCCGCCTGTGCCGGAAATCGAACATTATGAAGGCGTCAGCGTCCACTATGCTGTTCGCAAGATCGAGGCTTTCCGCGGCCATGACGTTGTCATTGTTGGCGGTGGCGATTCTGCGCTTGATTGGACATTAAATCTTGAGCCCGTTGCCAAGTCCGTCACGCTGGTGCATCGCCGCCCGGAATTCCGTGCCGCTCCCGACAGTGTCAACAAGATGTGGGCGCTTGAAAAAGAAGGCCGTGTAAAATTCCGCATGGGGCAACTTGGTAGCCTTGAGGGCGCGGATGGCCAGATATCAAAGGTGCTGCTGAAGGGCGGCGAAGCCGGGGAAGAAATTATCGAGGCCAGCCGTTTGCTGCCATTTTTTGGCCTGACAATGAAGCTAGGTCCAATCGCGGATTGGGGCCTGAACCTCGATCAGAATCTGATCGCGGTCGATACGGAGAAATTCGAGACATCAGAGCCCGGTATTTTCGCGATTGGCGACATCAATACCTATCCGGGAAAGCTGAAGCTTATCCTGTCAGGTTTCCATGAGGCGGCTTTGATGTCCCATGCAGCAAAACGGATCGTGGCCCCTGGCGAACGTATCGTTTTCCAGTATACGACGTCCTCAACATCCCTCCAGAAGAAACTGAAAGCAGCTTGAGTGTCTGATTCTCTTTACATCCACGTCACCGATCAGAAGGGCGAACGTCATACGCTGGAGGCCTTGGAAGGCTTCCGTGTCATGGAAGTCATTCGGGATTGGGGCCTCGACATCAAGGCGGAATGCGGCGGCGCTGCTGCTTGCGGCACCTGCCATTGCTATGTCGAGGAGGAATGGACTGAGAAGCTTTTTGCACCGCTGGATGAAGAAATCGATCAGCTCGACGTGACATTTCACGTCGAGGAGAACTCCCGCCTCTCATGCCAGCTGATCATGACGGAAGAACTGAATGGCCTGGAGATTACTCTCGCTCCAGGCACTCAGAAGGACAGCGTTGCAGCCTGATTTATGGCAGCGTTGCTATGCGGGTGGTCAAAAGCTCGAAGAAGCCATCAGAATCCACGTTCCGAATGTAAAAAGCATTCTTCGGGCGGTCAGTAATCCCCCACCAGTCAACCACCGTCATGCCGAACGTCAATTCGTTAGCTGCATCCACTTCGACATTGCAGTGACGCCCCGTATAGAGCTCCGGCTTGAGCAAATAGGCGATCACATTGGGATCATGCAAAGGTCCGCCATCGCTGCCATATTTTTCTTCGTCGAAACGTTCAAAAAACTCAAGCAGGGCGACTGATGCGTCGCCGCATCTGGTGCCCAAAGCGCGGAACCGATCGATGCGTTTAGCAGTGGTCAGGGCCTGGTGTGTCACATCCAACGGCAGAATTACGATTGGAACGCCTGACTGCAACACGATTTGCGCAGCCTGTGGGTCGACATAGATATTGAACTCGGCAGTCGGCGTTATGTTGCCACCCTCAAAAAAGCCACCGCCCATCAGGACGATTTCCTTGATCCTCGGTGCAAGTTCTGGCGCGCGCAACAGAACATGGGCGATATTGGTAAGTGGTCCAAGCACGCAAAGCGTGACAGTTCCCGCCGGTTCACTGCGTAAAGTCTCGATAATGAAATCGACCGCATGCTGATCCTGCAAAGGCATGGACGGTTCAGGCAGGTCGGGACCATCGAGGCCGGTCTTGCCGTGAACATGTTCGGCCGTGATCAAGGGGCGCATCAACGGACGATCCGCACCGGCAAAGACACGCATATCGGAGCGCCCGGCCAATTCGGAGATTTTACGCGCATTCACCTCGGTCAAGGCAAGCGGCACATTGCCGGCAACGGCTGTAATACCCAGCACATCCAGTTCCGGGCTGGCAAAAGCCAAAAGAATCGCGAGAGCGTCGTCCTGCCCCGGATCTGTATCGATTATGATTTTACGTGCCATTTGTCGGTTTCTCTCATCTATATGCCGCACTCTCTTGAAGTCTCAAGGTCGATAGACCATATCTGAGTACAGGAGCGAAATGCTGTTGAATTACGGGTTTTGCTTTAGGTCGCTTTACTAAAGGACTGCTTGGATGACACGAATGACACCTTTTTCAAGCCCATTGCTGCTTGGATTCGATTCGATGGAAAAGACGTTGGAGCGTATCGCCAAATCCGGCGACGGCTACCCGCCATATAATATCGAGCGTATCCGTTGCAATAACGATCGTGAGCAGTTGCGTATTATTCTCGCCGTGGCGGGATTTTCCAGCGACGATCTCGAAGTTACCACTGAAGATAACCAGCTGATTATTCGCGGTCGCCAGACCGATGAAGAAACGCGCGAATATTTGCATCGCGGCATCGCGGCCCGCCAGTTCCAGCGCATATTTGTTCTTGCCGATGGAATGCGGGTCAGCAATGCCACTTTGAAGAATGGGCTACTGTCGATCGACCTCGACCGGCCGGAACCTGAACGATTGGTCAAGCGCATCAATATTGCGGTCGAAGACTGATCAGGGCTCTAACAGGACAGGGCTCACCAGAGACTGTCCAAATAAGGAGGCTATAATGCAAACGAATCCTTTTACCGAACTTGAATTCTCCCGTCTCGGCGCCGGTCAGGTAGCTTATCTGCGCAAGGTAAAGACCGATGATCTCGCCACCAGCTTTCCGGCTCTTCCGCCGATGGCGCCTGGTGTTGAGCTTTGGGCGCTCTTTGCAGCCAATGGAGATCCTATTGTGCTTTCCGATGAACGCGAAAACGTTCTTGTCGGCGCGCAGGAGCATGAATTGCGCACGGTGATGCTGCAGTAGTTGTAAAAGCAAGCTCAGGAAAAGTGGGCACCGGTTTTCCGTTCGAGCTTGCAAAGCCAACCGATCGCGTGGGTCAGACTTTTACAGTCTGCTCCACGCGATCTTCCGCGCCAAAAATCTCCAAATATCGTTTTATCTCCGCAGGCTCGCCAGTGGCTTTCTTGGGATTATCCGAAAGCTTTACAGCCGGGCGGCCATTGGCGTAGCTGACTTTGCACACCAGCGAAATCGCATTTAACTGGTCGTTGAACCGTGGCGCACAATCTTCGAAATCATTGGTGAGATTGGTGCCCCAGCCGAAGCTCATACGCACTTTCCCATCGAAGTGGCGATAGGTTTCCTCAATCGTATCGACGTCAAGCCCATCGGAAAACACCAGCAATTTTTCGCGCGGGTCCTTACCCTTGGCTTTCCACCAAGCAAGGATTTTCTCGCCGCCTTCAATGGGCGGCGCGCTATCGGGTCGAAAGCCCGTCCAGTCTGCAACCCAATCCGGCGCATCGCGCAGAAACGCCGCTGTACCGAAGGCGTCGGGAAGTACTATCAAAAGATTACCGCCATAATAGCGGTTCCAGTCCTGAAGCACCTTATAGGGCGATGCCAGAAGTTCTTCTTTGGTTTTGCTCAGTGCTGCCAGAACCATCGGTAGTTCGTGAGCGTTTGTTCCAAGCGCTTCCAGATCATTATCCATCGCCATCAACACATTACTCGTGCCGGTAAATGAAGCGCCAATGCCTTCCTTCAATGCCTCAACACACCAGCGCTGCCACAGAAATGAGTGGCGGCGTCGGGTGCCGAAATCGGAAATTCTGATGTCGGGGAGAGCTTGCAAGCGCTCGACCTTAGTCCACATTTTGGCCTTCGCACGGGCATAAAGCACATCAAGCTCAAACCGCCCCAAACGCTTCATCGCCGCGCGGGAGCGCAATTCGTTGATGATTGTAAGCGCGGGAATTTCCCACATGGTGGTGTACATCCACGGCCCGTGAAAATTGAGTTCATATTGGCCATCGCGCTTGATCAGCTCATATTCGGGTAGTTGGAAATTTGCCAGCCAACTCAGGAAATCCGGCTCGAATATCTGGCGCTTGCCGTAGAACGTGTTACCGCCGAGCCAGATCATCTCTTTCTTTGTGAAACGCACTTCCCGCGCGTGATCAAGCTGTTCGCGTAATTCCTGCTCGTCAATCTCGTCACTCAGCCGCACTTTAGTGGTGCGGTTGATGAGCGTGAAGGTGGCATCCACTTTGGGATAAACGCCCCAAATCATCTGAAGCATCAGGAGTTTGTAAAAATCCGTGTCGAGCAGGCTGCGGACGATGGGGTCCAATTTCCACGTATGGTTGAAAACACGCCGCGCTATATCGGTTTTGGTCGCCATCGAATGCCATCCTTACGAATATGTCGCCCGCCATGTTGCACGGCAGACCCCACTCATCAAGAAGAGCGACGGAGAAACTTCATTTCACGGGCAAAGTTGATTTGGACCGTTCAATTAAATCTTTGTAATCTCACCGATTTGTCATTAACGGCGACATCAAAGCGCTTTATTCTCTGCAACAGATAGAGTTGCTCTCTGCGGATCGCAGATGCACTTGACGAAAGTATTCGCTGGCTCCTTACCGGAACCGGCCTTGGAGTGTTGGATGAAGGCCTGGAAACAAATTCTGATTGCCATATTGGTTCTGGTTGGTGCTGGAGCTGGCTGGTTGTATTTTTCCCCAGGTTCCAATGAGCTGTTAAAGAAGGCGGGAGTTGTTCCGCCCTCCAATGTAACCGCCGAAACCGCAGCAGGCTCCGGCAGGCGGGGTGGCGGACAGAGTTTGCCGCTTGTCGTTGTGAAAACGGCAACTGAAGCCAAGATCAATGACCGGCTTTCAGCAATCGGTACCGGAAAAGCCAAAAGCTCCGTTTCAGTTACACCATTTGCAGCTGGCAGAATGACGGAATTGCTTGTCCAGTCCGGGTCAAAAGTCATGGCCGGTGACGTCATCGCCAAGCTTGATTCAGAAGCTGAGACGATTATTGCGGAAAAGGCTAGAAGTGCGCTCAAAGATGCGCAAAACAAGCTGAAGCGCGCTGAAAACCTCAGTACAACCAATACGGTGTCAGCCGTTCAGGTCTCTGATGCCGAACTTGCGGTGGAGAACGCGGCATTGGATTTGCGCGAGGCAGAGCTGGCCTTGGACCGGCGCGATATCAAGGCGCCCATCAGCGGCATAATCGGTATTCTACCTGTCAATGCGGGCAATTATATTACCGTTTCTACGCAGGTCGCTACGATTGACGACCGCTCAGAAGTTCTTGTCGACTTCTGGGTTCCGGAGCGTTTTGCGCCGTTGATTGCCGTTGGCGCTCCCGTATCTGCGAACTCAATTGCGCGCCCCGGCGAAACATTTCAAGGCTCGGTAAGCGCGATCGACAGCAGGGTTGATCCCGCCAGCCGTACTCTGCACGTGCAGGCACGCATCACCAATCCGAAAGATACGCTACGCGAAGGCATGGCTTTCCAGATATCCATTGCATTCCCGGGCGACATTTATGCTGCGGTGGACCCACTCTCGATCCAGTGGGGCACTGACGGTGCCTATGTCTGGAAGATTGCAGACGACAAAGCTAGCCGCGTTCCGGTTCGTATTGTCCAGCGCAATGCCGCCAATGTTCTGGTTGATGCGAATATTAAGCTGGGCGACGCGATTGTTACCGAAGGTGTCCAGTCGGTCCGCGAAGGTGGCACCGTTCACATTAAAGGGCAACCTGCGCCCAAACAAAACAGCGAAGAAGGTCCTCTCGCCTCCGCCGGCAAAGCTGGCTGAGGACGTCATGACAAAACAGAACGACAATCTCGATACAAGTTTTACCGCCCTTTTCATCCGCCGTCCCGTCATGGCGCTGGTGCTCAATGCTTTGATCGTGGTGGCTGGTTTGGCCGCCTATTATGGCGTTGACGTCCGCGAGCTTCCCGATGTGGACAGGCCGGTGGTCACCGTCTCCACAATATTTGAATCGGCTGCCGCCGAAACAGTTGACCGGGAACTGACCTCTGCAATCGAAGGCGCCGTGTCACGTGTCTCCGGTGTTAAATCCATCTCCTCGAGTTCTTCGTTTGGTAGCAGCCGCGTCACCGTCGAATTCAATGATGGCGTTGATCTGAACGTTGCCGCTGCCGACATGCGCGACGCCATCAGCCGTATCACCAACACGCTGCCCGAACAGGCCGATCCTCCGCAGATCGTCAAGGCGGATGCGAATTCCGATGCAGTTATGCGGCTTGCTGTTACGTCCGATACGATGGCGGTTGAGGATATGACAGTGCTGGTCGAAGATCAGATCGAAGATGTACTGGCCTCTGTCCCCGGCGTTGCCGATGTGCAAATCAACGGCGATCGCAACAAGATTTTCCGGATCGATATCGATCAGGGCAAGCTTGCAAGCCTTGGCATGAACGTCGCCGACATCCGCAATGCGCTGACGACCATGGCCTTTGATACTCCGGCAGGCCAGCTGAACAGCAATGACCAAAGCATTGTTGTGCGGGCGACCGCACCCGTTACCACGCCTGAAGAGTTCGAAAACATCATCATTAAAGGCCGCACGAAAATACGTGACGTTGCCACGGTGACACTTGGCCCCGACATTGGCACGTCAAGTTTGCGTGCCAATGGCAAGACCGGTATCGGCCTTGGTATTATCCGCCAGGCACAGTCCAATACGCTGGATATTTCGACAGGTGTCCGCGCTGCAGTCGCTCAGCTTCAGCAGACCTTGCCGGAAGGTGTTGATATTCGCGTTACCAGCGATGATGCAGATTTCATCAACGGCGCTGTCCATGAGGTGGAAATAGCGCTGGGCGTTTCGGTTATCATCATTATCGCCATCATCTACCTGTTCCTGTGGGACATCAGGGCGACTTTGATTCCGGCGGTCAGCATGCCGGTTGCATTGATCGGCACAATATCGGCGATCTATCTGGCAGGTTTTTCCATCAATATTCTTACGCTTTTGGCTCTGGTTCTGGCGACAGGTCTTGTGGTGGATGATGCGATTGTCGTGCTGGAAAATATTGTCCGCCGCCGTAATCAGGGCATGGGCCCACGCGCCGCTGCTGTTCTTGGCACGCAGGAAGTGTTCTTCGCGGTCATCGCGACAACGGTCACATTGGCGGCGGTGTTTGTGCCATTGTCGTTCCTTCCCGGCCAGACAGGCGGTCTGTTTCGCGAATTCGGCTTTGTTTTGGCCATCTGCGTGCTTCTCTCGGCGGTCGTGGCGCTTACGCTGTGTCCCATGCTCGCATCGCGTCTGCTGAGCGCGAGCGAGGCAAGTCATCATGAAGTTGCCCATGCACCGGGTGTGGTTGGCCGTATGGGCAATCGCTTTGGCGGCTGGTACAAATGGTTGCTGCATGCCTGTCTTGCTGCGCCCTGGATCGTGGTCATCGTGTCGATCCTTTTTGCCGGTGCCGCCTTTGGTGCATTCTCCCTGCTCAAACAGGAGCTGACGCCGACAGAAGATCGTGCGGCGACCTTCCTGCGCATAACGGCGCCCCAAGGTGTCAGTCTCGAATATCTCAATGATGAGATGCGCCAGATCGAAACATTGATCCAGCCTTTGCGTGATTCGGGAGAAATCGAGAATACGTTCTCCATTGCCGGGCAGAATGGCAACACCAATCGCGGCTTCATGGTGCTCAGCCTTGCCAAATGGAATGAGCGTACAAGGACGCAGCAAGAGATCGTGGCCGATGTTTCCAAGCGTGTGCGCGCAGTGCCGGGCATTCAGGTTTTTGCCTCGCAACCCAATTCGCTCGGTATTCGCGGCGCAGGCAACGGTCTCCAGTTTGCTGTCGTGGGAACCAGCTACGCCGAATTGGGCACGACTGCCGCCAAGATCGTTTCCGAACTGGAAAAAGATCCAAGATTTGACAGGCCGCGTCTGACTAATGAACCAACCCAGCCGCAATTGGCTGTTACGATAGACCGCGAACGGGCCTCGGATCTGGGCATAGACATCACAGGTCTGGCACAAGCATTGCAGTCGGTACTGGACGGCTACAAGATCGGTTCCGTATACATCGAGGATCGCAGCTTCGACGTCAAACTCGTCTCCACCACTGATCCGATCAATGATCCAACCGATCTGGAAAATGTGTTCTTGCGAACCCAGGATGGCCGCTTTGTACCGATGTCGACGATTGCGCGACTGACGGAAGTCGCTGTGCCGCCCGCACTGACCCGTGAACAGCAAATGCGATCCGTAGCCATCACGGCAAGCCTGTCGCCTTCTTTCGCCCTTGGCGATGCCTATGCGCAGGCGCAGGCAATTGCCGAGCCATTGCTGCCAGCTGGATATCGTCTCATTCCTCTGGCCGAAGCTGCCACACTTGGCGAAAATTCCTCAAGCATGATCATCACATTTGGCTTCGCCATCCTGATCATCCTTCTGGTGCTCGCCGCCCAGTTCGAAAGCTTCATCAGCGCTGTGATCGTTATGGCCACAGTTCCGCTTGGGCTTGCCTGCGCGGTGTTTGCCATGGTGATCACCGGGACCAGCATGAACGTCTATAGTCAAATCGGCTTGGTGCTGCTTGTCGGTATCATGGCAAAGAATGGTATTCTTATCGTCGAGTTTGCCAACCATCTGCGTGATCAGGGCCGCAATGTCCGGCAGGCCATTGAGGAAGCGGCAACGATCCGTCTTCGCCCCGTCGTCATGACAATGCTCTGCGCGATTCTTGGCGGTGTCCCGCTGGTTCTCGCCAGCGGTGCCGGCGCGGAAGCCCGTATTGCGCTCGGTTGGGTCATCGTCGGTGGCCTTGGTCTGGCTACAGCCTCAACGCTGTTTCTCACACCAGTCGCTTATCTTCTTCTGGCGGGGTTCTCCAAGCCAAAGGCCGAGGAAGAGGCAAGGCTCCAGCGTGAATTGCTGCAGGTCAGTACAAAAGCACAACTCCCTGCCGAGTAAATATTTCGTCCAGTGCCCACAAACTTTAACTCTGACTGCAGGATGGCGTTGTGCGTGGTTCGACGGGCTCACCATGAGGAATGTGTTGCTCGCAAGATAGTCGCTAGCTCGCCGAGCCTGGCTCCTTAACATATATTATCTTCCTCATGGTGAGCTTGTCGAACCACGCACAGTAGGAGTGTAGTGAGACCGACAACACCCTCATAAGAATATGATTCTTGACCATTTGATAAAAAATTTGACCTTTTGTAAAAATATGCCATTCTTTCAATAACGGAGCCGGACGAACCGGCTCATCTGCAAATGGCTGTGATCCACGGGAACCGGACGCTGCCACAGATATGGGAGATGCCATTTCATGGGATCGATGGATTCAGGAATCCGTGACGTCAGGGCTGGCCGGCTCGCGAGCAGTGAGTATAGCGAGGTCTTTTCCGATCTGCATCCGCCGCTTTCGCGGCATGAGGCTTTCGTTGAGTCTGACCGTTGCTACTTCTGCTACGATGCGCCTTGCATGAATGCCTGCCCCACGGGGATAGACATTCCGCTTTTCATTCGCGAGATCGCCGCGGGAAATCCCACCGGATCGGCCAAGACTATCCTGAGCGAGAATATTCTTGGTGGTATGTGCGCCCGCGTATGTCCGACAGAGACCCTTTGCGAGCAGGCCTGTGTGCGTGAAGTGGCCGAAGGAAAGCCTGTAAAGATCGGCCTGCTGCAGCGTTACGCAACAGATTACCTGATGGAAAACGGCCAGCACCCTTTCACCCGCGCGGCTCCTACCGGCAAGTCTGTGGCAGTGGTCGGCGCAGGTCCGGCAGGGCTTTCTGCCGCTCATCGTCTGGCCATGCATGGCCATGATGTGACGATTTTCGAGGCCCGCCCAAAGGCTGGCGGCCTCAATGAATATGGTATCGCCGCCTATAAGAGCGTCGATGATTTCGCCCAGAAAGAACTGGATTTTATTCTGGAGATTGGCGGTATCACCATTCAGAACGACAAGGCACTTGGCAGGGATATCAGCCTTGATGCGTTGCGTGCCGGTTTTGATGCTGTTTTCCTTGGAGTGGGTTTGCCGAGTGTCAATGAGCTTGGCCTTGATGGCGAGGATGCGGCAGGCTGCATCGACGCTGTGGACTACATTTCCGTTCTGCGTCAGAGCAACGACCTTTCGGAAATCGCCGTTGGACGGGATGTCGTCGTCATCGGTGGTGGCATGACTGCCATCGACGTTGCAGTCCAGACGAAGCTGCTCGGCGCGGAGAACGTCATCATTGCCTACAGACGCGGTCCGGAAAGCATGAATGCCAGCGAGTTCGAACAGGAACTTGCATTGAAGAATGGCGTGATTATCCGCCATTGGCTGCAGCCGCGCGCATTGACACGCAATGAACGTGGCGAGGTTTGCGGCATCACCCTCGACTACACGACCATGAATGATGGCAGGCTGGAAACAACCGGCGAAAGCGTCACATTGGCCAGCGATCAGATTTTCAAGGCGATTGGCCAAATGCCCGCGGAAAAAATTCTTGCCGAAGCAGGTATGGCGCTTTCGCGTGGCCGTATCAGTGTCGATGAGGAGCGCCGTACATCAATTCCAGGAATTTGGGCGGGCGGCGATTGTATTGCCGGTGGTCAGGATTTGACCGTTGCAGGTGTGCAGGATGGCAAGCTCGCGGCTGAGTCGATTCATCGCGCTTTATCGATGCAGCCGGAAAAGGTCAGTGGCTTTGCTGAGGCAGTCATTGCCGGTAATTCCGAACCCGCGACCACCTCTGCGCAACACACTGCCAATCCAGGCCACATTAGCGGCTAAAGGAAACCATCATGGCTGATCTTTCATCGAATTTCCTTGGTATCAAATCTCCAAATCCATTCTGGCTGGCCTCTGCGCCACCGACGGACAAAGCATATAATGTCGAGCGCGCCTTTAAAGCAGGATGGGGCGGTGTTGTCTGGAAAACCCTTGGTGAAGAAGGGCCTCCTGTCGTCAATGTCAACGGCCCGCGTTATGGCGCAATCCATGGTCCCGACCGGCGCTTGCTTGGTCTCAATAATATCGAACTGATCACGGACCGCCCACTGGAGGTCAATTTGCGCGAGATGACCGAGGTCAAGAAGAAGTGGCCGGATCGCGCGCTGATCGCGTCCATTATGGTGCCTTGTGAGGAAGAGGCTTGGAAGGCCATCCTTCCACGTGTCGAAGAAACCGGATGCGATGGGATTGAGTTGAATTTCGGCTGTCCGCACGGCATGTCCGAGCGTGGCATGGGCGCTGCGGTTGGGCAGGTACCGGAATATATCGAGATGGTGGTGCGCTGGTGCAAGCAATATACGCGCATGCCCGTCATCACCAAGCTTACGCCAAATATCACCGACGTGCGTAAGCCAGCCCGTGCTGCCAAATCTGGCGGAACCGATGCCGTCTCGCTGATCAATACGATCAACTCCATTGTTTCAGTTGACCTTGATACATTTGCGCCCAACCCTTCCATTGATGGACGCGGTTCGCATGGTGGCTATTGCGGCCCGGCAGTCAAACCGATTGCCCTGAATATGGTTGCGGAAATCGCCCGCGATGCGGAAACACGCGGCCTGCCGATTTCCGGCATTGGCGGCATCACAACGTGGCGCGACGCGGCAGAATTCATCGCTCTGGGTTGCGGCAATGTTCAGGTCTGCACCGCTGCCATGACCTATGGCTTCAAGGTTGTGCAGGAGATGATTTCGGGCCTGTCCGATTGGATGGATTCACGCGGCTTCCGCTCCATCGAAGATTTCCGCGGTATGGCTGTGCCCAATGTCACCGATTGGCAATATCTGAATCTGAACTACATCACCAAGGCACAGATCGATCAGGACCTATGCATCAAATGTGGTCGTTGTCACATCGCCTGCGAAGACACATCGCATCAGGCGATTACATCCATGGTCGATGGTGTGAGGCACTTCGAAGTCATTGATGAAGAGTGTGTTGGATGTAATCTGTGTGTGAATGTCTGCCCTGTAGAGAACTGCATCGATATGGTGCCTATGCTCTCGGGAGTCGATCCGCGCACCAAAACACCGGTTCAGCCAGACTATGCCAACTGGACGACGCACCCTAACAATCCAATGGCAAAAGTTGCGGCGGAGTGATGGGTTAGCCGTAGTTCTATTTAAACTTATGGCAACCCAGTTTGTGCGTGGTTCGACAAGCTCACCATGAGGAAAGTCGTAATTGGCAAGGGAGCCCAGCTCTGTTGCGATGAGGGCTGGCTTTGCAGCACCTACAACTTTCCTCATGGTGAGCTTGTCGAACCACGCAGGAGAGCAATGCAATCGAACGCGGCACCATCTTATTTCAATCGCGCGGGCGGATGCCGTTGAGAATTATGCTCAGAACTGCCTGCGCGGTTTGTTCGCGAAAGCCTGGACGGCCAACTTGGCTACCCATAATAGCGCGAACCTGTACGTCAAAATCCGCATAATGCTGGGTGGTTGCCCAAATCATGAAAATCAGATGATAGGGGTCAACCGGAGCAAGTTTGCCTTCGCCAACCCAGCGCCGAATGACGACGGCCTTTTCGTCGACCAGCGGTTTCAAATGCTTGGCCAGAAAGTCACTGATTGCCGGTGCGCCATGCAGCACTTCATTGGCAAACAAACGCGATGCTTCCGGATGGCTTTCGGACATTTTGATTTTGAGCGTGATGTATTTGCGCAATTGCTCGATCGGGTCGCCCGCCGGATCAATATCAGCGAGCGGGGCAAGCCATTCCGTCAGCGTTTCTTCCAACAGCGTCACATAGATATTTTGCTTGCGTGGAAAATAATAAAGCAGATTGGGTTTTGACATGCCGGCCTTGTCGGCAATCTGGTCGATAGTCGTGCCGCGGAACCCATAAGTGGAAAAAACATCAAGCGCCGCATCAAGGATCAAACGGCGGTTTATTTCCTGGATACGGGTTGTTCGTTCCGGGCCGCCATTCGTTTTCTGCTTCGCAGCTTTCGCCATTTGCTAATTGCTCCACCCACCCGCGACAAAATGGCAATTCCGCTTGTCCCGGCAACGGGTTGAAATGCCTATAAAGCGCTTGACCACCTAACTATGCTCTTCTAGCCTGCATTTTGACCAACTAGTCAAGTTTTTGGCAATTGGTTTTTGAATCCCCTTAAAGGTTCAATCATTCGGGAACACAAAACAAGCGGTAATATCCGCAATCAGGAGGCTTCGTCACATGTCTAAAACGGCAATGGGGACAAACAATCTCGACGCGTTCTGGATGCCTTTTACGGCAAACAAGCAGTTCAAGCAAAATCCCCGCCTTCTCGTCAGTGCTAAAGACATGCACTATAAGTCTCATGATGGACGCGAGATCCTCGATGGAACTGCCGGTCTCTGGTGCTGCAATGCGGGCCATGGCCGCCCCAAGATCGTCGAAGCCGTTCAAAAGCAAGTTGCAGAGCTTGATTATGCGCCTGCATTCCAGATGGGGCACCCCAAGGCCTTTGAACTAGCCGCGCGCCTGGCTGCCATGCTGCCATCGCCGCTTGACCATGTGTTTTTCACCAATTCCGGTTCTGAATCGGTTGATACGGCGCTGAAGATCGCGCTAGCCTATCATCGCGCTAAAGGCAATGGCACCAAGGTCAAGCTGATTGGCCGCGAGCGCGGCTATCATGGCGTTGGCTTTGGCGGTATTTCCGTTGGTGGTATCTCCGGCAATCGCAAGACCTTTGGCAATGCTTTAAGTGGCATTGACCATATTCGCCATACGCATGATCTGGCGCGAAATGCCTATACGCGCGGCGAGCCTGAATATGGCGTTGAATTTGCCGATGATCTGGAAAAGGTCATTGCGCTGCACGACGCGTCAAATATTGCGGCCGTCATTGTAGAGCCGGTGGCGGGTTCGACTGGCGTTCTCATTCCGCCAAAGGGCTATCTCAAGCGCCTGCGCGAGATTTGCACTAAGCACGATATTCTCCTGATTTTCGATGAAGTAATCACCGGCTTCGGCCGTCTTGGTGCACCATTTGCGGTAGATTATTTCGGCGTGGTGCCTGATTTGGTGACAACCGCCAAGGGTATCACCAGTGGCGTTATTCCGATGGGCGCGGTTTTCGCTTCGTCGGACATCTATCAGGCCTTCATGAATGGTCCGGAAAATCTGATAGAGCTTTTCCATGGCTACACTTATTCCGGCCATCCGGTCGCTTGCGCAGCGGCTCTCGCAACGCTCGACACCTATGAGGAAGAAGGCTTGTTGACCCGCGCATCGGAACTGTCCGATTATTGGGAAAATGCTCTGCATGCGCTGAAGGGACTGCCGAATGTCATAGACATTCGCAATCTCGGGTTGATCGGCGCCATCGAACTTCAACCCATCGACGGCGCCCCGACAAAACGGGCATTCCAGGCTTTCCTCAATGCATACGAAAAGGGCGTGCTGATCCGCACGACTGGCGACATCATCGCCTTGTCTCCGCCTCTGACAATCAGCAAAGGACAGATCGATCATCTGTTCGATACGCTCGCCGATGTGTTGAAGAACTTGGCATAGGAGCGGGCAAATGTCGCTGACGGGAAATCTTCGGATCAATGGCGACCGCCTTTGGGATAGCCTGATGGAGATGGCCAAAATCGGGCCGGGTCTGCGCGGTGGCAATAATCGCCAGACCCTGACCGATGAGGATGGCGAGGGCCGCAGGCTGTTTCAATCCTGGTGTGAGAAAGCCGGCATGACCATGGGCGTAGACACCATGGGCAACATGTTCTTCACGCGTGAAGGAACAGACCCGGATGCGCTGCCGGTCTATGTCGGCAGCCATCTCGACACACAGCCGACAGGCGGTAAATATGACGGTGTGCTGGGCGTTCTCGGCGGGCTGGAACTGATCCGCACGCTCAATGATCTTAATATAAAGACCAAGCATCCCATTGTCGTTGTCAACTGGACCAATGAAGAAGGCACTCGCTTTGCCCCTGCCATGCTGGCCTCCGGTGTATTTGCCGGCATCCATGATGAGCAATGGGCCTATGTTCGCGAAGATGCCAAGGGCAAGAAGTTTGGCGACGAACTGGAGCGAATCGGCTGGAAGGGTGACGAGAAAGTCGGCGCCCGTAAGATCCATGCGCTGTTCGAACTGCATATTGAGCAGGGACCCATTCTGGAAGCTGAGGGCAAGGATATCGGCGTTGTCACCCATGGTCAGGGCCTGTGGTGGTTGCAGATCACATTGACGGGCAAGGAAAGCCACACAGGCTCAACCCCAATGCCTATGCGCAAGAATGCGGGCCTCGGCATGGCGCGCATTACCGAACTGGTTCACGCCGTCGCTATGGCCCACCAGCCAAATGCGGTAGGGGCAATCGGCCATGTCGATGTTTATCCCAATTCCCGCAATGTCATTCCGGGCAAAGTCGTGTTCACGGTTGATATCCGCTCGCCAGACCTTTCAACGCTTTCCGCAATGAAAGCGGAAATTGAGGCGAAGGCACCAAAGATTGCCAAGGAGCTTGGCCTCGGCATCGAGATTGAAGAAGCCGGGCATTTTGATCCCGTTACCTTCGACGAAGGCTGCGTCACTGCCGTGCGCAATGCTGCGGAGCGGCTTGGCTACAGTCACCGCAATATTGTTTCCGGCGCCGGACATGATGCCTGCTGGATCAACCGCGTTGCGCCGACGGCGATGGTAATGTGCCCTTGCGTGGATGGCCTCAGCCACAATGAGGATGAAGAGATTTCGAAGGAATGGGCTGCTGCCGGTACGGATGTCCTGTTGCATGCGGTTCTGGAGACGGCGGAGATTCAAGCCTGACCTAGCAACCACATATGCAACATGTTCGGCAAAAGACCAAAAAGGGGAACGAACACAATGCTTGCGAAACTGATCAAAGGCGGAACAATTATTGCCGCTGACCGCACTTATAAAGCGGATGTGCTGATTGATGGCGACAAGATCGCTGCCATCGGCTCAGATCTTTCCGGCCAGGACGCCAATTGCGAAATTATTGATGCAACCGGTTGCTTTCTCATGCCCGGCGGTATCGACCCGCATACGCATCTTGAAATGCCTTTCATGGGCACCCATTCCAGCGATGATTTTGACACCGGCACCGCCGCGGCGCTGGCAGGCGGAACAACGATGGTTGTCGATTTTGTGCTCCCCGGCGAAGACGGGTTGCTTGCCGCCTTGCAGGACTGGTTCCAGAAGGCTGGCAAGGCGCGCACCGACTATTCCTTCCACATGGCGATAACCGGATGGAACAAGCAGATCTTCGACGAAATGCCCAAAGTCGTTGAACGCGGCATCAATACGTTCAAGCACTTCATGGCCTATAAGGGCGCATTGATGGTGGACGACGATGAAATGTTCGCCTCCTTTCTGCGCTGTGCCGAGATCGGCGCCATGCCGCTTGTCCACGCGGAAAATGGCGATGTGGTTGCCCATCTCCAGCAGAAGCTCCTCGCCGAAGGCAATACCGGACCGGAGGCTCACGGCTATTCGCGCCCGCCCGAAATAGAAGGTGAGGCGGCTAACCGCGCCATCATGATCGCCGATCAGGCAGGCGTGCCGCTCTATATCGTGCATGTTTCCTGCGAACAGGCCCATGAAGCCATTCGCCGCGCGCGTGCCAAGGGTATGCGCGTCTATGGCGAACCTCTGATTCAACACCTTGTTCTGGATGAGAGTGAATATAAAAATGAGGACTGGGACTATGCCGCGCGCCGGGTCATGTCGCCGCCTTTCCGTGACAAGATCAACCAAAATGGATTGTGGGCTGGCCTTGCATCGGGAAGTCTTCAGGTCGTGGCGACAGACCATTGCGCCTTTACCACCGAGCAGAAGCGTTTTGGTGTCGGCGACTTTACCAAAATCCCAAATGGCACTGGTGGTCTGGAAGATCGCATGCCCGTGCTTTGGACCAAAGGCGTGCGTACCGGCCGCCTGACGCCAAATGAGTTTGTCGCGGTAACGTCGACCAATATCGCCCAAATTCTCAATATCTACCCGCGCAAGGGAGCGATCTTGCCGGGTTCCGATGCGGATATTGTTATCTGGGACCCCAATGCAACCAAGGTCATTTCTGCAAAGTCGCAGAAGTCGGCCATCGACTATAATGTCTTTGAGGGCATTGAAGTGACGGGCCTGCCGCGCATCACTATTTCGCGTGGAGAGATTGCCTATAGGGATGGCGAAGTGCTTGCGCCGACGGGCAGCGGACGCTTTGTCGAGCGTGAGGCCAACCCCTCTGCCAGCCGCGCACTTTCCACTTGGAAGGAACTAACCGCACCGCGTAGAGTGGATCGCGATCCGAAGAACATTCCGGCAGGCGTATGATGACAGTCGTCGCGCTCCGACCCAAGGCGAAAATAATGGCTGATGCGGCGCCAAAAAATGTAATTGATGTCAAAGACCTTTCGCTGGTCTTCCAGACCAATGATGGCCCCGTCAATGCTTTGTCGAACATCGACCTTGCAGTTAACAGCGGCGAGTTCGTTTCCTTTATCGGCCCTTCCGGTTGCGGAAAGACCACCTTGTTGCGCGTGATTGCCGATCTGGAGCAGCCCACCTCGGGTAGCATATCGGTCAATGGAATGACGCCATCGCAGGCGCGCGAAAAACGTGCCTATGGATATGTTTTCCAAGCGGCCGCGCTCTATCCTTGGCGCACCATTGGCGGCAATATTTCCCTGCCACTGGAAGTGATGGGCATACCCAAGGAGGAGCGCAAGGCGCGGATCGCCAAGAATCTCGAGCTGGTTAATCTGGCAGGTTTTGACAAGAAGTTTCCATGGCAATTATCAGGCGGTATGCAGCAACGCGCATCCATTGCCCGCGCCCTGTCTTTTGATCCCGATATGCTTTTAATGGATGAGCCCTTCGGTGCGCTGGATGAAATTGTCCGCGATCACCTCAACGAACAATTACTGAAGCTTTGGGCTAAAACGCAAAAGACAGTCATCTTTGTAACGCACTCGATTCCCGAGGCAGTTTTTCTCTCGACAAAAATCGTTGTGATGAGTCCGCGTCCGGGCCGGATACACGAAATCATCGATTGCAATCTCGGCTCTGAGCGGACGTTGGATATTCGCGAAACACCGGAATTTCTGGAAATCGCTCACCGCGTACGTGAAGGCTTGCGGCACGGTCATTCCTATGATGAGGCTCATCTGTGATGAAGGAGCGTCAAGGCCTTGCAGCCGTGCTCCACGACAGGGTGATCCCGGTCGGAACCATCCTTTTGGTTATCATCGCACTCTGGTATGTTTTTGCCATCATTCTCAACGCGCCATTCGAACGCGACCAGGCAGCGCGTGCCAATACCACCATTTCCACAGGGCAGTTGGTTGCCAATACGATGGCGCAGGAACGGCCGGTTTTGCCTGCTCCGCATCAAGTTGCCGCTGAAATTCGTAAGACGGTTTTCGATATTGCACCAACGTCAAAGCGTAGCCTGATCTATCATGGCGGTGTCACTCTATCGTCCACGCTGCTCGGTTTCGCATTCGGCACTTTGCTTGGTATTCTTCTGGCGATCGCTATTGTGCATTCGCGCACGCTCGACAAAAGCCTGATGCCTTGGATCATCACCTCGCAAACCGTGCCGATCCTCGCCATTGCCCCGATGATTATCGTCGTGCTCAACGCGGTCAATATTACCGGGCTTTTGCCAAAGGCAATGATCTCGACCTATCTGTCGTTCTTTCCGGTGGCTGTTGGTATGGTCAAAGGTCTTCGCTCACCCGAAATCATGCACCTTGATTTGATGCGCACCTATAACGCGTCGAAGGCACAGATATTCTGGAAACTGCGTTGGCCCGCCTCCATGCCTTATCTTTTTACCTCAATGAAAATTGCCGTTGCCATCAGTCTGGTTGGTGCCATTGTCGGTGAATTGCCCACTGGAGCTGTGGCGGGTATCGGGGCACGCCTGCTTGCCGGCTCCTATTACGGTCAGACCGTGCAAATTTGGGCTGCTCTTATCGCTGCCGCACTCATGGCGGCCGTTCTTGTCAGCCTCATAGGGATTATCTCGACGCTTGTTAACCGGCGAATGGGAGTGCGGCCATGAGGTTTTCGCGCTCTCCTTTGGCCATTGCTGCCTTTGTCTTGTCCGCTGCGGTTCTTGTGGTCCCGACAGGCGCGGATGTTCAAACCACATTATCCTATGCAACGCCGATCATGCTCTTTGTCGCTGCCGCGGTGGCGCTGTTCGCCTCGACCTCGGTCTCCTCCACAATTGCATTGCTCATTTTGATCCATGTCGCGGCTTGGTGCCTGATAACGCTCCTCGGTTTCATGGGTCCGGCAGGAGCGCTGCTTGGTTATTGGTGCATGGTTGTGGCGGCATGGCTGTTGGCTTGGCTGACAGTGCAGCGGCTTGCAAGCTGGCGTGTCTCATCGCCAGATGGTCAGCGTCTGATCAATCTGGCATTGCCGGTGCTGTTCGGTGCTTGGCTGCTTATCCTTTGGGAAGTGGTGGTGCGCGGCTTCGGTGTTCCTGCAATCCTTCTGCCGCCACCATCAATGATTGCCGCGCGTATCGCGGCTTCGGTGCCGACGCTCTGGGCAGACTTCCAGCAAACTTATCTGAAGGCCGCGATTACCGGTTATGTCATGGGTTGCGGCTCGGGTTTCCTGGCCGCGATTGTCGTTGATCGCGTGCCCTTTCTGCGCAAGGGGCTTTTACCCATTGGCAATCTGGTGGCAGCGCTGCCCGTCGTTGGCATTGCTCCGATCATGGTCATGTGGTTCGGTTCCTACTGGCAGTCCAAAGCCGCTGTTGTTGTTATCATGACGTTCTTCCCGATGCTGGTGAATACGGTTGCCGGGCTTGCCGCATCGGGCGCCATGGAACGTGATCTCATGCGCACCTATGGTTCAACCTATGGTCAGACATTGCTCAAGCTGCGTCTACCCGCTGCCATGCCGTTCATCTTCAACGCGCTTAAAATCAACTCGACTTTGGCGCTCATCGGCGCAATTGTTGCCGAGTTTTTCGGCTCCCCCATTGTCGGCATGGGTTTTCGCATTTCCGCAGAAGTTGGCCGCATGAATGTCGATATGGTCTGGGCGGAAATCTTTGTTGCCGCCCTTGCTGGTTCACTTTCCTATGGACTGATTACCCTTATCGAAAGGGCCGTCACTTTCTGGCATCCTTCCTACCGATCCTGAACATTTAAAAACAAGAACAGAGGAGAACTGAAACATGAAGAAGACCATTGCACTCTCGTTGGGACTCGCCATCAGCACCCTGATGGCCGGCTCGGCGCTGGCCGCCGATAAACTGACGCTTCAGCTCAAATGGGTCACGCAAGGGCAGTTTGCTGGCTATTATGTGGCTAAAGATAAGGGCTTCTTTAAAGAGGCCAATCTGGACGTCGAGATCAAGCCAGGCGGCCCAGATGTTGCGCCGCCGCAGGTCATTGCTGGTGGTGGCGCAGATGTCGTGGTGGACTGGATGCCTTCCGCGCTTGCCACGCGTGAAAAGGGTCTTCCTCTTGTCAATATTGCCCAGCCGTTCAAGCGCTCCGGCATGATGCTGACCTGCCGCAAGGAAACGGGCATTACCAAGCCTGAAGACTTCAAGGGCAAGACGCTGGGTGTCTGGTTCGGCGGAAATGAATATCCGTTCCTGTCATGGATGAACCATCTTGGCCTGAAGACCGATGGCGGGCCGGAAGGCGTCACAGTTCTCAAACAAGGCTTCAATGTTGATCCCCTGATCCAGAAGCAAGCCGATTGCATTTCCACTATGACCTATAATGAATATTGGCAGGTAATTGATGCGGGCATTCCGGAAGATCAGCTCGTCACTTTCAAGTACGAGGATGAAAAAGTAGCAACGCTGGAAGACGGTCTTTATGTGCTCCAGAAGAGTCTCGACGATCCGGCAATGGTCGAAAAGCTGGCCCGCTTCGTCAAGGCTTCAATGAAGGGCTGGGAATATGCACGGGCCAATCCGGACGAAGCTGCTGAAATTGTGCTTGAGAATGATGCCAGCGGGGCCCAGACAGAGAAGCACCAGAAGCGCATGGTTGCTGAAATCAATAAGCTGACGGAAGGTTCAGACGGCGTGCTTGATACGGCAGCTGCCGACCGGACTGTGGAAACCTTGCTTGGTGGTGGTTCAGACCCGGTTATTACCAAGAAGCCGGAAGGTGCCTGGACAACAAAAGTTACTGATGCAGCGAAGTAAAAGTCAAAAATGCAGCCCTTGGTAAAAGGGCTGCATTTTTGTTGTGCGTGGTTCGAACCACGCACAATATTACTGCCAATCATCTCACTCCCAATGGTCGGGAATCTGCCTTACAGCACCGCGTGCAGCGCTTGTTGCCATTGCGCCATAAGCACGCAGTGCAGTTGTGACCTTGCGCTTGCGCTTTTCTTCAGGCTTCCAGGCGGCTGAGCCCTTGGCTTCCATATGCGCACGGCGATCGGCAATGACCGCATCATCGACGGCAAGGTGAATCTTGCGGTTCGGGATGTCGATGTCGATTACATCGCCTTCCTGCACCAGACCGATCAATCCGCCTTCGGCTGCTTCCGGAGAAACGTGGCCAATGGAAAGTCCTGACGAACCGCCGGAGAAACGCCCGTCAGTGATCAAGGCACAAGCTTTGCCGAGGCCCTTGGATTTCAGATAGCTGGTTGGGTAGAGCATTTCCTGCATGCCGGGGCCGCCGCGAGGACCTTCATAACGGATCAGCACAATATCGCCCGGCTTTACGCCGCCGTTCAAAATACCAAGAACGGCGGTATCCTGACTTTCAAAAATGCGCGCAGGACCGGAGAACTTCAGAATTGACTCATCAACGCCTGCCGTTTTGACGATACAGCCATCTTCGGCAAGATTGCCGTAAAGCACAGCCAAACCGCCATCCTTGGAATAGGCATGTTCCGCATTGCGGATAACGCCCTTTTCGCGATCCAGGTCAACATCGGCAAAGCGGCGATCCTGGCTGAATGCAACCTGGGTAGGAACACCGCCCGGCGCTGCCTTGAAGAAATCATGGACAGACTGGTTCTTGCTGCGCATCACATCCCAGCGATCAAGCGCTGCGCCGAGATTTGCTGCATGAACGGAGTAAACTGAGGTATCAAGCAAACCTGCCCGATCAAGCTCGCCAAGAATGCCCATGACGCCACCCGCATGATGTACGTCTTCCATATGCACATTGGCAACAGCAGGAGCCACCTTGCACAGTACGGGAACGCGACGGGAAAGCCGGTCAATATCGCTCATGGTGAAATCGACTTCGCCTTCATGCGCCGCCGCAAGCAGGTGGAGAACAGTATTGGTCGAACCGCCCATCGCGATATCGAGCGTCATCGCGTTCTCAAAGGCGGCAAAGGATGCGATAGCGCGTGGCAGCGCTGTTTCATCATCCTGTTCGTAGTAGCGACGGGCCAGATCAACAATGAGGTGCCCGGCCTCGACAAACAGGCGACGGCGATCCGCATGGGTAGCCAGCGTTGAACCATTGCCCGGTAGTGACAAGCCCAGTGCTTCGGTCAGACAGTTCATCGAATTGGCGGTGAACATGCCCGAGCAGGAACCGCAAGTCGGGCAGGCAGAACGCTCAATAGCCGTTACTTCCGCATCGGAAATGCGGTCATCAGCAGCGGCAACCATGGCATCAACCAGATCGAGCTTCTTTTCCTTGTCATCCCAGGTAACCTTGCCGGCTTCCATCGGGCCGCCGGAAACGAAAACGACAGGAATGTTCAGCCGCAAGGCTGCCATCAGCATGCCGGGCGTGATCTTGTCGCAATTGGAAATGCAGACCATAGCGTCGGCGCAATGGGCATTGACCATATACTCAACGCTATCGGCGATGATCTCGCGCGATGGCAGCGAATAGAGCATGCCATCATGTCCCATGGCGATGCCGTCATCGACTGCAATCGTATTGAATTCCTTGGCAACACCGCCCGCGCTTTCGATTTCACGCGCCACCAACTGGCCAAGATCTTTCAGATGCACGTGGCCAGGCACGAACTGAGTGAACGAGTTTACGACGGCAATAATTGGCTTGCCGAAATCCTCGTCCTTCATACCGGTGGCGCGCCAAAGGCCGCGGGCACCGGCCATGTTGCGGCCATGTGTGGTTGTACGTGAACGATAGGGCGGCATTTTCAAACTATCCTGATAGTGAATTGCAAAAGAAACAATCTATAGAAGAACAGCTTCTTAGGCAAAGAATGGAATTTTGTTACCCGAATGCGGTGTTTTTATTGCAAACATTACATAGGGGACATTATTATCGCATGAAACGAGACTTAATGTCTCGGTTATCCGCTTAAAATTGCTGCCCGAGGGTCAAAATGCCGTGAAAGTCATGGTCGTCAGCGAGCGCGCAATACCTTGGATGTCGAGCACATTGTCATTAATGAACTTGCCGACATCCTGGTCTTCGGGAATGTATATCTTCGCCAGCAGATCGAAATTGCCGCTGGTCGAATAGAGTTCCGAGACGATCTCGCGCTCAAAAAGGGCAGCCGCAACTTCATAGGTTTTGCCAGGGAAGCATTGCAACTGCAGGAATACGGGTTTCATTCATATGCTCCGGAGGGACTGATTGGTTGCGGCTAATCTATTTGGGTTGCAGGGATAGCGCAATCACAGGTTTTCACGCGGAGCTTTCCAGCCGATTTAATAAACAATACAGCCGCCAATAAAAAGTGACCGCGTCGGGTTCCCTCGTAAACGCCTGTTTTGTGGCGATATGGTCACAACGACAGTTTCGGATGGGTTGTGTAATGCCTTTGCGGGTTGGCCTGTATTAACCACCATGTTATCGTTTTCTTAAGCTAGAGAGGCGAATTTTAACGATCACGGGATATGGGGTAATCATTCCTGTTGGTTTGTGTCATTTTGTTTGAGTTAGGGATTATACTGGTTGATGGACTTCAAGCGCCCACAGGCCAGTTTGTTTGCCGCCGCATTGCTGGCTTGCTCAGCCCTTGTATCGCCCGCGCACGCGTTCGAAATCTTCGGCATTCATCTTTGGGGAGAGAAAAAAGACGATGACGCGGATTCCGTCATTGCCGATCCGCAAAAATATACCGTAGAAATCGCCAACGAAGAAAACGAAGAGACCAAAAAGCTCGTCGAAGGTGCTTCCAGCCTTGTCGCTGATAAGGACAAGCCTGCCTCCGGTGCCGCAGGGCTTCTAGCCAAAGCCAGAGGTGATTATCGCCGTATTCTTGGCGCGCTTTACGCCGATGGTCGTTATGGCGGCAATATCAGCATTAAAGTTGATGGGCGTGAGGCGAGTGATCTTCCTCCCGATACGGTTTTGCCAGATCCCGCAGCCGTGTCAATTTCGGTCGATCCGGGACCGCAGTTTCTTTTCTCTACCGCACGCATCAAGAATGTCGCTCCGCCGCCGGTCGACAAGAAGGATATTGTCGACCTACCTGAAAATCAGGGGTTCGCGGTGGGCGATATTGCCCGCTCCACGTCAATCGTAAAGGCAGAGCGCCTTGCTGTTGATGCATGGCGCGAGCAGGGCCATCCCAAGGCGAAGATCGTTTCGCGCAACGTCACCGCCGATCACGACAACAGCAAAGTTGATGCGATTATCGATGTTGATCCCGGTCGCCGCGCATCGTTCGGCCAGACGCAGGTCACCGGTACTGAGCGCATGGATCCTGAGTTTGTCGCCTTCATCACGGGTCTGGAGCCCGGACGCGAATATGATCCTGACGAGATCGAGCGCGCCAAAAAGCGTCTGTCTCGACTTGAGGTGTTCCGCTCGGCCCGTATCGAAGAAGCAGACGCCATCACAAGCGATGGGCTTTTGCCGATTACTGTAGCCGTTCAGGAGCAGAAGCTGCGCCGCTTCGGTGTTGGTGGCAGCTATTCGACCCTGGACGGCGCCGGTTTTGAGACCTATTGGCAGCACCGCAATCTTTTTGGCCGGGCCGAGCGTCTGCGGTTCGATGCCAAAATCGGTGGCATTGGCGGGCAATCCTACGACCCACAGGACTATAATTACATGCTGGGTGTCAGTTTCACCAAGCCTGGTGTCTGGACGCCGGATACAGACTTCATTTCCTCGCTGATTGGCGAGCGCAAGGTTCTGGATGCCTATACGCAGACTTCAGTCACTGCTGAAGCTGGCTTAACCCATATATTTTCGGACGAGCTTTCCGGCAAACTCACTGCGAGTGTGTCGAAGTCGAAATTTGAAGATGATTTCTTCGGAAGCCGTGATTTCCTGACAGTGGGTGTTCTTGGCGGGCTGACCTATGACAGCCGCGACAGCAAGGTTGATCCAAAGAATGGCTATTATCTTGAGGGGCTTTTGTCGCCATTCTACGAAGTAGAATATGGCAACTTCGCCACCAAATTTACGGCGGAAGGGCGCACCTATTACGGTTTCGGTGCCGATGATCGTTTCGTCTTCGCCGGGCGTCTGAAGCTTGGGTCGATTGTTGGCGCTGAAATCGGCGAGCTGCCACCGGATCAACTGTTCTTTGCTGGTGGGGGTGGTTCAGTTCGCGGCTATGCCTATCGCAATATTGGCGTGAATGTCAGCCGCGATGGCGATAATTATGTGATCGGCGGACGCTCGCTTGTCGAAAGCTCGGTGGAAGCACGCGTGCGCCTTACCGATACGATCGGCGCGGTCGGCTTTGTCGATGCGGGCTATGTCGGCGAAGAATCTTTCCCGGATTTTGCAGAGCAGCTACGGCTCGGTGTTGGCGCGGGCATAAGGTATAATACCGGCCTTGGTCCGATCCGGCTTGATGTTGCCGTTCCGCTTGACCGGACCGATGACGATCCAAGTTTTGCTTTCTACGTTGGCATAGGACAGGCGTTTTGATCCGGATACTTGCAACCCTTCTCTTGCTCCTTATCGTCGGCCCGTCCGTGGCGCAGTCGCCTGCGCCTGCCAGCGCCGAGGCAGAGAAGTCATATTTTCTCAGCTTTGTTGAAAACCAGCTATCGACACCAAATCGTCAGATTGTGATCTCTGAAATTCAGGGCGTGCTTTCCTCCGAAGCAAATATTGGCAGCATCACGGTTGCGGATCGCCAAGGTATCTGGCTGAAGATCACCAATGCCCGCATCGTCTGGAGCCGCCTTGCGCTGCTGCGTGGACGTCTGGATATCAATACGCTGGTGGCAGACTCCATCGATGTCATGCGCAAGCCGCTACCGGACGAAGGTTTGCCTTCGCCGGAAGCGAAAGGTTTCAGCCTGCCGGAACTGCCGCTTGCGGTTATTCTTCAGGAGTTGAAGATTGGTCGCGTAGCGTTTGGCGATACAGTGTTTGGCCTGAAATCAGAGATTTCCGTTGCGGGAAATCTGACGCTTGACGGCGGCTCGCTCGATTCCAATTTGCAGATAAAGCGTCTGGATGGTCCAGGCGGCGATTTCACGATCAAAGCCGCTTATGCCAATGAGAGCCAGCAGCTTGATCTCGACCTTTTGCTGAACGAACCGGCGAATGGCATTATGGCCAACCTTCTTAATATTGAAGGACGCCCGCCTGTTGTCATGGCGTTGAAGGGCTCCGGCCCATTAAGCGATCTGGCTTTGCAGTTGACCCTCGACGCAGCGGGCAAGCGCGTTCTTACCGGCAATACCAAGATTGATCGCCAGGCTGACGGGCTTGGTTTCAAGACGACGCTGGACGGCGAAGTTGCAGCCCTTATCCCGCCGATATTTCGTGATTTCTTCGGTAATGACACTGCTTTGGTGGTCAATGGCGTGGTACGTGATGCCGGTGGATTTGCGCTTGACCGTCTCAGTATCAAAAGCAATGCGCTGCTGGTTGATGCCACAGGTGAGACCACGAATGACGGGTTCCTGCGCCGATTGAAGGTCGACGCAACGATAGCCGACCCAACGGGCAAGAAGGTTATCCTGCCTGTTGCCGGCGGTCAGACCACTGTGGATAAGGCGGTCTTCGCCGTCGATTTCGGCACGAATGCAAATGCAAATGATGCCTGGTCAAGCACTTTGGAAGTCACCAACCTGACAACGGAAATGTTTGCCGCCAAATCGGCCAACCTTGTCGCCAAAGGCTTGGCTCAAAATATTGATGACCCTGCGGCCCGTTCGCTGACCTATGATTTAAACGGCGACATTTCCGGTATCACCGCAAAACGGGCAGATATAGCTGAAGCCCTCGGTGATCTTGTCCAGCTTAAGATCAATGGCGACTGGAAGGCTGGTACCCCTGTCAATCTTAAGCAGGCCTTGATCGCGGCCAATGGATTGAGTGCTTCTCTGACGGGCACGATCAGCGAATTCGCCTATCGCGGCGATATTCTTGTTAAAGCTTCAAGCATCTCGCCCTTCTCGGCGCTTGCCGGCCGGGAATTGGCCGGTTCGCTGGACCTGAAAGCCAACGGTCTTGTTGAGGCGTTGACAGGCGGTTTTGATCTGATGCTGGACGGCAATGCTACGGGTATGAAGCTTGGCATTGATGCAGCCGATAAAGTGCTGGCGGGCGAAACACGGATCACCGGCGGCCTCGCCCGTGGCGAAAACGGACTGAGTGCCAAGAATTTCAAGATCGAAAATCCGCAGACGCTTGTCACCGCCAATGGAACATTTGCCAGCGGTGCCGCCAATTTCGACTTTGGCCTCGACCTTACCGATCTGGCACTTCTTTCGGAGAAGGCGGGCGGGGCATTGAAGGTAAAGGGCAGCGCGCGCGGTCAGGACAAGATCATCGCCCTTGCCTTTAATGCGGGTGTGCCGCAGGGCACATTATCGGGACGCAAGCTGACCGAAGGCGATATTTCGTTCAATGGAACGCTGCTTGAAGACAATATTGACGGCAAGCTTTCAGGCTTGGCTTTTCTCGATGGCATCCGTGCGGATCTTTCCACCGAGATCGCGTTACGCAAAGATGAGAAACGCCTCAGCAATTTGTTGTTTATCGCGGGTGGAACGCGTCTGCGCGGTGATGTTACGCAAGACAAAAGAGGATTGCTGCAAGGCAATCTGACGCTGAGTTCCGCCGATGTGTCCACCGCCGCTGCGCTCTTCCTAGTCGAAGCGACAGGCAAGGCCGATGCGACGATTGCGCTATCGCATGATGACGATAAGCAGAACCTCGATGTCAAAGGACAGATCGATAGTCTCAAGGCTAATAATGTTGCCATTGGCAAAGCAGAGATTGCGCTTGTGGCACAGGATATTTTCAATGTTCCAGCCGCCAACGGCACGGTAAGCGCAACCAATATTTCGGCCTCCGGAATTGATATTACAAGCCTTGACGCCCAGGCGAACCAGAGCGGTAAGGCTACGAATTTCACTCTTGATGCAGCGCTGAAAAACGGCGCGAAAACATCCCTTGGCGGCGTTCTTGAACCCACGGATAAAGGTTATCTGCTGTCGCTGGCAAAGGCGGAACTGATACGTGACAAGCTTGCTGCCCGCCTCGTACAGCCCGCAGCAATCAATGTTGCTGGTAGTGATGTCTCATTTGGTGACATCATCCTTGATATCGGCAATGGCAAGGTGACCATCAGTGGTGAAGTTGCCCAAACGCTCAATCTTGCGGTTGCGATTGAGAAACTGCCGCTAGATATCGCCAATACGATCAAGCCGGATCTTGGTCTTGGCGGCGAAATCAATGGCACCGCCAAGATCGGTGGTACGCGCGAGAAGCCGGACGTCAATTTCGACATGCAAGCGCGCGGCATAACGGCAGCAGCACTGAAGAAAGCGGGTCTTGAAGCGCTTAATCTTGATGCCAAAGGCACATCAACGACTGACCAGTTAAATGTCGATGCCCATTTGACCGGGGCAAATGGACTGGACGCTTCGGCACGCGGATCGGTGCCTTTGGCACAAGGCCAGCTTGGCGTCGATCTCGATCTGAAGAGTTTCCCGCTGACGACTCTCAACGGCATTGTCAAAGATCAGAACCTCGCGGGCGCTGTTTCCGGCCGCGGTCGTGTTACAGGCACATTGCAAAAGCCAAATGCGGAGTTTGACCTGAAGGGTTCGAGCATTTCCGCCAAGCCCTTGCAGGAAGCAGGGCTAGCCCCTCTGCAACTGACGGCAGCAGGCCGCTTCGCCAATGAGCGCCTTTCACTTTCTTCTGCAAAGGTCGATGGACCGCAGGGCTTTACAGTATCAGCCAGTGGTGAAGTTCCCATTTCCGGCAACGGACTTGGCATCAATGTCACCGGAAATATTCCGCTGTCTCTGGCTAACCGCTTCCTCGCAGATCGCGGAACACAGGCCAAGGGCAATATTGATGTCACGGCCAATGTAACCGGCAGCTTTGCCCAACCACAGATTCGTGGCATGTTCTCGGCCAATGGTGCGGAAATCATGGATCCGGAATCGAATCTGCGCTTGCAGCGGATTACCCTGCTTGGCAGCATGGAGGGCACGACTGTCACAATCCGCACGCTGACGGCCGGGATTTCAACAGGTGGTACCGTCAGCGCGACAGGTACGATCTCAACGGATGCTGCTGCGAATTTCCCCGCTAATATTGATATCAAGCTCGACAAGGCGCGCTATGCCGACGGCAATCTTGTTGTCGCCACTGTGACGGGCGCGCTGGGCATCAATGGTCCTCTGACCCGTGATCCCGTCATTGCTGGCAATATCAATATTGATCGCGCCGAAATCACTGTTCCGGAAACCTTTGGCGGTCCGTCGGCGGTTATCGACGTAAAGCATAAAGATGCTTCGAAGAAGGTTCAGCAAACACTTAAGCGTGCCAAGGCTGATCAGCGCGAGGTCGCAACACCGACATCGCGTCCAAGTGTGGTGCGGCTCGATATCAATGTTACAGCGCCCAACAAGATCTTCGTACGTGGTCGCGGCCTTGATGCGGAGATCGGCGGTTCCGTGCGTTTGACCGGTCCTGCCACAAATGTTCAGCCTGTAGGCGGTTTTGATCTCATCCGTGGCCGTCTTGGCATTCTTGGCCAGCGCATCACCTTCACGGAAGGTCAGGTCACGCTGGTTGGCGATCTTGATCCTGAAATCAACTTCGTTGCCACTACCCAAAGCAGCGACATAACCGTCAGTGTGACTGTAAAGGGTCGCGTATCCGATTTGCAGATTGTCTTCTCGTCGCAGCCGGAACTGCCGCAGGATGAAGTCATGGCGCGCTTGATCTTCAACCGCTCAATCAGCGAATTGACGCCGTTGCAAATTGCGCGTCTGGCAACTGCCGCTGCGGAACTGGCAGGTGGTTCAAACTCGTCGCTCATCGACAGCCTGCGCAAGAGCACGGGCCTTGATGACCTTGATGTCGTCACTGACAGCGAAGGCAATGCAGGCGTTCGCGCCGGGCGCTATATCAGGGATAATATTTATCTGGGGGTCGAGGCAGGTGCCGGTGGTAACACCAAGGGTACAATCAACCTCGACATTACGCCCAATCTGAAAGCCAAGGGTGCTGTTGGCAGCGATGGCGATTCCGGCGCTGGTCTGTTCTTCGAAAAAGACTACTAAGTGCATTTCCAGCAAAGGTGCGAAGCGGCTTCGCATTCGGGCAATGCATAAAAACCTATGAAAAAGGGCGGTGCAAAGCACCGCCCTTAATGTTTTTAGCCGCGTGCTGGCAGAACTGGAAGTGGCTCCGCACGGCCTACGACAAATGCGTAGTTGAACGCGCCGATGACGGCGACGCCGGCAGCCAGAGCGAATGACGGAATATAGTTTCCATTAAACACATCAAGCAGATAGCCAAACAGGAACGGGCTGATAATGCCTGCAATGTTTGAGGCAAAGTTCTGGATGCCGCCAATTGATGCCACATGATGCGAGCTTGGCGCAACGTCTGCTGGCAGCGACCAGATTGCCGTGGCCGCAACAGCCAGACTGCTGTAGGAAATCGCAAGGAAGATCAGCGCCATATAGAGCGATGTCACCATTGCAGCGGGTAGAATGGCCGCGCCACCAAGCAGACCGCCAACCATGATGATCTTGCGGATTGTCGTCACGTCGGCACCATTGCGAATAGCGCGATCGGCCCAGATGCCTGCCGCCCATGCCGCAGCAACAGCGGTAAGGCCTGGGATCATCCCGAATGTGCCAAGCTCGGCCAGATTGAGGCCGCGCGCATTCTTCAGATAATCGGGGAACCAGGTCAGGAAGAAATAGATGACGAAGTTCAGGCAGAAGAAGCCGATCATCATGCCCCAAACGGTGCGATAACGGAAAAGGTCGCGCCACCGGATTTTTACCGCTTCCGCATCGTCATTCTCTTCCGTGCGCCCACCATTATCGGTGATGTATTGACGCTCCAGATCGTTTGCGCCCGGATGGTCGGCAGGGTCGCGATACATCATGTACCAGAAGAATGCCCATACCAGGCCAAGCACACCGAGAATGATGAAGGAATAATGCCAGGTCGCGAGCGCGATAATGCCGGTCACGATAGGCAATGCGAGAACAGTGCCAACGCGTGAGCCGGAGTCGATGACTGCGGTAGCGAAAGCGCGCTCGCTTTTTGGAAACCAGCGCGATGCGGCCTTGGTTGCGCTTGGGTAGGCCGGGGCCTCACCCGCTCCCAAAGCAAAACGCATGCCGAAGAAGCCCCAGAAAGTCGTGGCGAGCGGTGTCAGCGCCGTGAATACAGACCACCAGACGGCAGCAAGAGAAAAGGACCGGCGCGCGCCGACCTTATCGGTAAACCAGCCAGCGATCAGCATCATGCCGTCATAGGCCCAGAAGAACGCGCCGAAGATCAGGCCCTTCTCGGCATTGCTGAGGTTGAGGCCAAGTTCAGCATCGATATAGGGCAAAGCCACGCTCATATTGGCGCGGTCAAGATAATTCATTGTCAGACCAAGAAAGCACATCGCGAGAATGATGTAGCGAACCTTGCTGGCACCCGCTGGAGCCTTCCGTGGGGGATGGGCAGCTTTTGTAGCTGAGGACATTTTGTACTCCTTTGCCGCCAAAAGGCGGAGACAATTGTGCGTGGTTCGACGAGGCTCACCATGAGGACTGGGATTGGGCTGCAAAAACACTTGCAACGTCGAAGATTGATCTTGCAATCCTCAATTTCCCTCATGGTGAGCTTGTCGAACCACGCAGAACTGATGTGCAGGTTAAATTAAGCTTGTACGACCTGCTGGCGCTGTTCGCCCAGACCCTCAATACCGAGCGTTATGATATCGCCTTCCTTGAGGAACACATTCGGCTTTTGGCCAAGGCCAACGCCGGGAGGTGTGCCGGTCGAGATGATGTCGCCCGGATGCAGGCTCATGAATTGCGACAGGTAGGAAACCAGATACTTCACGCCATAGACCATCGTCGCCGATGTGCCGTCCTGATAGCGATGGCCATTGACTTCCAGCCACATCTTCAGGTCTTGCGGGTCCTTGATTTCATCCTTGGTCACAAGCCAGGGGCCTGTCGGGCCAAATGTGTCGCAGCTCTTACCCTTGGTCCACTGTCCTTGACGTTCAGCCTGGAAGGCGCGCTCGGAAACATCATTGATCAGGCAATAGCCCGCAACATAGTCCATTGCCTCATCTTCGCTGACATATTTGGCATGTTTGCCGATTACAACGCCAAGCTCGACTTCCCAGTCTGTCTTCAGCGAGGTGCGGGGAATTTCCACATTATCATTTGGGCCGACAATCGCCGATGTGGCCTTCATGAAAATGATTGGCTCCGGCGGCACGGTTGCGCCAGTCTCTGCCGCATGGTCGGAATAGTTCAGGCCGATGCAGATAAATTTGCCGGTTCCAGAAACGCAGGCGCCATAGCGGTCTACTTCAACGAGTGGCAGTGAAGCGGGATCGATCGCAGCGAGTTTCTTCAAGCCCTCGGGTGAAATTGCTTCACCGGCTATATCCTTCACGTGGCCGGAAAGATCGCGGACATTGCCGTCCTTGTCGACAAGACCGGGTTTTTCCTGGCCGAGCGGGCCATAACGCAAGAGTTTCATTGGTCAACCTTCTCTTCACTGGTGGGTAGTGGCCTAGTATGTAGCACGGCCACCGGAAATGTCGAATACTGCTCCGGTCGTGAATGAACATTCTTCACTGGCAATCCACGTAATCAGCGCGGCAAGCTCATCAACTTTGCCAAAACGCTGCATCGGAATCTTCGAAAGCATGTAATCAATGAACTCCGGCTTCAATTGCTGGAGGATGGGCGTATCAACGGTAGCTGGTGTTATCACGTTGACGGTAATTCCATCACCGGCGAGTTCCTTGCCCAGCGATTTTGTCAGGCCGATGACCGCAGCCTTTGATGCGCTATAGGCCGAGGCATTGGGGTTGCCCTCCTTGCCCGCAATGGAAGCAACATTGACGATCCGGCCATAGCCGTTCTTCTGCATGACCGGCACGACAAATCGATTGCAATAAAACAATCCGTGCAGATTGATTTCAAAGACTTGTTTCCACTGATCAATGGGGTAGTCGGCAACCTTGGCATTTGGTCCGGCTATTCCCGCCGAGCAGACAAGCACGTCGATCTTGCCAAAGGCGGATACGGTTTCCTGCGTGGCCTTCTCGACCTGGTCAGGATCGGACACATCAAGACTGACACCGTGGGAGGAGGCTCCAAGCGCTGCCTTTGCCTCCTCGATCTTTGCTGCATCGACGTCCCACAGAGTGACCGTGCCGCCCTCCGACACGATCCGCTCTGCTGTTCTGAAACCTATGCCGGAGGCACCGCCGGTTATAACCGCGTGCCTCCCCTCATAGCGCCGTATGGAATTCGCCATGCTTCCTCCCGATATATGGCTTTTGCATCTGTCAGGGCGTCCGGCGATTTAGTGATTATCGCGTGGAAGCCCCTTGGTCTGAGCAATGCGCTGGTAGTCAACGGCAGGTTTCAAAACCATGCCTTCATCAAGCTGACCGACCATGCCGCGCTGGATTTCCTGCCACGGCGTCTGGCTTGCCGGATATTTATAGCCGCCCGCAGCGATCAGATCGTCCTTGCGCTTTTGCAATTCCTCATCGTCGATCAGGATGTTTGCAGTGCCCTTGTTGAGATCAATGCGCAGATGATCGCCGGAGCGAACGAGCGCAAGTCCGCCATTGACCGCCGCTTCCGGCGAGGCGTTGAGGATGGATGGGGAACCGGATGTGCCGGATTGACGGCCATCGCCAAGACAAGGCAGCGCATGGATACCCTGCTTCAGCAGATAGGCTGGCGGCTGCATATTGACCACCTCTGCCGCACCTGGATAGCCGATCGGCCCAGTGCCGCGCATGATCAGAATGCTGTTCTCGCTAAGGCCAAGCGCCGGATCGTCGATCCGATGATGATAGTCCTCCGGTCCGTCAAAAACTTCGGCAATGCCTTCAAAGGCTTCCAAGTCATCCGGATTGGATAGATAGCGCTGGCGGAATTCCTCGGAAATGACGCTGGTCTTCATAATGGCGCTGTCGAAGAGATTGCCCTTGAGGTTGATGAACCCGGCCTTCTTTTTCAACGGCGCATCATAGGTCTTGATCACGTCCGTGTTAAGGTTTTCTGCATGCTCGCAATTGGTGCCGATGCTTTGGCCGTTGACCGTCACAGCGCCCGGATGCGGAAGTTTCCCGGCCTTCATCAGTTCGGCAACCACGGCAGGCACGCCGCCCGCGCGATGATAGTCCTCACCCAGATATTCACCGGCTGGTTGCAAATTGACCAGAAGCGGCACGTCATGGCCGATTTCCTGCCAATCATCATTGTCCAGCGGAATATTGAGATGGCGTGCAATGGCATTCAGATGGATCGGTGCATTTGTCGATCCGCCAATCGCGGAATTGATAACGATGGCATTTTCGAAGGCGGCCCGTGTCATGACATCGGATGGCTTCAGATCTTCGCGTACCATGTCGACGATGCGTTTGCCGGTGTCATAGGCAATCTGGCCGCGTTCGCGATAAGGCGCGGGGATGGCTGCGCCGCCCGGCAATTCCATACCAAGTGCTTCGGCTAGCGAATTCATGGTGGTAGCCGTGCCCATCGTATTGCAGTACCCGACCGACGGCGCCGATGATGCGACAATATCCATGAACTGGTCATAGTTGATTTCGCCAGAGGTGAGCTTCTCGCGTGACTTCCAGACGATGGTGCCGGAGCCGGTGCGCTCGCCGCGATGCCAGCCATTCAGCATGGGTCCGACTGACAGCGCTATAGCTGGAATGTTCACCGTGGCGGCGCCCATCAACATGGCTGGCGTGGTCTTGTCGCAACCGATGGTGAGAACAACGCCATCAAGCGGATAGCCGAAGAGAACTTCAACGAGGCCGAGATAGGCAAGGTTGCGGTCGAGTGCTGCGCCGGGGCGCTTGCCGGTTTCCTGGATAGGATGAACCGGAAACTCGAAAGGAATGCCACCAGCAGCAATGATACCGTCACGCACGCGCTTGGCCAGCTCAATATGGTGCCGGTTGCAAGGTGAAATATCCGAACCGGTCTGTGCGATGCCGATGATCGGCTTGCCCGACTGCAATTCACCGCGGGTCAGGCCGTAATTCAGATAGCGCTCAAGATAAAGCGCGGTCATCCCCGGATTGTCAGGATTGTCGAACCATTCCTGAGAACGCAGTTTTTTCGGGGTTTTGTTGCTGGTCATTTAAGTAACTCCTGGGGGACTTATTCCTTGACCGCACCGGTCATGGAAGAAACGTAATAATCGACAAAAAATGAGTAGAGGATGACAACGGGCAGCGACCCGAACAGTGCGCCCGCCATCAGTGAACCCCACTCGAAAACATCGCCTCGCACCAACTCCGTCAGCACACCGACCGGGACAGTCTTGTTCTCAGAGGATTGGATGAAGGTCAGCGCATAAATGAACTCATTCCAAGACAAAGTGAAGGCAAAAATACCGGCAGATATCAGTCCAGGCACTGCCAGCGGCAATATGACCCTGACCAGAATCTGCCAGCGCGACGCACCGTCCACCAAAGCGCTTTCCTCAAGCTCGAAGGGTATGGACCGGAAATAGCCCATGAGCAGCCATGTGCAGAAGGGGATGAGGAAGGTCGGATAGGTGAAGATCAGTGCGAATTTGGTGTCGTAAATGCCAAATTTAAACACGATCACCGCCAGCGGGATGAACAGGATCGACGGCGGCACCAGATAGGCAAGGAAGATCAAAAGGCCAACCGGGCGAGAGCCGGAAAAGCGCACACGCTCAATCGCATAGGCGGCGAAAACAGATGCGGCAAGCGACAGCACGGTCGCGCAGACCGATACGACAATCGTGTTCCATAACCAGCCTGGATAGGAGGTTTCGAACAGCAGATATTTAATATGGTCGAGCGTTGGCTTCACCACCCAGAACGGGCTGTAATTATTATAGTCCGTCAACTGGTCATTGGGCTTAACCGCGGTGATTGCCATCCAATAGAATGGAAATAGCAATACGATGATGAAGACCAGCAGAGGAAGGTAAAGCACGACAATGCGCCGTGGCAACCGGTTGAGATAGCTCATGCCCTGCGCTTCGTCGTTCAGCGGCTGGGCGTTTGTTTGCTCGGAAATGCTCATGATTGTCTCCCTCCCGTTCAATCTTGTCCGCCCTGTTGCCATTTGCGGCGCTGAAGGCCGAAAAATGAGAACAGGATCGAAGCCAGAAGGAATGGAATCATCGCAACAGCAATCGCCGCGCCTTCGCCAAGCTGTCCGCCAGGTATGCCGCGCTGGAATGACAAGGTTGCCATCAGATGCGTTGCATTGACCGGGCCACCCTTGGTCAGCACGTAGATCAGTTGGAAATCGGTGAAGGTGAAAAGCACCGAGAACGTCATCACCACAGCGATGATGGGCGTGAGCATGGGCAAGGTTATAAAGCGGAAACGCTGCCAACCTGTCGCGCCGTCCAGCGATGCTGCTTCATGCAGCGATTGCGGAATTGTTTGCAGGCCGGCAAGCAGCGAGATCGCCACAAAAGGAATGCCGCGCCAGACATTGGCGGCAATCACCGAGGCACGCGCGTTGTTGGGATCACCAAGGAAATTGATGGGACCGTCGATCCAGCCAAGCTGCATCAGCGACCAGGAAATAATCGAAAACTGCGCATCATAAATCCACCAGAAGGCGAGGGCGGACAATACCGTCGGAACCACCCAGGGCAGGAGAATAATGGCGCGGAAGAATGATTTGAACGGCAGATGTTCGTTGAGGATCATCGCCAGCCAGAGGCCGAAACCGAATTTCAATATGGACGCGATAAAAGTATAGAGAACGGTGTTGTAAACGGCCATCCAGAAGACCGAGTCATTGGCAAGCGCCTGATAGTTTTCGATGCCGATAAAGACGCCGTCGCGACCGATCTTTGCGTCGGTAAAGCCGAGCCATACGCCCAGTCCGAGTGGATAGGTCAAAAAGCAGATGAGGAACACTGCCGCAGGCAGCATGAAGAACAGGCCGACCGCAGTATTGCTGCGGGCCATTGTGCCAAAGGCAGAGTTTCGTTTTGCAGTCGGCGTCATTGTCATCGGATATCTCCGGTTGCGTCGGCTTCGAAAGCAATTCCAGGAAAAGCAATAGCCGGTTTTCCGTCAGGAATTGCGAAACAAGAAAGCCTTCCGCCGCGTTGGACGGCGGAAGGCGTTTATGGCTGCTTAAGTGGCGTAGTAGCGATTTGCGCGCTTCTCCGCCTGTGCAATGGCATCCTCTGCGGTCATCTGACCGGTCACGGCTGTCGCATACATATCGACGAGCACGTAATCGGCCATCACGCCCGCCGATGCTGTTCCCAGCGGTCCGGCAAAACCGTTCGGGCGAAGCGTTTCGGAAGCCCGCGCATAGGCTTCGTGGATCGGAACGGACTTCCACACCGGATTGCTTGCATATTCCTTCAAGGGTTGGCAGCAATAGGCGCTGGCACCCTCGATCCAGGCGTTCATATTTTCGGCCTGATACATGAATTGCAGGTAGGCCTTTGCAGCTTCCGGGAACTTTGTGTGCTTGAAGATCGAAATCGTTGAAGTCTGATGCAGCTCGATCGACTTGCCGACCGGACCGATTGGCAGGTTTGTCGAACGCATGTCTTCAAGGATATCCGCCATGGACGGATCTTTCTTGGCGGCATAATACACCGACACGCCATTTGCCGTCAGCGATACCTGCCGTGCAAGGAAGGCGCGGTTATTATTGACATCCTGCCAGCTTTCCGTGCCTGGAATGAAGGTCTTGTAGAGTTCCTGCGCATATTTGACCGATGCGAGCGTTTCAGGGCTGTTGAGGACAACTTTACCGCTTTCATCGACGATCATGCCGCCATGGCTCCAAAGCAACCAATGAGCGTAATTATTGCCGTCGCCCACTGCCTTGCCGTGCGGAAAGCCAGCCGGTGTGCCTTTTGCCTGCAAGGCCTTGCACAATTCAAGGAAGCCTGCAGTGTCCTTCGGAAACTCCTGGAAGCCCGCGGCTTTCATATGACTGTCGCGGTAAACGACCGCGTTGCCGATGGCGCAAAGCGGAAGCGCAATGAACTTGCCGTCGCGTTTGGCATAGCCTTCAAGGCCGGCATACCAGCCGCCATGCGCGCCACCCAGATATTCGCCAAGCTCAGTCACATCGACCAGCTTGTCCGGATATTGCTGCGGATCATCGAACCAGCTCATCACCATATCCGGGCCGGAGCCGACATTGGCGGCAACGGCAGCTTTCGGACGAACGTCCTCCCAGCTTTCCTTGTCGACCCGTACCTGCACGCCAGTCGCCTCAGTGAATTTCTTGGTGTTGGCAAGCCATGCGGCTTCTTCGGCTGGAACAAATGGAACCCAGCGCAGCAGGCGCAATGTAGCGCCTTCTTCCGGTTTGTAGGTTGGTGCTGCGGCTTGAGCAAAGGCAGGCGTAAGCCCGAAACGGTTGAGCCCTGCGGCAGCGACTAGTCCGGCTGATGCGCCGAGAAGATGTCTTCTGTTAATGGTCATTCTTGCTCCTCCTTGGTTGTAAAAGGCCTTCAAAATGCTCCCACATTCTGGGCCACGGGCTATGTCGGTGCTTTATGACGAAGACCTGCTACCGACCGGCAGGCACCGCTTATGCTAGAGCTCTAGACCAGGCGCTTGCCGGTCTCTGCATCGAACAGATAGGTCGCTTCCGCATGTATGGAGAGGCCGACTGTCTCGCCCGGCTTTGCATTGATGCGTTGATGGAAAACGCCGGTGACGAGATCGCCGCCAACCCGCATGATCATTTGCGTTTCTGAACCCGTTGGCTCAATCACCACCACTTCGGCAGGTATGCCGCCATCGACGATTGTCATGTGTTCGGGCCGCAAACCGTAAATCAATGCGCGTCCCTTGGCGCTCTCCGGCGCTTTGGCAACGGGCAATTCGACACCATTATCGGTCTTGAATTTCAGCGCGCTGTTTGGATCGAGCTTGCCTTTGATCATGTTCATTGCAGGCGAGCCGATGAAGCTGGCAACAAAAAGATTTGCCGGCTGATCATATAGTTCAAGCGGCGCGCCGATCTGCTCGACCAGACCATCATGCATGACGACGATCTTGTCGGCCATGGTCATGGCTTCGATCTGGTCATGCGTGACATAGACCGTGGTGGTTTTCAGCCGTTGGTGCAGTTCCTTGATTTCAGCGCGCATGGCGACGCGCAGCTTGGCATCCAGATTGGACAAGGGCTCGTCAAACAGGAAAACCTGCGGATCGCGCACAATTGCGCGGCCCATGGCAACGCGTTGGCGCTGGCCTCCGGAAAGCTGGCGCGGAAAACGGTCCAGCAGCGGGGTGAGGCCGAGAATTTCCGCCGCAGGCTTTACGCGTTTTTCAATTTCCGCCTTTGATGCGCGTTTCAGCGTCAGCGAAAAAGCCATGTTATCGGCAACAGTCATATGCGGATAAAGCGCATAGTTCTGGAAGACCATGGCAATGTCGCGCTCCTTTGGAGCGAGACCATTGACAACTTGGCCGCCGATCTTGATTTCTCCTGCCGAGATATTCTCCAGCCCGGCCAGCATTCGCAGCAAGGTGGACTTACCGCAGCCCGATGGTCCAACAAGGATGACGAATTCGCCATCTTCAATCTTGATATCCACACCCTTGATGACCGGGTGGGTACCGAATGATTTTCGTACGTCGGCGAATTCAACCGATGCCATGCGCTCTCCTCCAGAAATTATGTTTGGACATCACTTCTCCCAAAGCGCTGCCCCTCTGCTTTACCCGCGTCCGACCAGCGGCATTTTAGTTGCCATGATCGTCATTGTCAGTACGTTCGCGTCCAGTGGCAGGCTTGCCATATAGACAACAGCATCGCCAATGTGATGCGCCGGTATGGTTGGCTCACTGGCGATCTCGCCATTTGCCTGCATCACGCCGCCCGCCATTTTCGATGTCATCTCAGTCGTGGCATTGCCAATATCGATCTGCCCACAAGCAATATCGAACGGTCTGCCATCCAGCGCCGTCGATTTGGTCATGCCGGTCACGGCATGTTTCGTCGCCGTATAGGGCGCTGTATTGGGGCGCGGAGTCTGGGCTGAAATCGAGCCATTATTGATAATGCGGCCGCCTCGGGGCGATTGTGCTTTCATCAGCTTCATCGCCTGCTGGGTGCAAAGAAATACACCTGTCAAATTGGCGCCGACGATTGAGGTCCAGTGCTCGAAAGTCAGCTCTTCCATGGCAATGTTCGGGACATTGATACCCGCATTATTGACCAGAAGGTCCAGCCGCCCATACTCGCTCTTGATCGCCTCAAAAAGCGCTGCGACAGAGTGGGGATCGCTGACATCCGCGGTGATCGGCTTGACCGTGCCGCCAGTATCTTTGGCCAAAGCATTGGCCGCATCGTCAAGCACGTCTTGGCGCCTGCCGGAAATGACCACCGTATAGCCGACCCCAAGAAGCGCAGTTGTGATGGCCTTGCCGACGCCTGTGCCGCCACCTGTCACCAGCGCAATTTTTCCCTTGCCCGAATCGATCACGCTCATGCTGGAATCTTTCCGCCGAGTTCGTCGTCAATATGCGCTTTGATAATGTCGTCAAAGGCGGTCTCTGCCTTGAAACCAAGCTTGCTGGCTCGCGACGTATCAAAATCCGTTGCCCAGCCGGACACGATTTTCTGGATCGTGGCATCGGGCTCACGGCGGATGAGTTTGACTGCCTTGTCACCGGCCACGCGCTGAAGAGCGGCAATTTCTTCGCCAACAAGCGCCGAAAGGCCGGGCATGGAAAGATTGCGCCTTGGACCGACCTGTTCAAGGTCTAGCGTTGCGGCGTGGATAAAGAAGCCGACCGCCGAACGCGGGCTGGCAAACCAGTGCCGCACATTCTCATCGACGGGAAGAATTGCTTCCTGTCCCGATAACGGCTCGCGCAGAATATTGGAGAAAAATCCCGATGCCGCTTTATTCGGCTTGCCGGGGCGAATGCAGATTGTGGGCAGGCGAATGCCGATCCCGTCAAAAAAACCTCTGCGGCTGTAGTCTGAAAGCAAAAGCTCCGAAATTGCTTTTTGCGTGCCATAGCTCGTGAGTGGTGTCGTAAAAAACTCGTCGCCGATCTTGTCGGGGAAAGGCGCGCCGAAAACCGCGATGGAGGAGGCAAATATAACACGCGGCTTGTAAGGCGCTTTTTGGCCCTCAATGCGGATGGCTTCGAAAAGCCAGCGCGTGCCATCGAGATTGATCTTGTAGCCCTTCTCGAAATCCGCTTCCGCTTCGCCTGAAACGATTGCTGCCAGATGGAAGATCATGTCCGGACGGGCGGCAACGAGCCTGTCTGCCACACCGGGATCGGACAAATCAGCGGCAATTGTCTGCGCAATACCGGCAAAGGTTGCCGGTGCCACGGGTTCGAAAACATCAACCAGTGTCAGCTTGTCTATGTCGGATCCAAGCGCGCCGGGTTCGGCAGCGATCTTGTCCAGAAGCTTGCGGCCAACCATTCCGGCTGCGCCGATCACCAAAACATGCATATGCGGTATTCCTCCCTCAAGCCCCTCCCGGGCTTAAAACAATTCCAGCAGAATGGACCCGGTTTTCGTCCGGAATTGTGAAAACAAGCCAGCGACTGAACATTTGTATGTTAGCGCTGTCATAAAGTTATGCACACTGACTAGCGTTCATCAAGCGTTTTATGGTAGCGCTGTCATTATTCTTGGAAAATGCTCTGGATTCGAGCCTATGACCCGCAAGAGAAATGCCAATCGAAACGCCGGTGCACCGACTTTGGCGGATGTGGCGCGGCTGGCTGGCATGAGTGAGATCACGGTTTCGCGCGTCGTTCGCAATCAAGGTCCCATTGCGGATGCGACGCGAACACGCGTCTTGGCCGCCATTTCCCAGCTTGGCTATATTCCCAATCGCGCTGCGGGGAGCCTCGCTTCCGCCGCTTCGACATTGATGACTGTGCTCTTGCCATCATTGTCGAACATTGTCTTTCCCGATGTCCTGCGCGGAATCCACACTGCTATCACCGAAACAGGGTTTCAGTCGGTCATTGGTGTTACCGATTATGATCCGCTGATTGAAGAGCGTATTCTTCTGTCATTTCTTGCCTGGCAACCAGCCGCTGTGATTCTGGCCGGCTTGCATCACACGCCCACAGCGCGAAAACATCTCGAGCAGGGCCGGTTCCGCGTTGCGGAGCTTATGGACATTGATGGCGATCCTGTGGATATAGCTGTCGGCATGTCACATCGGCAGGCTGGCTATGAAACCGGGCGGCACCTTATTGAGCGCGGATACCGAAGATTTGGCTATGCCGGTCATATGTTGATTTCCGATGACCGTGCAAAGGCGCGCTATCAGGGGCTGTGTGAAGCCTTAAGGGAGGCTGGTCTTTCGCTCGTCGGCGAAATGCGTGTCCCCGGCGGCGGCTCGACAATAGCCGGGCGGGAGCTTCTGGAAAAACTGCTTGCAGCCCATCCCGATTTGGATGTGGTGATTTTCCCTAATGACGACATGGCTATGGGCGGTATTTTCTACTGCATCCATGCGGGAATTGTCATCAAAGAGAGGCTCGGCATATTCGGCTTCAATGGGCTGGATATCGGGCAGGCAATGCCTCTGCCGCTCTCAACTATTCTTTCCAAGCGATTTCTGATTGGCAAAACTGCGGCGGAAAAGCTGCTTGAAAGCCGCGAGCGTCCCCCGGAAAAAACCATTATCAATACTGGTTTTGACATTATCGAGGGCGCTACTGCCTAGAGCGTTTTGCGTTTTGATAGATTTAAAATGACGCTTCTTAAGTCTTTGTTTTTACGCAATTCCGGACGGAAAACCGCTACACACTTTTCCTGGAATTGCTCTAGGTGCTGCAGCAGCTTCGTGCGTGGTTCGACAAGCTCACCATGAGGGAAGGTAATGGGCTGCATGATTAACGGCCAGCGGTGCAAATCTTGACTCCTGCAATCCTCAACTTCCCTCATGGTGAGCTTGTCGAACCACGCACACCAATCATGCAGGCAGTAATTCCCACCCACCTTTAAAATGCCTTTCGCTTTACTCACGATTGACATACAGCAATTTTCGTTTTCGTATAGACACTACAAAAACGAAAATGAAAGCTGGTTCCATGTTCCTCGCTCCCAGACATGCCGAAATTCTGGAGATGGCCAAGGAGCATGGTCGCGTCCTTGTTGATGATCTGGCAATGCATTTCAATGTAACGCCGCAAACCATTCGCAAAGACCTTAACGACCTCTGTGATCAGCGCCTTCTCAACCGAATTCACGGCGGCGCATTGTTTCCATCCGGGGTGCAAAATCTTGAATATGAGGCGCGGCGCTTGATAGCAGCGGGCGAGAAGGAAGCCATAGGTAAAGCTGCCGCTGAGTTGATCCCCGACAATGCATCGCTGTTTGTGAATATCGGCACGACGACAGAGGCTGTTGGGCAGGCATTGCTGGACCGTAAAGGTCTGATGATAATCACCAATAATATAAATGTTGCCAACAGGTTACGAATTTACCCCGATATTGAGGTGGTCATTGCCGGCGGTGTCGTGCGTGGCTCCGATGGCGGTATAGTCGGCGAGGCAGCGGTCGATTTCATCCGCCAGTTCAAGGTGGATTTCGCTGTTATAGGAACCTCGGCAATCGACAGTGATGGCGCCTTGCTTGATTTTGATTTTCGCGAGGTCAAAGTCGCGCAGGCGATCATGGCCAATGCGCGCCACGTGATCCTTGTCTCGGACTCGACCAAGTTCGAGCGCACTGCACCCGTTCGCATCGGCCACTTGTCGCAGGTCAACACCTTCATTACCGACCGCTGCGAAAGTGAGGCAATACGCCGGATATGCAGCGATGCAGACGTCAGATTGATCGAAACATCTGTCTGAAACCGGCTCTTGTGCGCTCTTCCATTGCGCGCTATAGTTCATTTTAGTTTCGTATTGCTTTCGCAATTATAGCATTTTCATTTCGCATATGCGAAGAGATGGTGCGTTGCGAAATGAGGGTGGGGAAATTGAAGGGTCAGGTTTACGATATCTTCGTTATAGGCGGCGGCATTAATGGCTGCGGCATTGCGCGTGACGCTGTGGGCCGCGGCTATTCGGTTTTCCTTGCCGAGATGAACGACCTTGCCAGCGGCACCTCCTCCGGTTCGACAAAGCTTATCCACGGTGGTTTGCGTTATCTCGAACATTATGAATTCCGCCTTGTGCGCGAATCGTTGATGGAGCGTGAAGTTCTCTGGGCCTGCGCGCCGCATATTATCTGGCCCATGCGTTTCGTGCTTCCGCATCATAAAGGCCTGCGTCCGGCATGGCTGCTGCGGCTTGGTCTTTTCCTTTATGATCACATTGGCGGACGCAAGAAGCTTCCGGTAACCCGTACTCTGGATATGACGCGCGATCCGGCCGCAAAGCCGTTGAAGTCGCTTTATACCAAGGCTTTCGAATATTCCGATTGCTGGGTTAATGATGCGCGCTTCGTGGCGCTCAACGCCCGCGATGCCGCCGATCGAGGTGCGGTCATCCGCACGCGGACAAAAGTTGTAAGTGCGATGCGCGGTGCCGATCATTGGACGCTGACATTGCAGGATACTTTGACCGGCGCCAAGGAAGATGTGCAGGCAAAGCTCGTCGTCAATGCTGCCGGACCTTGGGTTGATGAAGTTCTGACCGGCGTAGTGGGCAGCAATGATGCGCATAATGTACGCCTGGTGCAGGGCAGCCATATCGTCGTAAAGAAAAAGTTCGACGATCCACGGGCCTATTTTTTCCAGAATACAGATGGGCGTATTATCTTCGCCATTCCCTATGAGCAGGATTTCACGCTGATTGGTACAACCGATCAGGATTATCACGGCAATCCGGCGGACGTGAAAATCAGCGATACCGAAATTGATTATCTTTGTGCAGCGGCCAGCGAATATTTTGTCGAGCCGGTGAAGCGCGAAGATGTGGTCTGGACCTATTCGGGTGTGCGTCCGCTTTATGATGATGGTGCGTCCAAAGCGCAGGAAGCAACGCGCGATTACGTATTGAAAACCGATGCGTCGGAGGGCCGGGCGCCGATCCTGAACATTTTTGGTGGCAAGATCACCACATATCGGCGTCTGTCCGAGCATATGCTTGAGAAAATTGAAGACCAGCTTGGCAAGCGTGGTAAGCCATGGACGGCAACCGGTACGCTGCCCGGCGGGAATTTCGCAGTAAACGCATTCGACAGTGAATTGCAGATATTGAAGTCTGACTATCCGTTTCTGACAGCTGCCCATGCACATCGGCTTTTCCGGCTTTATGGCACCAAGGCACGTGTGCTGCTTGGAAATGCAAAATCGCTTGGCGATTTGGGTAAGCATTTTGGATCGGATCTTTACGAGGCGGAAATACGCTATCAAATTGAGCATGAATGGGCGCTTACCGCGCAGGATGTGCTGTGGCGCAGGACCAAAAGAGGCTTGCATTTGAGCGCTGATGAAGCGGCTGCTCTCGATCAATTCATGGAAGGTGCAGTCGACAGGCGGCGCGCCATGGCTGCAGAATAAATATACTGCTGAGGCGCGGTAACGCGCATCGGCTCAAGAGCAATTCCAGGAAGGTGGGAACCGGTTTTCCGTCCGGAATTGCGTAAAGGCAAAGAGTTAGAGCGCTTCCCGTTTCTGTTTGGGTGGAAGTGCTTCGGGAGGAGAAGTAATGCTGGAATTGCGAAATGTATCCAAAATGGTGAGCGGCAAGCTCCACCTCAGCGATATATCGCTGACTTTGGAACATGCGACGCTGAATGTGTTGCTTGGACCCACTCTGTCCGGCAAAACCAGCCTCATGCGCATCATGGCAGGTCTCGATGTGCCAACTTCCGGCTCTGTCTGGTTCGATGGTCAGGATGTGACGGGCGTTCCGGTTCAAAAGCGCTCGGTTGCCATGGTCTATCAGCAGTTTATCAATTATCCGGCCTTCACGGTCTATGAGAACATTGCTTCGCCAATGCGTGTTGCCGGTGCTGACAAGGCAACTATTGATCGCGAAGTGCGCAAGGCCGCTGAAATCCTCAAGCTTACGCCCTATCTCGACCGCACGCCGCTTAGCCTGTCCGGCGGCCAGCAGCAGCGCACTGCGCTTGCGCGGGCCATCGTCAAAAACGCCAAGCTGGTGCTGCTCGATGAGCCTTTGGCCAATCTTGACTATAAGCTGCGCGAAGAGCTGCGTCAGGAATTGCCACGCATTTTTGCCGAATCCGGCACGATCTTTGTTTATGCGACCACTGAGCCTCATGAAGCCTTGCTGCTCGGCGGCAGCACGGCAACCCTCTCCGAGGGGCGGGTAACGCAGTTTGGTTCCACAATTGATGTGTTCCGCAAACCGGATGATCTTATCACGGCGCAGACCTTCGCCGACCCGCCGCTGAACACAATTGCCTTGGCAAAGTTCGGCAAGGCATTTCAGCTGGAAGGCGGCGTTACCCTGCCGATCCCGTCGCATCTGACCGATATCGCTGACGGCACCTATACGATCGGCTTCCAGCCGCACCACATCAATACGGTTCGCGGCAGTGCCGATGAAATCGGATTGAAGGCCCGCGTGACAGCCACTGAAATTACCGGTTCGGAAAGCTTCGTCCATCTGTCCTTCGCCGATGCGCGCTGGACAATGCTCGCTCACGGCATCCACATTTACACGCCCGATGAAGAAATCGACATTTTCATCGACCCGCGCAACCTGATGATCTTCGATGGCAACGGCAATTCCATTCGCCGCGCCCAGAAACTGGCGGCATAGATAATGGCACGTATTGATCTCAACCATATCCGCCACGCCTACGCTCCTAATCCGAAGTCGGATAAGGACTATGCGCTGCGCGAGGTCCACCACAGCTGGGAAGATGGCGGTGCCTATGCGCTGCTGGGACCTTCCGGTTGCGGCAAGACCACGCTGCTCAATATCATTTCAGGCCTGATCCATCCGTCCCATGGACAATTGCTGTTCAACGGTCAGGATGTCACCAATCTTTCGACGCAGGAACGCAATATCGCACAGGTGTTCCAGTTCCCGGTCATCTACGACACCATGACGGTTTACGATAATCTTGCCTTCCCCCTGCGCAATCGCGGCGTTGCGGAATCCGAGATCGACGTCAAGGTGCGCGAGACGCTGGAGATGATCGATCTTGCGAGCTGGTCCGGCAAGAAAGCCCGTGGTCTGACGGCGGATCAGAAGCAGAAGATATCGCTCGGTCGCGGCCTTGTCCGGTCTGATGTGAACGCTATCCTTTTCGATGAGCCACTGACCGTGATCGACCCCCATATGAAATGGGTTCTTCGCTCGCAATTGAAGCAGCTGCATCAGCGTTTTGGCTATACAATGGTTTATGTCACACATGATCAGACGGAAGCGCTGACTTTCGCCCAGAAAGTCGTCGTCATGTATGATGGCGAGATCGTGCAGATCGGTACGCCAGAAGAATTGTTCGAGCGGCCAAAGCATACCTTCGTTGGTTATTTCATCGGCTCGCCAGGCATGAATGTCATGCCGGTCAAGCTTGCAGGCGGAATGGCGCAAATTGGTGCGCACGCAATACAACTTCCTACACCTGTTACCCCCGCCGATGCGAAGAAAATCGAGCTTGGTATCCGCCCGGAATATATCCGCATCGGTCGTTCCGGCATGCCGGTAAAAATTGCCAAAGTGGAAGATATTGGACGACACAAGATCGTGCGTACCCGACTCGAAAATCAGGACATTGCCGTCATCGTTGGCGAAGGCGAGGATATCCCTGCCGATCCGCACATCACCTTCGACCCGAAGGGCATAAATATCTATGCCGATAGCTGGCGCGTGGGAGGGTTATAATCATGGAAAAAACCTGGAACAATAAAGCCTGGTTCATGGTCCTGCCGGTTTTGCTGCTCGTGGCTTTCTCGGCGGTAATCCCGCTGATGACCGTGGTCAATTATTCAGTGCAGGATACGTTCGGCAATAACCAGTTCTTCTGGGCCGGCACAGAATGGTTCACGGAAATGCTCACTTCCGAGCGCTTCCATTCGGCTCTTGGTCGCAACCTCTTCTTCTCGTTCATTATCCTTCTCATCGAGATTCCGCTGGGGATCGTCATTGCGCTGAATATGCCGCGCAAGGGCTGGGGTGTTCCGGTTTGTCTCGTGCTGATGGCTTTGCCGTTGCTTATTCCGTGGAATGTGGTTGGTACGATCTGGCAGGTGTTCGGGCGTGTTGATATCGGCTTGCTCGGCCATACGCTGGAACGCCTCGGGATCAACTATAATTATGTGCAGAATCCGCTGCATGCCTGGTTCACGGTCATCATTATGGATGTCTGGCACTGGACCAGCCTGGTCGTGCTGCTGTGCTATGCCGGGCTGGTTTCGATCCCCGATGCCTTTTATCAGGCGGCAAAGATTGATGGTGCATCGCGCTGGGCAGTGTTTCGCTACATTCAGTTGCCAAAGATGAACCGTGTGCTTTTGATCGCCGTTCTGCTGCGCTTCATGGACAGTTTCATGATCTATACCGAACCCTTCGTCGTCACAGGTGGTGGTCCCGGCAACTCGACCACTTTCCTGTCCATTGATCTGGTCAAGATGGCGGTTGGCCAGTTCGATCTTGGACCGGCGGCAGCCATGTCGCTCATCTACTTCCTTATTATCCTCCTGATGTCATGGGTGTTCTACACCGTCATGACCAATTATGATGCGGAGCGCTGAGATGTCAGAATCTGTCGCCCGTACCGCAGTTAGTGTCAGCCCTGAACAGGCCAGAATGGATAAGGCTCTTGCCCGCCGCATGCGCAAGCGCGGGGATGAATCGAAATTCTGGTGGTTGATCCCGACGCTTTACATCTTTTTCCTGATGCTGCCGATCTATTGGCTCATCAATATGAGCTTCAAAACCAATCAGGAGATTTTGGGAAACTTTTCCCTTTGGCCGCAAAGTCCGACCTTGCGGAACTATGCGGTCATCTTCACGGATCCCTCATGGTATAAGGGTTATATCAACTCGATCATTTATGTGGGCATGAACACAGTGATTTCGGTGCTGGTCGCCTTGCCTGCGGCCTATGCCTTTTCGCGCTACCGGTTCCTCGGCGACAAGCATTTGTTCTTCTGGCTTTTGACCAATCGCATGGCACCGCCAGCTGTTTTTGCGCTGCCATTCTTCCAGCTTTATTCGGCCTTCGGCTTGATCGATACGCATATCGCCGTTGCTCTGGCGCATTGTCTGTTCAACGTGCCGCTGGCTGTGTGGATTCTGGAAGGCTTCATGTCGGGCGTGCCAAAGGAAATCGACGAGACCGCCTATATTGACGGCTATTCCTTTCCGCGCTTCTTCGTGAAGATATTCATTCCGCTGATCGCAAGCGGCATCGGCGTTGCTGCCTTCTTCTGCTTCATGTTCTCATGGGTGGAATTGCTTATTGCCCGCACGTTGACGACGACTGCGGCAAAACCAATCGCTGCTATCATGACGCGCACGGTTTCTGCGTCGGGCATGGATTGGGGCGTGCTGGCTGCGGCCGGCGTCTTGACCATCATTCCCGGCGCCATCGTGATCTACTTCGTCCGCAACTATATCGCCAAGGGCTTTGCCCTGGGGAGGGTGTAATGGAAAACACACGGCGTTGGCCTCTGGCGCTTCTCGCTGTTCTTGCGGCCTATGCAATCTTGGCGGGCCTGCTTGTCACAGCTGTGCCGTTGAAAAGCGGTGCGCGGGATTGGTTCGGAGCACTTGCAGGTGGCGGTTGGATGGCCTGGACATTTCCGACAGCGCTGTTTTTCCTGACCATCTTTGCGCTCATATCGCTGATGGCGGTCTGGGAATATGCCTCGCCGGGCGGCAATCCGCGCATCGGCATATTACGCTTTGAAACCACGCGCGGCGACAGGCTTTTCGTGTCGCTGCTCGGCAGTGCTTTTATCCACCTCGCCTGGCTCGGTCTTGTTGGCCCGAATATCTGGTGGGCTCTAGCAATCTCTGTGGTCTACGCCATTGGCGTATTCCGCTTTGTCTAAAGCATCGGACTGAAATCCGATGCCCTAAATTGAAGGTCTGGCATCCGCCAGTCATTCAACACCTGCAAATCGCAACTCTGGGAGGACTGAAATGCGAACGCGAATTCTAACGACAACAACAGCACTTGCGCTGCTATTGGGGGCGGGAAGTGCCCGTGCGGGCATGGACGAAGCCAAAGCTTTTCTCGACAAGGAAATCGGCGATATGTCGACCCTTGATCGGGCTGCGCAGGAAAAGGAAATGCAGTGGTTTATCGATGCTGCAAAGCCTTTCGCAGGCATGGATATCAAGGTGGTTTCGGAAACGATTACCACCCATGAATATGAGTCCAAAACTCTGGCTAAAGCATTTACTGATATTACCGGCATCAAGATCACCCATGATCTCATCGGTGAAGGCGATGTCGTTGAGAAGCTGCAGACACAAATGCAGTCCGGCGAAAACGTCTATGATGCTTACGTCAATGATAGCGATCTGATCGGCACGCATTGGCGCTACCAGCAGGCGCGCAGCCTGACCGACTGGATGGCCAATGAAGGCAAGGACGTTACCAATCCTGGTCTTGATCTGGCTGACTTTATCGGCACCAAGTTCACGACTGCTCCTGATGGCAAGCTGTATCAGTTGCCGGACCAGCAGTTCGCGAACCTTTATTGGTTCCGCTATGACTGGTTCAACGACGAAAAGAACAAGGCCGACTTCAAGGCGAAGTATGGTTATGACCTCGGTGTGCCGGTCAATTGGTCAGCCTATGAAGACATTGCCGAATTCTTCACCGGTCGCGAGATCGACGGCAAGAAAGTCTATGGTCACATGGACTATGGCAAGAAGGACCCATCGCTCGGTTGGCGCTTCACCGATGCCTGGCTCTCCATGGCAGGCAATGGTGACAAGGGTCTTCCAAACGGTTTGCCCGTCGATGAATGGGGCATCAAGGTCAACGAAAAGTCACAGCCGGTCGGCTCCTGCGTTGCGCGCGGCGGCGATACAAATGGCCCGGCTTCCGTCTATTCGATCCAGAAATATCTTGACTGGATGAAGGCCTATGCACCGCCGGAAGCGCAGGGCATGACCTTCTCGGAATCCGGTCCCGTTCCTGCACAGGGCAATGTTGCCCAGCAGATATTCTGGTACACGGCCTTCACTGCCGACATGGTCAAAAAGGGCCTGCCGGTCATGAATGATGATGGCACGCCGAAATGGCGCATGGCTCCTTCGCCACATGGCGTTTACTGGAAAGACGGCATGAAGCTTGGTTATCAGGATGTGGGTTCCTGGACCTTGCTGAAGTCGACACCGGATGATCGCGCCAAGGCAGCTTGGCTCTACGCCCAGTTCGTCACATCAAAGACTGTGGACGTCAAGAAGAGCCATGTAGGTCTGACCTTGATCCGCGAAAGCTCCATCCAGCATGAAAGCTTCACCAAGCGCGCTCCGGAACTTGGTGGTCTGATCGAGTTCTATCGTTCGCCTGCCCGTGTTCAGTGGTCGCCAACCGGCACCAACGTTCCTGACTATCCAAAGCTGGCTCAGCTATGGTGGCAGGCAATCGGCGATGCATCCTCCGGTGCCAAGACTGCACAGGAAGCGATGGACTCGCTTTGCGCCGAGCAGGAAAAGGTCATGGAACGTCTGGAACGCGCTGGCATTCAGGGCGATATCGGACCGAAAATGGCTGAAGAACATGATCTTGCCTACTGGAATGCCGATGCGGTCAAGAATGGCCACCTCGCACCACAGTTGAAGATCGAAAACGAAAAAGAAAAGCCCCAGACCATCAATTATGACGAACTGGTCAAGAGCTGGAACAAGTAAGCTTGAGGCATTGAGGGGAGGGGGCGGCGCTTCGGCGCCGCCCTTTTTCTTTGGTATATTGCGATTGCCCTAGAATAGAAGCAACAAGGACGGCCTCATCTGCCGCCCTCTATTACCATCCTAAAACCGCACGCTCAGATCGGCCTTGATGGCATTGTCATGTGACTGGCTGGAGAACTGGCCGGTATAGCTGACACCGATGCTGGTGGCCTTGCTAATGCCGAAGTCCAATCCCGCCTCGATGAGAGCGGCATCCTTGGCAATGCCGGTGCCTTCAACCGTAAAGCCCTGCCCGCCGTTGAAGGCAAGGCTTGCCTGCGGCGTCACATCGCCAAAGCCATGGTTCCACCGTAACCGCCTGAGCCACCTCTCATTTCAAGGTGTTTTCCGGAGTGGCCAGCTTCCTCTTTCGTGTGGATATGGTGTTTTTTGCCGCCTTGCCCACCTATGCCACCATTACCCCCGATAACATTGCCATTATAGGTCGGATCGTTTGATTGCAAAATGGTTATGCCCACACCGCCCACACCGCCTGATCCTCCGGTTCCGCCAAGCTCCTCTTTGTCATCATGGCTATCATCTCCTACCTGACCGTTGTCTCCTTGTTTACCGACCACACTTACGACTGGGGCAGGGTCTGCCTGGGCGAGAGGATTGAGGCAAAAGCAAGCGATCCCGGCAATTGATGCTAATTTTGCGGCCTTCCAAAACTTGAGATGGCCTGTTCTCTTCGAGGGAACGTAAGAACTATGGTACGAAAGCGGTGAGCGGTTTGAATTGCTCAAAAAGTCGATCTTCATAATGAACTCCGGAAATATGCAAAATTTAAAATAAACTTGGGACGGATGGTTAAACGTACTCCAGCACGTGCCTTTACTGCGCAAATGGATCAGCGCGTCGACCTCCTTTGGATTGGAAAGAGCTGACGAAAATTGACGATGCTTGGGCAGAAAATTCCGCCGTGCCGTCTATAGGAAAAGCGTTTAGTTATTAAATAACATTACAAAAATCAATGCTCTTTTTGGCTTAGATGGTCGTTATCCCATTTTTACAATCCGTAGACCTGCATCAGGCTCGTCATGCGGGCCACTGCTAAATCAGGCTTGTCCAGAACGTTTGCCTGATCGGCGAGACGGAAAATATCCGCATAGTGAACAATGCCGCGTGCCGATTGCATACCTGCGGGCATGATGAAATGTGGCTGGTGGCCGTTGAGCCAGGCGAGGAATACAACGCCGGCTTTGTAATATTGTGTGGGGGCTTCGAAAATCTTGCGCGAGAGCGGAACAGTAGGCTCAATGATTGAACGGAATGCCTGTGTTTCACCTTTGGCGAGATGAGCTAGCGCTTTGGAGGCCGAGGGGGCTACCGCATCAAAAATGCCGAGCAAAGCATGGCTGTAGCATTCCCCATCGCCTTCTATCAGTTCCGCATAGTTGAAGTCATCGCCGGTGAAGCAGAGAACGCCTTCCGGCAGGCGTTTGCGCAGTTCGATCTCGCTGGCATTGTCGAGGAGGGAAATCTTGATGCCTTCGACCTTGTCTCTATTGTCATTGATAATCGCGAGCACTGTCTCCAGCGCCTTGTCGAAAGAGGAGGAACCCCAATAACCGGCAAGTTGCGGATCAAACATGTCACCCAGCCAATGCAGCACGACTTTCTCACGCGTCTGCGCGAGAATATTTCCATAGACAGCGCGATAGTCTTCCGCTGAGCGAGCTATGCGGGCCAGCGCTCTGCTGGCCATCATTACTGCGCGTCCACCTTCAGCCTCAATAAAATCAATCTGGGTTTCATAGGCGTCGATGACGTCCTGTAGCGTCTTGGCGTTTTCGGGTGCAAGCTGATCTGTACCGGCACCGCAGGCAAGATCAGCACCCGGAACAGTGCGCGACTCTGCCAGTGACCGGCGGATCAACTCGCGTGCAACTGGCCAATCGACCCCCATGCCGCGCTGCGCTGTATCCATCGCCTCTGCAATCTTGAAACCAAGTGACCAGAGGTGGTGACGAAACGCCAAGGTTGCATCCCAATCAATGGCTGGCGAACCCCAAGGTGTCGAATCCCGAAGCGGATCAGAAACAATATGCGCAGCTGCGTATGCAATGCGATTGAAGACTGGCGGGCTGGCTGGAAAGGCAATTGGGGTGCCTATCAGCTTGTAATCGCAGATTGCACTATCCTGATCTGGCAACTTCAAGGTGTGGGTCATTGCTTGGCTCCCATCGAACAAGTCACAAATATTTTGGAACGATCCAAAATACAAGCAATAAATGGAAATTGGATGAAGGTCGGCGTGTAATGGGAGCGTATGGCCAAAAAGCTGCGGATTTTTGCCGAAGAATGCACGAAAATTCCCCAAAAATTTCTACCATAAATGGAATAATTGGTGTGTTAGGTTATGTTAAATATTCACTTGACCTTTTTGGAACGTTCCAATTATATATCGCATAGGTTGGAGGATATGCTTTTGAGCCGGACCAGAACAAGCATCGTGGATATAGCGCGCGCCGCTGGTGTGTCGAAATCCACTGTGTCGTTGGTCCTCCAGAAAAGCCCTCTCGTCAGCGAGACTACCCGTGAAAAGGTCAATGCTCACATCAAGGAGCTTGGCTATATTTATAATCGCGGCGCCGCCAATCTTCGTCAGTCCAAATCGAAAATCGTTGGCATTGTCGTCAATGATTTGACCAATAGTTTCTTCGCCGAACTGGCCGTCGGGATGGATATGGTGGTTCAATCGGCTGGTTATGTTCAGTTCCTTGCCCATAGCGGCGAGAGCGTCGACCGCCAACGCGAGGTCATCGCTTCCATGCGGGAGAACGGTATTGCAGGGTTGATCCTGTCACCGGCGCGGGGAACAGAAGCTAGTGATATCAAAGCATTAGTGGGCGGCGACATTCCGGTTGTGGTCGTTGTGCGTAATCTGCCCGGCGCAAAAGTATCGACACTTCTGTCCGATAATTATGCCGGTGCAAAAGCGGCTGTGCGCCATTTGATCTCGCTGGGACATTCCCGGGTCGCCTTCATGGGCGGCTTCCAGGATACAGCCGTGTTTGGTGAACGGCTTCGCGGATATCGCGATGCGTTGCAGGATGCGGGCATCGCGGCGGAAGAAAAATACACCATTCATTCGGCGCCTTCACGCGCTGGCGGAGTCGTCGCATTGGAGCGTCTAATGACTATTCCAGAGCGCCCAACAGCAGCACTATGCTTGAATGATGCTGTGGCTTTTGGTGTTTGCGATGGTCTGCGAGCCCATGGCCTTGAGCCCGGAAAATCCTTTGCAATCATAGGCTTCGATGATGTGATCGAGGCGAAGACTGCGGTGCCGGCATTAACAACTGTATCTGTTGATCCTCAGGGAATGGGCCAGCGAGCAGCCCAGCTGCTGCTCAAGCAAATCAATTCGGGGCAACGGGATCAGGAGGCGATCACGACTTCGGTACGGCTCGTCGTTCGCCAGAGCTGCGGTGCACCTGTAAAGCAATTGGAGGAAATAGAGTGATACGTTGGGGATTGATCGGGGCCAGCACGATTGCGCATGAATGGGTGATCGATGCAATCCGCGCCAATGGCGGCGAGATCGTTTCAGTCATGAGCGCCAATGCCGAGCGCGGTGCAAAATATGCCGCCGATCATGGCATTGCTCATTCGGTTACGGCGCTGGACGAATTACTGAGCGGACAACCCATTGATGCCGTTTATATTTCGACTACCAACGAGCTGCACAAAGATCAGGTTCTGGCTTCGGCAAAGGCCGGAAAACACGTGCTTTGCGAGAAGCCTTTGGCGACCAGTCTGGACGATGCGAAGGCGATGGTGGCCGCGTGCAAAGCTGCGAATGTTGTCTTCGCCACCAACCATCATCTGCGCAATGCCGCGACCCATACAGCCATGCGTGATGCGATTGCCGCCGGCAAGATCGGCAAGCCACTGGCGGCGAGGGTATTTCACGCTGTTTACTTGCCGCCGCATTTGCAGGGCTGGCGACTTGATCGCCCGGATGCGGGTGGGGGAGTCATCCTCGACATCACCGTACACGATACGGATACGTTGCGTTATGTTTTGGGCGATGATCCGGTAGAAGTCATTGCTTCCACTCAACAAAGCGGTTTGGCTAAGGCTGATCTTGCTGATGCCGTTATGGGCATCATGCGCTTCAAATCCGGCTTGATCGCCATGTTTCATGACGGGTTCACAACCAAATACGCCGATACCGGATTCGAGGTGCATGGCACTGAAGGATCTCTCGTTGGCCGTAATGTGATGTCGCAAAAGCCCGTCGGCATCGTGACATTGCGCAATGCCGATGGCGAATTCGAATTAAAACTCGATCACCAAAACCTTTACGAAACTGGCATCGCCAAATTTCACGCAGCAATAGCCGGAAACGGCAAACCGGCAGCAGACGGCGAAGATGGACTTTGGTCGCTGGCTGCGGGTCTGGCTGTAGCGGAAGCGGCGAAAACCGGGGTGACCCAACCAATTGATCCTGGTCTTTGAGAAGAACGAAAAAGAAGTATGAACAAGCACATAACACCAGAACAGGCTGCAGAACTCATCCCTGATGGAGCCGTTGTCTCGGTATCTTCATCAAGTGGTCTCGGCTGTCCAGATCTGATGCTAAAGGCAATTGGTGCCCGTTTCGATGCAACGGGGCATCCGCGCGACCTCACCACGCTGCACCCAATCGCAGCCGGTGATATGAGTGGCATTAAGGGCGTCGATTACATTGCGAAGAAGGGCCTGCTGAAAAAGATTATCGGTGGTTCCTATCCGTCGGGACCTTCATCTTCTGAGCCGCCCTTGATCTGGCAAATGATCGGTAGTGATGAGGTTGCGGCCTATAATGTTCCGTCCGGCATTCTGTTTGATATGCATCGCGAAGCCGCCGCCAAACGTCCGGGCGTATTGACCAAGATTGGTTTGGATACATTTGTCGATCCGGACCGGCAGGGCTGCGCTATGAATGCCTCAGCCGCGAAAGAAGCACTCGTCCGGAAGGTTAATTTCGAGGGTGAGGAATGGTTGTTCTTCAAGCCTGTTATTCCGCAGGTTGCTATCATTCGTGCCACGACTGCCGATGAGCGCGGCAATCTGACTTACGAACATGAGGGCGCCTATCTTGGTGGTTTTGATCAAGCATTGGCCGCGCGCAACAACGGCGGAATTATTATTGCGCAGGTAAAGCGAATTACCAAAAGCGGGTCCTTGAAGCCGCATGATGTGCGCGTGCCCGGCATTCTGGTCGATTATATTATTGTAGATCCAGATCAGAAACAAACCACGCAAACCATTTACGATCCGGCAATTTCCGGAGAAATTTCTCATCCGCTTGAGGATTTTGCCCTTGCTGATTTCGGCATTCAAAAAGTGATTGCACGCCGGGTTGCCTGCGAATTGGAGGCAGGCAGCGCCGTTAATCTCGGTTTCGGTATTTCAGCAAATGTGCCTCGCATTCTGCTTGAAGAAGGCCTGCATGGCACTGTCACTTGGGTGATCGAGCAAGGGCCGGTCGGTGGCATCCCGCTGCTGGACTTCGCATTCGGTTGTGCATCCAATGCCGAAGCTTTTGTTCCTTCACCGCACCAATTTACCTATTTCCAAGGCGCGGGCTTCGATGCATCGCTTCTTTCTTTTCTGGAAATCGACAAGTCCGGGTCGGTCAATGTTTCAAAGCTCAGTTTCCGTCCTCACGTTACGGCGGGTGCCGGAGGCTTTGTCGATATCACGGCAAGGGCAAAGAAGATTGTCTTCTCGGGCATGTTTAATGCCGGTGCGAAAGTCCATATCGAAAACGGCAAACTTGTTATCGAGAAGGAAGGCAAGCTTAAAAAGCTTGTCAACGAAGTCGAACATGTCACCTTCTCCGGCCGCCGGGCGATAGAACAGGGTCAGGACATCACTTACGTGACAGAACGCTGCGTTATGGTTCTACGGCCAGAAGGCCTGGTTTTGACGGAAATCGCGCCGGGGGTCGATCTGCAAGCGCATATTCTCGATCAATCCGATTTCCCGCTGGTTGTTGCGCGCGATCTGAAACTAATGGACGCCCATCTGTTTGCCTCGGAGCCATTTGGTCTGAAACTGCCACAGAAAAAGCCGAGGACACTCCATGACTGAGGCTCGTATCCACGTTTCAATTGACGGTCATGTCGCAATCATAACCATTGCGCGGCCCGAAAAACTGAACGCTCTGGACATCGACATGTTGAAGGAGTTGAGCGCGGCTTGTGACACAGTTGAAGCTGATGGCCGGGTACGTGTCGCAGTCCTGACAGGAGAGGGAAAAGCGTTTTCCGCTGGCGGTGATATCAAGGCTTGGGCAGCAATGACGCCAAATGAATTCGGACATGCCTGGGTCCGTTTTGGTCATCGCGTTTTCGAGCGCCTTGCGACTGTGCGGATGCCGCTGATTGCAGCGCTTAACGGGCATGCACTGGGTGGTGGGCTCGAGCTTGCTGCGGTTGCGGATATCCGTATTGCAGAAACGCATATCAAGCTTGGTCTACCGGAAACTGGCTTGGGAATGATCCCCGGCTGGTCGGGCACGCAGCGCCTCACATTGCGGTTTGGCGCGCAGGCTGTGCGGCGGATGGCTTTGGGTGGCGAGGTTTTCAGTGCTGACGAAGGACACGCCCTAGGGCTTGTCGATCATGTGGTTGAAACAGGCACTGCGCTCGATACCGCCAGGGCTTATGCAGAACGCATTGCCAAACGCGGACCATCCGCCATCGAAGTGGCAAAACTCATGATCGCTTCTGCCAATGGCGAAGACAATGGAACAGCGGTCGAAGCCCTAGGCTCGATCCTCGTAGCAAAGACAGCGGACCTGAAAGAAGGTGTTTCGGCATTTACCGAAAAGCGTGAGCCCGCGTTCAAAGGAGAATGGTAATGACAGTTCTGGTACGTCCACAAGCACTTGAAAATTTCAAGGTGCGTGAATTCCAGATGCTGATTGATGGCAGATGGACCAATGGCGCTGCGGGCGATGTTATTGAGCGCAAAAGTCCGGGACATGGCGTTGTGGTCTCACGGTATCAGGCGGGTACGAAAGTTGACGCAGAGCGCGCAATCGCTGCCGCGCGCTCTGCGTTTGATACTGGCCCATGGCCGTATATGACGGGCGCAGAACGCTCTAATATATTGCTTAAAGCAGCCGATCTCATCGCTGCCCGTGCCGACGAGCTTGCTTATCTTGACTGCATTGAGTCAGGAAAACCGATAAGTCAGGCAAATGCCGAGCTTGGCGGTGCAGTGGATATCTGGCGTTATGCTGCTGCACTTGGTCGTGATCTTCATGGCGAAAGCTACAACACACTTGGTGACGGAACATTGGGCGTTGTCCTGCGCGAGGCTATTGGCGTTGTCTCCATCATTACGCCTTGGAACTTTCCATTCCTGATCGTTAGTCAAAAACTGCCATTTGCGCTCGCTGCGGGCTGCACCGCAGTGGTCAAGCCATCGGAGCTTACATCCGGGTCGACATTGCTGCTTGGCGAAATACTCATGGAGGCAGGCGTTCCTTCGGGTGTCGTCAATATAATTGTCGGAACAGGTCCTGAAGTTGGCGCGCCGATGACGACGCACCCCCATGTCGACATGGTTTCCTTCACCGGCTCGACCGGGGTTGGTAGGCTAACGATGGCGAATGCTGCACAGACTTTGAAAAAAGTATCGCTGGAGCTGGGCGGCAAGAATCCCCAGATCGTATTCCCCGATGCAAATCTGGATGACTTTATCGATGCGGCGGTTTTCGGAGCTTATTTCAATGCAGGTGAGTGCTGCAATGCCGGGTCGCGCCTGATTGTCCATCGGGACATCGCGGATGACGTTGTGGCCCGCGTCGCGGCTTTGTCCGCTCGCGTGAAAGTCGGCGATCCGCTTGATCCTAACACCAAGGTTGGGGCCATTATCACGCCTGAACACCTGACGAAAATCAATGATTATGTTCGCAATGCCGCCTCGTCAGGAGCAGATATCAGCCACGGCGGCGAGCCGCTAAACCTGGGTATGGGGCAATTCATGTCGCCGACAATTCTCTCTGCGGTGAAGCCCGAAATGGCAGTTGCGCGCGAGGAGGTTTTCGGGCCCGTTTTATCAGTTCTGACATTCGATACTTTGGACGACGCGGTTCGTATAGCCAATTCCATTGACTATGGGCTGTCCGCAGGCGTCTGGAGTCGAGACTTCGACACCTGCCTGAGCGTGGGACGCCGGGTGCGGGCGGGTACAGTATGGATGAATACCTTCATGGATGGCGCATCGGAGCTGCCATTTGGGGGATACAAGCAATCCGGCCTTGGCCGGGAACTCGGGCGGCATGCCGTCGAGGACTACACGGAAACCAAGACATTGAACATGCATATAGGTAGTAGGAAAGTAGTATGGTCGACCAATTAAATCGATTGTAAGAGCCATTCTGCATGCTGTATGAATGTTCCGGACTTGGGGGAACTTCAGTCGGTTTGTTGGATTTTTATCTCTTTTTTCTCACGGGAGGACTAAATGAAAAAGTTGATGAATACTGTTGCCGCAGCAGCCATGCTGATGGGTGTTGCAACAGCAGCTCGCGCTGCTGAAAACGTTGAGGTTCTGCACTGGTGGACATCCGGTGGTGAAGCGACAGCACTGGAAGTGCTGAAGAAGGATTTGGAAGGCAAGGGTATCAGCTGGTCTGATATGCCTGTCTCTGGCGGTGGCGGTACAGAAGCCATGACAGTTCTTCGTGCTCGCGTCACAGCGGGAAATGCTCCGACAGCGGTGCAGATGCTGGGTTTTGACATTCTCGATTGGGCAAAGCAAGGCGCGCTGGGCAATCTCGATGAAGTTGCAGCGAAAGAAAAATGGGACGATGTAATCCCGACAGCTCTGCAGAAGTTCTCGAAATATGACGGCCATTGGATTGCAGCCCCGGTAAATGTGCATTCGACCAACTGGATCTGGATCAATAAGGCAGCGCTGGACAAGGCCGGTGGCAAGGAACCTGCAAACTGGGACGAGTTGATTGCTCTTCTCGACAAATTCAAGGAGCAGGGCATTACGCCAGTCGCTCATGGTGGTCAGCCTTGGCAGGACGCAACGATTTTCGATGCTGTCGTTCTGTCGCTCGGCAATGACTTCTACAAGGCCGCATTCATTGATCTTGATCCGGCTGCTCTCGGCGGCGAGAAAATGAAGGAAGCTTTCGACCGCATGACCAAGCTGCGCAGCTATGTGGATGACAATTTCTCTGGTCGCGACTGGAATCTTGCGTCCGCCATGATCATCGAGAACAAGGCCGGCCTTCAGTTCATGGGTGACTGGGCAAAGGGTGAATTTGTCAAAGCCAAGAAGGAGCCAGGCAAGGATTTTGTTTGCATGCGCTTCCCCGGCACCCAAGGGTCTGTGACATTCAACTCTGACCAGTTTGCAATGTTTAAGGTCAGTGAAGAAAAGGCCAAGCCCCAGCTCGTTATGGCATCGGCAATCGAAAACCCTGTCTTCCAGTCAGCGTTCAACGTGGTCAAGGGTTCTGCTCCTGCCCGTACCGATGTTCCGGATACAGACTTTGATGCTTGCGGCAAGAAGGCGATCAAGGATCTTGCCGAAGCCAACAAGGCAGGCACGCTCTATGGTTCGATGGCTCACGGCCATGCCAACCCGGCTGCCGTGAAGAATGCGATTTATGACGTGGTAACACGCCAGTTCAACGGCGATCTGTCGTCTGAAGATGCTGTCAAGGAACTCGTTTCCGCCGTTGACGCTGCCAAGTGAGCATACATCTCTGTTCGGGGCGATTTCGCCCCGAACAGTTTTCCGCAATGCGCGGCAACGATAATAATACTTAATTGAAGGGGTGAGGCTATGGATACCCGCAGCCGCATACAGGACCTTATACCGAAGCTGGTATTAGGACCGAGCTTCCTGATCATATTGATTTTCGTCTATGGGTTCATTGCCTATACGGGCGTCTTGTCCTTTACGGACAGCAAAATGCTGCCCACTTATGGATTCGTCGGTTTGGAAAATTACCGCAAATTGTGGGCCCTACCGCATTGGTGGCGCGCCATCACCAATCTCGGCATTTTCGCCTCCTTGTACATTATTATTTGCACGGTTATCGGGCTTGGTTTGGCTATTCTGCTGGATCAGAAAATCCGCATTGAAGGTTTCCTGCGCCCGATTTATCTCTATCCCATGGCGCTATCCTTCATTGTGACCGGCGTTGCATGGAAATGGTTCCTCGATCCGGGCATCGGGCTTGAAAACACCATGCATCAATGGGGCTGGGCGAGTTTTTCCTTCAACTGGATCAAGGATTCAAAGATGGCGATCTATACGGTTGTCATTGCAGCTGTGTGGCAATCGTCAGGCTTTGTCATGGCCATGTTCCTTGCAGGGCTACGCGGTGTTGATAATGAAATCATCAAGGCGGCACAGATCGATGGCGCATCGACCAGCATGATTTACCGCCGTATCATCATTCCGCTGATGCGCCCCGTGTTTCTTTCCGCTTTCGTCGTGCTCGCCCATCTTGCTATCAAGGCTTACGATCTGGTCATAGCATTGACAGGCGGCGGACCGGGGCAGGCCACCGAATTGCCTGCAACCTTCATGTATTCCTATACATTCACTCGTAACTCGATGGGCATAGGGGCGTCGTCGGCAATCATCATGCTGATCATGATCTTTTCGATCATTGTTCCCTATCTTTACTCGGAAATCCGGGGAGGCAACAAATGAGTGCTCCCAGCCCCGATAATGCGATCTCTAGCGGCAAGCTTACGCGTATTCTCATTTATGCGGCATTGTTGTTGTTCGCGTTTTACTATCTCCTGCCGCTATATGTAATGGTGGTGAATTCGCTCAAGACGCTTGATGAAATCCGGCAGGGTGGGATGTTGTCTCCGCCGCGCGAATGGACAATCGAGCCTTGGCTGTCCGCTTGGTCAACCGCCCAGATCGGCGTGCAGCCAACGGGCCTTCGGCCTTACTTTATCAATTCGATTATCATGGTTGTTCCCGCCGTTGCGATTTCGACAATCCTCGGCGCATTGAATGGCTACGTTCTGACAAAGTGGAAGTTTCGCGGCTCGAATGTAATGTTCGGCATGCTGCTCCTCGGTTGCTTCATACCATTTCAAATCGTGCTCATTCCGATGGCGCGTGTCCTCGGCATATTAAACATGGCGGGCACTATTCAGGGATTGATTCTTGTTCATGTCATTTATGGGCTGGGATTCACGACGCTGTATTTCCGCAATTATTATGAAGCATTTCCAACAGAACTTGTGCGTGCTGCACAGATAGATGGCGCGAGCTTTTTCCAGATATTCCGGCGCATTCTGCTGCCTTCCTCTGGCCCGATCATTGTTGTGTCAGTGATCTGGCAATTCACCAATATCTGGAATGACTTTCTTTTTGGTGCGTCGTTTTCCGGATTCAGCAGCACGCCCATGACGGTTGCCCTGAACAATCTTGTCAACTCATCCACGGGTGTGAAGGAATATAACGTGCATTTCGCTGGCGCCATTCTCGCTGCGCTGCCAACTCTCATCGTCTACATCGTCTCCGGACGCTATTTCGTCCGCGGCCTCATGTCCGGCGCCGTGAAGGGATAATTCAATGTCATTTCTCCAAATCAAAGACCTGCATAAATCATACGGCAATGTGCCGATCCTGAAGGATATCAACATCGAGATTGATGAGGGCGGCTTTCTCGTTCTCGTCGGTCCATCCGGTTGCGGCAAGTCCACGCTTCTCAATACCATCGCTGGCCTTGAACCGATCACGTCGGGCGACATATCCATTAAGGGAAAGTCGATCAGCGGGCTGCATCCCTCCAAGCGCGATATTGCCATGGTTTTTCAGTCTTATGCGCTTTATCCCAACATGACAGTTGGTGGTAATATTGCCTTCGGTATGGAAATTCGCGGTGTTCCGAAGCTCGAACGCGAAAAGGCAATCAAACAGGTTGCCGACATGTTGCAGATTGGCCATTTGCTCGATCGCAAGCCAAGCCAGCTTTCCGGTGGTCAACGTCAGCGCGTTGCCATGGGGCGGGCGCTTGTGCGTAACCCCCAAGTGTTTCTCTTCGACGAGCCGCTATCGAACCTGGATGCCAAGCTGCGTGTTGATATGCGCACGGAAATCAAACGCCTGCATCAGCGTATGAAAACCACGATTGTTTATGTCACCCACGACCAGATCGAGGCCATGACGCTCGCTACCAAAATCGCCGTTCTGAAGGACGGAATTTTGCAGCAGTTCGGAACGCCAGCGGAAATCTACAATAATCCGACCAATCTTTTTGTAGCGGATTTCATGGGTTCGCCCGCGATGAATCTGCTTCATGCGAAGATTGATGGAGGAGCATCAGACCTTCACGTATCTCTGGAGCGTCCGGATGCAGCACCATTAAGGCTCCCAATCAAAAAGACCAATGCGGCGCTCGCAACTTATGATGGCAAGGAGGTTGTATTCGGCATCCGCCCTGAAGCACTCACCGACCCGGACGGTGCAGACAGGAACGCAGCATCTTTGGTCGAAGGCGAATGCCTGATCGAAGTGGTGGAACCTGCAGGATCCGATACTTTTGCTGTGACCAAGCTCGGCGGTAAGGAAGTGGTGGCGCGTCTACGCGCCGATGCGCGTATTCTGCCGGGGCAAAAGACACAGCTATCGTTTAATTTGGATAAAGCCGTTTTCTTTGACCCAACATCACAACTCCGTATCGGTGCCTGATTGAGGCGCTGATGGGTCAGGGCTCATGTCAATGGATATGCAACCGCGGACAACTGCTGATATCGTTATCATAGGCTCTGGCGTGGGCGGCGCCACCTTGGCGGCGGGACTTGCCGCGTCAGGTGCTGACATACTTATTCTGGAAGCGGGCGATCATCTTCCCGAACGCCCCGAAAACCGTGACCCACGAGCCATTTTTCAACAAGGCGTCTTCCGACCGAATGAGACTTGGTATGACGAGCAGGGGAAAGCCTTCAATCCCGGCAACTACTACAATGTAGGTGGCAACTCGAAATTTTATGGTGCGGTGCTTACACGGTATCGTGCTGAGGATTTCAAGGAAATGCAGCATATGGAGGGCGTTTCTCCGGCCTGGCCATTCTCCTATGAGGAGCTTGAGCCTTGGTACGGCAAAGCCGAGGCGTTATTTCAGGTGCGGGGCGCACTTGGTGAAGACCCGACTGAGCCGGAACATTCGAGACCATATGATTTCAGTCCAGTGCCGGATGAAGCGCCTATCGGCTTGCTTCGCCAGCGGCTCAAAGGTGTTGGCGTTCATCCGTTCTCGTTGCCGCTCGGTGTCGATATCGACACATGGCTTTCACACGGGAAGACCCCTTGGGATGCCCATCCTAATAGCTTCAATGGAAAAATGGACGCTGAAACCACTGCTTTGGCCGCTGCGTTGAAGCATGCAAACGTTCAGCTTCAGACGAACTCCCGCGTCATCCGGCTTGAAACAGCCGCTGATGGTAAAATGATTACTGCTGTCCACTATGAACGCAGCGGTCAACGCTTTTCGATCAAGCCGAAGCTTGTGATTCTGTCCGCAGGTGCGGTGCAATCTGCGGTTCTTCTTTTGCGTTCTGCCAATGATGCCAATTCAACAGGGTTGGCTAATCGCTCCGATCAGGTCGGGCGCAATTTCATGAATCATAATCTTTCGGCTGTCATTGGCTTTGATCCGCGCTTTAGAAATGATTCCGTTTATCAAAAAACCTTGGGCTTCAACGATTTTTATCTCTCGGACGGAAAAGGTGGCGCGCCACTAGGCAATGTTCAACTCCTTGGCCGCATTAGTGCACCCGTTTTGAAATCAGATTTGAAACTTGTTCCGGAGTGGCTGCTGCAAAGGTTCTGCGCTCATACGGTGGATTTTCTAGCCATGAGCGAGGACGTACCAAAGCCGGAAAGCCGCGTCCGAATTGATGGTGACAAAATCATTCTGCAGTGGATAAGGAGCAACTGGCCAGCACATCTCAAACTGGTTGCGCAGATAAAAACAGTGCTTCGGGCAGCAGGTTTCCCTCTGGTTATCTCGAAAGCATTCGATCGCAAGACCCCATCTCATCAGTGCGGAACAGTGCGCATGGGGAACGATCCAGCGACTGCATCGCTGGATGTTTATTGCCGCGCTTATCAACATCCGAACCTATTTGTGGTTGATGCCGCGTTCTTGCCAACCTCTGCTGCGGTCAATCCTGCGCTGACGATTGCCGCACAAGCATTGCGCGTAGCAGATTACATTATTGCCAAGGAGCTGAACTGATGCGGCGACCGGTTGCACTCGTGACAGGGGCTCGCCGAGGCATCGGTCTTGGGATTGCCAAGGCATTGGCATCCAAAGGGTTTGATCTGGCGATCACCGATATAGCCGCGGATGATGCCAGCGAATCTGCAATTGGAGCATTGCAAAATCTTGGTGCAAAGGCAGTATTTATCCAAAGTGATATTGCCGATCTCTCTGCACATGGCGAAGCGGTGGAAACCGTTATCGGTGCATTGGGTCCGATCAATTGCTTGGTCAACAATGCAGGGATTGGTTCGAAGGTCCGGGGTGATTTCCTTAATCTTGACCCGGCAAATTACGATGCGATTTTTGACGTTAACCTGCGTGGGACAGTATTCTTCACACAGGCTGTTGTTCGCGCAATGCTTCAAGACAAAGCTGTCGAAAATCCACGCTCGATCATCAACGTAACTTCTGTGTCGGCGGCAATGTCATCGCCTGAACGGCTCGATTATTGCATGACAAAGGCGGCACTCGCCTCCTTTACGCAAGGGCTTGCACTCAGACTGGCGCAGCATGGCATCAGTGTTTTTGATGTTCGCCCCGGTATCATCCGCTCCGACATGACTGCTGCGGTCGCCGAAAAATACGACAAGCTGATCTCCGAGGGTCTAGTGCCTATGAAGCGCTGGGGTGAGCCGGATGATCTTGGCCGTATTGCAGTGGCACTTGCCAGCGGAGATTTCGATTTTGCAACGGGCTCCGTTATCAATGCCGATGGTGCCCTTTCAATAAGCAGGCTCTGACATGAAAAGCTTTGACTACATCATTACTGGCGCCGGCCCTGCAGGCTGTGTTTTAGCCAATAGGTTGAGTGAGGAGGAAGATGTTTCGGTTCTCCTGCTTGAGGCGGGTGGGGGTGATTGGAACCCACTTTTCCATATGCCGGCAGGCTTTGCCAAAATGACAAAGGGTGTCGCCAGCTGGGGCTGGGAAACCGTGCCCCAAAAGCACATGAAAAATCGCGTTCTGCGCTATACACAAGCCAAGGTCATTGGCGGCGGTTCCAGTATCAATGCGCAGCTTTATGCACGCGGCAATGCAACAGATTACGACTTGTGGGCGAAGGAGGATGGTTGCACGGGCTGGAGCTATCGGGACATTCTACCTTATTTCAAGAGAGCTGAAGACAATCAGCGCTTTGCCGATGATTACCACTCCTATGGCGGCCCGCTCGGTGTTTCGATGCCCGCTGCCACATTGCCAATCTGCGATGCCTATATTCGGGCGGGGCAGGAACTCGGTATTCCCTACAATCATGACTTCAACGGAAAACAACAGGCGGGCGTTGGTTTTTACCAATTGACCCAGCGCAATCGGCGGCGTTCTTCCGCTTCGATGGCCTATCTCGCCCCCATAAAGAACCGGAAGAATTTGACGGTACGTATTGGCGCACAAGTGGCGAAGATTGTCATTGAGGGTATGCGGGCTGTTGGTGTGGAGGTCATAACAGGAAACAGGCGCGAGGTGATCCGTGCAGATCGCGAGGTTGTGGTCAGTTCCGGTGCAATAGGATCGCCCAAGCTTTTGCTGCAATCAGGTATCGGCCCTGCTAATCACCTAACAAGTGCAGGCGTCTCAGTGGTGCACGATCTGCCGGGGGTTGGTGAAAACCTGCAAGACCACCTTGATCTTTTTGTTATCAGCGAGTGCACTGGCGATCATACCTATGACGGCGTCGCCAAGCTCCACCGTACATTGTGGGCAGGACTTCAATATGTGATGTTCCGCTCTGGCCCGGTTGCCTCAAGCCTCTTCGAAACAGGTGGTTTCTGGTATGCAGACGCGGATGCGCGTTCGCCAGATATTCAGTTTCACCTGGGACTCGGCTCAGGTATTGAGGCTGGAGTAGAGCGTTTGAAGAATGCAGGCGTTACCCTTAACTCAGCCTATTTACATCCGCGTTCGCGTGGAACAGTGCGCCTGCGTTCCGGCGACCCGACTGCTGCACCACTAATCGATCCGAATTATTGGAGCGATCCTCATGACCGCCAGATGTCGATTGAAGGGCTGAAGCTCGCGCGTGAAATCATGCAGCAAGCGGCACTCAAGCCTTATGTTCTCGCCGAGCGTTTGCCGGGGCCGAAATACAACTCCGACGCAGAGCTCTTCGAATATGGCTGCGCCAACGCCAAGACGGATCATCATCCGGTCGGCACGTGCAAGATGGGAACAGACAGCATGGCTGTCGTTGATCTGGAGTTGAAAGTATATGGAATGGAAGGACTGCGCGTCTGTGACAGTTCAATCATGCCGCGTGTTCCGTCGGCAAATACCAATGCGCCAACGATCATGATTGGTGAAAAGGGTGCCGATATCATCCGCAATATGGTGCCTTTGCCTCCCACCATATTTTCCAACGAACTCAACGCAAAACGCCCGCGGTCGCGGGCGCACATAAGCTGACTGATTTATATAAGAAAGACTTTAAGGCGGCGGAGGTGCCGCCCAGCCACTATTGATGCAGCCTTGTATCGAGAAAAACGCCCGCTTCGCGAGCGGCGCGGATAAAGGCGTGCCGGGCCTTATGAGCAGGTTTCCAGCCATCGAGAGCGTCCATACATGCCTGCAAGGCGCGACGATAACCCGGCCCGTTTTTCACGGGCCAAAGACTGCGAAGGCATTCGATCGCTTCCCAAACGCTGGATACCGCCCGTTGTCCGGTTTCTCCAAGAGTAATCATAACAGGGATGGGAAAACGCTTGTCGTTCATCACTTCCTCCATATGTAGAATCGTCAGACGGGATGATCATCCGCCAGACTGACACTTCAATGTGTCTGGAGTTCATTGGGTTCCATGACAATTCGATGATTTTTTTGTTATCGCATTTCCGGGGGCATCGAGCCGACTTCCTCCAGGAGCCACTTCAGGAAAAGCTGCATGGCAGGACGTTGAGGGCGGTCATCAGGACAGGTCAGCCAATAGCCATAATTGCTTTTAAAACCAAAGCCTTGCGGGTTGGCAAGCTTGCCCGATTCAAGCTCGTCGGCAATCAGGCCGCGTGGCACCAAGGCAAGACCTTGCCCTGCTATTGCAGCACGAATGACGAGAGCATAATAGCCAAAGTGGGTAATGCGTTCCGGAGTGAAATTTGTGATCTTGTGAGCAGAAGCGAATTCGCTCCAGCGAAGGGGCGTATGTTTGTGGTCGAGAAGGGGAAATGAGCGAATATCCGCGGCCTTTTGAATGCCGCCATTTTTGGCAAGAAAGTGTGGCGCTCCCACGAGCGCGACCTGACGCCCAAACAAATAATAGCTGTTCTGTCCGGGCCAATCGCCCTCTCCAAACCGAAATGCTGCGTCTGCCTGGTTGATCAAGTCAGTTGTGGCAAAGGTTGATAGTTCAACGTCTATTTCGGGGTGCTCATCGGCAAACCCGGCGAAGCGGGGAATTACCCAGCGGTCTCCCATGATCGGCAGGATATGCAGCTTGATCGCATTTGGTGATGAACCCAAAGCAGCAATACGCAAGGTGGCGTTTTCCAGAGCGCCCAAGGCCACGCGTGCCTCAGCGACATAAATCCGGCCTGCTTCCGTAGCGGATAGCCCATAGGGAGTTCGCGTGAAAAGCGCAGTTCCTGCCATTTGTTCGAGCGTCTGAAGTTGCTTGCTGACAGCACTCTGGGTCATGTTCAGAGCTCTTGCACAGGCCGTAGTGCTTCCCTGCTCTGCAATCGTGACGATCACTTGCAATGCGCGCGTAGATGGATAGTTGCGGCCGGTAACCATTTCGACTGCCTGTTAGTTATTGGTGGCAGGGTATTCCATTTTGGAATGGTTACGCGAAATAATTTCGTTTGTCGCGCTTAAAGCACAACCATAAGCTTCAAAATAACAAGAATAAGGGAACGATATTATGGCTGAGCAATCCGCGCGTCTGTGGGGCGCCCGCTTCAGAGCGAGCCCATCTGCAGAGCTTACAGCACTATCAAGATCAGAAAGCAGCTATTTCCGACTCGTCCCCTACGATCTTGCATCCTCGGCTGCTCATGCCCGCGAGCTTGTTCGTGCCAACATCCTGACCGCTTCGGAAGCCGAACAAGTATGTTCAGCCTTGCAGACAATTGGAGAAGAGCATCGATCAGGCGCTGTCATTCCTTCTCCAGCCGATGAGGACATACATACATTTCTCGAACGAGTATTGGGAGAACGCGTTGGCATATTGGGGGGGAAGCTGCGCGCAGGACGGTCACGCAATGATCAGGCCGCCAATGATCTGAAATTATATCTGCGTGATGTGGCCCACAGGATCGGTTTGGATATATTGAATCTCCAATCAGCATTGATTGGGCAGGCAAATCAGCATGTCGAGACAGTGACGACTGGCTTCACACATCTGCAACCGGCGCAACCTGTCAGCTTTGCGCATCAATTGCTTGCGCATGCTCAAACCTTTGCCCGTGACTTTGAGCGGTTACAGGACTGGGATCGCCGTGCAGCGCGCTCGCCCCTGGGTGCAGCGGCACTGGCAGGCTCCGCCATTGCAATGCATCCGGAAATCTCCGCGCAGGAACTTGGGTATGACGCTCCAAGCGAGAATTCCATCGATGCGGTCGGCAGCCGTGACCACGTCGCCGAATTCCTTTTTGTCATGGCAATGTTCGGTGTCCATTTGTCGCGTCTCGCCGAGGAATTATTCCTGTGGTCGTCGCGGCAATTCCGCTGGATCGAAATGGATGATGCCTATGCAACGGGTTCATCGATCATGCCGCAAAAGAAAAATTGCGATATTGCGGAGCTGACGCGCGGTCGTGCATCGCGTTTGATCGGTAGTTTGACGACGATGCTGGTCGCATTGAAGGGTTTGCCCTTCGCCTATAATCGTGACTTGGCCGAAGACAAACATGCAGCGTTTGATACGATCGATGCGCTGGAACTGGTCGTTCCCGCGATGACCGGACTTATCCGCACAATGCGAGTGAATGTCGACCGGATGCAGCAGCACTCGGTCGAAGGCTTTACACTGGCCACCGAAGTTGCTGACTGGTTGGCAAAAAATGGTGTGCCATTTTCGGAAGCACACGAAATTACAGGGGCCTTGGTGCGGTATTGCGAGGACCGGTCGATTGGTCTGGAGGATTTGAGTGATGACGATCTAGCCACTGTTGATGCGCGGCTGCATCCTTCCATCAAGTCAGCATTAAGCGCGAAAGCGGCCATTGAAGCACGCAAAGCTTATGGCGGAACGGCACCTGACAGGGTTAAAGAACAAATCGGGCGGCTGCGTGATCTGTTGAACAAGCAACAGGAGTGGCTGAAACTTTATTCCGGTCCCCGATTTGAAAGGTAAGAGATATGGCAAACGTCGATAGCACCATCTCCATTCCTCCGGCAAAATATTCGATTGCTCATCTTCATCATCAGCCCCGGCGACACTACGGACGTTGGTTGGCTGCCAGCCTTATCATTCTGGCACTGGCTTTAATTGTCAAAGCATTCGCTCAGGGGCAGATCGCATGGCCGGTAGTCGCCCAGTTTTTCACAGCTCCCGCCATTCTGTCGGGGCTCTGGAACACAATTTTGATGACGATTTGTGCTATGGCGCTGGGGCTTTTTCTCGGCGTCGTTTTTGCCATCATGATTATGTCACCGAACCCGGTGCTCAAATATGTCGCCGTATTCTACATATGGTTTTTCCGGGGGACACCGCTACTTCTGCAATTGCTCCTCTGGTTCAACCTCGCACTGATTTTTCCGACATTGGGGATTCCCGGTCTGTTTGAAATGCGCACCGTCGATTTCATGACCCCATTCATGGCGACCCTGCTTGGACTGGGCATCAATCAAGGGGCTTATACTGCGGAAGTGGTGCGCGGAGGGATTCTCTCTGTCGACAACGGTCAAATCGAGGCGGCGAAAGTTATTGGCATGACCCGCCTTACCATGCTGCGCCGGATCATCCTTCCCCAGGCGATGCGGGTTATCATTCCGCCAGTCGGCAACGAAGTCATCAGCATGGTCAAGCTCACATCAGTCGCCAGCGTGATCGGTTATGCAGAAATCTTGCGCAATGCGCAGTCTGTCTACTATGCAAATAACCGGGTGATGGAATTGCTGATCGTTTCCGCCATTTGGTACCTGGTTGTGGTGACCATACTTTCTATCGGACAGCATCTGCTTGAGAAGCATTATGCGAAAAGCCAGGGCCGCCGTGACGTCAAGCGCGTGACACCCACGGAAGCGGAGGGAGTGTAACGATGTCTTCGATGGTGGTTGCAGTCGATCTCAACAAATTTTTCGGTGATTTTCAGGCATTGGATAAGGTTTCGCTGGAAATCGAACATGGTGAAGTATTGTGCATTATTGGTCCGTCGGGATCAGGAAAAAGCACATTGCTGCGCTGTATAAATCAGCTTGAGCGAATTGATTCCGGTGCAATATGGATTGACGATGAACTCATCGGCTTCAGGCAAGAAGGCGATAAGCTTTATCAACTTAATGACACGGAAATTGCGCGGCAGCGGCTTTCAAGTGGCATGGTGTTTCAACGCTTCAATCTGTTCGCACACATGACAGTTCTTGAGAATATAATTGAAGGCCCTGTCATTGTGCAACGGCGCACCAAAAGCGCGGTCATTCCGGAAGCGATGGCTTTGCTCGAAAAAGTGGGGCTAACGGACAAGAAAAACGCCTATCCCAGCGAGCTTTCGGGCGGCCAGCAGCAGCGCATCGCCATTGCCCGGGCATTGGCGATGAAGCCAAAGCTCATGCTGTTTGACGAACCCACATCAGCGCTTGATCCAGAACTCGTCAGCGACGTTCTCAATGTTATGCGTGATCTGGCGACCAGCGGAATGACCATGGTTGTGGTCACCCATGAACTCGGCTTTGCGCGCGAAGTCGCCAACCGCGTTGTTTTCATGGATCGAGGTAAGATCATTGAAAGCGGAACACCACAAGAGATTCTCAGTAACCCGAAAGAAAAGCGTACACAGGATTTTATCGCAGCCGTATTGGCTTGAAATATCATAAACATAAAAGAGGAACACAGAATATGAACAATTATAAAACGATTGCCCTATTGGGCGCTGCCATCGTCGTCAGCCTTCCGGCTGCAGCACAGGAACTTCCAGCGCGTATCAAGGACGCTGGCAAGATCGTCATCGCGACAATGCCAAACTATCCGCCGATCACCTATAAGGACCCGGCTACAAATGAGCTTCAGGGCTTCGATATTGATCTGGGTGAAGCAATAGGCAAAGAGCTTGGCGTAAAGGTCGAGTGGCAGGAAATCGCTTTCGCCCAAATGCTACCCTCCTTGCAGACAGGCCGCGTTGATCTGGCAATGGCCGGAATGAGCGACAAGAAGGCCCGTCAGGAAACTGCCGACTTTGTTGATTACATGAAGTCGGGTGCTCAGTTCTATACGTCCAAGGCTATGGCGGCAGAAATCAAGACAGTAGATGATCTCTGCGGAAAGTCCGTCGGTGCCAGCCGCTCAACCGACTGGCCAGCGCAAATTACCGCCTGGAGCGAGAAAAATTGCGTTGCAAAGGGCAAGCCTGCAATCAACGTGACGGGTACGGAAGGGTCTGCTGATGCCCGAACACAAATCAAAAGCCAGCGTTTGCAGGCAGCCGCTCAGGGAAATGAAACTCTACCTTATAATCAAAAGCTCGAACCTGACACATATGTTACAATTGGCGATGCGTTCAGCCAATCATTGGCTGGTATTCCGGTTTTAAAATCCGAACCACAATTGCGCGATGCCGTGAAAGTGGCGCTTGAAAAGCTGCAGACGAACGGAACCTATGACGCTCTTCTCGACAAATACGGTCTCAAAGCCAACAAGCTGTCGCCAATCACGGTCAACATGGGCGAATAGATTTCGGTTATGAAATTATACAAGAATGGCAATGTGAAGTTGCCATTCTTGTAACCTGGAGTTCGTTGAATTGTTGGAAGTGAGACTATCAAGCGCATCGGACCACGCTGCCCTGGCTGCTCTATTCGAGGAAATGCAAGCGCACTACGATGTACCATGCCCGCCGCGCGAGAAAATACTCGAAGGCTTGGCCTCGATGCCAACAGGTACAGAAATTCTTGTTGCCACCCAGCGAGAGATTGTGGGCTTTGCTGCGATCACGCCAGTCTATCCGGGACCCGGTCTTGGGTCTGGCCTGTTTCTCAAAGAGCTTTTTGTTTCAAAGCAACACCGCGGATCCGGCGTGGGAAAAAGCCTGATACAGGGGCTGGCAAAATTGGCGCTTGAGCGGGGCCATGCACGCATCGACTGGACAGCCGATCGCGACAACCCGCGCTTGCGTGCCTTCTATGAAGGGTTAGGCGGCGTCCCGAAGCCGGAAAAGTTGTTCTATCGTTTCGAGGGATCGGCCTTGCATGAAGCAGCAAAGCAGGGTGGTTAGCTGCCTCGTTAGGGCTTGGGCCGGATGATCCATCCATAAAGCGCACTGCCGGCAAGTAATATGCTCGTGCCAAGAAAAACCGCTCGCATGCCGAAATGCCCACCGACAAATCCTCCCATGAGCGGACCGATGACTTGGCCTGCATATTGCGAGGATGTCGCATAGCCAAGAATGTTGCCCGCAACTCTATCTGGAACATTGTGGCGGATAACACTGGTTATGCAGGGAAGGAGCCCTCCAAGAGATAGTCCCATCAGAAAGCGCAAAATGACCAGCTGCCAGCCCTCGGTCACAAAAGCCTGAGGGATCAGCAGCAGGGCAGATATGCCGAGAGCTGCAACGATAACATTCCAGTGCCCGATACGATCCGCCAGTCTGCCCAGTCTGGATGCGGACAACACGCTGCCTAGCGCTGCCGCAGACATCACGATACCTGCAACCATGGTTACATGGGCCGGGTTGTCTACGAGTTGTGCTACATAGACTGTGATGATGGGTTCAATGGACATGGTAGCGAGCATCAAAAGCATTCCCGCCAGTAGCATGACAATTACCGGGCGCTTGTCCGGGATTGCCTTCCATCCGCTGTTCTGCTTTTGCGTCTGGCTTTTGGGCGGCCGCTTTTCTTCCTTGATAAAGAGGCTTGTTGCGAGAAATGTGACAAAGATGACCCCACCTATCAGCCAGAATGTTGCGCGGATGCCAATCAGCGGAGGCAGGCCGCCACCAATCAGAGGCCCGATAAGGTTTCCTGCCATGATGCCCGAGGCAAGCGTACCCAGAGCCCAGCCAGTTCTCGCTTTGGGCGTTTGTGTGGCTACAAGGACAGTCGATCCGGATGCGTAACCACCAAGCAGGCCGGTGAGCAGCCGAAGGACAATGAGATGCCAGACCTCTGTGGCCATGCCCATCAAAGACATGGCAATGGCCATGCCAAGGCTGGCGCGGATCAGCATCAGCTTGCGTCCATAGATATCTGCAAGACGGCCCCACAATGGAGCGACCAGAGCGGCGGTGAAGAAGGTTGCGCCATAGGCGATGCCAGACCATTGGACGATCGCGGCATGACCTGTCTCCCCCAACTGTTCTATGTAGAGCGGTAAAAAAGGCAGTATCAAAGTCATCGCAACAATTGTTGTGAACGACCCGAGAAGACAGACCAATAGATTCTGCTTCCAGTAAATTGATTCCCCTGAACTCGAGTCTGTGTCCGTGTCAGTCAATTCATCCAACTATATTTGCCGTGGGCAGCTCATTCTGAACGGGAAATCTTCCGTAGCTCCTAGACATTGCAGTTATGGTTCGGGAGAGCAATCATGGATCAACATTGGAGCAAGCAATCGCAGGTTAGTGAGAGCGCGTTGATCATTATTGCAAGTCCAAACTTGCATTGTTGGCCCCAGCGAATAGGCTCTGAGCCGACTCACGGCAAATAGCATCGAAAATGAGTATCATGAAACTTTTCTTTTCCAGCCAGCAAATGGCTCATCAGCCTAAACAATATATGGTAAATGGCCGAATTACCGACCCGCTGGAAAATCCGGAACGTGCCCAAACCCTGATAAAAGCGCTGACTGATCTTGGACTTTCGCAAGAAGCGACCGGTGACGCGGGACTTAATCCCATACTTGCCGTTCACGCGGACCACTATGTCGAGTTTTTACAGACGGCATATGACCGGTTCATGCAACTGCCAAATCATGGCCCTGAAGTTCTGCCGAATGTGAGTGCGTATCAAGGCGCAGATCAAAACTACGCTACCCGTCCAAGACCAAGACCTGTTGGTGTGCTTGGACAGGCTGGCTGGTACATTAACGGGCTTTCCTGCGCCATGATGGAAAGCACTTATGTTTCGGCTTATGCCTCTGCCCAAACGGCGATCTCTGCTGCCAATGCTTTGTTGAGTGGCGAGAAGGCAGCCTTTGCTCTTTGCCGCCCTCCGGGCCATCATGCCTATGTCGATCGCGCCGCAGGATTTTGTTACTTCAACAATGCGGCAATCATTGCGCAACATTTGCGTCAGCAGCACGAGCGTGTGGCAATCATTGATTTTGATACACATCACGGCGACGGAACACAGGCCATATTCTACAGCCGTGATGATGTTTTCGTTGGTTCAACCCATACCGATCCTTCCAACTACTATCCCCACTATAGTGGTTATGCGGATGAAACCGGCGCCGGTAGCGGCCTTGGTGCGAACCTCAATTTACCGCTGGCGGAAGGCAGCGGTGATGATGCCTTCATTGATGCCAATCGCAGGCTTGCGGCCGCAGTGGCCGATCATGGTGCTTCGGCGCTTGTTATCTCAGCTGGATGGGATGCGCACCACGAAGACCCACTTTCCCGGCTTACCGTGACGACAGCGGCCTATGCCGAAATAGGAGCAATCTGGGGAGCCGCTGGCTTGCCTACCGCAATCGTGCAGGAAGGTGGTTATTCGCTCAGCGCCGTATCGGAAGCTGCGCCACGTTTCATGGCCGCCTATCAGGCTAATAGAACAATATGAGTGACTGCGGTCACTATATCGTCACCGGGGAAAGTAGATGAATCAGATCGCAGCAAAACGCCAGCCAATTCGTGCCGCAATAGGTGCCTTTGTCGGCACCATGATTGAGTGGTACGATTTTTATATTTACGGCACTGCTGCTGCTTTGGTTTTCGGGGATGTCTTCTTTGCCTCGCAAGATCCTGTGATGGGGGTGCTTGCGTCCCTGGGCACGTTCGCTATTGGATTTGTGGCAAGACCTGTCGGCGCGCTTCTTTTCGGCCATTTTGGCGACAAGGTCGGACGCAAGAATTCTTTGATCATAACTCTTCTGCTGATGGGCGCCGCAACAGTGCTGATCGGTGTTTTGCCCAGCTATCACTCCATCGGTATGTCGGCGGCAGTTATGCTTGTGCTGCTGCGCCTCGTACAGGGCGTGGCAGTCGGGGGCGAGTGGGGTGGTGCTGTGCTGATTGCCGCCGAACATGCTCCACCTCGCTGGCGGACTTTTCTCGCCTCAGCACCGCAATATGGAAGCCCGATTGGGCTTATTCTTGCAACGCTGGCCTTCCGTACAGTGTCTGATCTGCCGCAAGAAGACTTTTTGAGTTGGGGCTGGCGAATCCCCTTCCTGCTTAGCGGCATATTGATCATCTTTGCTTTCATCATTCGCGCGGGCATCAATGAGAGTCCTGAGCTTGAAGAGCGATTGAAAGAGAAGACGGTACAAAACGTCATCCCGGCCAAGGAAATTTTTCTAACGAAAAAGAAGTCGCTGGTGCTTGGCATGGGACTTTGTCTGCTCGGTGTCGCAGGCTTCTATTTCATCACCACATTGATGATGACATTCACAACAACATCGCTTGGAATCAACCGCTCTGACATGCTGGAGCTTGTTTCATGGGTCGGCGTTATTGAGCTCTTTGCATTTCCTGCCGGTTCATACATTGCTACGCGGTTTGGCGAGCGCTTTCTCCTGATTGCCATGTCCGGAGCGGCATTGCTTTTTGCGGTACCAATGATGATGCTCATCATTACCGGTAATCTAACCAATATTTACATTGCTATTCTGGTCGCAACCGTGTTTCTCGCCGCCCATTACGCAGTTATGGCACCGTTTCTGACCCGGGCGTTTCCGGTCCATCTGCGTTATACAGGCATCTCGCTATGCTCTTCACTTAGCGGTGCAATATTCAGTGGTCTTACGCCGGTTATCGGTGTCTGGCTCGTTCACACCTATGGTGTCCAGTGGGCACCGCTGGCGGGTCTGTTCATTTTCATCGCTGGAATAAGCTTCCTTTGCAGCATTTTCCTTCCCGTAGAAGATAGCGGATCGGAATCTTTTGCTGCGCGAGCAGCCGAGAGAATGCAGAAGATTGAGACTGAGCCTGCCAAATCTTAAATTCTTCACCTTTCCCAGATAGGGGCGTGATTGTCACTTCGACACATTGGGGAGAACTGTCCATGGCATTGAAACGTCAGCTTTTGCCGGTTTTGCTTTTTCCGTTGATCTGCACGACTGCATTGGCCGCCGTGAACGGACCCGTAAAATCCGTGACGCTATCATCGGGCGGCCTGTCGGAAATTGTTCGCTCCGCCAATGTTGGCGATAATAGCGAGATTACGATCAATGTTCCGCTGGATCAGGTAGATGACATCCTGAAAAGTCTCATCATCAGAGATGCCAATGGCAAGGTTAAAAATCTCTCATTGGCGGGTCCTAATCCGCTGGAAGAAACGTTTCGTACACTGCCCTTTAGCGTTGATGATCTGAACTCGCTTCCCCGATTGCTGAATGCCGTAAAGGGCACGGGCATCCGCATAGCGGGAGCGCGCGAGCTCGAAGGCAACATACTTGGTGTCGAATATCAAACCGGCGCAAACGGTGCACAAAATGCGGTTCTCTCCATACTTACCGTCAAGGGAGACATCACGACGGTCCCGCTCGACAGTTCAGTATCTGTTGAAATTTTGGACAAGACTCTGAACGCTAAAATAGCCGACGCAACTCTTGTCGCAGGCAAGGGAGCCGTGGATGGCTCCCGCACAATTAAAATCGAGCTGGATGGGCAGGGTACCCGCACCGTAGACATTTCATATGTTGTCTCGGCCCCGATCTGGAAAACCAGTTACCGCATGGTGACGGGTGAAAATGGCACGGCGCGGCTACAGGCCTGGGCCATATTCGAGAACGCTTCTGGCGAAGATTGGAACGACGTTTCTATCGTGCTTTCATCGGGGAAACCCGTCACGCTGAAGCAGGCGCTTCACAGGCGCTACTGGAAAGACCGGGCTGAACTTGTCGTCGATACATCCGCGCAAAATCCTGCAATTGCAAGTCTGGGCACCTCTCGCAGACAAAAGCTGGCACAAGAGCAGGATGCGGCAGCCGGCTATGCAGCCCCCGCTCCAGAGATGCAGATGCCACAAAGGCCAATCGAAATGGCTCCAGCCGCACAGCAAACCGCCATTGAGGAGCAGGAGGTTACGTCCAACTTCTCCCTTCCAGGTCAATTTGATCTGAAGAACGGCGAAACAATTTCCGTGCCTTTGCTTGACAAGGACGTGAAGGTTGAAATGGTTTCGGTCTATCAGGTCGGTCGCAGTGGTGAGCACCCGACAGCTTCTGTCATGCTTGAAAATGATAGTGGTTCCAGTTTTCCGCAAGGCATATTGACCGTCTATAATGGCAAGTCCGGCTATGTGGGAGATGCTCAGATAGCTGGAATGCCATCTGGCGAAAAGCGGGCTGCCAGTTTTGCGCTTGATCAAAAGGTTTCAGTGGGTGCCGACACGAAACCTCAAAGGATGATCACTTCGATAAAGGTCGTTGATGGAATCATTCATGCAAAGACGCTGTTACGGGAAGTAACTATATTTACAGTGAATGGTGCAGCTGATGGTGATCGCACTGTGCTCATCGAGCAGGAGAAACGCCCGGGCTGGACATTCAGGGCCGAAAATACCGCCGATTCGACGCTGACCCATGACCGCGTTCGTATTGCCTTGAAGGCAGGCGAAACGCGCAATGTAGAAACGGTCAGTGAGCAAACTCAGGCTGAAGAATTTGCATTATCGGATGCCGCTCCTCAGATGATAACAAGTTGGGCTGATGCCGCGGAAGATCCGGAGGTAAAAACCAAGCTGAAAGAATTGGCGGAAGCCCGAATGAAGCAGGTCGATGCCCAAGAGGCGCTTGACCGCGTTCAACGAGAGTATGATCAGGTAGCTGAATCTCAGGATCGTACCCGCGAGAACTTGCGAGCTGTACCCAATGGCGATCTTCAAAGCAGATATCTGGCGCAAATGGGTGAAGAAGAAGACCGTCTGGGAGAGCTGCGCAAGGAGCGGGATGCCGCGCAGGAAATCATCGGGAAGTTCAACGAGGATGTTACGCGGATTATCCGTACATTCTAGGCATACTCAAAGCGTCACGACGATTTTGCCGAATTGCTGGTTTGACTGGAGAAAGTGGTGCGCTTCAATAATATCATTGAATGCAAATGTTCTTGCGATGACCGGCCGCAAACCGCCAGATGCCAACCCGGCCAGAATGAATGACTTCGCAGTATCCAGTCTGTCTTGATCATTGATAACTTCGTGAACAAGATAACCGCGTAACGTTAGTCGTTTGCTTAGGACATTGAACAATGGAAAGGGGGTGGGTTCGTTGCTTAACCCGCCATATTCGATAAGAATGCCGCCGTCGCACATTGCAGCGGTCAGTGGTTCAAATATGGGGCCGCCAACAGCGTCCAGCACCACCCTTACGCCTTTGGTCTGCGTAATCTCCTCCAAGCGTCTCTCTAGATTCTCCTCTTGCGAGGCAATGACGTAGCCCGCCCCATGGTCAAGCAATGCACGCGCTTTGCTAGATGTTCGCGTAACCGCAATTGGCGTGGCGCCTACCATGTTTGCAATCTGGATTGCAGCGAGTCCAACGCTGCTGGATGCTGCGGTGATGACCACAAAATCATTCTTATGCAAGCCGGCAATATCGATCAAAGCACCATAGGCGGTAAGATATTGCATCCAGAGAGCGGCAGCCTCTACCCAGCCAAGCGATGGCGGATGCTTGACGAGCAGCCTTGCTGGAAAAGTTGCGACTTCGCCGTAAGCAGGCCAACGAACCATTGAGACGGGCGGAATAACGCTGACAATGTCACCTGGTGCAAAATCATCTACGCCTTCGCCTACCGTTTCGACAAAACCCGCAGCTTCCAATCCCAACCCTGAAGGCAAGAATGGGGTTTCAATGTAGCGTCCCATGCGTAGCAGAGTTTCAGCGCGATTGAGACCCAGCGCTTTAATGCGAAGACGTACTTCGCCACGGCCAAGTGCTGGTAGATCAACGTTTTCGATGCGTAGAACTTCCGGGCCACCAAATTCATGAAAGCGAACGACGCGAGCCATAAGTCAAAACTCCAAATTATTTGAATTGAATAGGGTATGACAGGAGTTGGATTGGCGATAAATATGCTTAAAAGTAATGCAGTAGAAACTGAGAGTTTCGAATATGGATCGTCTTCTGAGTATGGCCGTATTTGTTAAAGCCGTAGATCTGGGCTCGTTTGCGGCAGCCGCTGAAGAACTCGGCCTGTCGGGACCAATGGTTGGAAAGCACATCCGCTTTCTCGAAGAGCGACTTGGTTTGCGTCTCCTCAACCGGACGACACGCCGCCAAAGTCTGACGGATTTTGGACATGTCTATTATGAGAGTTGCCACATTATTCTTGCCGAAGTGGATGCAACCGATGCACAGGCGGCTGATCAGCTTTTGGAGCCTCGCGGAAAATTGCGCGTGACGATGCCGGTGCATTTCGGGCGGCGTTGCGTAACGCCTGTCTTGCTGGAACTGGCGCGGAAATATCCCGCGTTGGAGCTGGATTTATCCTATAATGATGACTTTTACGATCTTGCGGAAAACGGTTTCGATCTGGCGGTTAGAACGGGTGCCCCTGAAGACAGGGCCGGTGTGATCGCGCGCCGTATCGCACGTCAAGAAATGATCGTATGCGGGTCGCCGTCTTATCTCGAAAAGCATGGCAAACCTGAACAGATTATTGATCTCAATCAACACCAGGCCATCATGTACCGCCGTTCCGGCCGGATACCCCCATGGAGTTTTCCGGGAGGCGAGACGCTGGTGCCGATCAATCGAATACGTCTCGACGACCTCGATGCTATTGCCGACGCTGCCAGCAGCGGGATAGGACTGGCCTGGCTGCCAAGCTGGCTGGTGCGGGACCGTCTGCAAGAAGGGACGCTTGTCCAACTCTTATCCGATCAGCCCGGGCTGCCTTACGATTGCTATGCGATGTGGCTGCAGACGCCTCATTTATCGTTAAAGGTACGCATTGCTGTGGATGCGTTGGCAATCGCGCTGCCGAAGATGATGTAGCCATTCAATGACCAGTCGGGATGGGAAAAGCAGCCCTTCGCATGTCGGTTTTTCGAATCGACGCGAGTGCTTAAATTCCTGAACCGTCTAGCTGCTTCGCGTCGTCGCCTTCCCAAGGTAGGGGCATGGATGTACGATTCAAATTAGCTGAGGGCATCGGCATCCAGCACTTCAGTTCCGGTTCGGCATATTCGACGATGCGGCCAGGCGAGGAATCGGAGGCGCGCCAACCTTCAGCACCGAACTGATCACCATTAGACCAGTAAGCGAGATCAACTTCCGCCTGTCCCTGTTCGGATGGACGGATTGTTACAAGGATGCGACTGCCGTCTTTCGGTGCGCTCGCCATGTGACGCCAGCGGTTTGGCTCATCCATCGTTTTCTCTTGTCCTGCCATTGTTGCAAGTGTCGCCTCACTGTTGAAAGCCGTCAAGACAAACTTTTTAGAGGGACCGGGGTGAGTTCAATCACCCGTGCATCGCGTCGTGGTCAAGGTGACTAGGACAAAGTGTACCTGGTTGGAGACAGTCCATTCAGCCGGTGGTGCTGGTTTGCTTGAGAGCTGGGTCAGCGACAGCGTACTGGCGACGATGAACGTCGCGGTGTGCGAATAATTTAAAAGCTGCAAGAAAACGTAATTGACAACCAACGGAAAGTGATATCATTCTTGTAAATCGGTTTACTAAACCGCTTTACAATGGGATTTTGCTCTTGGTTAAGCGAACGATGCCAAGTTTGAAAGATGTAGCCGCCGCTGCGGGTGTGTCAGTGACGACGATCTCGCGCTTCGTAAATGGCAGCCTTGATCTGCCCCACAACACCAAGAAACGCATCGAAGATGCGATCACCACGCTCAAATACGTTCCAAACCCACATGCGCGGCGGTTGAGCATGGGGCGCTCCGATACGATTGGTCTGGTAGTACCGGAAATCGCCAATCCATTCTTCTCTACATTCGTGGCAGCGGTGGAGCAGGCTGCGGACGAGAAAAAGTTGGCTGTTTCGCTGCATGCAACGCTTAACCGACCGGGCCGGGAAATAGAATATCTCCAGCTCATCGAGCGGAATCATGTCGATGGCTTGATTTTTGTCACAAACCATCCTGACGACGGCGCGCTTGCCAATCTGATCAATCGTTCCAGCAAAGTCATTGTGGTCGACGAAGATATCCCTGGCTCCAAAGCGCCAAAGCTTTTCTGTGACAATGATCATGGCGGATATCTTGCTGGACTGCATCTGGCTGGCCATGGGCACAGGCATGTCCTGTTTATCGGTGGAGATGAGCGCATGATTAGTGCGCGTCGCCGTTTCGATGGCGTGATGAGAGCTCTTCGCGAGCACCATGCAGGTCTGGCCCGGGTGGACCGCTACGCCGGTGAATATACCATCAATTACGGCCGTCAGGCTGCGTTGCGTTTCCTCGAAGAACGCCATGAGGCCACCGCGATTTTTGCCAGCTCGGATGAAATCGCCATTGGCCTGCTGGAAGTGTTCAAAGATAGGGGCGTCTCAGTTCCGGGCGACGTATCGATGATCGGTTTCGATGATGTCGGGCCCCTGCATCTCTTCGCGCCTCCGCTGACGGTGATCCGCCAGCCAGTCCGGCAGCTTGGCAGTCGGGCATTGGAACTGCTTCTGGAAACAAACTGGCAAGAGTGGAAACCCTCCGCTTCGGAAGAGCTTTTGCCTGTCGAAATCGTGGTGCGGAACTCCGTTGCTCCGCCAGCGAAATAACAAAAAAGCGACGGCTAAAAACAACAGAGGATGAGAACATGACTTTGAATCTAACAAGAAGAATGATGATCGCGCTGGCAGGGTTTACCATATTAAGCTGTGCCGTTTCGGCCTCCGTGGCTCAGGAGAAAAAGACGATCGCGCTGGTTCAGATCAACCAGCAGGCGCTTTTCTTCAACCAGATGAACGAAGGCGCACAGAAAGCGGCCGATGCAGCCGGTGTGAAGCTGGTGATTTTCAACTCCAATAATGAACCAACGGCACAGAACAGCGCTATCGAAACCTATATTCAGGAAAAGGTTTCTGGCCTTGCTGTAGTTGCTATCGACGTCAACGGACTGATGCCTGCAGTCAAGCAGGCAGCGGATGCGGGTATTCCCGTTGTCGCTATCGATGCCATCTTGCCGGCGGGCCCGCAAAAAGCGCAGATCGGCGTGGACAACGCGACGGCGGGTGCCGACATGGGCAAGTTCTTCCTTGACTACGTCAAGACAAACATGGCCGGCAAAGCAAAGATCGGCGTCGTTGGAGCGTTGAACTCCTACATTCAGAATGTCCGTCAGGAAGGTTTTGAAAAGACGATCAAGGGTACTGATGGTATCGAGATTGCCGGAGTCGTTGATGGACAGAACGTTCAGGACAATGCGCTTTCGGCGGCAGAAAACCTTATCACCGCCAATCCTGACCTGACTGCGATCTACGCGACAGGCGAACCGGCACTTATGGGAGCCATTGCTGCTGTTCAAAGCCAGGGCAAACAGGATACGATCAAGGTCTTCGGTTGGGATCTGACGGCGGAAGCCATCGCAGGCATTGATGCCGGATTCGTTGCAGCTGTCATCCAGCAGGACCCGTCGGCAATGGGAGCAGCGGCTGTGGATGCCTTGCAGAAGGTGGCTGCCGGCCAGGCTGTTGATCAGAACATTTCCGTGCCGATTACCATCGTGACAAAAGCCAATGTCGATCCATACAGGGCTGTCTTCAAATGAACCAGAACGGCCGGCAGGTAGCGGCCGTCGTTCACTCCGGAGGGGGCGCTCCCTCCGGAGGTGGAACAAGCGGCGAGACTGATTCCAATCCCCGCGTCTCGTTGCGCGGTATCCGTAAATCCTTTGGTTCGCACCAAGCCTTACGCGGTGTCGATCTAGATATCTTTCCTGGCGAATGCCTTGGATTGGTCGGCGACAATGCGGCAGGGAAATCCACCTTAACCAAGATCATCTCAGGAACCTATATTCCCGATGGCGGCACGATGGCGATCGAAGGCGAGGAAGTTCGTCTGTCCGGACCCGCCGATGCGCGCAATCGGCACATCGAAATGGTATTTCAGGATCTCAGCCTCTGCGACCAGATCGACGTTGTCGGCAATCTCTTTCTGGGCCGTGAACTCAGCAAGGGCATGTTTCTCGACAGCAAGAAAATGCTGACCGAAGCGCGCGCGATGCTGGACGCTTTGGAAATCAGAATTCCAAAGCTGACGGGTAAGGTCGCGCAACTCTCAGGCGGGCAGCGTCAGGCCATTGCCATTGCCCGCGCCGCATCGTTCAAGCCCAAGGTCTTGATCATGGACGAGCCTACATCGGCACTTGCAGTTGCCGAGGTTGAAGCGGTGCTGGCACTGATTAACCGGGTCAAGGCGCAGGGCGTCTCGGTCATTCTCATTACACATCGTCTTCAAGACCTCTTTCGGGTCTGTGACCGGATTGCCGTCATGTACGAGGGCACGAAGGTTGCCGAGCGGCAGATCGGCGGCACTAATCTTGAAGACCTCGTGAAGCTGATTGTCGGTGAGGGAGCCAGACAATGACCGTTTATACAGAGCGTGGCCAGGGGTCGCGCATTGCAGATTTCTTCGGCGAGCATGCGCAGGTTCTTTCGATTGCTGTGTTTTTTGCCGCCTGCATGATCTTCTTTTCAGTTGGCAGCGAGACTTTTCTAACCTCCGGAAACATTCTCAATATCATCCGGCAGGCTGCTCCGATCTTGATTGTCGCCATCGCCATGACCTTCGTCATCATCACCGGAGGCATTGATCTTTCCGTTGGTTCTCAGGTTGCGCTGATCAATGCAGTCGCCGCTGTTGTGATGGCGATGGGCTTTCCGTGGCCTGTTGTGGTGGTTGCAATGATCGTACTGGGCGGTGGATTAGGATTTGCACAGGGCTGGTTCATTGCCTATCAGGGCATCCCGGCATTTATCGTCACGCTGGCAGGACTCTCGATTCTGCGTGGCTTTGCCCTTTATCTCACCCAAGGTTATTCTATCCCAATTCAGGATGCGCCGGGGTTCTTTGCTTTGGGACGGGGTATCGTCGCCGGGTTTCCGGTACCCGCGATCATTGCCGTCGTTATTTCCTTTCTAGGTTATGTGGCGATCCGGTCGACAAAATACGGACGTCAGGTTGTGGCCGTCGGCTCCAACATGGAAGCTGCCCGCCGTGTCGGCATGCCTGCCAGATGGATCATCGCATCAGTGTACATCATATCCGGCGTGGCATGTGCGATCGCGGGTCTGCTGATTGCAGCCCGGCTGGGGTCAGGCTCGTCCAACGCTGCTGTGGGTTTTGAACTACAAGTGATTGCCGCTGTCGTTCTCGGGGGAACTTCCTTGATGGGCGGCCGGGGGACAATCATAGGCACGGTGCTTGGAACGTTCACCATTGCGGTCATCGGCAATGGCTTGATCCTGATGCATATCTCGCCCTTCTTCACACAGATCGTCACAGGCGCAATTATCCTTGTCGCCATCTGGTTGAATACCCGGATATTCACCGCGAATTTCCGGTTCGGCAGAAAAGGCTGACTTCCATGAGCAAAGATCTCTCGGAAGCCCATATCCATTCCGGCAAGGTGATGACCGTCAACGGGCCGATAGCCTCGGAGAAGCTTGGCATTACCTTGATGCATGAGCATATTCTGAACGACTGCCGGTGCTGGTGGCATGCGCCGAAGACCCCGGAGCGCCAATATCTTGCAGGCGGTTTTGTCTGCATCGAAATACTGGGCGAGTTGAAGCAGGATCCTTTCGTCAACAAGCATAATATTACGCTTGATGATGAACCGCTGGCGGTAACGGAGCTGAAGGCCTTTGTCGCTGAGGGTGGGCAGACAGTTGTAGAGCCAACCTGCCGGGGTATCGGCCGGAACCCGCTTGCCTTGAGGCGTATTGCCAAGGCGTCCGGCCTCAATGTGGTGATGGGAGCCGGATATTATCTTGGCTCCTCGCACCCCCCTGAGGTTGCGGCAATGACCGTTGAAAATATAGCGACGGAGATTGTCCGCGAGGCGGTGGAGGGAGTGGACGGGACCGATGTCAGGATCGGATTGATCGGCGAAATCGGCGTCTCTTCGGACTTCACTGCTGATGAAGAGAAGTCATTGCGTGGCGCTGCTCAGGCGCAGGTGCGAACCGGCCTGCCGCTTATGGTGCATCTGCCTGGCTGGTTCAGGTTGGGCCACCGCGTCCTCGATATCGTTGCGGAAGAGGGTGCGAACCTGCGGCATACGGTTCTGTGCCATATGAACCCTTCCCATGACGATTTTGCTTATCAGAGCGAACTCGCCGCCCGCGGCGCTTTCCTCGAATATGATATGATCGGCATGGACTTCTTCTATGCTGATCAGCAGGTCCAGTGTCCAAGTGATGAAGAGGCAGCACGGGCCATTGTCCGCCTCGCAGATGTCGGTCATCTCGACCGGGTGCTGCTGTCTCACGACGTTTTCCTCAAGATGATGCTGACCCGATACGGTGGCAATGGCTATGCCTATGTCTTGCGTCATTTTCTGCCGCGGCTGCAACGCCACGGTCTGGATAAAGCGGCTCTCGATCAAATGATGCGAGCCAACCCCCGCTCAGTTTTTCACGCAGGTGTTTAACGCGAGTTGCCTGTCCGGAGTCTTGGGAAGGACCCGGAAATTTTAAGAAAGAATGGTAAGACGATGACAAAGAAAGTACTGCTCGTTGGCGAGAGCTGGGTTAGTTCTGCAACACATTACAAAGGTTTCGATCAGTTCGGCAGCGTTACCTTTCATCTTGGTGCCGAACCATTGGTCAAGGCGCTCGCGGGTAGCGATTTCGAACTGACCTACATGCCCGCGCACGAAGCGGTTGAGAAATTTCCCTTCGAAATGGCCGGTCTGGACGTGTATGACGTCATCATCCTTTCCGACATAGGTGCAAACTCGCTGCTGTTGCCACCCGATGTCTGGCTGCATTCCCGCACAGTCCCTAACCGCCTCAAGCTGATCAAGGCCTGGGTCGAAAAGGGCGGCTCGCTCTTGATGGTTGGCGGATACTTCTCCTTTCAAGGCATTGATGGGAAGGCCCGCTGGCGGCGCACTGCGGTGGAAGACGTCCTTCCTGTTACCTGCCTTCCTTACGACGATCGTGTCGAGATACCGGAAGGAACGACGCCGAAGATCGAACTACCGGATCACCCAGTTATGGCCGGGCTCGATGGCGAATGGCCGTTGCTTCTCGGTGTCAACGAGGTCGAGCTTCGCGATCGGGAAGATGTGGAGGTAATCGCACGCCTGCCTGACGATCAGGGCGGGCATCCGCTTCTGGTTCTCGGACGTTTCGGCAAAGGTAAGACCGCGGCATGGACATCGGATATTGGCCCGCATTGGCTATCGCCTGCATTCTGCGAGTGGGAAGGTTATGGCAGGCTTTGGAAAAACATTCTCGGTTGGCTAACGCGCGACTGAAGACAGGCGTCTGGGACAACCAGCAGACAGATATGAAGTCTCCATGAAAGGGAAAAACATGCAAGCAATATCGGATCGCGAATCCAATGCTGTGCAGGAAATATTCGGCACCAATAAGGTGCTCATCGGGATGATCCATTGCCCGGCATTTCCCGGTTCTCCACGATATAGGGGCGCCGATATGAATGTGATCTATGACGCGTGCATGCGCGATGCCGAAGCTTGCATTGAAGGCGGCTTGCATGGTCTGGTCATCGAAAATCACGGCGACATTCCATTTTCGAAGCCGGACGATATCGGTCCTGAAACAACGGGTTTCATGTCCGTGGTGACGGACCGTATCGCAAGCGCCATTGGCGTTCCACTTGGGATCAATGTCCTTGCCAATGCACCAATTCCGGCATTCGCCATTGCCATGGCAGGCGGAGCAAAATTCATCCGCGTCAACCAGTGGGCCAATGCCTATGTGGCGAATGAAGGGTTCATGGAAGGACGCGCCGCCGAAGCCATGCGTTACCGTTCCATGCTGCGGGCAGAGCATATCAAGGTATTTGCCGACAGCCACGTCAAACATGGCAGCCATGCTATTGTTGCCGACCGTTCAATCGAGGAACTGACCCGCGATCTGGCATTCTTTGATGCAGATGGCATCATTGCTACAGGCCAGCGGACGGGCAACAGTGCAACGATGGAAGAGATCGACGAAATCGGCTCTGCTACGCACCTTCCACTGCTCGTTGGATCCGGCGTAACCAAGGACAATATCGTAGATATTCTTGGTCGCACCAATGGCGTTATTGTTGCCTCATCACTCAAGTATGATGGCGTGTGGTGGAATGCGGTGGATATCGATCGCGTAAAGGCATTCCGCAAGGCGGCGGAGCCAGGTTTGGAGGCCTGAACCGATGGCAACCGAAACCCTCTCCGAACGTATTCTTCGCGAAAACGCGGGCGTTCTTGAAGAGATGATCAATCATCGCTTTGTCGTGGACATCAAGAACGATGTATTGAGCAATACTGTATTCGAGCGCTACCTCGTTTATGAGGGGGCTTTTGTTGATACGGCAATTTCCATCTTTGCTTTCTCTGTGGCAAAAGCGCAGACCATCGAGCAAAAGCGCTGGCTTGCAGCAGTCGTTATCGCTCTTGCAAATGACCAGATGGCTTATTTCGAGCGGACCTTTGCCAGCCGTCGTATCGATCCCTCATCGTTCGATACCAGTATACCGGCCGTCAAAAACTTTTGTTCGGGCATGCTCGCCATCGCCAAGGACGGTGAGTTTCTCGATATTATCGCAGCAATGTTTGCGGCAGAATGGATGTACTGGACTTGGTCGAAGGAGGCGTCTGCCTGCAACATCAGTGACCCGCTTTTAAAGGAATGGGTTGCAATGCATGTGGATCAGGCATTTGCGGATCAGGCCACGTGGCTCAAGGATCAGCTCGATATGGCAGGTGAGCAGGGGCTCCCTGAAGGCTTGTGCGTCCGGCTAAGCAGTATTTTTGGCTACGCGATGCAGCTTGAAATTGATTTTCACGACGCGCCATATCTCTGACTTCAAGGAAGTGACCGCATGCGTGCCTATGTAATCGGCAATATTGCCATGGATGAAACGATCATTGTCGATGAGCTTCCTATCTCCGGCGCTTCGATCCTTGGGCATGTGGGCGCGCACGATCTCGGAGGAAAGGGGACAAACCAGGCTGTCGTAATGGCGCGCTGCGGCATTCCCACGGTACTTGTGGCTCCGGTGGGGCAGGACTCGAGAGCTGCTACGATCCGCAAACATCTTCAGGGGGAGCCCTTGACCAGCGAACTCATCAGCATCGAGGGGATATCGAGCGACATTTCTCTTATTTTCCGCCTGCCAGACGGAGAAAATGCGATCGTTACGACAACGGACTCTGCTCAAAGGCTATGCGCTTCACATGTTGCGCCCGCTCTGGCGGAAGCCAAACCAGGCAATCTTGCCATTCTGCAGGGAAATCTTTCCCCCGAGGCGACGGTAGGAATTCTTCAATTCGCTAAATCGCTTGGCATGATCACCGCCTTCAATCCGTCGCCACAGCGGTCATTTTTCTCGGATATTTGGGCGTTGGTGGATATAGTGTTTCTCAATCGCGGGGAAGCGCAGGCTTTAACAGGTGCTAAAGGTGAAGCTGCCGCCAAATATCTCCTGCAAAAAGGAATTCAAGAGGTGGTTCTAACTTTGGGGAGTGAAGGTGCCTTGCTGGTGAACAGGCGGGAAACTATCGTAGTGGCTGCATCACCTGGTATGGTTGTCGATACGACCGGAGCTGGCGATACGTTCATGTCCGTCGCTTTGGCATCATCTTTAAAACGCGGCTGCCAACTTGATAGAAAAGCGCTCGAACATGCGTCTCAGGCAGCGGCAATCACTATATCGAAAGTTGGTACACGCTCCGCTTTCCCCACAACTTCAGAACTCGATCAAATTCTGAGTGACGGCCAGCTGGATGCTCTCAACTAACGGATAGTTCTGCATAAAATTGGAATAATGGCGGAGAGAGCGGGATTCGAACCCGCGTTACGCTATTAACGTAAACACACTTTCCAGGCGTGCGCCTTCAACCACTCGGCCACCTCTCCGCAATACGCCCAGCACATAACTGATCGGGCTAATTATGTGCAACCGAAAAGACCGGCTGCAAGAGCACCGTCAACCATCGGCCACTCATTCTTCGATACAGACACAGCGCTATACGATGGTTAGTCGGCAGCTACCCTGTGCGGCGCGCACTATAGCCAGAACAAGCACTTGTTCAACTCCTAATTCAATATATTTTTGATTTACGGCAAAATCACCATTTTATCATTTAATTACAATGGGTTATAGGTATAGATATGGCTGACGGCTCCTCGGAGGTACACGGCGCGCAATTCTGTTCACGTCGCAACGGATCGCAATCATGTCCAGAAAAGCGATTCCGGTTTCCGGGGTTTTGCGTTAGAGGATAGAAGATCAAGCGATCCAACATCCTTTCAGGTGAAGGACGTTTCGCCCTTGGAGAAGAATATTGCTACGTCTTATTTTCAGGCTTTTAGCCTATATCTGCCTTAGCCTGGCTATTATTGCCGCTGTGCTGGATGCCGCCAGATCAGTTGGCGCATCCAACCTGGTCATCACGTCGCTGAGAGATAGCTGGCAATCGGTTTCAGCCAACTCTTTTGCACTTGTCGAAACAAGCATCAGAACCCATTTATACAGCATATTCTGGGACCCGTTGATGCTTTGGGTACTGGACGCGCCGACAGTTCTCGTCTTCGCTCTTCTCGCGCTGTTGTTATACGCGATAGGTTACAGACGCGCCGACAAAACAGGCAGGTTCGCTGCCCGCTGAAGCATCGTCGAAGCCCATCCACCGGAGGTAACGCAATGTCCATATTCAGCATGCTGAGCAAGAAATCCGAAATGCCGACGGCAGAGCAGGCGTTGCCTGGCCGTTCATCGCCAATTGCAACCGCAGAAACGCATTTTGTTAATGGGCGCCCATTAAAAGGCCCTTGGCCTGACAATCTGCAAACCGCCATGTTCGGAATGGGTTGTTTTTGGGGCGTTGAACGTCTGTTCTGGCAAGTGCCCGGCGTCTATCTGACTGCCGCGGGCTATACTGGCGGAATTACACCAAATCCAACCTATCAGGAAACGTGTACCGGTCTGACCGGCCACAACGAGGTGGTACTGGTGGTATTCGATCCGGCGATCGTTTCGTATGAAGAGCTGTTGACGATATTTTGGGAAGAGCACGACCCAACCCAAGGCATGCGGCAGGGCAATGATGTCGGTACAACATACCGTTCCGGAATCTATACTTTCACACCAGAGCAACAGGCTGTGGCTGAGGCAAGCCGCGCTGATTACCAAAGCGCACTAACGGCCAAAGGGCGCGGAACTATCACCACCGAGATTCTCGAAGCACCGATATTTTACTATGCCGAGGACTATCATCAGCAATATCTGGCCAAGAATCCCGACGGTTATTGCGGGCTGCGTGGAACAGGAGTCTCTTGCCCGATACCGAGTGCCAGAGCAGTGAATTAACCTGGGTAAAACGGGTTTCGATCTGAATTTTGATCACTTGGCAAAATTCCGCGTGAATTTTGCTTAATGGCATGCAAGATTGACGTAGGTGCGGCGGGTTGAATGCCTCGCCGCAATGGTCTAGGGCACAGCGGAAAGTTGTGTCCTCAAACAAAATCCAGAGGGTTGCTATAAAATGAAGCGTATTGTTCTTGGTCTCCTGGCTGCTACGGCATTGCCCCTGATATCACTTGGAGCAGCGAACGCTGCGGACGACAAACCCGCTTTGATTTATGATCTGGGCGGCAAATTCGATAAATCATTCAACGAAGCTGCATTCAATGGCGCTGAAAAATATGCAGCTGATTCCGGCGTGAAATATCGCGAATTCGAAATCCAGAATGAAGCTCAGCGCGAACAAGCGCTGCGCAAATTCGCATCGGATGGCAATTCGCCGATCGTCATTGCAGGCTTTTCCGCTGCTGCCGCGATTGAAAAGGTTTCCACGGAATTCCCCGATACTAAATTTGTTATTATCGATGCTGAAGTTAAACAGCCCAATGTTCGTTCGGTCATATTCAACGACAATGAAGGTTCCTATCTCGTCGGCGTCATAGCTGCCAAAGCTTCCAAGACTGGTACTGTCAGCTTTATTGGCGGAATGGACGTTCCGTTGATCCGTAATTTTGCCTGTGGCTATGTAGGCGGCGTTAAAGCGACGAATGCGGATGCCAAGGTCATCCAGAACATGACCGGTGATACGCCGGCTGCCTGGAATGATCCGTCAAAAGGTGGCGAGATCGCCAAATCACAGATGGATCAGGGTTCTGATGTCATTTTCGCTGCAGCGGGTGGCACTGGTATTGGCGTTCTTCAGGCGGCAGCTGATGCCGACAAGCTAAGCATTGGTGTTGATTCCAACCAGAACGGGTTGCATCCGGGCAAGGTTCTGACCTCGATGCTCAAGCGTGTTGATGTCGCCACCTATAACGCCTTCAAGGATGGTGCCGACGGCAAATTTACTGCCGGTGTGAGCTATCTCGGCGTCAAAGAAGGCGGTGTTGACTATGCTGCCGACGAGAACAATGCCAAGCTTCTGACGGATGATATCAAGGCAGCTGTCGAAGCCGCCAAGGCCGATATCATCTCCGGCAAGGTGAAGGTGCACAGCTATTTTTCAGATAATGCTTGCCCGTACAAATAAAACGACGCATCAAAGTTGAAAAAAGCCGCCGGTCAGATCATCGGCGGCTTTTTTAATGGCTTTTTCATTATCCACATTCCGGCATTCTCACCGTCTAGCTCTTCTATTTTTTGCCAGCCTATACGTTCATAGTAGCCGGTCTCAGACGTATAGAGATAAAGCTGCTGATGGCCTTGCTGTTGTGCAATCTTTTCCGTTGCTTCTACCATGGCCTTGCCAACGCCGATCAAGCGCATTTCCGGCGTAACATACAGGCTTGCGAGCCAAGGCTGCAGATGAGGATGCGTTTCAAGATCGTTGTCGATCAGCAATGACAGGCCCACAGGCAAGCCGGACACAAAGCCGACAAGTGCTTTCTGGCGACTTTCAGAATTAAGAAAACCAAGGAAGCTATCAATGATTTCTTCCCGGCTGCGGCCGCCGTCACGGCCCCAGGTTATATAATTCCAGCGCGCACATAATGGCACGAGTTCGGGGTGGTTTTCGAGCAACTCTACTTTTGTCATCATTTAATAATGAGGGGGTTTGGTTACGGGCGTATCTTCGGAGGTCTGCTCCTCCAAGACAAGAAAACGATCTGTCAGGGCGTCCAGCTTGCGCCGCATTGCCTCAATAGTTTTCCATTGTTCGGTTAGCTGACCAGAGAGTTCGTCAATCGTATGTTCTTGCTCGGTCACCAGGATTTCAAGCCGCGTAAGGCGGTCATTACTTTCGGCTGTCATTCCCGTCTCCGTTGCTTCTTTTTCTGTCCCGCGTTTTGATATTTGAACAAGTTGATAGCCATTGCGTCAAGGTATGAAGAGATGATAGCGGCTGTTGAATGTTGCTTTTCTTGACTGGAAAGAAAAAATTCCCGTGTTAGGGTCGTAAGCTTCGAAAAACAACAAGAGCTGATCAACAGCGGATGGGGATATGAGCGTAGCTGCAATCGAACTTATTGGCGTGGACAAACGTTTCGGCTCCGTCCACGCAAATCGCGATATTCATCTGACAATTGAGAAAGGGACGATTCACGGCATCATCGGTGAAAACGGTGCCGGAAAATCGACCCTGATGTCCATTCTTTATGGATTTTATCAGGCGGACAGCGGCGAAATTCGTATCAATGGAAAAACGACCAAGATCACCGATCCGAATGCTGCAATCGGAATGGGCATTGGTATGGTGCATCAGCATTTCATGCTTGTTGAAAATTTCACCGTCCTTGAAAATGTGATGCTCGGTGTAGAGGGCGCACCGCTTCTGAAGAACGGTATTGCCAAAGCCCGTGCTGAATTGAAGCGTCTCGAGCAGGAATATGAACTCGACGTGGATCCCGATGCCCTGATTGAAGAGTTGCCTGTTGGGCTGCAGCAACGCGTAGAGATTCTCAAGGCACTCTATCGCGGTGCCGAAATTCTCGTTCTTGATGAACCGACCGGCGTTCTCACGCCGCCCGAAGCAGACCATCTTTTCCGGATTCTCGAGCAATTGAGGGATCAGGGCAAGACCATTATCCTGATCACGCATAAATTACGCGAAATCATGGCCGCAACGGACAACGTATCCGTCATGCGCCAAGGTGCAGTAGTAGCGACAAGAAAAACCAGCGAAACTTCGGTGGAAGAACTGGCTGAACTCATGGTGGGACGGCGTGTTTTGTTGCGTGTCCAGAAGGGCGAGGCACAGCCTGGCGAAGTGAAACTATCGGTGGAAAATCTGACCGTGCGCGATAGTCGTGGCGTGGTCATGGTCGACAATGCCTCGTTCACTGTGCGGGCGGGTGAGATCGTCGGCATCGCTGGGGTGGCTGGCAATGGACAATCACAGTTGATTGAAACAATTGCCGGAATTCGCGCTGCAGTATCAGGCCGCGTTCTCCTTGACGGACAGCTTATCGATATTACAGGTGCTGCCGATCCGGGTGAGTTGCGCGATCGCGGATTAGCGCATGTGCCAGAGGACCGCCACCATATGGGGCTCGTCCTCGCATTCGAGGAATATGAAAATTCGATCCTGGGATATCACGATGATCCGCTTTATCTCAAAGGACCGTTCCTTGATATTGATGCGATCAAAGCAGATGCGCGCAAGAAAATAGAGAAATACGACATTCGTCCGGGTGACCCCAATCTCAAGACCGCAAATTTTTCCGGAGGCAATCAGCAGAAAATCGTACTCGCCCGGGAGATTGAGCGTGATCCGGGTGTCCTGATTATCGGCCAGCCGACACGCGGCGTGGATGTTGGTGCAATCGAGTTCATTCACAAGCGGATTATTCAAATGCGTGATGCGGGCAAGGCGGTCCTGCTTGTTTCCGTGGAACTCGATGAAATCCGTTCTTTGTCGGATCGTATCCTCGTTATGTTCGCCGGCCGCATCGTTGGAGAGCGGGATGCTGAAGCTGACGAAGGCGAGCTCGGCTGCCTCATGGCCGGCGTCGAACAGCTGGAGGCCGCTGAATGACAACGCAGGCGCTCATTATTATAGATGTCCAGAATGCTATTGATGATCCCAAATGGGGGCGTCGAGGTCAGCCTGAAGCAGAGGCGCGTATAGGTGAATTACTCGGCGCTTGGCGTGAACGCCGTCTGCCCGTCATCCACATCCGCCATGATTCAACCGATCCTGCATCGCCGTACCGCCCTGGCACCCATGGCAATGAATTTAAAGATGAGGTTGCCCCGCAGATGGGCGAGCCGGTCATCGACAAACGCACAAACAATGCGTTCATTGGTACTGATTTGATGGATGTTCTCGATGAATTGCAAGCGCGCAGCCTGGTGGTCACGGGCGTGCTTCTGGAAAATTCCGTTGATGCGACGGTTCGAATGGCTGCCAATCTCGGTTTCGAGGTGATTGTTCCGGAAGATGCTGTCGCGAGCATTGATCGCAAAGACTACCGGGGCAAAAAATGGGTCGCCGAAGACGTGCATGCCTTAGCGCTGTCTTTGCTTGAAGGCGAGTATGCCCGTATCACGACATCCGCACATATTATCGGAAACCTGCCATGAGCCAGCCTTTTGCAAAACTACCCGCTTGGGCAGATTATGGACTTCTGCCGCTGATCAATCTCATCGTCGCTTTCTTCGTGGCAGGTCTTGTCGTCTTGCTCGTTGGTGAAAGCCCGATCGAAGCTGCGGTTCTTATGGTTAAGGGTGCTTTTGGCACAGGCGACGGCGTTGGATATACGCTCTACTACGCAACCAATTTCATCTTTACCGGGCTTTGCGTTGCAGTTGCCTTCCACTGCGGCCTCTTCAATATTGGCGGCGAGGGCCAAGCCTATATTGGTGGTCTCGGCGTTGCTTTCGTCGGTCTTGGCCTCGGCGATACCCTGCCATGGTGGATCGTCTTTCCATTGGCAATTGTGGCTTCCGGCATAGCCGGTGCCTTGTGGGCGCTCATTCCCGCGTGGCTACAAGCGCGCCGTGGTTCGCATGTTGTTATTACCACCATCATGTTCAACTTCATTGCCGCTAGCATCATGGTCTATATCGTGGTGCAAATTCTCAAGCCAATGAACATCCAATCGCCAGAAACGCGTGTTTTTGGAGAGGGTGGGCAATTGCCAAGCCTTGGATGGTTGTTGAACGCTGTGGGTCTCAACATGCGCTCCGCCCCTCTCAATCTCAGTTTTCTCGTATCCCTCATTGCAGCGTTTCTGGTGTGGGTACTGATCTGGCGGACAAAGCTTGGATATGAAATCCGCACAATGGGCTTTAGCCCGAAGGCGGCTCGATATGCCGGCATAAGCGAGCTGCGTATCATTATAATCACCATGATGATTTCAGGTGCGCTGGCGGGGATGATGGCGCTGAATCCAATTATGGGAGCGCAGCACCGCCTGCAGCTTGATTTTGTTGCGGGGGCTGGTTTCGTAGGCATTGCCGTTGCGCTCATGGGTCGTTCCCATCCGGTCGGTATTGTGCTGGCGGCAATCCTTTTCGGTATGCTCTATCAGGGCGGCGCTGAAATCGCTTTCGATATGCCAAATATTTCACGCGACATGATCGTGATTATTCAAGGTCTGGTCATTCTTTTCGCTGGAGCACTCGAACACATGTTTCGGCCAACCTTGCAGCGCATTTTCCATGGCTTTTCATTTAAAAAAGACCAGACAGCGCCCGTTATTGCTGGAGGTGGCCAGTAATGGAAAGCTTCATCACCATCCTGCAATTGTTCGATTCGACGATCCGCCTGTCGGCTCCCTTGCTGCTCGCCTGTCTGGCAGGACTCTATTCCGAACGTGCTGGCATCTTCGACATCGGCCTTGAAGGCAAAATGCTTGCCGGTGCTTTTGCAGCGGGCGCTGTTGCTACATGGTACGGCTCTGCTGGACTTGGCCTTTTAGCGGCCATTGCCGTGTCGGTGGCTTTAGGCCTCGTGCACGGCTTTGCCTCCATCACCCACAGGGGAAATCAGATTGTCTCCGGCGTTGCGATAAATTTCATTGCGGCGGGAACGACGGTCATCCTTGGACAGGCATGGTTTCACCAGGGCGGGCGCACGCCATCCTTGCCGAATACGGCGCGCTTCAATGCTATCAATTTGCCCGGAGCCGAAGCTTTGCGTGATGTCCCGATCATCGGCCCGATCTATTTTGAGTTGATTTCAGGTCATTCCATCCTCGTTTATTTGGCCTTCCTGCTGGTGCCTTTGACATGGTGGGTGCTTTATCGCACACGTTTTGGCCTGCGTTTGCGCGCTGTGGGTGAAAATCCGGCGGCCGTTGACACAGCGGGTATTTCAGTTCCGTGGCTGCGCTATCGCGCGGTCATTTGCTGCGGAATTCTGTGTGGTGTTGCCGGTGCCTATCTCGCCACAGCGCAAGGCGCTGGCTTCGTGAAGGATATGACCGCAGGCAAAGGCTATATTGCCCTTGCCGCTTTGATTTTTGCAAAATGGCGTCCAGTCCAGGCAATGTATGCCTGCCTCCTATTCGGGTTCCTCGACGCTTTGGGCATCCGTCTTCAGGGCCAGACTCTGCCGTTGATCGGTGAGGTGCCGGTGCAACTCATGCAGGCGCTGCCCTATATTCTTACGATAATTCTGCTTGCCGGATTCATCGGCAAGGCAATTCCGCCAAAAGCTGGCGGTGTTGCCTATGTCAAGGAAAGATAGCTATGAGTACGGACTTATTTGACGCGGCATTCGCCGCCATGCAGAAAACCCATTCGCCTTATTCGCAATTTCCGGTGGGCGCCGCACTGCGTACCAGTGACGGGCGTATCTATTCGGGGTGCAACATTGAAGTGGTTTCCTATCCGGAAGGCTGGTGCGCCGAAACAACTGCGCTTTCGCATTTTGTGATGGGTGGTGGAGGCACGATTACCGAGATCGCTGTCGTCGCCGAGAAGAAGGCAAAGTGCACACCCTGTGGCGGGTGCCGCCAGCGCTTGGCGGAGTTTGCGGGCCCCGATACGCTGCTCCATCTTTGCGACAATGACGGGATCATTCAAACCCTGACGATGAAAGAAATATTCCCCTTCGGTTTTGAGGCGGAAGTGCTCGGTAAAGGTGCTGCATGATTTCGCCAGCCACGACCACGCTCATTCAAAAACTGAACGGTCTTGCCCCTCGTATTGCTTTGGTGCTCGGCTCCGGCCTCGGATCGCTGGTTGATGCTGTCGAGAATGCGATCCATATTCCCTATTCGGATTTGCCCGGTTTCCCGCACAGTGGCGTCTCGGGCCATGCGGGTCAGGTGGTTGCCGGCTACCTTTCGGGCAAGCCGGTCCTGATGCTGGCTGGACGTGCGCATTACTATGAAAAGGGCGACGCATCGGTCATGCGTCCAGTCATTGCGGCGCTGGTTGAGATTGGTATTGAGACGCTGATCCTCACAAATGCAGCGGGATCGGTTCGCCATGATCTGGCACCGGGCAGCGTGATGCTGATTGATGACCATATCAATTATTCCGGGCTGAATCCGCTGATAGGTGAGCCGTCTGACAAACGTTTTGTCGGCATGACAACAGCCTATGACCAGCAATGGAAAGATGCCCTGATCATTGCTGCCGGTGAGGTTGGCGAGAAATTGGCGCAAGGTGTTTATATGTGGTTCTCGGGGCCATCATTCGAAACGCCTGCAGAGATTCGTATGGCAAGGACTCTTGGTGCAGATGCTGTGGGCATGTCGACAGTGCCGGAGGTCATTCTCGCGCGGTTTTATGGATTGCGCGTGGCGGCCTGTTCAGTCATCACAAATTTCGGTGCTGGAATGACCGGGGCGGAACTGTCGCATGAAGAGACCAAGGATGTTGCTCCGCAGGGTGGTGCGCGTTTGCAGAAGATCATCCGCTCTCTTATTCAGGAAATAGGTTAGCCAATGGAGCTGCCGCAAGAAATTATCCGCCGCAAGCGCGACGGCGCGACACTGAGTGCAGCCAATATCACCGCCTTCGTCAATGCCATGAGCGCAGGTTCCATTACCGATGGTCAGGTTGCGGCCTTCGCCATGGCTGTTTTTTTCAACGGCATGAAACGCGAGGAGGCAGTGGCACTCACCCTCGCCATGCGCGATTCAGGGGATGTGCTGGATTGGTCGGATTTACCCGGCCCCGTTGTTGACAAGCATTCAACAGGCGGCGTTGGGGACAATGTGTCCTTGATGTTGGCGCCACTCGCAGTTGCCTGCGGCGCCTATGTCCCGATGATATCGGGAAGAGGTCTCGGTCATACGGGCGGGACGTTGGACAAGATGGATTCGATCCCCGGTTACATCAGCCAGCCGGATAACACTCTGTTCCGGAAAGTTGTGCGGGAAGTCGGGTGCGCCATTATTGGCCAGACCGCCAATCTTGCACCGGCAGACAAGCGGCTTTATTCCATCCGGGACGTTACAGCGACGGTGGAATCCATTCCGCTGATAACGGCTTCGATACTATCGAAGAAACTTTCTGCAGGGTTGAATGCGCTCGTCCTTGACGTGAAATCCGGCAATGGTGCGTTTATGGCCCGAAACCGCGACGCGGTGGCCTTGGCAACCAGTATAGTCGAGGTGGCAAACGGCGCAGGCCTGCCAACGACAGCGCTTTTGACTGACATGAATGAGCCGCTTGCTTTGGCCGCTGGTAATGCGGTTGAAGTCAAAAATGCTGTTGATTTCCTGACGGGTGATCGTCGCGATACCCGATTGGAAAGTGTCACACTGGCACTCGTTGGAGAAATGCTCTTATCTGCACGGCTTGCGCCAAATCTGAAGGCCGCAATAGACAAGACGCGGGAAGCACTCAACAGCGGCAAGGCTGCAGAAGTGTTCGGACGCATGGTTGCTGGTCTAGGCGGGCCGAGCGACTTTATCGAAAAGCTCGATCATTATCTGCCGAGAGCGCCCATCACAGTCGAAGTAAGTGCGCCTGTTGCCAGTTATGTTGCATCCATTGATACCCGTGCCATTGGCATCACAGTCGTGGCGCTGGGTGGTGGCCGTATCAGACCGCAAGACCCCGTTGACCACGCTGTCGGGATCACAGCGCTACAACCCATCGGTGCTAAAATGGAGAAGGGTGAGCCAGTTGCGCGGGTCCATGCCCGCACGCAGGATGATGCGAAGACTGCGGCGCTTGCTATCGAAAAAGCTTATGGTTTTACGGATCGCAAGCCCCGAACAGTCAACCCGGTCCTGCGCCGCATTGGCGCGTAATTACTTCGTGCCGTACATGCGGTCGCCAGCATCGCCGAGCCCCGGAACGATATAGCCTTTTTCATTGAGGTGGCTGTCTATGGCAGCGGTAAAAACCGGTACATCGGGATGGGCTTCGGTAAAGCGCTTGATTCCTTCTGGCGCCGCTAACAGGCAAAGGAAGCGGATATTGCTGGCGCCGCGATCTTTCAATTTCTGAATTGCGACAATTGCCGAATTGGCCGTTGCAAGCATGGGGTCAACGACAATGATGAGGCGGTTGACAATATCTTCCGGTGCCTTGAAATAATATTCAACTGGCTGCAACGTATCGTGATCGCGGTATAGTCCGATATGTGCAACGCGTGCCGCAGGCACAAGGTCCAGCATGCCCTCAAGCAAACCATTGCCTGCCCGTAGAATCGATGCAAAGACCAGCTTCTTGCCTTCTATGACCGGCGACTCCATTTCCACCAGGGGGGTCTGTATCGTGATATTTGTCAGTTGCAGATCGCGGGTCACTTCGTAGCAGAGCAGCAGGGATATTTCCTTCAGCAACCGTCGAAATCCGGCGGTGGAGGTGTCCTTGTCGCGCATGATAGTTAGCTTGTGCTGAACAAGCGGGTGGGAAACGATGGTCACGCCCATGGGGATTCCTTTAAACTGAACTTGCCCGACCTTATCTGTTGATGAGCGTGATCGCAAAGCGTGTGTGCTGGAGACGCACAGTTTTGTCGCGCAACAGGCGATGGTCTTCTGCGTCTCAATATTCTATGGTTCCGGCGAATTATACAGGCAGGTAAGAAAATGAACCAGCAACGCACCGGTGCACAGGGTGGCATGGAAACATCCTTCGGCTTTCAGGATGTGAGCGACGGCGAAAAACAGACCCGGGTCAATGACGTCTTTCATAGGGTAGCCAAGCGCTACGATGTCATGAACGACCTTATGTCAGGCGGTCTTCATCGGGTTTGGAAAGACTCGATGATTGCATGGCTGTCCCCGTCGAAAACCGCAAATTGGAAGGTGCTGGACGTCGCCGGTGGCACGGGAGATGTTGCGTTCAAGATTGTGGAGGCATCCGGGCGCAATGCTCATGCGACGGTATTGGATATTAACGGCTCCATGCTTGGGGTTGGCCAAGACCGAGCTGCCAAAAAAGGCCTCGCCGAAAATACCGAATTCGTTGAAGCCAATGCGGAAGAGCTTCCGTTTGAAAGCAACAGGTTCGATGCCTATACAATCGCATTCGGCATTCGAAATGTCCCGCATATTGATCGCGCCCTGTCTGAAGCATATCGCGTGTTAAAACCAGGCGGGCGCTTCCTTTGCCTTGAGTTTTCCGAAGTTGAACTGCCTGTTCTGGACAAGCTTTATGATGCCTGGTCCTTCAATGCCATTCCAAAGATCGGCAAGGCCGTAACAGGTGATGCCGACAGCTATCAGTATTTGGTGGAGTCCATTCGCAAGTTTCCGCGACAGTCGGATTTTGCTGACATGATCCGAAAGGCGGGCTTTGAACGGGTTAGCTGGCGCAATTTCACCGGCGGCATCGCGGCGCTGCATTCCGGCTGGAAGTTGTGATTTCTGAATGAGTAGTTTTGCAGCAACATTTCGCTTGATGCGAGCCGGGTGGATATTGACTCGTGAGGGCGTAATAGCCGCACTTCCCGCTGATGGTTTGAGCGGTATTCCCGCGTTTGGGCACAAGATTGCAGGCCTTCTCGCTCGCCGCCGTGCGCTGACGGCGCGCCGCTCGGAGCGCATGTCCCGGGCCATCAACAAGCTTGGGCCATCCTACGTAAAATTGGGCCAGTTCCTGGCAACCCGCCCCGATGTCGTCGGGACTGAGGTCGCCGATGATCTGGCCCTGTTGCAGGACCAGCTCGACTACTTTCCGATGGAGGCCTCGATCAAAGCGATTGAGGGATCGTTGGGCCGCTCGGTCGACGATCTCTTTGTCAATGTTGAGCCACCCATTGCTGCGGCGTCTATTGCCCAAGTGCATCCCGCTTATGTGAAAACCAGTGAAGGAAGCAAAAAGGTTGCCGTCAAGGTTGTGCGTCCAGGTGTTCGGCAACGTTTTAACAATGATCTTGAGAGCTTCTTTCTGGTTGCCCGCTGGCAGGAACGTTACGTTCCGGCAAGCCGCCGTTTGCGGCCCATCGAAGTAACGCGCACCTTGGCGCAGACCACACGTATTGAAATGGATTTGCGCCTTGAGGCCGCGGCTCTTTCAGAAATTGGTGAAAACACGAAAGATGATCCGGGCTTCCGGGTGCCAGCAGTCGATTGGGAGCGTACAGGGCGCGACGTGCTGACGCTTGAGTGGATCGACGGTGTCAAAATGTCGGACATTGAAGGGTTGCGCGCCGCTGGCCACAATCTCATCAAGCTCGCCGAAACGCTGATCCAGTCATTCCTGCGTCATACACTGCGCGATGGGTTCTTTCATGCGGACATGCATCCAGGCAATCTGTTCGTAGATGCTAACGGCAATATTGTTGCAGTGGATTTCGGTATTACCGGCCGCCTCGGCAAAAAAGAGCGCCGGTTTCTTGCCGAGATACTCTATGGCTTTATTACCCGTGATTATGTGCGTGTAGCCGAGGTGCATTTCGAGGCGGGCTATGTGCCGCATCACCATGATGTAGCAAGTTTTGCCCAAGCGATCCGTGCGATTGGCGAGCCGATCCATGGTCAGCCGGCTGAAACCATCTCAATGGCAAAGCTGCTGACATTGCTGTTTGAGGTGACGGAACTCTTTGACATGGAAACCCGTCCTGAACTGGTCATGTTGCAGAAGACCATGGTTGTTGTCGAGGGCGTTTCACGCACGCTCGATCCGCATTTCAACATGTGGAAAGCGTCCGAGCCTGTCGTTGGCGACTGGATCAAACGCAATTTGGGTCCGCAAGGTATTCTTGTTGACGCGCGCGAGGGTGTGATGTCGCTGCTGCATCTGGCGCGTCAAGCGCCTGATCTGGTAGCACGTGCTGACAGGTTGTCGCTTGAACTGGATCGCATGGCTGAAAAGGGTTTGCGGTTTGATGATCAGACGGCCCATGCCATCGGCAAGGCCGAAGCGCGGCACACACGATCAGGCCGAATTGCCCTCTGGGTGATTGCAATTTGCTTCGTCATTATAACCTACGAGCTTTTATCCTGACAGAATTTGCGCTAAGTTGATTGCAATGATTGCACATTTGCAATCGTTCTCTTGTGGAGTGCAATCAAATGGCCAGCATAACGATCCGAAATCTGGATGACGCCACCAAGGAAAGATTGCGACTTCGCGCGGCCTTGAATGGGCGCTCAATGGAAGAAGAAGTCCGACTTGTTCTTGGTGAGCTTAACAATGAGCCGTCAACTCCAGCGACCTTGCCCCATTCTGTTTCAACAGCTTCAGGATCGCTTGCGGGGCGGCGTATTCTTCTGATCATAGGCGGCGGCATAGCGGCTTATAAGTGTCTTGATCTTATCAGGCGCCTGCGGGAACGCGGCGCTAAAATTCGCCCCATATTGACCAAGGCTGCCGAAGAATTCGTAACGCCACTGGCCGTGGGTGCGCTGGCGGCGGATAAAGTATTCACCGAGCTTTTCTCCAGGGAAGACGAGCACGATGTCGGCCATATCCGCCTGTCACGCGAAGCCGATTTGATTGTTGTGGCTCCGACAACGGCTGATCTTATGGGGAAGATGGCAAATGGTCTGGCGAATGATCTTGCCAGTGCCGTTTTGTTGGCGACGGACAAGCCCGTGCTGATTGCCCCGGCAATGAACCCGAAGATGTGGAATCACGCCGCGACCAGGCGCAATCGCGCCACATTGGAAAAGGATGGCATTCGTTTCATTGGGCCCAACAGGGGCGAAATGGCAGAAAGCGGCGAGAGTGGCGCAGGGCGAATGGCGGAACCGATGGAAATCGTTGGTGCCATCGAAAAACTACTCGACCGCACGCCAAAGCCACTATCCGGGAAGACTATCATAATGACGTCCGGCCCGACGCATGAGCCAATCGACCCGGTGCGCTATATCGCCAACCGTTCGTCGGGCAAGCAAGGGCATGCAATTGCCGCAGCTCTTGCGCGCCTTGGTGCGACGGTGCGGCTGGTATCCGGCCCGGTCAATATTCCGGATCCCGAAGGTGTCTCAGTGATTCATGTGGAATCCGCCCGTGAGATGCGTGATGCGGTCGAGCAGCTTCTGCCTGCGGATGCTGCCGTGATGGTGGCTGCAGTCGCAGACTGGCGATATGCGAATGAAGCGAATGAAAAGATAAAGAAACACCCGGGCGAAAAAGCACCCGCCCTGCAGATGGTGGAAAATCCGGATATTCTGGCAGGAGTAGGGCATAGCAAACTGCGCCCGCGGCTGGTCATCGGCTTTGCAGCGGAAACGCAGGATTTGCTGATTAATGCGCAAAAAAAACTCGACAAGAAAGGCGCCGATTGGATCGTTGCCAATGATGTAAGTCACACCAAGGGCGTTATGGGAGGCGACCGGAATGCCGTGCGCATCGTGACCCATTCAGGTGTTGAAGAATGGCCGGACATGAGCAAGGAGGAAGTTGCGGAGCGTCTTGCTCAGAAGATCGCCACGGCTCTGCAGCAGCTTGAAGCATGAAGATTGTCATTCGCGAAGCTTTGCATTCCGATGCGCAAAATCTCGCCGCGCTCTCCATTCAAGTATGGCTGCACACATATGCCAAGGCGGGTATCCGGGACGTTTTCTCGCGCTATGTCTTTGCAGAATTTACTGCTGAACGTTTTGCCGGAGAAATAGAAAACCGAATAAAACAGCTCTATGTGGCAGAGGTGGAAAATCACCTCGTTGGATATGTCCGGCTCAATCTTGAAGCGGAATGTCCAATTCGTCATATCGGCCAGCCGGAAATAGAGACGCTTTATGTACAGGAACATTTCGCTGGTTGCGGCATTGGAAGCGCCCTGCTCAATCACGCCGTTGAAGCATGTCAATCGCGTGACCATCGCCAGGCATGGCTCACGGTGAATCAGCAGAATTTGCCGGCTTACAGGTTTTACCAACGTAAGTTGTTTCAAAAGATCGGCACGGTGGATTTTGTGCTTGAAAGTGAACGTCATGCCAACGATGTTCTGGTAAAAGTTTTCTAGTTATTGGAATTGAGCATGACCAAAATTTCCGTCCCAGTTCTTGAAACCGAACGGTTGATCCTGCGTGGTCATCGCGAGGATGATTTCGAAGCGCTGCATGAAGTTTGGACCCAGCCCGCAGTCTATCAATATATCTCGGGGCAGCCGTCCACCCGCGAGCGCTCATGGGGACGTCTGCTGCAATATATCGGCATGTGGCATGCGATTGGCTATGGTTTCTGGGCCTTGGAAGAGAAGGCGACCGGTCGTTATATTGGCGATGTCGGCTTTGCCAATTTCAACAGAGAAATCGAGCCACCCTTCGGTGACACGCCGGAGATGGGATGGGTATTATCGCAAGAGATTCACGGCAAGGGTTATGGCAATGAAGCGCTGGAAAAGATGCTTCATTGGGGAACGGGTTTCTTCAAGGCCACAAGCACCCGCTGCATCATATCGCCGGAGAACATCGCCTCACGTCGGATTGCCGAGAAAAATGGCTTCCGCAAAATCGCGGAAACCACTTATACAGGTGAGCCCGTCTGGCTGCATGAAAGGCTGTTTGAACGCTAGAGAAAATTTTGCTCTAGCTACCAGCCTTCGCCCTTTTGCGACACATGATGAATGATCTGGCAAGGGCTGGTGATCCAGAAATCCTTGTGCCCTTCCGGCAATTCTTCGATCTCGTCGCAACGCACGATACCTGCCTCAGAAAGATGTCCGGCGGCAGCGCCGACATTGTCAGCTGCGATTTCCAGCCAAAGCTCGGACTGGCTGAGACCGGGTGCCTTGTCGATCCAAAGCTGATTTGATCCGAAATGAAAGCCCACATAGGGCAGATGGTTGGTCAATGGCTCCAAACCGATGATGTCCCTGTAGAATGCGACTGTTGCCTCATACTGATGAGGGGGAACCTTCATCGCAATATTGTGGCTTCCCTCATAAGAAGGTCTCATGATTTTCTCTCCCATAAGATGCTTGTTCAATTGCCAATGAGCTGCTGGTATTCCGGCTCAATACGACTGTGGTTTTCCCAGAAATCCTTGACCTGCCGCCCTTCCATATGGGCAATCAGCACCGCGAGATGGACGTGCCAGCCAGCCGCTACGCTGACCATGGAATTTCTGCTTGCAAGGCGTGTATGTGTAATCGTCAGTTGCGTATCATTCCCCAGGGCGGCAAGTTCGAATGTCACCTCCGAAGGTTCGTTTGGCCCATCAGGCCATGTGTAACTGAGGATATGCGGAGGATCATAGCGTGTCACTTTCCCCTTATTCGTATGACCCTCATATTTCTTGTATTCCTCGGGTGCGGGATCTTGCGATAGTTCTGAATGGTGAAAGGTCAGTTCCACATCGCCTCCGACGAAGCTGGAGATGGGCCCTCTCGCCAGCCACTTGCGCCTCTTGTCCGATTCAGTCAGATAAGCCCACACCCGCTCGACGGGACCCGGCAGCACCCGTTTGATACAAACGGTTCCCGGTGCAGTGACGACGCCGAGGGTATTATTTCCAATGTGCTCGTTCATTTCATTCTCCTCCTTTCCCGGTTGCAGACTTTGATGCTGCGGCATCTTCCTGGCGTAGGATAGCTTCAAGATCATCAAGCCTTGCGGTCCAGAATTTCTCATAAGTGCTCAACCATTGTTGCGCCTGCGCGAGCTTGGCAGCTTCAAGTTGGCAGATATGGGTTCTGCCTTCGATGCGCCGTCGAACGAGGCCGGCACTCTCCAGAACCTTGATATGTTTCGATGCCCCTGCCAGGGACATCTGAAAGGGCGTTGCCAGATCGCTGACAGAATGTTCGCCCGCTGTAAGTCGCTGCAATATCGCCCGCCGTGTCCGGTCGGAAAGCGCATGAAATACGGCGTCGAGATGTGATGTATGAAATTCAACCATGTGGTTTAGTATCACGGCAATAAAAGATAGTCAACCATATGGTTTACTATTTAGAATCTTCAGGAAATAAGGAATCCAGTTCCGAGCGGATCGCCATCTTCAACGATGAATTCGGCCATACCGCTGTAATAAGCATGCCCGGAAACACGCGCGGTTATTGCATCAAACTGCCCCGCCTTCGTCGTGGTCTCAACAAAACCCGCAAAGCGCGAGCCGACAATGCTTTCGAATATCCGGGCTGTGCCCTTAACAATCTGCCCCTTGGCGTGCATTGCCGCAAGCCTGGCCGTAACACCCGAGCCTGTCGGGGAACGGTCCAGCTGTGCGTCAGCGAAGATGCAGACGTTTTTCGTCGGCGCTTCATTCCACTCATCGGCACCATCGGTTAAAATCGAACCGTAAAGGAATGCCAAATCCTTGTGATCGGGATGATCAAGCGGGACTGCTTCTTTCACGGCCTCGGTCAGCACTGTGGCAGCATGTTTAAATGCAGAGGCGGCGTCGCGTCCGAATTCGAGGCCGAATTGATGGCAATCGGCGAGAGCATAAAAAGCTCCGCCATAGGCCACATCAAAACTGATCTTGCCGAAATCCGGAACGTCGACGATCTGGTCGCTTGCAAAAAGGAAGGCCGGAACGCTTTCGAACGAGACGCTGCCAGACTTTCCGTCACGAACTTCCACGGAAGCGACGACCATACCGCAAGGGCATTCGATGCGAACGGTGGTTACTGGCTCCACCTTGGCCACCAGACCATAGTCAACGGCATAACGGCCAAGCGCAATGATGGCGTGGCCACACATGGTAGAATAACCCTCATTATGCATGAACAGCACAGCGAGGTCAGCATCGGGAAGATCGGTATCAACCAGCAACGCGCCATACATATCGAAATGACCGCGTGGTTCGAACATCAATATCTTCCGCAGATGATCGAGCCGATCGCGAACATAGGCCCGCTTGCTTAGAATGGTTCCCTTTGGCAGCTTGGGATAGCCATCAATAATGATACGCAGAGGTTCGCCACCCGTGTGCATATCGATCACTTTCAGGGGACTATTCATCAGCTGATTTCCAGCAAGGCAGGAAGTTTTCGCATGTCGTCAAAGAGTATGCCGCCTGCTGCAGCCAGGCCTTCATGATCGGCATGCTCATCGCCGCAATAGGAAAATACGCGCATGCCCGCTGCTATCCCGGCCACCGTTCCTGCCACACTGTCTTCAATCACGACAGCCTGGCTCGGATCATACCCCATCTTGGCAGCAGCATGGAGAAACAGGTCAGGGAAGGGCTTTCCGCGCGCAACCATTGATGCGCTGTAAAGAACATTTTCGAAATGATCAATCAGCCCGGTTTTGCCGAGTGTGATGTGCATTTTCTCCACATTGGCGGAAGATGCAACGCAATAGGGAAGCCCCGCGTCCTTAACAGCAGCAATAACACTCTCGATATGGGGGATGGCCTCTACATTCTCGAAGATAACGGGAATAGCTTGATACCAACGTTCGACAAAATCATCGCCTAATGAATAGCCCAGCGCCTCGACCTTCTCCTGAACCGCCCGCATCGGCATGCCGGTATAGGTTTTGCGGAGTTCGGAAAAGCTGGTTTTAAAACCGGCTTCCCCAAGCATCTTGACCAGATGATGATTGCCGACGGTTTCGGTATCGACAAGCACGCCGTCACAATCGAAAATCACCAGGTCTGGACGGGCCATACTTCAGACTTCCTTGGTTGCACCCTGTGAGAAGAGCTGTTGTAAATTGCCAAATGTTACGCCTGTTGTGCCGAATTCAAATGTACCCTTGTCGAGCACCTGTCGGGCTGCGTCGTGGATAGCACTGAACGCAGCTGTCGTGAGCCTTGGTCCAAGCGAAATCCGCTTCACGCCGGCCGCCGCCAGCTCGCTAACTGTCAGCGAAGGAGGAGCCAAAACGCTCAACGGCTTGGAGACTGAATCGCAAAGAATTTTGATACTCTCAAGGTCGGAAATACCCGGGGCGAAAAGGACATCCGCTCCCGCTTCCTCAAATGCCTGAAGACGCTTGATCGTGTCATCCAGATCATTTTGTCCCCGCAAGAAGTTTTCGGCACGCGCGGTAAAGACGAAATCGCGCTTCAAAGCACGGGCTGCCTCAGCGGCTGCGGCGACCCTTTCGACGGCATGGGAAAACTCATAGACGGGCTTGTCGGGATCCCCGGAGAAATCTTCGATTGAACAACCTGCCAGCCCTGCAGCTTCCGCTGCAAAGATCGTTTCGGCAGCACTGTCCGCGCTGTCGCCTTTGCCCTTTTCCAGATCGCCGGATACAGGAAGATCTGTGGCGGCAACAAGGTCGCGGCAGTGCTGCATCATGACATCGAATGTTATGGCCCCGTCAGCAAGGCCGCGAGAAAAAGCAAAGCCTGCACTGCTGGTCGCCATTGCCTTGAAGCCAAGTGAAGCAAGAAACTTTGTAGTGCCGGGATCCCATGGATTGGGCATCAGCAACACATCTGGCCCTTGATGCAACAGACGAAATGTTTTGCCTTTGTCCATGGTACCCTCCTAATTGCTATGCAGTACCTGTCGAGCCAAATCCGCCAGAGCCACGTGACGTTTCGCTGGCATGCTGTCGCTCCTCAACATTGAGCTGCACAACCGGTGCAAGAACAACCTGCGCAATGCGCATGCCTCGCTCGACGTAGAAATCGTCATCGCCCAGATTGATCAGTATCACTTTTACTTCACCGCGATAATCTGAATCAATCGTACCTGGCGTGTTGAGGCAGGTAATCCCATGTTTCAGAGCGAGACCCGAGCGAGGTCTGATTTGCGCCTCATATCCGGCCGGGATTTCGAAGATCAGGCCACTGGGAACCAATGCCCGTTTTCCCGGAAGCAACAGCAATGGTCTGTCTTCCGGAACAGCAGCTCGAAGGTCCATGCCAGCAGAGCCGGATGTTTCGTAGGCGGGCAAGTCCAGCCCCTTGGCGTGGTCAAGGCGGACCAGGCCGAGTGCAGGGTTTTTCGGGTGAGCGGAATCGATTTTCTGTGACATGAAGAGACCTTTTTCACCAGTCAGCGCACACCGTCAACTGACAAGATGCGCTGGGCCCATTGTTTGCACATAATCTGCTATTATCCCAGCAGCGTGCTGGCGATTCGCACAAGTGCAGTTACAGATAATATTATGTTACGAAATCGGGTGATTCATGTGCCGTTGGGCTGCCTATCTTGGACCTGAACTGTTTCTTGAAGATGTTATAGCCTCTCCCTGCCATTCGCTGATTGCGCAAAGCCATGATGCGCACGAGGCCAAAACGCGTACCAATGGTGATGGTTTTGGCGTGGCCTGGTATGGTGCGCGTGACGAACCTGGGCTTTACCGCGATATTCTCCCCGCATGGTCCGATCAGAACTTGCGGAGTCTTTCCCGTCAGATCAAGTCGCATCTTTTCCTGGCTCACGTTCGGGCATCGACCGGCGGGGTGACTAGCCGTATGAATTGCCATCCTTTCGTTTCGGGAAAATGGAGCTTCATGCATAACGGGCAGATTGGCCATTTTGACAGGCTGCGACGTGGTTTGGAGTCTCGTCTGGATGACTCAATTTACGCGCAGAAACTGGGTTCAACGGATTCCGAACTGATATTCTTGCTCATGCTGCAACATGGCCTTGATCAGCATCCCGCGCAGTCTCTTACTGCAACGGTCAATACAATCAAAGCCGAAGCGGAGCGTATCGGCATCCCCGCCTTTATTCGGCTGACAGCAGCTTTTTCCGATGGACAGCATCTCTATGCGGTCCGCTATGCAACAGATCGCTTTGCGCCGTCCCTTTATACCGCAACGCTTTCGCCAAATGCGGGTTTATGCGTTGTTTCTGAGCCTCTTGACGGTGAAGCAGGCAATTGGATGCCGGTTCCTCCGAACAGTTTCGTGACTGTCAAAGATACCAAACGCATTGCCATTGAGCCGTTCATGATTGCAGATGAATTCACGCCTGCGCTGGAAAGCGTTTGACCTATTGGAATTGAAGGTCGACGGGAAAGACTGGGGCTGATAGAAGGCGCCAACCTTTCCTTTAGTTTTGAGCCGATTTATGTCTTCTGCTGACCATCCTGTTTCCAAACGTCGTACATTCGCGATTATCGCGCATCCTGACGCCGGTAAAACCACGCTGACCGAAAAGCTGTTGCTTTTTGGTGGAGCCATTCAGCTTGCGGGTGAGGTCAAGGCGAAGAAAGATCGCATCCAAACGCGCTCGGACTGGATGAATATCGAGCGCGATCGCGGTATTTCTGTTGTGACATCCGTCATGACATTCGAATACAAGGATTGCATTTTCAATCTGCTCGATACGCCGGGTCACGAAGACTTTGCCGACGATACCTATCGTACCCTCACGGCGGTAGACAGCGCGGTCATGGTGATTGACGCCGCCAAAGGTATTGAGGCGCGCACGCTCAAGCTTTTTGAAGTTTGCCGTATGCGCGATATCCCGATTGTCACTTTCATCAACAAGATGGACCGTGAAAGCCGCGATCCTTATGAGATCCTTGATGAGATTGAGCAGAAGCTCGCCTTGGATACAGCACCGATCACCTGGCCGATAGGACGAGGCAAGAGCTTCGCCGGAACGTATAATCTTCAGAACAATACGGTTCGCCAGCGGGATTCGGAAGAGACTCCGCGCCCCGTCAATGGACCGGAATCCTCCGGCGCAGCCGGTCTCCTGCCCGAAAATGAGCGTCAGGCGTGGATCGACGAAGTAACGCTGGCGCGTGATGCCTGCAACCCATTCGATCTTAAGGCATTTCGCGAAGGCCATATGACGCCCGTTTACTTTGGATCCGCATTGCGCAATTACGGCGTCCGCGATCTCATTGAAGCCTTCTGTGATTTTGGTCCGAGCCCCCGTGCACAGGATGCCGATACGCGCCGGGTCGAAGCCACGGAAGAAAAGATGACAGGTTTCGTGTTCAAGATTCAAGCCAATATGGATCCCAATCACCGTGACCGGATCGCGTTTCTGCGCGTTTGCTCGGGCAAGCTTTCACGTGGCATGAAAGCAAAGCTTGTGCGCACCGGTAAGCCGATGGGCCTTTCGGCGCCTCAATTTTTCTTTGCCCGTAGTCGCCAGATCGCGGATGAGGCATGGGCCGGCGATGTGGTCGGCATCCCAAACCATGGCACATTGCGTATTGGCGATACGCTGACGGAAGGCGAAGATTTGCTTTTCCGCGGTGTTCCAAACTTTGCACCGGAAATCTTGCGTCGCGTGCGGCTGGATGATGCAATGAAAGCCAAAAAGCTGCGCGAAGCGCTCCAGCAGATGGCGGAGGAAGGCGTGGTTCAGCTCTTCCTGCCTGATGATGGCTCTCCCGCTATTGTTGGTGTTGTCGGCGCCCTGCAGATCGACGTTTTGACCGAACGTCTAAAGGTGGAATACACCTTGCCTGTAGGCTTTGAGCCAGCACGCTTTACTGTTGCGCGCTGGATTTCTGCCGATGATCCCGCTGAGCTTCAGCGTTTCATCAATGGTCATCGCGCCGATATCGCGCATGATCTGGACAATGATCCAGTATTCCTTGCGCAAAATTCCTTCTCGCTTTCCTATGAAGCGGAGCGTTGGAAGGCGATCCGTTTCGCGGCGATCAAGGATTATCAGGTGCGCGACAAGGTGGCCTGAAGCTCTTTCCAGTAATAGATTGCCGTATTATAGGAACTGCGTGGGCACCGTCTCATGATCTTTTGGGAAAGTTACAGCCATCGCTTCGCCACTGTGCATGAGTGATGGAATGTGCTTTCGATATTTGAGGTTATGAAATGAATGACAAGTCCACCAACGCTGTTCACTTCGGGCGTATTGCAGCCGTGCTTCCGGTCAAGGACATGGTCCGCGCACATGATTTTTATACGCGGGTATTTGGCTTCACCAAGACGTTCGAAAACGGAAATCCCGTCGGGTTTATGATTCTGAAGCGCGAGAGTGCCGAGCTGCACTTAAGTTTGCAGAAAGATTATGACGCACCACCGTTCAATGTGGCGCATATCATCGTAGATGATGCTGATGCTCTTCACGCAATTTGCCAGCGGGAAGGGCTACGTATCATCAAAGGACTGCGCGACCACGATTATGGTCTCAGGTCGTTCGTTTTTGAAGACAGGGACGGAAACAGAATTGATGTAGGGCAGCCCGCATAAAATAAGGGAGGGTCGAAGCAATTCCTGGAAAAGCGTGTTGCGGTTTTCCGATCGCAATTGCATAAAAGAGACCCTCCCTTTGTTTTTAGTCCCGCAATTCGCGGCGCAAAATCTTGCCGACATTGCTCTTGGGCAGTTCATCCCGGAATTCGACCACGCGCGGACGTTTGTAATTTGTAAGGCGTTCGGCGCAGAATGCTTTCACAGCCTCTTCGGTCAACGTCTTGTCCTTGCGCACGATATAAAGCTTCACGGCTTCACCGGAATGCTCATTGGCGATTGCTACGGCAGCAGCCTCGGCAATACCTGGATGTTCCATGGCCACTTCTTCGATTTCGTTCGGATAAACATTGAAACCAGAGACAAGGATCATATCTTTTTTGCGATCGACGATCTTCGTGTAGCCACGCTCGTCCATATAACCCATATCGCCGGAGCGGAAAAATCCATCCGCAGTCATGACCTTGGCGGTCTCGTCCGGACGGTTCCAATAACCTGCCATGATCTGCGGTCCGCGGATGCAAATTTCGCCAACTTCCAGCAAGGGCAGTTCCTTGCCATCATCATCGCGTATGGAAAAATCCGTCGATGGCATGGGCATGCCAATTGTGCCGGAGAATTCTTTTGCATCAAGCGGATTGGCCGAGGCAACGGGTGAAGTTTCGGAAAGCCCGTAACCTTCGATCATAAGGCTGCCGGTCAACTCCTGCCAGCGATCCGCAACCGGCCTTTGCATGGCCATGCCGCCGCTGAACGACATTCTGAGTTCCTTGAAGTCTAGCTTGCGGAATTCTTCATTGTTCATGAGACCATTGAAGAGGGTACTCAGCCCAGGAAAGAAATGAAATTTGTGCTTCTGCAGCACTTTGACGAATGCGGGGATATCCCTTGGATTCGGGATAAGAATATTCAGACCACCCTGCTTGATACCGATCATCGCATTCACGGTAAGCGCGAAAATATGATAGAGCGGCAGCGCGCAGACATAAACAATGCTGTCGGGTTTGCCTTTGGCCCTGAAGCCAACATCACACCACAGACTCATCTGCTCTATATTGGAAAGAATATTGCTGTGGGTGAGAGTCGCGCCTTTTGAAATGCCGGTTGTGCCGCCTGTATATTGCAGGAAAGCAGTGTCGGAGCTTTTGACATCAACCGGCTTGAGGGACATGGAAGCGCCCTTTGCCAATGCTGTCTTGAAAGGGATGTGTCCAGGCAATGACCATGCTGGAACCATCTTCTTTACGCGCCTTACAACCAGATTTACCAGATGGCCTTTCAGGCCCATCATGTCGCCCATAGCGGTAACAACGACATGTTGCACAGAGGTTTTGGTGACGACTTTCTGCAGCGTGGCAGCAAAATTTTCGAGAACAATGATGGCCTTGGCACCGCTATCCTTCAACTGGTATTCCAGCTCGCGCGGCGTATAAAGCGGGTTGACGTTAACAACGATTAGTCCGGCTCGCAAAATACCGGCGATCACAATCGGGTATTGCAAGACATTCGGCATCATGATCGCGACACGGTCGCCTTTGACCAGTCCGCGAGATTGCAGCCAGGCCGCAATGGAGCGGGAGTGTTTGTCGAGCTCCCCATAACTCATGCTTTTGCCCATGCAATTAAATGCAGGCTTGTTGCTGAATTTTTTGAATGCATCGTCAAAGAATGCGCCGAGCGATTGATGAGGCAGGTCCGGAATGTCCGCCGGGACACCCTCGGGATAGTGTTTCACCCACATTTTTGGCGTCGGCAGGATCGGCTTATTGGCTGCCGCTGCCGGTTTGCTCTCAGCAGTCGTCTTGGCTGCAGGCGCTTTGGCCGTCACTTTGCTGGCTGGCACTGCTTTTGTGGCAGTTTTCGACTTTGCAGCAGATGTGGTGGTTGGTTCTTTTTTAGTGGTGGGCGTCGCTGATATCTTTTTTGCCGGGGCTTTTGCGGGTGTGGCTGGTTCTACCGATTTACTTTCAGCAGATTTCTTGGCTGCAGGCGCTTTGGCCGTCACTTTGCTAGCTGGCACTGCTTTTGCGGCAGTTTTCGGCTTTGCAGCAGGCGTGATAGCTGGTTCTTTTTTAGTGGCCGGTGCTTTGGATATGTTTTTAGCTGGCGTTTTTGCGGGTGTGGCTGGTTTTACAGCTGCAGCTACCGGTTTGCTTTCAGCAGAGTTCTGGGAGGCAGGCGCTTTCGCCGTTGCTTTGTTGGCAGCAGCCATTTTTGCAGTCGTAGCTGGTTTAGCAGCAACCGCAGCTTTCTTGGTGGATATTGCTTGCGCGCTGGCTACAGCCTCTTTGACATTTCCGGAGGATTTCTTTGCTGCAGATGGTGCCGTTTTTTTGGTTGCGATCTTGGACGCCGCAATTTTAGACTTTGTTACCGGATTCGCCTGTTTAGCCACATTAACCTCCCAGTTAGTTTTTTAGCTTGGTATCTTTCCCCTACACCATGCTACTCAACAATCTCTCCTATGGCGAGAGCCATACTGTTGCAAGCAATTACATTAACGTAAACGTAAAAAATCTTATTCATCATAGTTTCAATGTAACGCTCCATTTCTTTCATTTGGCCACATCTCGGCACAAAGTTGCCAAGGTTCACCTCGACAAAGCACCGGCACTTCTCTCTCCTGAATATAAGCCCGAAACAGGATTCGCCGTGGAAACGATTACCATTGTCCTTTTGATGCTGCTGGCGGTTGTTGTCAGCGACAGTATTGTGCGTGTGTTGCCTTTGCCGGTGCCACTGCCGTTGGTACAAATTGGTCTGGGCGCGGCGATCGCCTCGGTTGCCAAAGTCCGCGTTGAGCTTGATCCTGATATTTTCTTTTTGCTGTTCCTGCCGCCTTTGCTGTTCCTCGATGGATGGCGCATACCCAAGGAAGGACTGTTCAGGGATAAGGGCATCATTCTGGAGATGGCGCTGGGGCTTGTAATCTTCACTGTTCTCGGTGTCGGGTTTCTGGTTCACTGGATGATTCCGTCCGTACCATTGCCCGTTGCCTTTGCCCTGGCGGCAATCGTGTCGCCGACAGACCCGATCGCCGTTTCGGCAATTGCCGCCCGTGTGCCCATTCCGTCCCGAATGATGCATATACTTGAGGGCGAGTCACTGCTGAACGATGCGTCAGGGCTCGTTTGCATGCGCTTTGCGGTAGCAGCCATGTTGACTGGCGCATTTTCATTCTCGGCAGCATTTTTCACGTTCCTGTGGCTCGCCTTTGCAGGCATTGCCATAGGCATTGGCGTCACGATTGGCGTCACGCGTGGCAAAGCGTTTCTCACACGGCGACTGGGTGAGGAAAGCGGCTCGCAGATACTTATCAGTCTGCTCATCCCCTTCGGCGCCTATCTTCTTGCCGAGCATGTTCATGCGTCGGGAATTCTTGCGGCAGTGGCTGCAGGCATCACGATGAGCTACGCGGAAAGCTCCAGTCAGTCGCTGGCAGTCACGCGGGTGAGGCGCACAGCGGTCTGGGATACCGCGCAATTTGCCGCCAATGGTGCCATCTTCGTTCTGCTTGGTGAACAGCTTCCAAGCATATTCTGGGGCGCGGTTAAAAACGTTCACGCAAACGGATACAGCTATTGGTGGTTGCCAGTCTATGTAGGCGTTATTTTTGCGGCTCTCGTTGGGCTTCGTTTCTTGTGGGTATGGGCCTCATGGCGTTATGCGCTTTCACGCCGTTCCGACGGTCAGCAGACAGTTGTCAGGCCAAGTTGGCAGCTTGTGGCCACAATGTCATTCGCCGGTGTGCGCGGTGCAATCACCCTTGCCGGTATTCTGACATTGCCACTTTTCCTGAACGATGGAAGTCTCTTTCCAGCCCGTGATCTCGTTATTTTCCTGGCCGCCGGTGTGATTATTCTGTCGCTGGTTGCGGCAAGCATATGCTTGCCAAAACTGCTCAAAAACATCGATCTCCCAGCGGAGGATTCACACCAGAAGGAAGAAGATTACGCACGTATTGCCGCCGCCGAAGCAGCGATTATGGCTATTGAAAAAGCCCAGCACGATTTGGCGGCAGGGCGTGCGGATGCCGATATTTTTACAGACGTCGCAACCCGCATCATGGAGCTTTACCGCAAGCGCATCGATGGCCGGATGCATCTTGGTGAAGAGCGTGAATTGACGGCTCTCAGCGAAGAGATTGAAAAGCGGCTACGCATTACCGCGCTTAAAGCGGAGCGGCAGGAAATCTATCGACTGGTTCGGGCTCGGCGGCTGGAAAGCACGATTGCCAGTAAAATGGTGCGCGATATTGATATGATGGAGGCGCGCTATGGATGATCTTCCAAAATCATCTGCGCGCCTTTCGCTCCGACCATCATTGCCGCAGCATTCGTATTGCCGGAAATGATGTTCGGAAATATCGAGCAATCAATAACACGCAGGCCAGATAGTCCATGAACCTTCAAGCGCGGGTCAACGACTGATCGGGACGGATCAGGCCCCATTCTGCATGTCGAGACGGGATGATAAACTGTCCCGCTACGTTTGCGAAAATCTTCAATTAGCTCGTCGTCACTGTTGCAATCCGGTCCTGGCAGAAGCTCTTCTTCAATCAGCATGGACATTGTTGGAGTGGCTGCGATTTTTCGCAGGAACTTCACCGCATCCAGCATTTCTGCAACATCATGCTCTGTGGAAAAAGCGTTGGCGATAATTCGCGGCGCATCATGCGCATTATTGGAGCGAATATGAATCGAACCCCTGCTGGTGGGCCGGCAGTTGGAGAGGCCGAGAGAAAAGCCGGGCCATGGATCCGGCGTCAAAATGGGTCGCTCACCATTTTTGGGCACAAGGGTTGAGAATGCCTGAAAATAGAGCTGCATGTTTGCGCGCGGTTGGGAAGGATCGGTCCGGAAAAATCCACCGCCCTGATTCATGCTGATCGATAGCGGCCCCGTTCGGCGCAATAGATATTCCATGCCGGCTACAGCCTTGCCCCACCACGGGCGCAGTATCTGATTGAGCGAGGGTATGTTCGCCCGGTAAGTGTAGTTGATGCCGAGATGATCGCAGAGGTTTTCGCCGACCTGCGGATTATCGTATAGAACCTCTACTCCAAGCGCCTGAAGCCTATTTGCGTCACCAATACCCGACAGCTCAAGCAATTGCGGGGTGTTGACCGAACCGCTGCTCAGGATGACTTCGCGGCCAGCCTTGGCAAGTTCCGTTTTGCCCTTGCGGGTAAATTGCACACCGATAGCGCGCTTCCCATCAAATATGATCCGCGTCGCCATTGCTTGCGTAAGCACCGTCACGTTTCGGCGCTTCATCGCCGGTCGCAGAAATGCCTTGGCGGCTGACATGCGCCGACCACCTTTGGTCGTGAGCTGGAAAGGTCCTACGCCCTCCTGCGCTGCGCCATTAAAGTCGGGGTTGTAAGAAAGACCCGCTTCCTGTGCTGCCGCGATCATCCTGTTAGCCAGAGGATGGAAGAGCCTGGAGCAATCGGTAACATGCAAGGGACCATCGTTTCCCAGGCTGGTTGCCGGGCCGTCATGGTGCTCAAGGGAACGGAAGATTGGTGCCACGTCCGCATAACCCCAGCCCGGATTTCCGGTATCGCGCCATTCGTCGAAATCTTCCGGTGCGCCGCGCACATACACCATTGCGTTAATAGAGCTTGATCCGCCGAGCACCTTGCCACGCGGCCAATAGTCAGCATTGCCGCCGAGGCCGGGGTCTGGTTCGGCGCGATACATCCAGTTGACCGATTTGTCATAGAAGGTTTTGCCGTAGCCAAGCGGCATGCTGATGAAGAATCGCCGGTCAGACCCTCCGGCTTCAAGCACGAGAACGGAGTAACGCCCGTTTTCCGATAGCTTGTTCGCAACGACTGAGCCGGCCGATCCAGATCCGACAATGATGAAATCGTAAATGCGCATGACTGGCTGTCCGGCGCAAAATTGCGCGCCGTCAGCATATCCGCCTTAGCCGATCCTGAGCCAAACGGCTTTCCGCCATGAGCTGTGGAAATTACGACAGCATGGAAGTTATGCGGCAGAAACAGCTTCGTTGAACTTTTCAAAGAAGCGGGTGGCAATTTTGCTCGCCGTCGAAGCAATCAAGCCACTGCCGAATTTTGCGATTTTTCCACCCACTTGCGCATTCACTGTGTAGATCAGGCGCGTCTCATTTCCATCCTCTACAAGGGCGACATCCGCACCGCCTTTGGCGATACCGGCGATGCTTCCCTTGCCCTCGCAGCTTATCGTATAGGAAAAGGGTGGGTTAAGGTTGCTGAGGTAAATAGCACCGCTGAAACGCGGTTTGATGACACCGAGCCGGACAGCAAGCGTGGCTTCGAGTTCTGTCTCGCTCACCCATTCAAGTTGTTCGCATCCGGGAATGCACGCTTTCAATATATCCGGATTGTTAAGGGCGTTCCAGACAGTCGCGCGGTTTGCGGCAATCCGTTCTTCACCCGTCAAATCCATATTTGGCATCTCCTGATACATCGCCCGATTTTAGGCATAGCAATCACTTATCGCGGAAAGCCAAGATATTCCACCTTTCGTCGATTGAACTAAAGTCGTTCTAGTGGCAGGTTTGCGCGACATTTGCATGAGACGATTATTTCAGGAGATAGACTATGGCCTCAGAACAAGCGAACAGCATCAAGCGTTCGGTTCAGGCGTTGAAAGCCCATTGGAAGAATGGCGCACCCAGAAACATGCGCGATGCATTTGCCGAGGATAAAAAACGGTATTCCCGATATTCCCTCAATCTTGATGACCTTCTGCTTGATTGGTCGAAATGCCTCGTCAATGATGAAACGCTTGCGCTGCTTGGTGATCTTGCCAAAGCTGCAAATGTTGAAGGCCGTCGCACAGCAATGTTTGCGGGCGAACCCATCAATAATACCGAGGGCCGCGCCGTTCTCCACGTTGCGCTGCGTAACCGTTCAGGCAAACCTGTCAAAGTCGACGGGCAGGATGTCATGCCGGGCATCAGGGACGTGCTTGACCGTATGGCCGTTTTTGCGACCGGTATTCGCTCCGGGGAAATCAAAGGCGCAAAAAACAAGCCGATCACCGATATCGTCAATATAGGCATTGGCGGGTCTGATCTTGGTCCAGCCATGGCAACGCTTGCTTTGTCGCCCTATCACGATGGGCCGAAAGCCCATTTCGTTTCCAATGTTGATGGCGCGGATATAGCCGACACGTTGGCCCGGCTTGAGCCGTCGACAACCCTCTTCATCATTGCCTCCAAGACATTCACGACGATTGAAACAATCACCAATGCCAAGGCAGCCCGTAAATGGATTGCCGATGCTTTGGGTGAGAAGGCTGTCGGCAAGCATTTCGCGGCTGTCTCGACAGCTCTTGAAAAAGTCGATGCGTTCGGGATTCCGGCAGATCGTATTTTCGGCTTCTGGGACTGGGTTGGCGGACGCTATTCAATCTGGTCCGCCATTGGCCTGCCTTTGATGATCGCCATTGGCCCGGAAGGTTTCGGTCGGTTCTTGGATGGCGCCCATGCAATGGACGAACATTTCCGCAAGGCAGCGCTTTCGAAGAACCTGCCAATGATGCTTGGTCTCGTCGGGTATTGGCATCGCGCCATCTCCGGTTATACGAGCCGGGCCGTGATCCCCTATGACCAGCGCCTTGCGCGTCTGCCTGCCTATCTCCAACAGCTTGACATGGAATCGAATGGCAAGGGCGTTACCATTGATGGCAAGCCGGTTTCAGGCCCGACAGGACCCGTTGTCTGGGGCGAACCCGGCACCAATGGCCAGCACGCATTCTTCCAGCTTTTGCATCAGGGCACCGATACCATTCCCGTCGAGTTCATTGTCGCTGCCAACGGACATGAGCCGGAACTTGATAATCAGCACCAGATGTTGCTGGCAAATTGCCTGGCACAGTCTGAAGCTTTGATGAAGGGCCGTACGTTGGAAGAGGCCAAGGCACAGCTCGCTGCAAAAAACCTGCCAAAATCAGAAGTCAATCGCATTGCCCCGCATCGCGTATTCACCGGTAACCGTCCATCGATAACGATCATCCACGATAAGCTTGATCCTTATACGCTTGGCCGTCTCATCGCACTTTACGAACACCGGGTCTTTGTCGAAGCGCAGCTCTACGGAATCAATGCATTTGATCAGTGGGGCGTCGAACTTGGCAAGGAATTGGCTACGGAGCTTCTTCCTGTTGTTTCGGGCGACGTGAGCGCGAAGGACAAGGACGCATCCACGCAAGGACTCGTCGCGCACCTGCGTAAACGCCGCGAAAAATAACAATAGACTACGTAGAAGCAGTCAACAGACCAGGAATAGCATGATGAAGACCGAGACTATACAGCTGGCTGGCGATGTGCCGGGCAACAGCATTGAGTTGCGCGTGCTGCGCTTTGAGGGCAAGAACAGGGAGGCAACAAGCGCTTATCTGCAATCGTCCCTCCACGGCTCGGAGCTACCCGGCCAGGCTGCATTGCATTTCCTTATTCCCATGCTGGAAAAAGCTGCCAGGGAAGGTCGTATTGCCGGGGATATAACGGTCATTCCTCAAGCCAACCCGATAGGCTCTGCACAGTGGATGGCCCATCAGCATATTGGTCGCTTCGAATTTTTCTCCAGTACGAATTTCAACCGTTCCTTTCCCCTTCTGGAGAATTTTGACACATCATCCTTGCCCGCCATTGATGGTCCGGTGCCACTGGCAGAGCGCCTGAAAGCCGAACTTCTGCGTCAGGCACTCCCGCACGAGATTGTCCTCGATTTGCATTGTGACGATGAAAGCGAAAGCTACCTCTACATCCACCAGGCGTTTTTGCCGGAAATGTATGATCTGGCGTCCGCCCTCGGCTCTACCGCTATTCTTTCGTGGGACAGCACCGCCGATGCAGCTTTTGAAGAAGCTTGCGCGCATCCGGTGCTCCAACTGCCGAAAACAGAACAGAAAACCCGAGCCGTCACCACAGTGGAGTTTCGTGGCCTCAGTGATGTCAATATCGATACTGGAAAGTCTGATGCGGAAGGTCTTTACAAGTTCCTTGTGCATCGCGGCGTCATCGTCGATACGAGTATTGCACTGACGGTAGATTTCAACGGACCTGTCACGCCGCTTGAAAATGTCGAGATGATCAGAGCTCCTCAAGGCGGGATGATCCTGTTCCATGTCGATATTGGTGCTCAAGTGAAGGCGGGTGACAAGCTGGTCACTGTTGTGACCGTGCCGGGGGATCCCGCCGGTGATATAATATTGACCGCTCCACAGGCTGGCCGAGTTCTGACAAGGCGCGGCCATCGCTATACCCGCCGTGGCGACGATCTCCTGAAACTTCTCGGCAGCAGACGATCTGAAAATGCCAAGCCCGGCTCGCTGGAATCATGATGCGAACCACCCAGTCTAAAGAGATACGCGGTATTCTGTTCGACAAGGATGGAACGCTGGTCGATTTCAATAAAACGTGGTTTGGCATCACCATGGAACTGGCGCACATGGCCGCCAAGGGTGATGAAATCCGCGCGAAGGCTCTCGTTGAGGCTGGGGGATATGATTGGGAGATGCAAAAGTTCCGCGGTGGCTCGGTGGTTGCTGCCGGAACCATCAATGATGTTGTTGATCTGTGGCATCCCGAGCTTTCTCTCGAAGAAAAACGGCAATGTATTCGTGACTATGATCATTATACAGTTCAGGAAGGCTCGCGCCGCGCTGTCGGAATCGATGGATTACACGCAACGCTCGAAGCTCTCGTTGCTCGGGGTTTCGTGCTTGGCATAGCAACCAATGATTCTGAAGCAGGCGCTCGCGCTACAGCTGAAGCCTTGGGGCTATCACCGCTTTTCTCGGCAATCATAGGATATGACTCCGTTGCCCGCGCCAAGCCGCATGCAGACCAGCTTCACCTCTTTGCCGCGAAAACAGGCCTCCCAGTCGAAGCGATTGCCATGGTGGGTGACAATTCCCACGATCTGGAAATGGCCCATGCCGCTGGAGCGGGACTTGCCATAGGCGTCCTGTCAGGAAACAGCACATTGGATGACCTTGCTCACCTTAGTGACGCGATCCTTGGCTCGATTGCAGAGTTGCCCGAGTTTCTGGAAAAGCGTGCCAACGCGGTATTCGTGCCAGATTGATATGATGACAATGATTTGGATGCCTGCTGCATTATAGAATGCTATCGACTGGATAGCTGACAGGAGAGGGCTCATGGATCATCAGAATTTCGCCGCCGGAATTGCCGATATCGAAGCTGCCGCAAAGAGATTGTCCGGGCAGCTTGTGCCGACACGGCTGATGGAATCGGAAAGTCTCAACGACCGCTACAATGCGCGTATTTTCTTCAAGCCAGAATGCCTGCAACGGACCGGCTCATTCAAGTTTCGCGGTGCCTATAACCGTATCAGTCAATTTACGCCGGAAGAGAAAGAGCGCGGGATCGTTGCATTCTCTTCAGGCAATCACGCACAAGGCGTCGCAAGTTCTGCCCGCATATTCGGCATCAAGGCAGTCATCATCATGCCCAGCGATGCGCCACAGGTTAAGGTTGATAATACCCGCTCCTACGGGGCGGAGGTTGTGTTTTTTGACCGTTACACCGAGAGTCGGGATGTGATTGCCGCCCCCTTCATTGAAGAGCGTGGCATGGTTTTGGTGCCGCCTTACGATGACCCATCCATTATTGCGGGTCAGGGCACGATCGGGCTTGAAATTGCTGATGAAGCCAAAGAACGCGGTATCACGCTGGATGATGTATTTGTGCCCAGCGGCGGCGGTGGTCTCATCAGTGGCGTCTCGATTGCAGTAAAAGCGCGCTCTCCGCAAACGCGCATTTGGGGCGTCGAACCGGAAAACTTTGACGATTTGCGCCGTTCATTGGTCGCTGGTGAAATTCGCAGCAATGAGACGGGATATCGCTCAATCTGCGATGCAATTCTTACTGCTCAACCCGGCGATCTCACATTTCCAATCAACAGGCAAAATCTGGCCGGCGGCATCGCTGTTTCCGATATCGCCGTGCGCAAAGCCATGCGCGAGGCAGCAAGCCATTTGAAACTGGTGGTTGAGCCCGGCGGTTCTGTTGGTCTTGCTGCGCTGGCTTCTGGCGAAGTCGATATCAAGGGCAAGACGGTGGCGGTCGTCCTTTCAGGAGGCAATGTGGACCTCGACTCTTTCAGTAAGCTGATTGCGTCTTAATAGGTTTCTGACTTTAATCGTTGGTAGCTACCGCTATAAAAGCTGAACTCTTGTCATCAGTTTGTTACGCTGAACTTCTAGCCATTCTGGAACGGTTCTAATCCGCAACCCAGCCAGACAGCCAGAGGTCACGCCATGAATGATCAAACTCCCGTTTTCAGAACCAGCCAGCTCGAAGAGAATGATGGTCCTGGCCACAATCCGACCGACAATCCTACAATGGGCGAGCTCATTGCAGCTAGATTCTCCCGCCGTGGCTTTCTGAAAGGATCACTCGCGGTTTCCGCTATTGCAGCCACCGTCAGCCCGATGGCGCTGATGCTGGCTGATGATGCTCGCGCTGAAACCAAATCTGCTTTCAGTTTTGAGGAAGTAGAAGCCGGTATTGATGAAAAACACCATGTTGCAGCCGGATATGATGCGGATGTGCTTTTACGCTGGGGCGATGGAATTTTCGTGGATTCTCCAGAGTTTGATCCGCGTAATCAGACTCCGGAATCTCAGGCGAAGCAGTTTGGCTACAATAATGATTATGTCGGTTATATTCCGATAGATGGCTCGTCTGAGCATGGTCTTCTGGTCGTCAACCATGAATACACGAATGAACATCTCATGTTCCCAGGCATCGTTAAGGTTGCTGAGGGCAAGATCGAAGTCGCTCCTGCCGACAAGAAGCGTGTTGATATCGAGATGGCTGCCCATGGAGGCACTATTGTCGAGATCAAGAAGACCGGTGGTAAATGGCAGGTCGTCAAGGACGGTAAGCTGAATCGCCGCATCACCGCCAATACCGAGATGCAATTGTCCGGTCCTGTTGCCGGTCATGACCGTGTAAAAACCAATGCAGATTCCTCCGGCAGAAAAGTCTTCGGGACAATTAATAATTGTGCTGGAGGCGTCACGCCCTGGGGCACCTATGTGATGGCCGAAGAAAATATTCATGGCTATTTCACGGGCGAACTGGCTGCCGACAGCAAGGAAGCGGCAAACTACAAACGCCTCGGCCTTCCGGAGGGCAGTTATGAATGGGGCAAATTCCATGATCGCTTCGATGTCTCGAAAGACCCCAATGAAGCCAACAGGTTCGGATGGATTGTCGAAGTCGACGTGAACGATCCGGTATCTGTCCCCAAGAAACGCACCAGCATGGGCCGCTTCAAGCATGAAGGCGCTGAGTCGATCGTTTCCAAAGATGGCCGAGTCGTGTTTTATCTCGGCGATGACGAGCGTTTCGACTACGTTTATAAGTTTGTAACCACCGGCAAGTTCAATCCTGATGATCGCGCTGCTAATCTGGACCTGCTGGACGAAGGCACGCTTTACGTCGCAAAGTTTGAAGCCGACGGAACTGTTAACTGGTTGCCGATAGTGCATGGCACCGGTCCTTTGACAGCCGAAAACGGGTTCGCCTCGCAAGCGGATGTTTTGATTGAAACCCGTCGTGCAGGCGATCTGTTGGGCGCTACCAAGATGGACAGGCCGGAAGACATCCAGCCGAATGGTGTCAACGGCAAGGTCTATGTCATGCTGACCAATAATACCAAACGCAAGGACGATCAGATCGACGCTGTCAATCCACGTGCCAAGAACGCGTTCGGCCATATCGTTGAAATTGCCGAGGCTGATGGCGATTTCGCCGCAACAAAGGGCAAATGGGAAATATTGCTCAAGTGCGGCGATCCTTCCATTGCCGATGTCGGCGCATCTTTCTCCACCGAAACCACAAAGAATGGCTGGTTCGGCATGCCGGACAATTGCTCTGTCGATGCTGATGGACGGCTGTGGGTTTCAACGGATGGCAACTCGCCGAAGGATACGGGCCGTACCGATGGTCTATGGGCGGTTGATACGGAAGGTGCTGCCCGTGCGACCTCGAAACTTTTCTTCCGCGTGCCGATCGGCGCAGAAATGTGCGGTCCGCTCATGTTGCCGGATATGGCAACCATGATGGTCGCCGTTCAGCATCCCGCTGATGGCGGCGAAGATTGGGAAGGTTTTGGCCGTCCGTCCTATTATGAAGACCTTTCGACCCGCTGGCCGGACTTCAAGGACGATATGCCCGTCCGCCCGTCCGTCGTCGCAATCACCAAAAAGGGTGGTGGCAAGATCGGCGTCTGATTAGCACAATCATTGAGAAAGGCCCGGCTCTGAAATGGCTCAGAGCCGGGCCTTATCGTATATTACTATTGCGCTTTGTTGTTCTTATTTTGGACAGCGACCATTCGAGGACCGAACTGATCCCGTCCCAATGTCTGGAACTGGATGTCCGCAAGAGCAACCTTGCCTCTGTCTTTAGGAAACGTCAGCTTGAGTTCTTTCAGATTGTTTAAGTCAATTCCAGCAAATGCTTTCAGTGGTATCGCCACCATGTTGAGAAGCATCTTAACCTGCCCGGTTGAATAGGGCTTGTCGATGGGATCATCAATCATGGGCCGGCCTTCAGCCTTGGTTTTTGGTGCGTTATAGAGCGCACCACTGAAATCGCTGGCTTCGATAGTCGCTTCCTTACCAACATTATCAGTCAGGGTTACCAAAACCTCCTGCCCCATCGGGCGCACGACCGCTATGCGGAAGCTCAAAGTATCGTGGGGCGCTGCCGAAGTGCCAAGTAGATCATTTGTAATTGTTGCGCCAGCTTTGGTCCACGAAAGTTCAGCATGTTCTGCTATGGATCGTAGGCCAGAACCACCCCAACTATTGAATTCAAAACCTGCTATGCGGGCAGGTGAGCAATCGCCTGCGATCAGCGCTCCATCAGGCATGTCACACCGGGCTAAGTTGTTGAAGCCGGTAGAGGTGACCGGGCCGCCGAGCGAATTGATGCTAAGGCTTTCTGCCGATGCGAAGTGCTGAATCAGTTTGCGTTGGCCCTCATTTCGCTGAATTGTCAGGATAACGCGTTCGTCACAGGGGCCGCGTCCTACAGGGCAGGCAGCCTCTGGCAGTTTGGCCATTCCGTTCCACCAGCTTGCAAACTGTTGTTCTCCTCCCACATGATAGCGCATGAAAGAATTAATAAGATAAAGTCCGTTGCGTCGTTGGTCTTCATCGCTGACCCTTATGGTATCTGTGTGGTTCGCCATGCAATGGCCAGGTCCTGCGGTAGTGGAGAAATCGTCATTGATCCAAGTTGTATTGTAATAATTATGGTTGGCGCCTTGAACCGCTATTTGATAGCGTGTTGCCGTATCGCTGCCATTGCCAAATCTGTTGTGATCATAGGAGATTGCTCCTTGCAGATTGAGCATGTCGCCATCGCAGGTGGGTAGAAGTACAGCAAGCGGCACGCCGTTCAAATCCTTGTTGCCGCCGAAATCTGTAGGCGCGAGAAGAAAGGCTGCCCTGAAGTCATAGGGTGAAGCCGTGTCACTACCTTCTGCATAGAAAATATTGTATTTGGCTATCGCTGCTCTGAATTTTTCTTCGTCGAGACTTACAACAGTTTTAGCTGTTTTTGGTATAAACACATCGGCAAAGTCCGGATATGCGGTTATGTATTTTGTTGGATTGACCGAAAGCGCTACTGCCAGTCCCGCATAGCTGGCACCTCGACGGTTCTTGTTGAATTTGATTGTGTTTGCAACACCTTGTCCTCCTCGCGAGTGGCCCATAATGCCAATGCGCTCAAAGTCAAATTTTCCTTTGAGTTTGTTCAGTGCGCCAGCATTGCCATTTTTGTCAACTTGACCATGCTCGTTAATCTGGCGTAGCCGGTCCAATGTCCCTAAAACCAGTTGCGCCCGCGACTGACCGGATTGGTCGCCATCAGCGTTGATGGCGTTAGCGTCAATCGAGAGTACAATATAGCCGTGAGTGGCCAGATTCTCTGCCAGATAATCATAACCCCGATAATTTGGATCTGCTGGGGTGTGCTGTCCATGTAGAAAGACAATGACGGGATATTGGCCTGGCGGCGTCGGCGAGACTGACTTCATGGGATAGCGAATCCATCCCTTGATCGGGGTGATCAGAATCTGCCCGTATGTGAAACTGCTGGAGTCAGTGCTCACGGATGCTACAAGATTGCCGAGATCATACTCATAGGCCGGTGAAGACCAGAATGTCGGATTTTCAATCGTATCGGGCGAGGTTGTGACAAAGCGTGTAACCTCTTCCCGCTCCTTCACAGCTAACGGCGCTATTTCCTGTTCTGTTGTTGTCACCTTCCCACCATCGAATATAACGAGCGGGTCTTGGACCACGACACTCGCCTCGGGCGGGACAGCAGATGACGTGCCGGGAACTGCCATTACTATCCCCACGACTACTTCGTCCGAGCTATCTACTAAGGCAGGAGATGCGACGATCTTTTCCGCAACGCTGGCTGGAAAGGTCGACGCAGTTTCGGAAGTTGTATCGTTACTCTCGCTGCAGCCTGATAAAACGGCAAACAGCGCTGAAATTATGCATGATCGAATAATGCGTTCTCGAAAAATATCCTTCATGAAACACGTAATCCTTATTATTAGGCTGCTAAAATATTCCAGCCACGCGCTTAAAATAAAAATCGGCATTCACTGGCGTGTCGGCTGAGGGCCTCGCGCCAAGTGGATGCCGATAACAGAGCAATAAACGTGCCAAAAAGGCACTTATTCAACGAACGTATTAGGCTGGTTCAGTCCGGCCAATCAAACGCTGGTTCTGCCAGAGCGCGTACATGGTCGCGGATATCCCGCGGCCAGTCCTCCGTCAGTTCGGCGAAGCGCTGGTAGTTTCCGCCATAAAGCGCGCGGGTGACCTCTTCATAATGCGGCTGATTGCCGGCCATGGCCAACATGAAGCGGTCGGCGCTTTCCTGCGCCTGACGCTTTGCCTCGCGCCCACCATTTGCGGCCCGCGCCGCCTCCACAAGCTTGCGTAACGTAACGGAGGCGCCGCCCGGTTGCGCTGCGAGCCAGTCCCAATGGCGCGGCAGGAGCGTTACCTCGCGTGCCGTAACGCCAAGTTTCGGGCGGCCCGGCTTGCGCGGTTCACTATTGTCCAGCCGCGCCAATATCTCCGCATCGGTGCCGCGCAGATCAAATTCAATCTGCCTGCCTGTTGCATCATCGAAAACAAGAACCGCCTCGCCATTATCGTCCAGACGCTTCAGCGTCAGAGCCACCTCCGCTGGCGTTCCACTTGCGATTTTCCTGTTGCCCTGAAAGGCGCTCACACTGTTCATAATCATCATCCATTGCTCAAACGTCGCCCTGGATTTACCCGGATAAAACTCTGCCGTCAATATACCCGGGTAAAACTATTCGCAGCGAATATTGCCTGCCGCTACGCTCGCCCTTCCAAATCGCCTGAAAATGCTCTATGTGGCGCGCATGAGCACTCCACTAGATCACATCCGTAATTTCTCCATCGTCGCCCATATCGACCATGGCAAATCCACCCTTGCTGACCGCCTGATCCAATCGACGGGCGGGCTGGAACTGCGCGACATGAAGGAGCAGGTGCTCGACTCGATGGATATCGAGCGCGAGCGCGGCATCACCATCAAGGCGCAGACCGTCCGGCTGCACTACAAGGCCAATGATGGCGAGACCTATGTCCTCAATTTGATCGACACGCCCGGCCATGTCGACTTTGCCTATGAAGTGTCGCGCTCGCTCTCGGCCTGCGAAGGCTCGCTGCTGGTGGTCGATGCCTCGCAGGGCGTTGAGGCGCAGACGCTGGCCAATGTCTATCAGGCCATCGACAATAACCACGAAATCGTCGTGGTGTTGAACAAGGTCGATCTTCCCGCCGCCGAGCCGGAGCGTATCCGCGAGCAGGTGGAAGATGTCATCGGCATTGATGCCAGCGAGGCTGTGCTGATTTCGGCCAAGACCGGCCTTGGCATTCCTGATGTACTGGAAGCCATCGTCAAGCAGCTGCCGCCCCCGCGCGAAGGAGATCGCACCAAGCCGCTGAAGGCCATGCTGGTTGACAGTTGGTATGACTCCTATCTCGGCGTCATCGTGCTTGTGCGTATCATTGATGGCGTGCTCAAAAAGGGCCAGACCATCCGCATGATGGGCACCGGCGCGAAATATCCGGTTGAGCGCACCGGCGTGTTCACGCCGAAAATGGTTGCCATGGATGAGCTTGGACCCGGCGAGTTCGGCTTCATCACCGCTTCGATCAAGGAAGTGGCCGATACGCGCGTTGGCGATACCATCACCGAGGACAAGCGCCCGACAGATTCCATCCTGCCCGGCTTCAAGCCTGCGCAGCCTGTGGTGTTCTGCGGCCTTTTCCCCGTCGATGCCGCGGATTTTGAAGATTTGCGCGCTGCCATGGGCCGCCTGCGGCTCAATGATGCGTCGTTCTCGTTTGAGATGGAAAGCTCCGCCGCTCTGGGCTTCGGCTTCCGCTGCGGCTTCCTTGGGCTCCTGCATCTGGAAATCATTCAGGAGCGGCTGGAGCGCGAGTTCAATCTTGATCTCATCGCCACCGCGCCGAGCGTTGTCTACAAGCTCAACATGACCGACGGCAAGCAGATCGAGCTGCACAATCCAGCCGATATGCCGGACGTGATGAAGATCGCCACCATCGAGGAACCGTGGATCAGGGCAACCATCCTCACGCCGGATGATTATCTCGGCTCGATCCTCAAATTGTGTCAGGACCGCCGTGGCATCCAGATCGATCTCAACTATGTCGGCAAGCGCGCCATGGTCACCTATGACCTGCCACTCAATGAAGTTGTGTTCGATTTCTATGACCGCCTGAAATCGATCAGCCAAGGCTATGCCTCGTTTGATTATCATCTGTCGGATTACCGCGAGGGCAATCTGGTCAAGATGTCAGTGCTGGTCAATGGCGAGCCTGTGGATGCTCTGTCGATGATGGTGCATCGCGGCGCTGCCGAAAAGCGAGGCCGTGATCTTTGCGAAAAGCTCAAGGACCTCATCCCCAAGCACATGTTCAAAATCCCGATCCAGGCGGCCATTGGTGGCACGGTGATCGCGCGCGAAACCATCTCGGCCCTGCGCAAGGATGTGACGGCAAAGTGCTATGGCGGCGACGTCTCGCGCAAGCGCAAGCTTCTGGAAAAGCAGAAGGAAGGCAAAAAGCGCATGCGCCAGTTCGGCAAGGTCGAAATTCCGCAGGAAGCCTTCATTCAGGCGCTGAAGATGAGCGATAACTAATATTGTGCCGGATGGTGGAACCGCATTGCCGGGATCACAAACCAGACAAAACCGGATAGCGGCGAGCCGCTATCCGCGCTTCCCTCGCGCTATTGTCCTCGGCCAAAGGCCCTTGCGCCTTCTCTGCGGCTTTCTTTTCGGCACGCTTGTACTGTGCACCGCCACAGCCTGCACCACGCCACGCCCAGCCCCCACGCCGGTCGTCATCGACCCGCAACGCCCCGAACCTGCCACGCCGGGTATTAAACCCCTGACGGTGGAGCAGGAGGAATGGGGGGGATAGTTAGCTATTTATGCTCTAAGCGTTTGAAAAAGTCTGCCGTTAGTTTTTAATCAGGGATTTTCAAGCACAGTTCCAATAGTAAGTTGGAGTAATGCAATAATTTGGCGCCCGCTAATCAACTATTTGACAATTTGCTTCGCCCTAGAACGCTATATGCAGGTTGGCACTTGACGCGTTCAGACGTGCTGAAAGACTTTTATCTAGATGACTTTGGATTAGAATGCTTTGCTGCAAACTTGCAGAGTCATATAGGTGAGATTAGTCGCTCCCTTCAGCTGGATCAGTATAGATTTTCATCAAGTGCTTTGATTTCTATTCCTAAAGGCCCCCACGGCACCCGTCCGGGATCAATCTTATCGATAAGAGATCGCGTTTCGCTGTGGTCCGCAATCTCATTGCTTGCGCCAAAAATTGATAAAACTCTGTTAAGTGGAGTCCTTAGCTATCGCTTGAAGTCACAATTTGACCCAGAGAACCTATTCGAAGAAATGGATGAAATAACTATTCCTTTCCTTAAGGGTACATTCATAAGCCAAACAATATCGCCCTTCACGTCTTGGCAGTATAATTGGCGAGAGTTTGATGAGAAGTCTAAAGAGGCCTATCATAAGGGATATCATTTTCTAGCGGTAACAGACATTGCTGCCTACTTTGAAAATATAAATTTGGATATCCTAAAAGATCAAATGGTCGAGGTTCATCCAAATGAGGCTCGGCTAATAAACTTCTTGATCGATAGCTTATGCTCGTGGACAGTGGCTGCTCCAAATGGGCATCGCCCTCGTCGGGGAATTCCACAAGGATCAGGTATAAGCAGCTTTCTGGGAAATATATTTCTTTCACCGGTAGATCATAAGCTTAGTGAATATGGCGAATTAAATGATACGATATATCTTAGGTATATGGATGATATACGCGTCTTTTGTAAGAATAAAGTTGATGCAAGCAGATCAATATTGCTGTTAGAGTCAGCGTTGCGAAGGTTGCATTTAAGTGTTCAGACTGCAAAAACGAAAGTATTGTCTCAAGTAGACATCAGGAAGCTCCTGTTTGACGACCGAATTGATCAAATAATAGAGGTTAGAGCTCGGTACCGCAACTTTGGGAATGATCGTTCGCTCGCGATTAAACGTTTACAAAGAATAGGTAGAAGTACTTACGCGCCCGAGAATCAGGCAATTGACAAGAGATTTATCCAAAGAGATGGGCTTTTCGAGCGTGCAACACGTATGTGGATGAATTCACTTCTGTTATACGGGTCTACCGCTTATATACCTAATTTAAACTATACGATAACGAGGAATGCTGACCCTAGGTATTCGGATATATTTATTAGAAGTTGCCGAAGATTTCCGGATTTTACGTACGACGTCACGTCAATATATTCGTATTTGGATAGCGAATTGAATATTTATGAATTCCACGAGTGTGCGATACTTGAAGCCTTTCGATATATGTCGAGAAAAAGCGACAAGATTTTCGAGAGATGTTTTAGTATATTAGAAAAAGATAATTCATATAACGTTAAGATTGCTGCTATTAAGTACATTTCTAAATTTAAGCTTACATTATTGCAGTTAAATAAAATACATTCAATTTATAAGAGAGAAAAGGATATGCATTGCATAGCTACATACATAACTTTATTGAGTCAGTATAACAGTGTAAATTTCAGAAAAATCATACAAGAGTTGAGAAAAATACCGCACCATTCATCAGTTGATGTCGTGCAGTTTATAAAGAGAATATGTGTGAATAGCAGTTTCACGAAAGGGTTCCTCAGCTATGCATTTAGCTCATCAGCGCCGTTTAGGTTGAAGGACTGGATAGGTGTGGTATGGATTGCATCTCATACGACAGATCCTAAACTAAAGCGGTTGCTACAATTGTTGGTTAGTAAAAGAATTGCCAAGGAAAATGACAGGGCGCTCAGGCTGTCACTACAAGCTATTTGGGAGAGGGTAAAATGATCAACTGGGCCGATTATCCTGAAATTGCACGTATGTGGTCTACTAGGGGCGCGCGCTTTGCCTGCCATCATCGGCTTGAGAAGAAGAACGTCTGGATATCGTACGCTATCTCGATAGGCTCTGCATATGTAATTCTTATAACAATTATTGGAATGATTGATCTACACATTTATAATGTAGAACAGTATAAGTTACTAAATGCGTTATCTGTATTCATATCTATAGTGATAATATGTTTTAGCTTAATTGAGGGTGGCCGAAACTTTGCGCTGAGGGCTATAGCGATGCATTCTTGCGCACGCGAGATAAGCATAGTCTACCACGATGCTGAAGTCCACATTATGGCCGAGGGTGCAGGTGCGCGTGTCGATATCAAGGAATTTTCAAAAGAATACGATCGGATAATTGATAAGTATCCATATAATCATGATCGCATTGATATTGATCATTTTATATCAGAAAATATAGATGAATTTCCCAAATATAAATCACAAAAGTCATTTATTATATCGCATAAGATAAAGTACTTCTTCGATGTATATGGGTATTTTATTATTATTTTACTGATAGTTCCAGCATTTATGGTCTTAATTGGTTTTTTATAAGATTTAGAGTGATGGGCGATAAGGTGCAGCATACCTGCCATTCCAATATTGCACTGCACAATCCGGCCATCTCCGCATATCCTATGGTCAACCAAACAGTGCCATAGGATCAGGCCATGAGTTTTATCTTTGATTTTGCCACACGTGGGCGTCGCCGCAATGATGCGGATTATCGCAATGCACTGGCTTTGCTGAACAGCATGAGCGCGGCAGACCGTGCCGATATCGGTATCAAACAGGCGGATTTCACCCGCATCGCCCGCGAGATGACCCGCCGCTAATCTGCTTGATGGCAGTGCACGGCCTGCCGTTTGGCAGGCTCAATCCTTGCCAAGTTCAGGGTGAGGGTGGGGAAGTCGGAGGCAAGAAAAATGCCTCCACCTTTTCCCTCATCTTCAGCCGCTGGCCCATTACTTTTCGGCTTGTCGTGCCTGGATGCCATGGTGGGGTCTTTTGATTTGAGGGCGAAGCCTATGCGGGCATGCGCGTAAATTTCATCACCCAGTTGGTTTCCCATGTCTCGCCGCCATCCTTGGAAAAGGCTTGCTCCCAGAGCGGAGCTTTGGGCGAGGGCGTCCAGTGAAAGCGCACGCGCACCGGCGTGCCATTATCCGTATCATTGCCGTAAAACACGCCTTTGCCATCGTCAAAATGGCCGATGACCGGCGGAAACAGGAAGTTGCTGCGGCTGTCGGCCCAATGGAGCGACCATGATCCATCGCGCGGGTTAAACAGGCGCAGCGTGATGCCGGAAAAACCTTGGCTCGGCATGTCCATTTCTTCAAGATTGGCAGTATCGTTCAAAAGCTTGCGCACGGTCGATGTGGCGTGAAACTCATCCCATATATGGCATCCGGCAAAGCGCTCCTTCAGCCGCAAATTGCGAATGTTCCAGTTTCCAATGAGGAAATCAAAATCCGTCGCACTGCCATTGATCTGTGCTGATCCGTCCATGTCCGCGCCTCCCGCCCGTTTCGCGCACATTTATAACGCAGGGCTCCTGACAACCTTCTGTCAGGAGGGTGTCAGTTGGGTGGCATGTTTGATTCATAAAATTCCCCTCCCTGACGCTTCGCGCCCCGGGGCGAGTCACTTGTCTCTTCCGTCCTTCAGACCCCACAAGGGGGAGTAACCGCATTGCCCGCGAGATGACCCGTCGCGATCTGTCTTGATGGCAGTGTTTGTCTTTTGGCTGCATTTGCTGGTGTGCGTGGTTCGACACGCTCACCATGAGGGAAGTTTTTTGGGTTGCAGCGACAACTTGCTAACGTTGCAATAGTTGCAAGAGTTGGCGCCCTGCAATCAACCGACCTCCCTCATCCTGAGCTTGTCGAAGGACACACTTAGCTTGTTCAAATCAGACTTTCCAAAAATAATCTCGACAAACTTATCCAACAGCTCTGGCACT